>JAVRCF010000036.1:4649-74733 GCA_034530935.1 Aulosira sp. DedQUE10 | reverse complement strand
TTTGGGGGACGCAACCGTCCCCCAATCGGGGGTTTGGGGGAGAATCCCCCAATATGCTGGCTTTTTCAACAACTGACAAATCAATCTCTAATTACCCTAACCCAAGCGTATTGAAATATAAACAATCTATTAAAGGATGATCATGAAATTTCGTAGAACATTAGTTATCACAGCGATTCCTGTTTTGCTTGGCACAGTTGGTATTATTTCCCTTCACCAAGCAAATGCTGCTAATAAATTTCAGCAAATTGCCCAGGCTTCACAACCGCCCAACGAACCACAGGACGGACAGAGAAGACCACCTCGTCCTGATTTTGCGGCGGCGGCTACCAAGTTGGGTGTCACAGAACAAAAATTAAAAGATGCATTAGGAGTCCCTGCTAATCCTCCCAATCCAGGCGATCGCACTCAGCGCCCACCTCGACCTGATTTTGCCGCAGCAGCAACAAAGCTAGGTGTCACAGAACAAAAATTAAAGGATGCATTGGGAGTCCCTGCCAAACCTCCAGGCGATCGCAATCACCATCCACACCCACCTGATTTTAAAGCAGCAGCAACCAAGTTGGGTGTCACGGAACAAAAATTAAAAGATGCATTAGGAGTCCCTGCTAATCCTCCCACTTCAGGCGATCGCACTCAGCGCCCACCTCGTCCTGATTTTGCCGCAGCAGCAACAAAGTTAGGAGTAACTGAACAACAGTTAAAGGATGCGCTAGGAGTACCTGCCAAACCTCCAGGCGATCGCCCTGATACAGATAGATAGCCTGGTAATATTTCGATTAGTCAACACCATTCTCAATCATCTTTGGGTGGGCACTGATGCTCATCAGGCTTGGAATCAAAGATCTCCCAGTGCCCACCCTACAAAAATTGCTGGAGAGATTTTAAACAATATCTCTGAGAAAACAGTGTGAAAAACAACAATCAGCAACCAAATTGGATTTTGAATCGCAGACAGACACTTGCTCTATTCAGGGTAGCTGGAACTGCAATACTTGTTGGATGTATACCCAGAAAGTTTAAATCGGTGCAAGCACAATCAAGTGGATCTCTGCCAGCATCATCATTACCTGCGTGTATTGTCAAACCAGAACAGACCGAAGGCCCATATTTTGTAGACGAGAAACTCAAGCGTTCCGATATCAGATCTGATCCCTCAGATGGTTCGGTGAAAGCAGGTGTGCCATTGCAACTAACACTGCGGGTTTCTCAAGTTAATAATACTGCGTGTAAACCCTTTGCAAATGCGATCGTCGATATTTGGCATTGTGACGCACAAGGCATTTATTCGGACGTAGAAGACCGAGGTTTTAATACAATTGGCAAAAAGTTTTTGCGTGGATATCAAGTAACAGACGCAAATGGAACCGTCCAGTTCACAACCATCTATCCAGGTTGGTATCAAGGCAGAACAGTGCATATCCACTTTAAGATACGCACAGATGGGACATCAAAGCAGAGTTACGAGTTTACCTCACAGCTATATTTTGATGATTCCATCAGTGATCAGGTATACACACAGCAACCATACACCAGCAAGGGACAGCGCACTCTCAAGAACGCACAAGATGGGATTTTCAATGACGGTGGAGAGCAATTGTTGCTCAACCTCACCAAAACAAGCCAAGGTTACGCAGCAACTTTCGATATTGGGCTTCAGAGAGGTTAATGTCCTTTGACAAACAAAGCGATCGCAACTCCTCTATTTTTGTACCAAAGTGCGATCGCTTATCTTTACTAAAACCAGATCAGTCAATTTCCCGTTTCAAGCGGAAACACACTGCTACAGTGTCCACGCTGCTTGGAAAAAGTCACGTTCACAGAACATCGCATAACGGTAAGTAGAGTTTACCAACGGTGTAGAGCTGGCGTAATTGTCAACTAAACTTTCTAATTGTTGTGCTAATGGCTGAAAATCTTGACTGCTGTAAGTACGAATCCAGTTTGCATACAGATGATCGGGAATGCCATCATTAGCTAACTGTTCTCCCAAAAACGCATACAAACGCATACACGGGGACATAGCCGCAGCAGTTAAACCCACATCTCCACCCCAAGCTGTGGCTAATAAAAAGTCAGTATAGCGACGGGTGGCTGCTCCTGGTTGTACAGAATGCAAATTGACTCCCCACTCAGCAGCATACCCTTCATGTAGCCGCAGTTCTTGCAAAACTCCATCAGCCAGGCTGTGGAATGTAGTGAATCCTAGCCAATCTGGTGCTTTAGCTGCGGCGATGCTGTAAGCACGAGCAAAAGCTTCTAAGAAAAAAGCATCTTGTCCTACATAGTAAGCAAATTTTTCTTCCTCAAGAGTACCGTTAGCAATACCTTGAACAAAAGGATGCTCTAGACAAGCTTGGGCTAAATCTTGATTTGCTGTCCATAATTCAGTAGAGAGAGTCATCAGTCAAACAATTTTAGATTTTAAATTTAGATTTTTGATTGACACCACATACAGCGTATTTCAGGTAAATGAGGTACGCGGGTAGGGGCACGGCAGTGCCCATTGGTGTCAACTTAAGCTCAAACGCTTATCCCACAAGCGTTTTACCCCACCCCTTAGTCCCCTCTCTGCCGACGGGGAGGGGATGTTTTGGCTTTAGACAAAACTGGGGTGGGGTGACGCGGATCGTGATAGGAATTGAGAAAACGTAAAATCAAGCCTCCATCAGGGTTTCACGTTAAGTTGACACTTATGGGCAGTGCCGTGCCCTTACAATTATCTGTACCTCAGCAACTTGCAATCTGCTGTATAAATCTAGGGGCTGGTGAATTTGAGTTTATCATTACATATTTGGTAAATTCTGCACTGACTGACTTACTTAATTACAGAACTTATGCAACTGACATATTATTTTAAGTTCGTAATCGGGACTTTAGTCCTCAAAATCAGGGATATAGCCGCTTACTACATCATTTATGAAAAAACAAAGTAATTTGTACATTCTTCTTTCCTGTTACCTGTTCCCTGCCTTAACGAGTAATTTTCACAACTCCCACAAGGATTGCTCTAGAATAAACATTCTTTCTTTTGCCTTTTGAGTACAGACGCGATTAATCGCGTCTCTCCGACTTTTGTCTTGTTGTACTAGGCGAATGCCATTTAGTAAATTCTTCTATATTTGATATAGTTAAAAAATCAATAGTTTTGAACTGTCTATCAATAGCTGGCAAACTACATATTTTTGCACCAATGTTTAAATATGCTTGCACAATATTAGGAATATTAACATTACACGACTCTGAGCAATTTAGGTTTTTTTCTAAATAATATTGTGAATTTGGATATACCAAAATACTGGGATGCATCAAATTATGTTGCTGGAAATAATGATAAGCACAAATAGCTTGCCAATGATTTTGTGTAAGTAGTGATGCACATCCAAAAAAATATTTGCTTCTACTAAGTATGAGATAATTTGCTAGTCCTTCCCACAGTAATAAAAGTGCTTGGCTATTGCGGTATTCTTTAGCTATACAAGCACGTCCAACTTCCACAGACATCTGAAGAACATTCTCAGGAATCCCATTAAGATTAAATATGTCAGCAGCATCAAAACCTAATCCTTTTGCAGCCATTGTATAGGTTTGCATCCGATATGTGCCTATAGTTTTCCCAGTCAATTTAGAAATTAAAATCAAATGATGGCAAACTGCATCAAACCTATCTAGATCCATTTGAGTAAAGCTAGAAGTAGAAAAACCTAAATTTAGTTCAAGATTAAAAACTTCAAAGCGTAAACGAAATATAGATTCTAATTCTTCTTCAGTGGAGGCAAGTTTTAGAAGATAGTTTTTGCTTTGAAGAACTGGAAAATTTATAAATAGTGACGGAGGACTAAGTAGCTGATAGATGTTGCGGCAAGAAATTTCCATCTGTCTTCCTACTGGGAATTGGGAAAATATCCTACTAGTACAAAAAGGCAAAACTCAAAAATTAAAACAAAAAATGCTATTTTGTAAACTTTTCGCCTATTTAAGATAGTGGTTTTATTTACGCCGTGCTGTACTAGAAATTAGACGCTATGCAAATAAACTATATTATGTATTAACTGATTGAAGCGTGGTTTGGCGCATTCTCAATAAAATTCTGCTTCCGAGGACACTTTTTGACAGATTCTCCTTTAATTTAAAGTTAGTTTAATTAGCGATAATTCTCGTAAAAACCTTTTACAAGTCGTGGAATTTCTCGGAATAATTTTTAAATCACTCTTTCTGCCTCTAAGATAAATTTAAAGATTAGAGGTTTTCGAGATGGGTTGTTTGTATTATGAACATAATTGCCGCAAAAATCTGGCAATAAGATACAAAATTTTTATTTTATGCAGTTTTACCTGTCTAATGTGAGAATGTCTTCACTATAAATAACGTAATCTTTTTTCTCTGTGTATTCTGTGTTCTCGGTGGTTAGTTTTATGAATTTTATATATATAATGTAAAAACTGATTTCTAAAGTAATTATTAAAGAAACCAGAGGATTAACACAGTTTCAGATACCCAATTCAGATGGTGCTTTACGACGCATTAGATAATTTCTGAATAGAAAACTCAAGCGTTGGTATAACATTCCAGCATAGAGACAAAAAACCCACGGAATAAATCCGGGGGCTTGTATATCTTTTATAGGTCATATTAAGACCGTTGAATTATCTCTCATTCGTCAATGACAAATTTTCCACAATCCTTGATATTACTGATGGTGCGATGTCTACGACGGGCTACGCCTACGCACCACATTTAAATCATTTTTTCCTGTCTCTTAAGCTAGCGAGACTTAGGTGGCAATTAGTAAATGCGTGATTGTCAATATTTGATAACTAGGTTATTAGCTTACAACCAATATCTGACAATCAATTGCGGTGATTATTACTGTAGCGAACCCTGGTACCTGCCCAAAGCAACTTCTCTCGCAGCGTTTGATAATATGAATTGTTCTCCCGCAGAATTATAAATTTAGCCCGACAATCAGCCATTCGTACATCAACGCGGTGTCCTGGCCAAATCGAAGTAGCTAAAACCCCATCTGTCCACAGCTTAGTACTCAAATCATAATCCCCCAAAGGCCAAATGCTGACCACAGAACCTGGGGGTAAGACTAGGGGACGGCTAGAAAGACTCATAGGGCAAATGGGAGTGATGGTAATCGCTTCCATACCATCGTGCATAATTGGGCCATTGGCAGAAACAGTATAACCAGTAGAACCCGTGGGAGTGGAAATAATCAACCCATCGCCAACATACTGATCGACTACCTCACCGTCAATTTCCATTTCTAAAATTGAGGTAATCATGCGATCAGCAGAAGCGGGTTTGACACAAAATTCGTTCAAAGCCAAGTAGTGTTCACTGACTGGTTCTAAATTTGGGCCATAACCCTCAAAAACTGCCGATTGCATCATCATCCGCCGCTGGATAGCATAGCGATCTTCAAATAGCCTGTCCCAAACTTTTTCCGTATCTTGAAATTCTTCAACTGACTCCGTTAAGAAGCCCAGATGACCTCCCACATTCACTCCCAGAATGGGGATGCCAGCTGGAGCTAGATGTCTGGCACTTGTTAAAACAGTGCCATCACCACCAAGTACTAATGCCAAATCGATTGGTTGACCTGCGGAAGCCAAGAACACCGGGTAAGGGTTATCTTTTGGGCCGCTAGGCCCCATCAACACATGACACTGGCGATTTTCTAGTTGTTTAGCACAGATTTCTGCCCAACGTTTACTTTGGGCATCTCGTGCTTTATAAGCAATGATTACCTGCTTGAGTTGCACGCAAAATTACCACTTCAGGAGATTAAACTGCTCCATATCGACGGTATCACGGTTGCGATAAATGGCAAGCACGATCGCTAAACCTACCGCCGCCTCGGCTGCGGCCACGGTGATCACAAAAACGGTGAACACTTGACCTTTAATTAATGTTGAGTCCAAGAAATTGGAAAATGCCATTAAATTCAAATTAACAGCGTTAAGCAGCAACTCGATTGACATCAGTACCCGCACAGCGTTGCGGCTGGTAATTAAACCGTAGATGCCGATACAAAACAAAGCAGCTGCAAGTAATAAAAAGTACTGGAGTTGCATGAATCTTTGGAATTTTTATTGAGATATCGGTTGTTAGTTGTTGCTTAGACTTCATTCACGACGAGAACTGCCACGATATACGGGAGAATCACCAGATTCATTACTAATGCTACCTATTGCTGCCATTTCTTTGGGGCGTTCTGGCAACGTTAAAACACTTTGTGGTTCGGAAGTAGTTCCTGGCTCTGGTAAATATTCGCGACGCGCCAAAATAATTGCTCCCACCATTGCCATCAGCAACAAAACAGAAGCCAATTCAAAAGGTAGTAGAAAGTCAGTGAAGAAATGCTCGCCAATTAAAACTATGGAACTTTCAGCAGCCACAGGATTAGTTGCGTAAGCCCAAGGAGTTGCCAAGATCATTGTGCTTAAAAGGCCAAACAATCCTAGACTGACCACAGCAGTAAAAACTTTGCGTAGCCCAGCACTAGGTAAGGGCGCAAAATTCTGCCGCTTGTTGACCAACATAATCGCAAACAAGATCAGCACGTTAACTGCGCCAACATAAATCAGCACTTGTGCGGCTGCTACGAAGTCACCATTTAGCAATAGGTACAGCCCAGCTATGCTGATGAAAACCCCACCAAGCAAAAAAGCTGAATAGACGATACTAGAAGACAACACCACACCTAATGCTGCCCCAATCATCATCACAGCCAGTATGCCAAAGGAAACAATCTGTACTCCTTCTGCTAGATTCACTGTTTTTTGTCCTCAATCAGTTTGTCATTGGTCATTAGTCATTAGTCACTAGTCATTAGCAAAGGACAAATGACAAAGGACAGATGACTAACTACATTTATTTTTCTGCTTGTTCTACCAGGTCTTCTGGACGCGCACCAGGACGGGGAGCATCAGCAGGGAGACCGTGGGGTTCCATGACACCCTTGGGTAGGTAAACGAGTTCACGTAGTGGTGTCACCATTGGGTCATTAGTTACCTTATAAGGCAAACGTCCCAACGCCACGTTATCATAGTTCAACTCATGGCGATCATAAGTGGAGAGCTCGTAATCTTCTGTCATGGAAAGACAGTTAGTCGGGCAATATTCCACACAGTTACCGCAGAAGATGCAAACTCCAAAGTCAATGCTGTAGTGATTGAGCTTTTTCTTTTTGCTGGCTTTGTCGAATTCCCAATCTACTACAGGTAGGTTAATGGGACAAACGCGCACACAAACTTCACAGGCGATACACTTATCAAACTCAAAGTGAATTCTGCCGCGAAAACGTTCGCCAGGAATCAATTTTTCATAAGGGTACTGCACTGTAATCGGCCGCCGCCGCATATGGTCGAAGGTGACAGATAGCCCTTCACCAATATAACGTCCAGCTTGCACTGCTTCCTTGGCATAATCGCCAACTTGCTTCAGAAACTTTAGCATCGTGTTTTACTCTCTCTGTTGTTTGTCATTAGTCATCAGTCATTTGTCATTGGTAACTTGACAAATGACTAATCACTAACCTCCAAAGGCGACGGGAAAAGCTAGTTTCAGGGCTGCGGTTAATAGAAGATTAACCAAACCAACTGGTAGCAAAAACTTCCATCCTAAATCTAACAATTGGTCAATCCGAACCCGTGGTACTGTCCAGCGCAACAGGATGGCGACAAATACTAGTAAATAGGCTTTGAGTACGGTCATAATAATACCCAAAGAGGCAGTTACTACCTGCAATACTGGATTTACTTCACTGATCCCCAGCCAACTAGCAATCATATTGATAGGAATAGGAAAATCCCAACCGCCTAAATACAATATTGCGACCAGTAGGCTAGACAGTATCAAGTTGACGTAGGAACCCAGGTAGAATAAACCGAATTTCATCCCGGAATATTCGGTTTGGTAACCTGCTACTAGTTCTTCTTCGGCTTCAGGTAAGTCAAAAGGCAAGCGTTCACATTCAGCAAGGGCTGCGATCCAAAAGATCAGGAAACCCGCAGGTTGTCGCCAAATGTTCCAACCCAAGATGCCGTAGCCGGATTGCTGATTGACAATATCAACGGTGCTGAGACTGTTAGACATCATCGCGATCGCCAACACGCTCAGAGCCAAGGGAATTTCATAACTAATTGACTGCGCTGCTGCCCGCAAGCCCCCTAAGAGCGAGTATTTGTTATTGGATGCATAGCCAGCCATCAATAAGCCAATTGGCTGAATGCTAGACAGAGCAATCCACAAAAAGACCCCCATCCCGACATTGGTAATTACAATATTCTGTCCAAAGGGCACAATCAGAAATGACAGAAACACCGGAATTACAACAATAATTGGACCGAGAGTAAACAGCCAGGGGTCAGACTGGGCTGGTACTATATCTTCTTTAAAGACGAGCTTCAAACCATCTGCAACTGGTACCAGCAATCCAAAAGGACCCATGTATTCTGGACCAATCCGCTGCTGAGCTGCGGCGGAAATTTTCCGCTCCAGCCAAGTCGCTACTAATACCCCTACTGTTGCCCCAATCAGCATCAGTATCATCGGCAGAGGCATCCAAATGGCTTTGGCTGCGTCTGGTGGTAATCCTAAATCCGTGAGGGATTTAATAAAAGTTCCTTGGAGGTCAATTCCTGAATTCATGTTTCCGCTCTTTAAGTCAACTGAAGTGTGAAGGATGTAGACCCCCGCAGGGTGGCTTGGGGTTCACGTACCGTCTCCAACAGGAAAAGGCTAGTATGAAGTATGAATTATAAAATTTCAGCCTTCAGCCTTCAGCCTACCCTTCGGTGTCTCCAAAGGAGTACAGTCTTCATCCTTGATCCTTGGATGATTACACTTGATTGATGATTATTTGCCAATTCCCATGCCTAGTATATCGTGATGGTTTTAGCCCTCTTCACTCATATTCAGAAGTTCTACCTATGGTTGGGATTGAGATTTACCAATTACAACCCCCATTTGCTTGGTTAAAATCAGAACTTAGAAGAAAAGCGTTGCACAGATACATAGACAAATGCTGTATATAAATTCAGCACAAAAGTTTCCGCCTCCATTTTGGCAACGGTTTCTGCTTTCTACAAGTTTGATGATTTTCCAGAAATGGGGGCTGCGATTACTAGTACTCAACTAACCCAATGAAGGTACAGAAACAAACTACGTAGATAAGGCAGTGGGCGTTGCTTCGGTTTCTAATGTTGTAGCTACGGCTTCAGCCAGTTTAGGGAACAAAGAGTGTCAAGAAAGTGGGAAAAAAGATAGGTAGCAAAGTGGCTTTGGTGGACTACTAGTACAGCGTGTATCAGTCCTACCATAGCCTCTGGCTTCAGCTGCTTCTACAAGAAAGCGATCGCCAACGCTAAGGCAGAGTTTCTTGATCGTGATTTCCCCTGCCATAGCGCTTTTTTGCGTTACCTATCTACCAAACAGTGCCAAAGGCTGGGGATTCTTGACAGTTAATTAGCGTTGGTCAATGGCGGTATAAGGAATTTCGTGGCGACCGTTGTAAACCTGAGTTGGACGGAAAATCCGGTTTTCTTCTAGTTGTTCTTTCCAGTGCGCTAGCCAACCAGCAACACGGGCGATCGCAAATATTGGTGTAAATAAGTCGGTGGGAATCCCCATCTTTCTATACACCAATCCAGAATAAAAGTCAACATTAGGATAAATTCCTTTGTGACCAAGTTTTTCTGCTACCACTCGTTCCATCTCTTGGGCAATTTCATAATACTTGTCGTCCCCAAATTTGGAAAACAACTGTTCTGCCAAGTTTTGCAAAATCGTAGCTCTTGGGTCTTTCACCTTATAAACACGATGTCCAAAGCCCATGATTTTCGCTTTGCGTTGCAGAAGGTCTTCAACGTATGGACGGACATTAGCCACAGAACCAATGTCTTCTAGCATTTGAATTACTTCTTCATTTGCGCCACCATGCAATGGGCCTCCCAAGGTTCCCACCGCACTAGCAACCACCGCATAGGGGTCTGTGAGGGTAGAAGCTGTCACCCTAGCGCTAAAGGTAGAGGCATTCATCGTATGCTCGACATGAAGTATCAAGCAAATATCAAAAATTTTCGCCGCCAACGGATCGGGTTCTTTCTCGTTGAGCATATACAGAAAGTTACCGGAGTAGTCCAAGTCATCACGTGGACGCACCGGATCGTTACCTTTCCGCATTAACTGGAACGCCGCTACCATTGTGGGAATAGTTGCTATCAAGCGAACCACTGAATCTCGAATGTAGGCAGGATTATGTAAATCCCGGAGAGAGTAAAATAAGCCTAATGCAGCAGCCGAGGCTTGTAGAGCATCCATTGGGTGACCGCTTTCTGGAAAGCATTTCATCATGTCCCGGATGCGATATTTGATTCGCCTGTGGAGGCGAACTTCCTCCACAAATGCTCTCAATTCTTCCTGACTTGGCAATTCACCCCAAATTAGAAGATAAGCAGTTTCCAAAAATGTACTTTTTGCTGCTAGTTCCTCAATCCGAATGCCACGATATTCTAGTATTCCCTTTTGCCCGTCAACATAGCTGATACTGGATTGGGCAGCGGGAATGCCTTCCAATCCGGGCTTATATTCGCACACCGACATGGCAACACCATCTGCTTTGTGAAAGATTTGCTCAGGCTAACTTACCAGAAATCTTGATTGCAATAACAGTTACAGTTATAATCTAAGGCTTTTCATAACTGTGAAAAACCGTTAAAGCAAGTACTTGGGTGGTGTCAACCAAAACATCTGACTACGACCCAGGGGAGAGCCTATTTCTGGTAGTTTTATCCCGATCATACCTGCTTTTTTCAAGACTAAACCTGCTTTGACTTCTCCCCAAAGAAGAATTTCTGCCCACTGGCTTAAACAAGGTTCGTGTCCCACTACTGCAAGTCGGGTATTTGGGGAATAATTTCTTGGCTCTAACCATTCTTGCACCCAACTATCGATATTACCATCAGGCGCAAGGTGATGCGATTCTTCCATCTGAGAACTTAATTCAGCCGCTATCAAAATTTCTGCTGTCTGACGCGCCCTAGCTAAGGGACTTGTAACAATTAAATCAAAGTTAAAACCCAGATTGACTAAGCGTTGGGCAATTTTCTCAGTTTTTTGTCGTCCTTCTTTGGTAAGAACTCGTTCCTCATCTTTGATCCCAGTAGTTCTTTCTTGGGCGATGCCATGTCGAATTAAATAAAGTTCCATCGCAAGTGTTAAGCTTTATAGGCTTTTATGGATATGGCAATAAGTTTAAACCTTGAATAAATCTGTAATCTCGTTGGTTTTTTGTGATGAACGGGTAATTCAACACTATTGCTGTAGCTGCAATCAGACTATCAGCAATGAGCAAACCATGACTAAGCCGATAAGAACGCAACAAATCGACTGCTCTGTCTGACACTGCCTGATCAATCTTAATAATATAAAACTGCTTGAGGAAATTTTCTAAAGTTTGTAGTTCTATTTTGTTAGCACACCCAACCATCAATTCCATCTGTGTCACTATGCTAATTGCCAAGCCAGAACTTGTTTTGAGATTTTGCAAACAGTTTACAGCTTCTTGAACACCTCGACCAGCATCAATTAAAATATCAGTATCAACAATTGTTGAGTTAGTCATGTGACTTTGACCACTCATTTTCTCTAATATTACGCACCCAAACAGTACTATCAGCTAAATCTTGGCGCTCGCACCACATCCCAATAAAACTATCATTGGTTAAATCAAAATCACCTGATTCAGCGATAGGTTCCACTACTGCATATCTTTGTCGCATAAAAGCAATAAAATCTAATACTTGACGCTGTGCTTCAGCAGGAAGTGATAAAAACTCATTCAATAACTCTTGCTGCGTCATTCTTACACCTCTCAAACATCAGAAATAATGCACATTTTAACGCTATATGTAAAATCCTAACTTATGGGTTTCAACAGAGATGGTTGATGGTTGTTGAGTTACACTAACTTAAACAAAGACTCCACAGAACTATAAAGTCTCAAAAATCTGCTTTACTTGGCTTAAGGGAGTATCATTTGAGAATGTATGTAAAATTCTCCCTCTTATGTTATTGTGACGCAATTCAATTTCACCACTAGTGTGGTTATAAGAAAAACTATAGCGAGTGTCATTAATTTTGACCCACAGCACATTCTTGGTTTCACCATCACGGGCCATCACCTTTATAGGAGCATCATCTTTTCTCCAAATGATAGCACCTGCAAGTGCCAGAGAAATTTCGTTGACACCTCCTGCGTGATGATCAGCGCGTTTCATTACTCCATCGATATAGCCCTTTAAAGTCTGAATATCTGTTACTTTTAATGGCATTTTTATTCCTGTTTACCTGATATCCTAACTAGATGATTAAACGGTAATTCTTTTAATATCTACTTTAGTAAATGAAGATTGACTGAGGATTTCGAGCATTTACTTTCATAATTTTATAGATAGCCAGAATTTTTCTAGATATTATTTTATTTTATAAAATATAAAAAAATTTCCGTATATTTACCCGATTTGGGACAGTATACGAAAATTTTATGGATAGCATTTTATATCGCAAAACCTGAACAACTTGCAGGAATTATTTCAGGATGCTTTGAACTTAAGCAGGCGTAGCAATCTTATCCGACATCCTTCTCGCTGGCTTTGATTTACTCTGATTGAATCGGATTATCTTTGGGATTAACTAATCTCAGCAATTTTTGCTTGATTTGAGTGTCAAAGACTTCCCATTTCATTTTTGCATAAGCTGAGTTTTCGTTACCGCCAGATAAAAAGCCCATCGGAATTTCAAAGCCGCCTGCACCTGTTCGTCCACCACCAAAAAAGCGCCCATTACTATCTTGTCCAAAGGCTTCTTTGATGAATTCATCAGGGTCGAGGGTGAGTTTGGTGGTTCTCAGAGAACCAATAACTACTTCTAATTCATCATCTTCATCGTGGACAATACCGTAAACTACAGCGGTATGAACGTTTTCTTCCGTCACGAGGAAATCTGCCGCTTGGGGGATGGCATCCCGGTCATCGTAACGTAAATAACCAACACCAGCGATGGAAAAATTATTTTGCACGATGCGGTTTTTGAGCGCCCGCTCAATCACATCCATCACTCGCTTGGAACGATTCGCCTGTAATATGGCGTTTAGCAACTGAGCATCATAAAATCGACTGAGATATGCAGCAGCCATAAAATCCTCTTCTTGTGCTTGCATCAGTCGATTTGTATCCGATCGCAAGCCATGCATCAAGGCTGTGGCACATTTAACATGCTGATTGATGCTGTTATCTAATATCAGTAGTCCCGATTGTAAGTACTGAGTAAAAATCGTTGCTGTTGCTCGTACATAAGGACGGACATCAATAAATTCTGGTTTTAGATCCGCTTGTGCGCTGTGATGGTCAATGACTGCAACTAGTGGTACTCCTGCTTGCTGCACCGTTGACAATAGTTGACTTGTGGTTCCTTGGTTGTCAATTAATATGAAACCATGATACGATGATAAGTCTTTACTTTTAATGGTTTGCAGTGTCCAACGCTGGGCAGGTAGATTTGTCAGCTTGACTAAAGCAATATTCTCTTGGTGGCTTAAAGTCCCAGCATAAATAATTTCACACTTGATATCGTATTGCTGGGCAATTAACTGGTATGCCCATGCACAAGAAAGGGCATCAGGGTCAGGAAAGTCTTGTAAGATGATCAGCTGACGCTCGTGTTGGTGAGCTAACAGAGTTTTTTGCAGTTCCTCTGACTTTTGAGACACCAGAGAATTACCACGCTGAATTAAATAGATACCTCCTTCACTAGTCGATGGTGGTATGGAGGTTTTAGCAAGTGGCACTTCAACAGGCACTGCGTCTATTTCAGCATCCTCTTGGTTCGGCTCTGTGGTCAATGATAAACTCTCAAACTGCATCAAGGAAGAATTCGATTGCATAGGAAATGTTGTTGTAAGCGTGAGGCTCCATTAATTCGTTTCAGAAATACTATAATCAGCAGTTAACTGATTTCGCCACACATAATGATCATCGCAAAAATATAGAGGCATAGCACTATACATCTCGGTCTATTTTTTATAAAAGCAAACAGTTAGCGTTTACTATGTTCTACTAGCCTCAATAAATAGGTTCTGCTAAACAGCATACTGAGTAGTTTTTAAAACATTATCAAGCTAAGATAATTTTTTTCATCTTCTTTATTTTTCTCTTTTAAAGAGAAATAAGCAGGAGTTTTATTTTCATCTCTGGGCTAATAAGCTGACCTTTAAAAACACGAAGGTTGTGGATATTCAGGCTTGCTGGTGTACGGCTTTTTTGACCTATTTATGCTTTTTTACATCTTAAAAACTGAAATTTGGTTAAGTACACTTTTTACTTCTTATTTCACAAGTATTGAGTTATGAGGTAGATTTTGTGGCTCCTAGTCTGATCCTAGTCATGAATGAGCAATTAACAATTATTTTTATTGTTAACGAAAAACGTTATTTTATTATCTAACTTAATAATTATGCTAATTACGTAATAATTTTTGCATTTTTTGAATGCATCGAGTATGATGTGAGGCTGGCATTCAATAATAAGATCAACCATTTATAGACAAGCACAAAGCTAAACACAGATGCTCTGTGTGGTTAAGCACATTAGGCAATTTAACTCCACTTAGAGACATACAAAGTCTGCCCTACAAAATATCCAACATGAACATCTCTAGGTGATGCTGTTGATTATATCTAATGATTTAAATGGCTACCTTCAAAGACCTATCACATATTTTTGCCACTCTTGATGCAATCCGCTCTTAAGATGTTTACTCACCTCAAAATATAGGCTGCTATATGGTTGGCGGGGAGGATGGCGTAAAAGCATATGGGCTTCGTGGGGTGTGCGACTGCCTTTTTTTACATTGCAACGTACACAAGCTGTAACAATGTTTTCCCAACTATCTCCGCCGCCACGCGATCGCGGGATGACATGATCCAGAGTTAACTCGTCCCCTGCGTAACCGCAGTATTGACAACTGTGACCGTCTCGGTGCAAGATATTTCGGCGAGTCAGAGGAATTTCTTTATAGGGAACGCGGACATAATGACGCAACCGGATTACAGTTGGCAATGGAAAATCCGAGTACAAGAATTTACCGTTATGTTCAATGCGTTCTGCCTTGCCCTTGATTAACAAAACCGCAGCCCGTCGCCAACTTGTGATGTTGAGCGGTTCGTAAGAGGCATTTAGGACTAAAACCTTACCCATTGATAAGCGCTCAAGGTATTAGTTTTACATATATTAACACACATTTATGCTAAATGGGTGATGAGAATAAATGATACTTTCGCCATAATTCTCAGTTCAGGTTACTGAATTATCAATATTGATGTAGCTTTACAGGAGTAAGCTATCTCCAATAGAGCATTGGTGAGAATCTAAGAATAGTCATGCCGATGCTTACTTAGGCTCAGTAGTAAAAATAACTGACAACTAATAGCTAATAACGTAGTCGCATTCTTGTAGATCATAAATATTGGTCTAGAAGAAGAATTTTGCCGAAAATTAGCGCCGACTCCACACAAATTTACTATGTAGTGGTCTTGTGACAATTCCACAATCAAGGGTAAACTTCCTGATTAATCTGATTTATCTGCCAAAAGTTGAATACATAGATTATCTAGAAGCCTTGTATTGGTGTGATAGGAGTGAGTGAATATGTTAAGTAGTAAGCAGATTTCTGGAGTAGCTTCTGGGCAAGAATGTGATACGTATGCCTGGTTGTCTCAACGTGCTTGGGTAGAAATTGATTTAGCAGCGTTATCGCACAATGTCCGGCAATTAGTAGGGTTATTATCACCGCGTACCCAACTCATGGCAGTTGTGAAAGCTGATGCTTATGGACATGGTGCAGTTACTGTTGCCCAAACTGCATTGGAATCAGGGGCTAATTGGTTGGGAGTTGCTACAGTTCCAGAGGGGATTCAACTTCGAGAAGCAGGCATTAAGGCTCCAATTTTAATTTTAGGCGCAACCCATACTCCAGAACAAATTCAGGCGATCGCTCAGTGGCAACTACAACCAACATTGTGCAGTCCTAAGCAAGCTTTGGTATTTGCCGACACCCTAGAAGCAATGCAGTCTAGTTCCCCTTTGCCTGTACACATCAAATTGGATACAGGTATGTCCAGGTTAGGAACTAATTGGCAGCAAACAGGTGAGTTTGTGCAGTTGGTGCAAAGCTTACCCCATCTTGTTATTGCCAGCATTTACTCTCACTTAGCAACAGCAGATAGTCCAGACACCACAATCATGCAAGAACAGCATAGACGATTTGAGGAAGCGATCGCCCAAATCAGAGCTATGGGAATAAAACCACCTTGCTTACACTTGGCTAATTCTGCAGCAGCTCTGGCAGATTCCAGCTTACACTACGACATTGTCCGCGTAGGTTTAGCTGTTTATGGGCTTTATCCCTCTGCCCATTTACAAAATATCATCAACCTCCAGCCAGTTTTACAAGTTAAGGCGCGTGTCACCCAAGTAAAAACCATTACTGCTGGAACTGGCGTTAGCTACGGACACCAATTTATTGCCCCCCACGAACTCCGTCTTGCAGTTGTAGGTATTGGTTATGCTGATGGTGTTCCGCGTCATCTTTCCAACAAAATGCAAGTGTTAATTCGCGGTCAGCGCGTACCCCAAATTGGCACAATTACAATGGATCAATTAATGGTCGATGTGAGTACCATACCTGATATCCAAGAAGGAGAAGTCGTTACATTATTGGGGAAACAAGGCAAAGAACAAATCTCCGCTAACGATTGGGCTGAGAAATTAAATACTATTTCTTGGGAGATTCTCTGCGGTTTCAAGCATCGTTTACCTCGTGTCGCGATGATTTAGTCGCCAAAAAAAGCAGCAATTCATTTGTCGGGTGCGTTAGGCGTTACCTCATAACGCACCGCCAATGAGAGCAAAGATAGTAAGTTAAACTTTATTAACTCACCCTACGATATATTAAGATAATTGAATTTTTCTTAATCTCGAATTTTTACGATTCTAGCTATTCCCATAGATAATTTGTTATGTTATGATGTGTTACTGATGCGGATGTGGCGGAATTGGCAGACGCGCTAGATTTAGGTTCTAGTTCCGAAAGGAGTGAAGGTTCAAGTCCTTTCATCCGCACTTCAAATTAAAATCACTATTATGCCTGACAACTGTGGAGTTTCGCAGCTATAAGGCATATGTAAGGATACAAATACCTAAGCTAAACGAGAGGCGGTTGATCAATACCCAAAGAATAATAGATCAACCGCCAATTTCTTTAACTATTAAGACTCTTAAATTATGGCTCCACGCAACAAAGCGAGACATTGGCAGAATTAATAATCTCATCCTATCCCTAAAAGCAAGTGAGATTTCGTGGACATCGGGAATGGGAAAGAATACCAATGCCTCAAGCCGACGTTGGCTTTCCATACAAATTTCTGTAAACAATAAATCTACAATAATGCGCTTTTTTCCGAAAATATACTTAGATAAATCTAGGGGTGAGGGGTATGACCCCTTTATAGCTTTAAGCAGAGATATTGTGTTCAACGCTAGCCAGTAAACAATGAAAGTAATTTATATCACCTTTAAATAAAGTTACTTATGTTTTTATTAACAATAAACTGAGTTTTTAAATTGCTTTTTTAGTAGGGGAAATACTTAAAATTATTGGTAAATATTGCTATTCAACGGGTATTACTACTTTGAAAATCTCAATAAAGGTTACTAAGGGAGAAGTGACTTCATCTACTCTTTAAATTTTATTTACTTATTGTCCAGAGATGTCTGATAATCTCAGTATAAGTAAGTAAGTTAACAATAAATTCACAATTGCTTGAGGCTTTATAATCTGAAAACAAAGCTACAGTTAAGTTTACCCACAAAAGGGTATCGGTATTTTAGTATGTTATGCTACAAAGCACCAATATTTTATAGCTAAATTGGTATCTTAGAAAAACTCTGTACAAGTTTAGCTGACACGTATTGAATTTAGCTGAAGTAAAAGCAAAATGAGCACAACTCCTATAGGTAGCTACAGGTTGTTCCAGAAACTACATCCGCTATCGCTGTTGGCACAGCTAACCAGTCGGCGCGCTACAGGATGCTTAAGGGTATATACGGAAACAATATCCTGGTCGATCTATTTAACGGACGGTAAACTTACTTATGCCTCTCATTCAGATCAAGTTTTTGAAAGGCTAGATAATCATTTACGGCGTTTGAGTCAGCAAATTCCGGCTCTCAACAGCGCCACTCGTGTGCAAATGCGGCTGATGTTTGAAACAATGAGTGAAAATCAGTCGATTTCAAACACAGATTATCAAGCTATCTGCTGGTTGGTAGATCAGGATTATGTTACCTCTAAGCAGGCTGCAACCCTAATTGAGGAATTAGCTAAAGATGTGCTGGAACCATTTTTAGCGTTAAAAGAAGGCAGTTACGAATTTAATACCGAAGCTACCTTAGATGGATTACCAAAGTTTTGTAGCTTGGATTTGCGGTTAATAGTCGAACACTGTCAAAAACAGATCAGAAATCGGCAAAATATTCAGTCACCATTGCCTGCGGCTGGAAGTTCCTCAATTATGCCTGGAACACAGCTACCGCAAACTCAGCCACAGCCTCAAATCCAGTTTGGACAACAATTACCAAAACTAAACAATTTTGCTCGTCCTGAAGAAAGGAAGAATACATTTGTCCAAAAACGTGTTAGTAAAGGGCTGTATACAATTGCCTGTATTGATGATAGCCAAACTGTACTAAATTCCATCAAACTCTTTTTGGATGAGGAAACATTTTCTGTTGTGCTGATTAATGATCCGGTAAAAGCTTTAATGCAAATACTCCGGAGTAAACCCGATTTAATTCTACTAGACGTGGAAATGCCCAATTTAGATGGTTATGAGTTGTGTTCCTTACTACGGAGGCACTCACAATTTAAGGATACACCGATTGTGATGGTAACTGGCAGAACAGGATTTATCGATAGAGCCAAGGCAAAAATGGTCAGATCTTCAGGTTATTTAACCAAACCTTTTACACAATCAGAACTACTAAAAATGGTGTTTAAACACATCGGTTAATTTCCTGTTGGGTCATTGATATAATTATCACCCGATTTAGTAAAACCAATAACATTTTTAGGAGATTTAGTAGTGAGTCTTACTTTGATTGGCACAATTCTGATTGTCGAAGATTCGCCCAGTGAATTGGAACTCATGAGTTATTATCTCACAGAAAGTGGCTACAACGTAATTCCAGCTACTGGTGCAAAAGAAGCTTTACAAAAAGCGTTATTACAACAGCCAGATGTGATTGTTACTGATGTAGTCATGCCGGGTATGAGTGGATTTGAACTGTGTCGTTATCTAAAAAAGAATCCGAGTACAGAGAAAGTCCCGATTGTGATTTGTAGTTCTAAAAATCAAGAAATTGATCGATTGTGGGCAATGAGACAAGGCGCTGATGCCTATATAACAAAACCATTTACGCGAGAGCAACTTTTACGTGCTATTAAATCAGTAGTCAATTGAATTCATGAATAGTGCAAAAAATATCATTCCCGTCAAACAAATTCCCAATAACGTAGGAGATGGCTACATTAAGTTTCAACTCAATCAACAGACGGCTGCTATTCTATCAATGAAGCAAACGCAAGAAGCGATCATTGTGCCTGTTGAGTCTGTTACCTCAATGCCAAATATGCCTGCCTGTATACTAGGACTAATGAATTGGCGGAGTCGCATAATTTGGGTAGTAGATCTACCTAGAATGCTCAATTTAGAATTTTTAGACAGTAGGCTGCGGCAGTACAATGTCATCGTTGTGCGGGTGGAATCGCTGCTTTTAGGCTTAATTGTGCAAGAAATCAAAGGTACAGCTAAGTTCGTATCTGATGAAATTTGTTCTCCTGTAGGACAAGTAGCATCCAGTTTAGTACCTTACCTCTGTGGATGTGTTGTGCAACAACAAGAGGTATTGCTGGTATTAGATGCACAGGCTATTGTTCATTCCTCTATTCTCCGCAGTGATTAGGGTGTACTACTAAAAAAAGGATTTTTAGTGTTCTCATTCACATAAATAGGAGAATTAATTTATGTTTAATAAAACTGACACAGCTAAGAGTAATAATACTCAAAATGGTTCATCGCCGATTTCATCAGCAAAAGTTCCGAATACTACAGTTAAACAATCAAATAAGCTGACTAATGAAACTGCTAATAATTCTTTATGGCAACAGGCAGTTACTTATTTTAATAGACTCAGCTTAGGTACAAAAGCTACAGTATTAGCGATCGCGATCGGTACTCTCCCAACCTTGGGCATTGGCGCGATCGCCTATAGCTTTGCCAATAACTCTATTAACAAGCAAATTACCCAAGCGCAAGAAGCAGAAGCTGTGAGATTATTGGACGAAGTTAACCGTTACATCTTGGCACGCTACGGAGATATTCAAGTCCTCTCTAAGAGGTTTTTTTTGATAGATCCCCAAGTGAGGCAAACCACCAGTCTTGAAGAAAAGCAAGCAGCTTTAGATAGCATTATCAAGGCTTACAAAGCTTATGACAGTATTGCTGTCTTCGATTTAGCAGGTAACGTCATTGTCCAATCTACAGGGGAACCTTTAGAAAACCACAAAGACCGCCAATATTTTCAAGACGCGCTTAAACAAGATACTCTCATTATTAGTCAGCCAGAAAAATCAAAAACTACTGGTGTAGTAAGTATTCATATAGCTGCACCCGTTAAAGATGCAGCCACAGGGCAAAATATTGGTGTAGTCAGGGCGCGTCTGCCCGTAAAAAGTTTAGAAGAAACTATTAAAAACTATGCATCTAATGGGCATGAATATCATTTGCTAGATAAATCAGGGAAAATTTTTCTAGCTACACAAAATAATCAAGAAGGTAGAGATGCTAAAGCAGATTTTACGGGGTTAAGTAAACTGCAAGGGCAAAATAAAGTAAATAGCTTTATTACAGTTAATAAACTGGATAACAAACAGCAACTGTTGACCTATGTACCCTCGAGAAAAGTTAGCGGATTACCCGATTTAAAATGGGATGCGATTATTGCAACTGATACAGCAATTACGTTTGCACCCCAAAGAGAATTATTGTGGACGATCGCAATTGGCACAGCATTAACCGCATTGATCGTCGCCGCGATCGCAGCTTGGCTAGCCAAACAGTCCACAAAGCCAATTTTGAGTGCCACAGAAGCGGTGAATAAACTTGGTCAAGGTCAACTTCATACCCGGTTAGAAGTCCAAAGAGCAGACGAATTAGGAGTCTTGGGTGTAAATATTAACCAAATGGCGGAGCAATTGCAGGTATTGCTGCGGGAACAAGAGCAAGAAGCTGAACGAGCTAAAATACTTGCAGATATAACCTTAGAAATTCGGAGAAATCTCAAAACTGAAGATATTTATATCACAGCAGTTAACGAAGTACAGCTAGCCCTAAAAACAGACCGAGTCATCGTCTATAAGTTGAATCCCCAAACCTGGGATGGAATCGTCGTGGCGGAAGCTGTGACTGGTATTTGGCCGAAAATGATCGGAGTGCAGATTGATGACACTTGTTTTCGGGAACGCCATGTAGAACTTTATCGCGAAGGACGAGTCAGAGCGATCGCTAATATCTATCAAGATGCAAGTCTGGCTGAGGCGAATTGTTACATCGAAGTTTTGGAGAAATTTGCTGTCCAAGGCAATTTAATCGCACCAATTCTCGCGCAAGATGAACTGATGGGTCTGTTAATTGCCCATCATTGCGAAAGTCCGCGGATTTGGCAGCAGTCAGAAATTGAGTTATTAAAGCAGACAGCCATTCAAATCGGCTATGCCTTAGAACAAGCAAAGCTACTAGAAGAACTAGAACAAGCCAAATCAGCTGCACAACAAGACACAAAACAAGAACGGCAACAAAAAGAAGCATTGCAAATGCAACTTTTAGAATTGCTCAGTAACGTCGAAGGTGCGGCTAGGGGAGATTTGACAGTGCGTGCTGATGTCACAGCCGGAGAAATTGGCACAGTTGCCGACTTTTTCAACTCGATTGTCGAAAGTCTCCGGGATATTGTCACCCAAGTCAAACAAGCTGCGTCCCAAGTAAATGCGGCGATCGGCTCTAACGAAGGCGCTATCCGTCAGCTAGCAGAGGAAGCACTCAACCAAGCTGCCGAAATCAACCGGACGTTGGATGCAGTTGACCAAATGACTGATTCCATCCAAGCTGTAGCGGTAAACGCCCAACAAGCTGCCACAATTGCCAACCATGCTGCCCACACTGCAACTAAAAGTGGACAAGCAATGGATTTGACAGTGCAAAACATTCTTTCTCTGCGAGAAACTGTTGGTGAAACTGCCAAGAAAGTGAAGAGATTAGGAGAATCTTCACAACAAATTTCTCGTGTGGTGTCTTTGATTAACCAAATCGCCGTGCAAACTAACTTGCTAGCCATTAATGCTGGGATTGAAGCCGCACGTGCAGGTGAAGAAGGTCAAGGGTTTGCCGTAGTTGCCGAAGAGGTAGGTGAACTAGCAGTCAGAAGTGCCGCCGCCACTCAAGAGATTGAACAAATTGTGGAGAATATCCAACGGGAAACCAGCGAAGTAGTACAGGCGATGGAGGTAGGAACCACCCAAGTAGTCGAAGGCACGAGAATTGTCGAAGATGCTAAACAAAGCCTGGCTCAAATTTTGGATGTGTCAAGTCAAATTGACGAGCTAGTGCATTCTATTTCCCTTGCCACCGCATCCCAGGTACAAACATCGCAAATTGTCAGCCACTTGATGAAAGAAATTGTTGCAGTATCACAGCGCACTAGCGATTCTTCCCGACTAGTTTCCGAATCTTTACAACAAACTGTGGAAATTTCCCAAGAGTTACAGGAGACTGTCGGTACATTCAAGGTCAGTTAGTTTTTGACTCATCAGTCATTGGTGAGTCAAAATACAACTGAACAAATGACAAATATCAAAAAAAATGCTCTACTAGACGCGCATTAGCTTAACAACTAACCAAAATCATGTCACAGGACAAAGAACTGGAAATCCAGATGCAATTTCTGGAAGAAGCCACTGATTACCTAAATACCCTAGAAGCGGTATTACTAGAAATCGACACTAGTAATCGCATCGATTTAGATAAAATTAATGGGGCACTCCGAGCCGCTCATTCCATCAAAGGTGGGGCGGGAATGATGGGATTTCGGACGCTGAGTGATTTGTCCCATCGTTTGGAAGATTCTTTTAAGGTCTTAAAAACGCGCAAAAATTCTTTAGAAATTGACACCCAGTTACAAAGTTTACTGTTATCTGGGGTTGACTGGTTACGTCAAATAGTAGAATTGCTCTCCGAAGGAAATACAATCGAAGAGCAGTGGTTACAAACTTTTTGTTACCCAGTATTTGATGAGTTGCACGAGCGTTTGGGCGACCCAGTTCCAGAAGACGCTACAACTATGCTCTCGCCAGAAGATGGGCAAGATATTATACCCTTGCTATTTGAAACAGAAGTAGAAGGTTGTTTGCAGCGTTTAGAATCTGTAGTAGCAGATCAAGAACAGCCTTGTTTGCAAGAAGAAGTTGCGATTATGGCAGCTGAATTGGCAGGTTTAGGCGAAATGCTCCAGTTGCCAGCTTTTAGCCAGCTTTGTGAATCAATAACACATCACTTAGAAGCTGCTAGCCCTAACCAAATCGAAGCAATTGCCCAGTTAGCATTACAAGCATGGCGGCGATCGCAAGCTTTAGTACTCACAAATCAACTCGAAGAGCTACCCACAGAAATTAAACTTGGCGATTTAGCGTCCGCTACAGCCATTCATACCTCAAACAATCTGTCATCCAAACAAGCAACAATTGCGGAATTTGTCGCTACAGATGCAGCCGCAACTCCTTTGCGGGAAACAGAAATTTTCTCACCGGATTTCTTGGAATCAGAAGAAACGGAGGAATCTTGGCCCGACGAAGAAGATGCGCTCATTCCGGCTCATTTTGAAACTTTGGATATCGAGTTTGCCGATCAGGCTTTGGATTCACTTCCTGTTTCCGAGCCAAGCTTAGTAACTGCACGAGAAATTTCCTCAACAGATTACAGATTTCTCGATCGCAAAGCCGAGTCAGTTGCTATGGGCAAAGACCGGGAAGTTCAAGAAAATACAGTTCGAGTTCCCAGTAAGCAACTTGAGCAAATTAATGATTTATTTGGAGAACTGATTATTCAGCGTAATGGGCTGAACTTGCACCTTGAAAGATTACGTAAACTCGTTCGCAATCTCAGCCAACGTGTACAAGGCCTAGAACGAGAAAATCAGGAATTACGGACAGCCTACGACAAAATTTCTACTCAAACTGTCAGCCTATCGGGTATGCGATCGCTAGCTGATGAAAACCATCAGGCAGAAGGCATAGAGACTAACTTTGATGTCCTAGAAATGGATCGCTATAACGAATTAAACCTGCTATCGCAGGAAGTTATGGAAACCATTGTTCAGGTACAAGAAGTTACAACTGATGTTCAACTCAGTGTTGATGATACTGATCAAATTGCCCGGAAGCTGAACAAAACATCGAAACAGTTACAAACAAAGCTAACTCAGGTACGGATGCGCCCTCTATCTGATTTAGTGGAGCGTTTTCCTCGCGCTATCCGCGACCTAAATGTTGAGTATGGCAAAAATGTCCAATTAAAAATTGAAGGTGGTAATACTTTAATTGAACGTAGCATTTTAGAGGCTTTGAATGAGCCTTTAATGCACCTGTTAAGGAATGCCTTCGATCATGGGATTGAAGATCCAGCCACCCGCAGCAACAGCGGTAAAATAGAACAAGGTTTGATTGAAATTAAAGCCACCCACCGTAGAGATCGCACAATTATTACCATACGTGATGATGGTCGGGGCATTGCTCTAGAAAAAATTCGCGCTCGCGCCTTAGCAATGGGGTTAGATGCTTCGCTGTTGGCCAGTGCAAGCGATGATGAACTGTTATCACTAATTTTTGAACCAGGGTTTACCACCTCCGATCATGTTACCGCACTTTCAGGCCGCGGTGTGGGTATGGATGTGGTACGCAACAAGCTCAAACAAGTGCGGGGAGATATCAAAGTTGATACTGAGCTAGGGGTGGGGACTACCTTTACCCTATCTGTACCATTTACACTTTCAGTCGCACGAGTGCTGTTAGTGGAAAGCAACCGAATGCTATTGGCATTTCCCACAGATGTAGTCTCAGAAATATTCTTACTCCAAAACGAACAGGTTTTTGCGATCGGCGGCAGCGAAGTGATCAATTGGCAAGGAACTATCCTGCCATTAATTCGCCTTGGTAGCTACTTAGAGTTTAACGGGCCCCGCTATAATAGCCCAGATTTAGAAACCCCTCCAGCCATTAATGCCAGTTGTGTATTAATTATTAAAAGCGGTAATCAGCCGATGGCTGTGCAACTAGACCGTTGTTGGGGTGAGCAAGAAGTTGCTATTCGGCAAGTTGAGGGTAACATTCCTCTACCCGAAGGTTTTAGTAACTGTACGATTCTTGGTGATGGTCGGGTAGTAGCACTTGTCAATGCCAATGAATTACTTTATACCATTACTACTAATCAGCGTATCTCTAGAAGTAATCAATTACCATCAGCTAGGTTAAAAACTGCCTTTTTGATCTCCGGTGATGACAAATCATCAGTATCTATTGTCAACCAGAAAAACACGATATTAATTGTAGATGATTCGATTAATGTTCGCCGCTTTTTAGCCTTGACTTTGGAAAAAGGAGGGTATCAAGTAGAACAAGCAAAAGATGGTCAAGATGCTTTAGAAAAGCTTCAGAGTGGCTTACAAGTTCAAGCCGTAATTTGCGATATTGAAATGCCTCGTCTTGATGGTTATGGGTTTTTAGGTCGGATCAAATCCAACAATGATATGAAAAATATTCCTATTGCTATGCTGACCTCTCGTAGTAGCGATAAACATCGACAATTAGCAATGCAATTGGGTGCAAAAGCCTATTTTTCTAAACCTTATAACGAACAAGAATTACTCCGAACATTACAACAAATAATTTTCTCCATTAGTGGAACTGTGACATCAAATAATTGAATTCATAATTTTCCATGAGTAATGGTTACTGTCAGTTTCTAGCTGTCAGTTGTGAGCTTTTTTGACCACAACTGACATCTGACAAGTTAGATTATTGTATGTTGTTGATTTGGGATAAGCTTTTGTGTCTGGGTTCTTTTAATAAATCTGTTCCATTATTCTTAAAATTGATATTACCAAATTTCAATAATTTTGGCTCTTCAGTACTTAGTATGCTAAATTAATCTGCTAAAAAGCTGAAAACATTGCTGCACAAGAAAAACAGGCATTACTTTTAACATTTAAGGCAATTCTTGGGACTTAAGCATTCTAAACTTGATTTTAAAGTCCAGTTTTGATGTTTAACTAATAATTTGGCATAACAGGTACTGAAGAACCATAATTTTTTTCTTAAATATAAAAAATTCCTTTTTAAAATTTCAATCTATTGAACTCTATAAGATTAACTAAGAAATTATACGAAGTGTTCAGTATAAATTTCAACTTACACTTAAGTGTTGCTGCGATCGCATCTCAATACGGTTCGGATAAGCACTTTTCATCTCCCTTGTAGTTTGGGCAAAGGGTAAGGGAAAAAGGGTTAAGGGTGAATTTATACCATTTCTCTAAATCCTTGCTACAGATAATTCTCCCCCTGCTCCCTGCCCTCTGCCCCCCTGCTGTCCAGGTGTAGCTTTATTTTGAAGAATTGGTATTAAACCTTTCCCTTTTTCCCTTTCCCCCTTAACCGAACCGCATTGGATGGCATCTCCCAAATTTTTCAATATCAAAAATCTTGATGTGATACTGGTGAGGCAGAAAAGTCTGCTAAACCCTAGTTCTAGCTATGGACAAAAGTAACAAGAAATCAAAGAAATCTTGAGGTTTGGTTTATTTTATTTTTATGCGGCTCAACTTATTCCAGGGTGTTCTGTTTCAGAGGATTTACCTTGGTAGGATCGGAGCATGATAAAAAGTATGTACCAACTAAATTGGTAAAAATATGCCTAGAAAAGAACAAGGATGGGTAACATTTCAAACTTCAGAAGAAGAACGCAAAATACTGGAAGAGTTCTGCAACCAGTCTCAACGTACCAAGACTGAAATTTTAAGAGAATTAGTACGTGGGCTGAATAAATACTCTTCACCAGCAGTAGCGTCATCAACTGAGCAGGATGTTATAAAAGATGCTTATACCCCTGGCATAGAAATTAGTAGTCAAAAGAAACCATTAAAAGTTAGCTCGCGCAATATTCTCAAGGGTGTTGTCAAAAGAGTGGTTACTGGCGCAGTTAATACGGAAGTAACCCTAGAGATTGTTCACAAAGTAGAGCTAACCTCTATGATCACCAGAGTGTCAGCAGAGGAATTGGAGCTGGCTGAGGGAACGGAAGCTTACGCGGTAATTAAGTCCAACGATATTGTGATTGCTAGAGAATAATTGGCTACTGTAGGGACTGGGGAGATTAAGGGGATATATGTCAGACAAATGCCCAATGCCCATTTTTATCCTTAAAATATCACACTCATGTACTTTAACACTGAGTGTTTTTTTATGCCAATAATTACTTCAGTGGGAATGCAAAGTGTTTTGGAAGAGAATCAGGTACTATTGCAAATTTTCTCACGCTATGCTTACTATCTTGTAAATAATTTTTTTGAATTTCGCCCCAGTTTCTGAGAAAGGCATAAGTATTTATTTACTTGGGTGTCATGGGTAACTACAAAATAACTATGGTTATCCCTACTATCCCGATATTTACACATAGATGATATCTGTGATAAATCTGCCTTTGCTGCTTTAACTGCAAGTATTAATTTATTCTAAGTCAATTCTTGCATCTGAGATAATTCAATAACTTCTCAAGCAACTACACAATTTTCTCTACCAAGCTGTTTCTATGATGTCTTCTGCCAATTTGTCATATAACTCTGTCCTCAAAGAACAAATACCTCATCGCTTATTTACGAAGCGCGAAATGATACCACCACGCAACGATATATTGTGGCGAATCGAACGTGGTGCAGTTCGCACCTTAACCTGGAGTGAAGATGGAACATTTATTACTTTAGGCTATTGGGGTTCTGGAGATTTGATTGGTTCTCCATTGTCTAAAGTTAAACCTTACCAAATTGAATGTTTGACTAGTGTAGAAGTAAGTATTGTGCCACCTCATCTGTGGTATCAAGACATCAATGCGTTACTGTCTCATATTCAACAAGCAGAAGAACTTTTAAGCATAGTGCATTGTAAACCGATGTATCTGCGTTTGTGGCAATTTTTGGTGTGGTTAAGTACCAAATTTGGTCGTGAGGTAGAAGAGGGTAAACTAATTGACCTGAATGCTACTCATCAAGAAATGGCTGAGGTGTTAAATACAACCAGAGTAACGGTAACACGACTTTTACAGCAGTTTGAAGAGGAAGGAATACTGTTACGCCAAAAACGCCAAATTATTTTGCGTTTGCCAGATAAATGAATCAAAAAATATTTCAAGGTGCTGGTGGTTGACTAGTATCAACCACCAATGAAAGCGGTAAAATAATTAGCTTTTAAGTTGCCTAAATACCCTGAAATTAAATACTTTCAGGAATTAACTAGAGATTAATTTTGACTAAGCTTCAACTTTTACACCTCGCCAGAAGGCAATATAGCCTTCAATATTTTTAGCTCTCTCCTTGGCGCTGGGATAGTACCAAGCTGCGTCTTGATTGACTTGCCCGTTTACTTCGATACTGTAGTAGCTAGCAACACCTTTCCACGGGCAAGTAGTGTGGGTATTACTTTCTTTAAAATACTGCTTGTTGATAGCATCAGCAGGAAAGTAATGGTTGCCTTCTACAACTACAGTTTTATCACTCTCGGCTAAAGTTGCTCCATTCCAAATTGCTTTCGGCATAAGTGATTTGAGTAATAAACTAGACAAATAACATTATGATTCCTAACTAGTTTTTTTGCTTGTCAGGAGTATTTAGAGTGCTTATTAGTTATGTGCAATACACTCTGTTAGGGAACAGAGTCGTTATTCAACACATAAAAATACTTGTCCTTGTCAACCTCTCAGGTTGACGAAGACAGGGTAAGGGGGGTATGTATGACTACTTACCGCCGTAAAAAAAGGCAACTTCTTTTTCTTTCAAAGGTGCAAAACCAGCATCTACAAGCAAGGTGTCGAGTTCTCCTTGGGGAATGTGCTTTGCCCCAATTCTGACAATACGCGATCGCATGGTATTCGATACGCCGCTACGCTGTCTATTTGCCTCTAGTGCCATGACTTTGCTATATAGTTCCAGCTTGGCTGTGGGAATTGGAGAACCGTCAAAATCAATTCCTTGTGCGATCGCTTCATCAATAGCATCAGCACCGGTGGTTGTTTGATTTACTTGATTAGTTTCAGCAGGCATGACAATTTGCTCATAAGGCTATGAGTATATTTTATCAGCCATGCTGTCTCTCAAAAACTGCTCCCAGCGTAGCCTATCGTAGACATCCCTTGACGCTTGGCATTCCACAAGAGACAGTGTTAATCAAGGGAAACAAGGGGTCAGGGACAATAATTGCCCATACCCTTGTCACTTTTCGATATTTTGGTTTAATCTCAAACCATCGGTGTAGCTATAGGTGATGCTATGTCTGAAGCCCAAATTCCCCAAAATAAAGACCGTACCCTAGAACAAGCTCTGACTAACAAAATCATAGATGACTATTTTGACAATTCTGAAAGTTGGCTCAGAGCCATTTTGCGGATGTGTCTCTTCTCTTTGGCTCACCTGGATGGAAAATCGGTTTTCGTAGTTGAATGTCCCAATCAAGCAGTAGCCAAACGACTCAGCCGCAAAACTTATCCTTTTCGAGGAATTGTCTATTATTTAACTGACTACCTTGATGGTCACGATCGCACTTTATTTTGCTACCAAGAAGCCAAAAGTGCAAAATGGTGCTGTTTTGATACTAGTACTCACTCTTGGAAAACTCTTCCTTCTTTGCAAGCACCGACTGCATCGACGGATAGTCCATAGTTAAGGGTTAATTTGACTTTTGAGTACGCGATTAATCGCGTCTCTCCGACTTTTGACTCTTGCACTAATTACGATTTTGGTTTGTTGCTAAACCAGCAACAAATGCTCCTAAGATTGCGCCTACCCATAGTCCAGTTGTGCTACCTTGCCAGATTGCGCCTGGTGTTACCCAAGTGTTGCATATTTGTTTTAAAGCCCAAGTCTGGTTTTGACACTTTTGACTATGAAGCATCAGGGTGATTTGTCCGCTAAGGTAACCACCAAAAAATCCTGATGATAGTGCAACTAAGGTGCAAATTAAAATTCGATTTTTAATCATTACTGATGATTTCGTAGTCATGACTACCATACGGGTTCTGCATTCGCGGAGAGTCCCGTAGGGAAGCAGTACAACCCTGGAATATTTAAGCACTAAATTGCTGACTAACCTGAGTTCGGGATAAAAAATCCTCAAAACCATTGATTTCTCATTGTTCTGTCTGAAGCTCTGTTTTGATCTATTCTCAATAAAGCATATTGTTGAGATTAGTCTCATTTATGAACCTTACTCACAAGATAATTCCACTTTAATCGCTTCTTTTATGACTTAGAGTTTTGCTCAATCCTTACAGAATAAGCTTTTTAGTTTCTGGCTTAACCCGAACTCAGGTTGACTACGAAACTATCAAATTAATTTTGACACACAAAACTTGCATGAATATTTTATTGATGAGGGGGAATACCCCGCAATTCGCCCGCAGCATCATTCTATGTGTCGGTTTAGGATATTCGTAATCCACTCTCTGCACAGTGGATCAGCCTGTATTTCTCATCCCTGCGGCAATACCGTTAATCGTTAACAATGCTCCTCGCAGTAACTCGCCTTTACTATAACGGGAATGGATGACACCGGATGGGGCAGTATTCCGTGATTGGCGGAGACGTTTAAGTAGGGAAACTTGGATAAACCCTAAAGGTACAATAGTGCCATTGCGTAACTGTACCGAACGCTGCAACACAGGATCGCCATCTAAAAGGCGATTGTGCCCGGTAATTTTTAACACTAAGTCCTTGGTGAGATAGTATTCGCTGGAAATTTGCTCAAAAACTTTCTCAAATCTAGGTTTATCTTCTGGGTTTGACAACTCTTGGACGTAGTGCTGCGCCATTTGCATATCTACTTTTGCTAAGGTCATTTCAGCCTTGGAAATCACCATTTTGAAGAACGGCCACTTAACGTAAAAGTAACGCATCAATTTTAAGTGTTCTTCCGGTTCTGCTTGAAAAAATTCTTGCAAAGCTGTACCTACGCCATACCAGGAAGGTAGTAAAAATCTTGTTTGTGTCCAACTAAATACCCAAGGAATTGCTCTCAGGCTGCTTAAATCTTTCTTACCTGATGGCCGACGTGCTGGACGGGAGCTAATTTGCAACTGGCTAATTTCTTCGATGGGAGTTACTTGGTGGAAAAAGTCGATAAAATCGGGTTGCTCATAAATTAACGAGCGATAATGAGTACGCGATCGCGCTGCTAGTTCCTCCATAATTTCATTCCAAGGTTCGATATCATCGAAACCTGTCTTCAGGAGGCTGGCTTGAATTACTGCGGTGGTGATGGTTTCCAAATTGTACAAAGCCAAATCCAGCAGGGAATATTTCGAGGCTAAAACTTCTCCTTGCTCGGTGATTTTGATTCTGCCATTAATACTATGACCAGGTTGAGCCAAAATCGCTTCGTAAGCAGGGCCGCCTCCTCTTCCTACAGAACCGCCACGTCCGTGAAAAATTCGCAAATTCACGCCATATAGTTCTGCTATTTCCTGGAGTGATTTTTGGGCTTTATGAATTTCCCAATTGCTGCTTAAAAAACCAGAGTCTTTATTACTGTCGGAATACCCCAGCATCACTTCCTGTAGGTTCAGGGTGAGGGGACAAGTGGCGTGGATATTGTCTGCGTTTTCCTTGTTCTCCTGGAATTGCTCGTAACCGCCAGCTAACAAAGCCCGATATAACGGTAGCTCAAAAAGTTGCCGCATCACACTTCTGGAGCGTTGCAAGTCTTCTACAGTTTCAAATAAAGGTACAACTTGAATTGTACCGACTGCGATCGCGGGATCAAAAAGTCTGGCTTCTTTGGCTAATAACAAAACTTCCAGTACGTCGCTAACTTCGCGGCACATACTAATAATGTAAGTTTGGCAGATCTGGACACCAAACTCTTGTTGTAGCGATCGCGCTATGCGGAATGTTTGAATGACATCGTTAGTCTTTTCGGAAAATGGTAATTCTGCCGGAATTAAAGGACGGCGAGTTTGCAATTCTCCTGTTAACCAAGCCACTCGCTGCGCTTCTGTGAGATCGTTATAAGCTTGGGGTAAGACTTGGAGATATTCCAGAATCTCATTGAGGGTATCAGAGTGACGTGAAGATTCTTGGCGAATATCTAACTGTGTCAGGTTAAAGCCAAAAATTTCTACCTGAGAAATTAAATTATCTAATTCTCGACAGCTTAAACCTGTTTCAGTCAAGTTGCGTTGAATCATTCGCAGTTCGGCTAAAAAATCTGACCCCGAACGATACATCGGCTTGTCTTCATTTTTGGGCGTTTCTCGCTTATACAATGCTAAATTGCGATCGCGGGTATTTTCCAGTCTTCTTAAGACATAGGAAAGCTTCAGCCGATAGGGTTCTTGGCGATAACGTAGCGCCAAAGCGTCATATATATCGCTCAGATGTGACTGATCCAACTCTAGAGATTCCAGCAAGTCTGGGAGGACATCACTCCAGTGCATCGAGACGCTCAATAACTCAATCAATTGCTTCACTGATTGAATATATCTCTCCAACACCATTTTGCGCTGATAACAAGCTGTCTGCCAGGTAACTTCTGGTGTGACAGAAGGATTACCATCTCGATCGGAACCTACCCAAGAACCAAAAGAGCAAAAGTTTTTCTGAGGTGGTTCTAGCCAAGGAAAGGTTTTACTCAGTGCGTATGTAAACCGTTTATGCAGTTGGGGAATCCCGTCAAAGAGAACTTCTTGGAAATAGTGTAGGGCATAGTCTACTTCATCCAAGACTGTAGGCTTAAATTGGTGCAGTTCATCCGTGCGCCACCATAGGCGAATTTCTTCTAGTAATTTTTCCCTGATGTCTGCTGCTTCCCAAGGATATCCGCCTAATGTACTACCAGAAAGGTTTTCCACCCGATCTAGGTGTTGTAATAGGTTTACCACTTGTCGTTGCTTATCCCGAATTGTATGACGCACAATTTCTGTGGGATGAGCTGTAAACACTAAACGCACATCTAATTGAGCAATCAGGCGTTGAATTTGCTGCGGTGGCACATTGAGTTTGAATAAATGGGGAAATAAAGCCGCAAAAGTGCCTTTTTGTTTGTCTTTTTCTTTAGCCAACCAACTTTTGGCTAACAACTCTGCGCCTAACCCCCTATTTACAGGTGCATCATTTTCTAGTTGATTGGATGAATAGCTAATATTCGGTAATATTTCTGGATCTTCTAGCTCTGTTTCTGCCTGGGAATAGCGAGTTAATTGCTGCCGTTGTTCATATTCTTGTTCTATGATGTTGATCAACTGAAAATACAGAGCAAAAGCACGAGCCGCCCGAATTGCTTCGTTAATGTTCAGTTGTTCAATCAACTTTACCGCAGATTCAGCTTGGTCATGAGTAGCTTGACCTTCAGGCGAACACAGAGCGCGCAGTTGTTCCAATAAATCCACCATTTTTTGCCCGCATTCTTGCCGGAGTACAGACTCCCACAATTCCTCCACCACTTGGAGGCGATGGCGTAAAAATAATTCTGAGGCGGGGTAGATTTTCGCTGCCTGAGACAAAGAGTATAAAACAGAACTCATATTCTCTATATCTTGCCAAAACGATGATTGTTTAGAATTCTTTGTGGTCTAGTCAACACTTCTGGCAGGTGTCCAGAATGGAGCATTTTTTAGAGTAAAATTTTTAACTGTGATTTAATTCGTTATCTTCTGGGAAGTCGAGTATGGGTAGGCGATCGCCCCGAAACAATTCTTCACTAGCTTGCCCCATAGCTTCTAGGGCTTTTACTGAGGCATTCCCAGCGGTGAACAGCAGTAGTATAGACGCTGTACCTATTTGTAAAAGCAAAGATTGGGGAATGCTAAACAGCAACAGATTTAATTCTGGGTTAGGTGAAGGTTTTTGGGTTGCAGGAGACATTGCTAATTCTCGTTTGTTTGCAGATTAGTAAAATAAACAGAAAATCTAACATAGAAGTGGCTCGCAACTGGACATCAAATATCTTTGCCAATGAGAGCAAGCGCATAAGGTAACAAAAGTGTTAAAACCAAACGTCAGGGTGTGATAAATCTATGGTTCTAGTTTACAAGCGCAGGCACTATCCCCCAATACTCGCTGACTCTAAAAGTTAACTGCCCATGAAAACAGCATTACTAGATCGCCAAAAATCCTTAGTGCAATGGGTAAGCCAAGCAACTGGGATTAACACTTTCGGGGTGAAAGTCCAGTTGCGGGGAAATGACCTACATATCCTTTGTGAAGGCAAAGATTGTCCAGGACGTTGGCGCACTTTATATGACTTGCTACAAGCACTCCAGCAAACAGACTTGGATGTCCTCACAAACGGCGAACAACCCTCAATATACCAAGTATTTGTCTACGGCCGAAAAAAAGGAGAGCCGCAGGCTCAATGGTGTCATCGAGTTTACTTAAATCAACTCGAACGGCACTTGCAGGAGGCAGAGCAAGCCCTGTTAGAGGATAAGCTCAAATCCCAACTTGGTGGAGCGCTGATTTTATCTAACGAAAGCTTGGCACGACAAGGAAATCCCGATGCCATTGCTCGCTATCTTAGCGAAACTCTGAGTACTTTTGGTGTGGCAGTACAGGTAAAAGTCAAGCCGCAACCAACCACACAAAATAGCCAATTACAAGAACAGCGCCTGTGGATCTTTTGTCAGTCGGGTTATAGTCCCGATCCTTCATTATTGGCAGAGCCAATAGCCCAGAAGTTAAGAAATCTTAAGCTAACTGGCTATGTGGATGCAGTGATTGTCTCGCAGGTGAAGGGCGAAACAGCACCTGAGTGGCGATTGCGGGTGGATTTGACACCACCAGAGGTGATGCTGAAGGACTGGGCGCGTTGGGGGGATGTACAAGCGATCGCCAGGCTGTTAACTGAAGAGTTATCGGAGTTAAAAGTCGCTGTCCAAACTTCACTGCAAGAATCAACCCTACATATCTTTTGCACCCCAAGTTTTGACCCTTTAGAAACCGCCCCAGCACCAGGGAAACAGTTATGCTTACAGGCGATCAAATCTAAATTAGAAGCGATCGCTCCCCAAGGAATCAAAGCCGCCACTTTGTATGGACAAAAAACCGCCGACAAGCAACCAGCTTGGATTGATTGGCTGACTTTACCCGCCGCTCAACATCCGGCTTTGACTCCATCAGCCCTAGAATTGGCCAATTCTGGTGATCAACCTGCGATTAATTTTTTACTAGAACGGTTACTTAATCCTGATTTAGATTGGCGACTGAAGACAGGTGGTGCCCGCGTCATGCTGCTGCAAAAAGGTGATTTATTACACGTTATGTGTGATGCACCTGTGTGCCCAGTCCGCAAAAAAGTGGCAAATAAAGTCGTTAAGTTGCTCCGCCAGTTCAAAATCCCTGGGATGATGGGAGTACGGGTCTATGGTCGTCGTGCAGGTAGCAAGGAACCCGCTTGGCATCACGGCGAGGATTTTGAGCATCGCCAACGTTTAGTACCAGAAGCTACTCCAGAATTTGCGGCTACTTCTATCTACATTAACGATCTGGTCACTACTCCGGCGGATGAGCCAATTTTGCGTCCCGAGTTGACCAAAGAGGAAGTGCAAACTTTTATTACAGAAGTAGCGCGGGATTGGGTAACCACAACCAAGCTAACTTGCAAAAAGTTGCTGTTACAAACGCAACTATTTAGCGAAATTGATCAGCCCACAGAGTATAACCCGGAAGCTCAAGGTATTAAGGTTGCCCTCGTCTGGGGGACGCTGGGATTATTACTCACCATGCAAACTGACTGGGTATTGGGTCAAATCGTTACCCGTAGTCTCCCCAGTTCGCCACCACAAGTTGCGACATCACCAAGCCCTAACCAAAAGACATCTTCTAAGTCTGAGGCTAATCAAAGTCAGATCACTGCATTTTTTGCTGATACCACTAAGCCTAAAACAAATCAGGGTAAAAGTTCTGTATTCAATGCTTCTGGCTTTACCCAAAATGATGAAAGCGAGACAGAAACCTTAGCAGCCGCACCTCTCAAAGGCAAAGCCACTGCCACTGCTATTTTATTAGCAGCGCGATCGCAAATGCCGAGTTTTAATGCTAGGCAGTTAGATGAGCAAATTGCCTTATATAAGCAACGGTTAGCTAAAACTGGTAGACCTCCCCATGTATTGATTATTGGTTCCTCCCGTGCCCTCAGGGGAGTCGATCCGGCGGCCCTTTCGCAAGCTTTAGCAACCCAAGGTTATCCTAACATTGATGTATTTAACTTTGGGGTGAATGGAGCTACAGCCCAAGTTGTAGACTTTATTATTCGCCGCGTCTTGGAACCAGCAGAACTGCCAAAGCTCATTGTCTGGGCAGATGGTTCCCGTGCCTTCAACAGCGGTCGTAAGGACATCACCTTTGCATCGATTGCTGCCTCAGCAGGTTACAAACAGGTGTTGCAAAAAGCGATCGCCACAGGTACTACTGATGAGTTGCTCAAAGATCCAGCAAAGTCTTCAGCAGCAACAAAAACCAAAGTACAAAAGCCAGAAATGAGCAGCTATCAGCTGGCTAATGAGTGGTTAAATCAGACTGTAGCTAATGTTTCAGCCAGCTACCCCAACCGCGATCGCATTAAGGAGTTATTGCAAAAGCATATAAACTCGTTACCTTTAATTAGCGCCAAGACTCATGTAGATACATCATCTACACAGTTAAGCAACGATGCACTAGAAGAAGACACTTCTCAGATGTCCGTTGACTTTGATGGCTTTTTACCTTTATCAATCCGCTTTCATCCCGCGAGATACTATCAAAAACATCCGAGAGTTCCCGGAAATTACGACAACGATTATCAATCTTTTCAAGTAGCAGGGGAACAAGATGCGGCTTTTCAAGCATTGCTGCGGTTTACCCAAACGCAAAAAATTCCTTTAGTGTTTGTCAACACACCCCTCACCGCCGACTATCTAGATTCAGTACGTCAACAATATGAGCAAGAATTTCAAAAATATATGTGGCAGGTTAATAATCCCAACTTTATCTACCGAGATTTAAGTAAACTGTGGACAAAAACCAATGAATACTTTTCTGACCCCAGTCACCTCAACCGCTTTGGCGCTTACGAAGTCTCGAAAAAGCTAGCTCGTGACCCCATGATTCCTTGGTCGACAAAGTAGAGATATGAGAAAACAGGGGAAGAAATAACTAATACCTATTGACTCTTGGCTCTTGACAAATTACAAACGACAAAGCGCAAAGTCGAGCCAGTCGTGTGGGCGGTGAGTGCAGCCACACGTGCGGCTATGCCGCCGAGTGGACTGCCGAACCCGAAGGGGTTTCCCGACTTGAACGAACTGGCGTGGAGCGCCGGTTTCCGGCGATCAGAACTTTGTAAGAGAGGACTAATGCCAAATGACTAACAAATGAACTTTATCTCAATTTTCTACGGACTTTTTTTGTTGAGTGTGCTGGGAATTTACTGGTCTTTGTCAGTACAGAAGTTACGCTTGTGGACGCTGTTGATTGCCAGCCTGATATTTTATGCATCTTTAAATGTTCAGTACATACCTTTACTATTAGCACTTACTTTTATTAACTTTCGTTTTGGGCTGGAGATTGGCAAAGGCAACTCCCCAGGGAAAAATTCTCGTGATGGACGAATTTCTAACGAAGAATGGCAGTTTTACAAAGCTGACTGGAACCTTCGCCGTCAGAAACTTTTGGGGCTGGGAGTGGGTTTAAATGTTTTATTGCTATTAGGCTTTAAATATTTGCCTTTTATTATTAATGGTGTTTTTCATATATCAATAAAAGCCTCTGAAGATAGTGCTTTTAAATTTGTTGCACCTTTGGGGATTTCATTTTTTACTTTTGAATGTATTGCTTATTTAATTGATGTCTATCGTGGTGCGCCTGCTACTGGTCAATTTATCAAATTTGCTGCTTATAAATTATTTTTTGCCAAACTTATATCAGGGCCGATTACTCGCTATCACAACCTAGCAAGTCAAATTAATACACTACAATTACCTACTCCCGATCAAGTGGCTGAAGGACTTTGGTTAATTGCTAGAGGTGCCGTTAAAAAAGGTATATTGGCTGATCATTTGGGCATTTTTGTCGATTTATGTTTTGGTAACTTGCAGAGAGCAGGTAGTACAGATCTCTGGTTAGCTATATTTGCTTACGGTTTACAGTTGTATTTAGATTTCAATGGTTATGTAGATATTGCCCGTGGCAGTGCTTTACTTTTTGGCTTAGTTTTACCAGAGAATTTTGATTTTCCCTACTTCAGCACCAGTATTGCGGATTTTTGGCGACGCTGGCATATGACTTTGGGTGATTGGCTGCGTAACTATGTCTACTTTCCTTTGGGTGGCTCTCGTCGGGGTTTAACGCGCACCTGCTGGAATCTATTGATTGTGATGCTAATTGCGGGGATTTGGCATGGTTCTGCCTGGGGTTTTGTCGTTTGGGGCGCATACCACGGGATCGCTTTGATAGTTCATCGCCTTACCGATGCAATGAGCGATCGCTTTGGAAATATAGAACATTTTTGGCAACACCCTTTGGGTATATTTTCAGCTTGGTTGTTCACCCAACTTATGGTTTTTACTTCTTGGATATGGTTTCGGTTACCCAATTTCCAAGATTCTTCTTTAGTATTTAGGCATCTATTGGGTTATCCAGCTGATATTCAGTTTGCACAAAAGGTATATATAGAAGCCCTCAACATCAGCCAATCCCAAATGGCTGGGAGATTACTAATTTTGGCTATTTTGATGACTTTAACCTATATGTTTAAGAGTCGCCTCAAGTTGGAATTTAATTGGCCTGTAAAGCTAGTCTTTGTGCCCCTTTGTTTCTATGCAGTTTGGTTATTAGCTCCTGAAGGCAGCTTGCCATATATTTACTTCGATTTTTGATTAAATCTGCCTGGTACAACAAGGCAAAAGTAAAAAGGTGAGCCATTGCGGTGGACGGGTTCCCCGGCATAAAGCAAATGGCGTTAGCGTAGCGGTAGCGAGGAACGAGCGTCACCCGAAGGGCAAAAGTAAAAAGAAAGAACGCTGATTTTGTAGGATTTCTAGCGATTTTAAATGGATGGCTGTCTTACAAAGTTTGGCGGGACAAAAACCGACACCACCAACTTTGCGCTTATTTACGCAGTGACGTACTAGGCAGACTGATAAATTTAATATTACTTAACTTAAATTAATATTACTTAACTTAAATCAGGAATTGTTTCATTTATATAAGTAATATTAATCACTATTTACCGAAAATATAAAAAAATAAATCACATTTTTAACGTAAATTCATGTAAAGTAGATGAGTAGGGGTGAAACCTAGTTTACCCAAACTTAATTATTCCAAAACAAATCGCACTCATAAAACAATGACAACAACCTTACAACGGCGCTCTGGCACCAGTGTATGGGATCGGTTTTGCGAGTGGATCACCAGCACCGAGAACCGGATTTACATCGGTTGGTTCGGCGTATTGATGATCCCTACTTTGCTAGCCGCTACCGCTTGCTTCGTAATTGCTTTCATCGCTGCACCGCCAGTAGACATCGATGGGATTCGTGAACCTGTTGCAGGTTCATTGATCTACGGTAACAACATCATCTCTGGTGCAGTTGTTCCTTCTTCTAACGCGATCGGCTTGCACTTCTACCCAATCTGGGAAGCTGCTTCCTTAGATGAGTGGTTGTACAACGGTGGTCCTTACCAATTGGTAGTTTTCCACTTCTTGATCGGTTGCGCTTGCTACCTTGGTCGTCAGTGGGAATTGTCTTACCGTTTGGGTATGCGTCCTTGGATCTGCGTAGCTTACTCTGCTCCTTTGGCTTCTGCTACCGCAGTATTCTTGATCTACCCCTTGGGTCAAGGTTCATTCTCCGATGGTATGCCTTTGGGTATCTCCGGAACCTTCAACTTCATGATTGTGTTCCAAGCTGAACACAACATCTTGTTGCACCCCTTCCACATGTTAGGTGTGGCTGGTGTGTTCGGTGGAAGTTTATTCTCCGCAATGCACGGAAGTTTGGTAACCTCCTCCTTGGTTCGTGAAACAACCGAAACTGAATCTCTGAACTACGGTTATAAGTTCGGTCAAGAAGAAGAAACCTACAACATCGTTGCAGCCCACGGCTACTTCGGTCGTTTGATCTTCCAATACGCGAGTTTCAACAACAGCCGTTCTTTGCACTTCTTGTTGGCTGCATGGCCTGTCGTCGGTATCTGGTTTACCGCACTGGGTGTGAGCACAATGGCGTTCAACTTGAACGGTTTCAACTTCAACCAATCAGTAATTGATTCTCAAGGTCGCGTCATCGCTACTTGGGCAGACGTAATCAACCGCGCTAACCTGGGTATGGAAGTCATGCACGAGCGTAACGCTCACAACTTCCCCTTAGACTTGGCTGCACTTGATGTTGCTCCTGTTGCGTTAACTGCTCCTGCAATCAACGGCTAATACTGAAGTTTTAGCTCAATAAAAAACGTCCTTCAGAAATGGAGGGCGTTTTTTTATTGGTTGTGGCGATTGTATAAATAGCAATAAGCTTGGGTTAAGGTGATGAGAGATTGATTTGTCACTTGTTGAAAAAGCCAGCATCTGTTGGGGGATTCTCCCCCAAGCCTCCGATTAGGGGACGGTTGCGTCCTCCAAACCCCCTCCAAAATTCACCCTTGTATATTAAAACTTCGTGTTCTTCTCTACAGACGCTAAGCGAACGGGGTTATTTCTTGAGATTGTTAAATTGGCTATCTAGTAATGTGGTTGCAATTTTGCTGTCTACGGGCTTAGAAAAGAAATAGCCCTGTCCATATTCACAACCGAGAACTTGCAATTTTGCTTGCTGTGCAGCAGTTTCTACCCCTTCTGCAACTACATCCATACCCAATGCATGACTAAGCATCATAATAGTCTCAACGATCGCAGCATCTTCGTCAGTCTCTTCCATGCGGCTCACAAAAGAGCGATCTATCTTCAATGTATTGACAGGAAAGCGATGTAAATAACTTAAAGAGGAATATCCTGTACCAAAATCATCAATACTTAACCGTAAATTTAAAGTTCTTAGGCGTAGCATGATACTGATGGCAGCTTCAACGTCATTCATTGCTACGGTTTCAGTAATTTCTAGTTTTAAACTTTCTCCATTTAATCCTGTCTCCTTCAGAATCTGCTCAATATATTCCACCAAATCGGATTGAACCAACTGATGTCCAGATAGGTTAATACTCATCATCAGTGGCGGATTTGTCGGAAATTGGGCTTGCCAAACAGACAATTGATGACAGGCTGCTTGCAAAATCCACTTACCTAAAGGAATAATCAGTCCTGTTTCTTCTGTGACTGGAATGAACTCGACTGGGGAGACAAAGCCATGCTGAGGATGTTTCCATCTGATAAGTGCTTCAAACCCAATTATTTTGCCCGTTTTTAAAGAAACTATTGGCTGATAGTAAAGCTCAAATTCCTGCTGTTCAATAGCTCGATGCAGGTCGATTTCCAGCTGAAACCGCTTGACGATTTGGGTATGCATACCTGTAGCAAAGACTTCATGACGGCCTTTACCCAAGTCTTTGGCACGATACATAGCTGTGTGAGCATCTCGCAGCAAAGCTATTGGTTCATAATCGAGTTCCGCCTGATTTAAGGCTATACCAATACTGATGCTGGTGAATATTTCTTGTCCGTTGTTCTTAAAGGGTAACGACATTTTCTGATGTAGCTGGTCGGCGATCGCAGTAACTTCACTAGTATCAGTAATATTTTTCAGCAAAATAGCGAACTCATCGCCACCAACCCGCGCTAATATTGCCCGGTTTCCTAGGCAGGTTTTTAATCTTTGAGTCGCATTGACTAAAAATTGATCGCCAAATTGGTGTCCAAAACTTTCATTAATAAACTTGAAACGGTCAATACCCAAAAAAAGTAGGGCAAATCGTGAATTTTTTTGAAGTTTCGTTTCAGCGATCACCCATTCCAATTGCTTCAAAAACAAACTGCGATTGGGGAGGTCGGTTAGGGTGTCATGCAATGTATTGTGTAATAGCTTATAGGCAAGAACACTACCAGATGCGATCGCCAATGCCAACATCGGTGGTATGAGCGGTATCCAGCCTGCTTGGGTGAAAATACCAAAGCAAATACCAAATAGACTCCCCAAACAAATTACTCCCCCTACTCCTAAGAAGAGGGGATGCCGAAGTCGCCATGCAAGTACACCTCCAATTAAAGCCCAAGTCCACACCCAAAGAAATTCTGCCCATTCTGGCCAGAACCAAAATATTGATTGTTGCTCTAAGGTTGTATTGAGGAGTTGGCTGACCAATTGAGCATGGATCAACACCCCAGGCATACCTGGGTTTGCAGGTTTACCTGCACTGTAAGGAGTAAAGAACAAATCCTTTAAGCTAGGGGCAGTTGTCCCAATCAACACTACCTTGTCTTTAACCCAATTAGGATCAAACTGACCTTGTAGCACTTGTGTTAATGACACCTGTCGCGCCACTTGTTCAGATGAACGGTAGGAGAGCATCACCTGATAGCCTGCATTATCAATATTGTGATACCCACCCGAATTATTATTTAAAGGTGGGAATACAGAATTACCTAACAGCAGTGCATTTGATTTAACTTTGAGAGCAATTCCCTGCTTTGCAAGATATTTGAGGCTCAACTGCAAAGAGAAAGAGTAGAACTTTTCCTTGCCTTGCTGGGCATAAATCAAGTTTCGGCGAACAACACCATCTGGATCAATTACAAAGTCATTAAAGCCAATGTGTTCTGTGGATAAACCGGGAATAGGGGATACTCCTTCTGCATTTGTATCCCCAAGATTAATAATAGTAATCACATTAGGAGCCTGAAGTTGCTGCATCAGCACTTCACGACCTGGAGGTTGGGGGAGATTACGATAGAGGTCTAAACCAATAGCTCTAGGTTGAGCTTGTTGCAGCTTGGCCAATAATTGAGCGAGAGTGCTATCAGATAAAGGCCATTGTTTCTGTTGTTTAATATCAGCTTCTGTGATTGTTACTACCAACAGTCGTGGGTTAGAACCAGCATCGGGTTGGAGGCGCACCATTTGATCATAGGTGACCAATTCTAGGAGCTGCAACCAACCCAGTTGTCTCAAACCCATTACCAGTCCAGTCACAAGGATACTAGCAACGACAACCGATTGCTTCAAACTTAGGGTGGTAATAGATGGGTTGATCTGACGCTGATAATGCTTAGTAGCTAAGGATACTAATAACCAAAACTTCTTGGAGTATTTAGCAATCACAAAAACTGTAGATTTATAGAGTGGACTTTTTTTTGGCAATAGATAAAGAGTTGAGTAAAGAACTAGTACGGTAAGGCGGGGGTATTTGGAACGCTGTGTTGTACTAGTTAAATTTTTATCTGCCAGATCTTATCTATGTTTTAGATCGTCTGGCAAGAAAGATTTTTTTCCACCTTAGTATGATATTGGCACAAGTACTCTATTAGGAGTTAAGGACTTTTGGGAATTTGGATTTCCAAAAAAGGCTCCTTTGCGATCGCATCCAAGTTCTGAGTCTTTAATAGCTGTGTCCAATTAGCAGCGAGTCTAGAATCATTAGGTTTAGTGGATCTGAGTTCTGCTAATGTAGCTAGTGCATCTTGCCAAAGTCCGGCTTTAGCATAGAGAGCAACACGTCCTAAAGGTGATGTCGTTTGTTCTAATTGTTTTGTCAAGGTTGAGTTCAGTTCTACTCTTTGAATCCACCCATCAACCACAATATCGTTCGCTCTGTTTTCCGGATCGCAAATTAGCGACACATACCAATTGTATTTTTTACCTACAGCAAGTGGAGATAAGGATGTAGAATCAGGCAAGCTAAAATTTATAATTCCTCCAGCGCTGCTTTTAGTGAAAGTTTTCTCATACACTGATTTACGGTTTTCATCTTGTAATACAAACTCCACCATTGCTGGTGTTGAGGTTTGGGGTAAATAGAACAAAATGTTTGGATAGGCTTTTTTGGTAAATCCCAAATTGTTTTCTGGCACCAATGCCATTAACCGCCCAACACTAGTAAAACACTGTCCACGTGTTCCACCTCCAATTCTGCGCCCAGGTAAACCCTCTCTTGGCTGATCGTCAGAATTTGCCAGTGCTTGCTTGGGAATCGCCCAAGAGCATGACAGCAGCAACATCAAACAGATAACAGTAAATGCCTTGGTTTTAAAAGTTTTATCTAGCATGACAGAGTATCATTCATCTCTTTATTTATTGATTACCTTATTCATAAATACTCCAATTATTAACTAAACAGTAGATTCAATTGACTTAATTCATCTTATTTTTAAAAGATATTTTTTTTAAGTTAAATTACTTAGATAAGCATGAAAATACTTAAATTAAACTACTATAATATTGATATTTATCTATCGCACATTTCAGAATTTTACGCAGAAATACTGTAAAAATTACTACTAAAAAATTTTCAGCACATCTCTAAGTAATTTTAATCCCATAGGATATATGGGGGGCTAGCCAAAACTCAGTAAACAGAAAACCCATAATTTTATCTTTTTATGAAGATCTTCTACTTGACTCTCCCCAGCATGAATGCACGTTAACTTAACGTGAAACCCTTGTAAAGATGTGATATTCAGTTCTCTCACTTACCATCACGATCCGCGTCACCCCACAAGAGTTTTGTCTAAAGTCAAAACTTCCCCTCCCCGATGCTTTGGGGAGGGGATTCAGGGTTAGGGTAAAACGCTTTTGGGGTAAGCGTTTGAGCTTAAGTTGACACCAATGAACAATGTTCCCTATCGGTTTATTTTATTTACCTGAAAAATGCTGTAAAATTGTTGCTCTAAAAGAAGCTTTAGCCATCAGGTGACTGGGAATCGCATTTAAGGTTGCACACAGACAATCTTATCCTTGTAAAGCAATGTTGCCAACATGAAAAACTCAGGTAAAGTTAGAATCATATTTCGGTATATACCCTAAAGACATTAGGCAGTAACCAAGTAAAAATTGATTTGTATTAAGCATCTGTAATCACTCCAGAGAACTCCAGGATGACTGAGGGCAAATCTGGAGTTTATTTGTTTGGCTCAGTTCACAGCAATATAATTTTTTCGTATAAAAAACATCTAAGTTTTTTCTAGTAATCCAAATTAAATTTGAGTATAATCATGATCTTGTAACCACAAATATGCTGTTGCATTCCTAGTCCAAGTCTGGGAAGTAGCTGAGATAAGAATGTGGTCTGATCTGATAGCCAATCGATTGATTACCTCTAGCTAAAATTTAAAGTCTGATCGAGAAGGCTGAAAAAGAGTTTATAGCACTTTTAGTTCCAAGTGGGTCAAGGAGCTAATAGAGAAAATTGTAATCTAAGAGGATGTTTTAAAAATCCTGTCGTTGGTAACAAAACGTTTTAGATCCCCCTAAATCCCCCTTAAAAAGCAGGGCCGATTCATTCCCTAAAAAGCTTTAAAAATCAAGGGTTGAGGAGATGAAAAATAAGCAAGGTATTCAATTGGCATTCAATCTTAGGCATCAATATAGTCAACAATTTATGACTTTTGCCCGAATATTTATTGCCAATGGTATTGACAAAATACATACCTTGTCGAATGAATCAGCCCTGCCTTAAAAAGTGGGACTTTGAGAAGTTTTCCCCCTTTTTAAGGGGGGCTAGGGGAGATCAACCAGTGCTTAAAATCACAGCCAACCACTTTTCAAACAACCTCTAAGAGTTACGAACAATATGGCCAACTGTGGCGGTTGGTTTTCATACTATACCTCAAAGCAATTGGCAATCAGTCCTTACTTTTTTCTTAGGGTAAAAGCTTAACCAACTGACAAACTTTTGTAAATCTTTTACCACTATTTTTTTGAGACAAGCCATAAAAGTGGCAACCCTGACAATTGATCTGACCTCAGTTCTGCAAATAGAGAGCCATCTGGGAGTAGCAAGGGTTTTGCCGTTGCTGCTGATACAGTTGCAAAAGAAGCGATCGCACAACTTCAGTACCCAACGTTAGCACCTAAGCTGATGCATAGGTGCTAAATCCCCTCTTATACAGTAGATCGCAAGCATCTGCTCAGAAAAATAGTTATTCGCATAGTTGACTCACTGATAGTGCTAGTATTTGCTGAATATATTATTTATACACAGTTGAGCGCAAACAGAAATCACTGAGTAAAATTAGCAAATCAATTACCAAAATGCCAAATATAGCAACTATTTTAAGTAAAACTTCGCAATCAAAGTAACTTTTAAGCCTGATAATGTGTACTATGTCATGGGAAACCCTTTTATGGCTTAGTAATCAATTACCACTAGCTAATAACCAACAACCAATACATATATTAGATCTGATTACCAGAACTAGGCATGACATATATTAAGAACTCCTTTCAAGAATTTCTTAGCTCTGTTGAAGGATTTGAGCAACTACCTGATGAGGAACTCGCTAATGTCTCGCAACAATTGCAAGCTTGGCGCTACCGCATCGGCCAAAAAATTATTGGTAAAGAAATCATCCCAGAACGAGTAACAATTATTTATGAAGGACAAGTGCGGCTGTTGGGATACGATCCCCAGACGCAAATGCCAGTAACCTTAAAGTTGTTACAACCTGGAGAGATTCTGGGCGAAATCGGCTTTTTGCGTCAGCTTGGCTGTGAGACAGCGATCGCTTCTACTGAAGTGGTATGTTTAACCTTAAGTGCAGTTGAATATTTACGGCTACTCTCTTCCTACCCAGCTTTTACCAATGTCCGCAAAAATCGCGCTCATGTAATAGAAGTATTCGATGTCGTGGGATCGCAATTAGAACAGCAAGCTTTAGCTAGTGCTAATCTCAAACAACTTTCAGAACAAGCTTTACCACAAGCAAAAGTACATTACTTGAATCCCGGAAGAACCTCACTCAGCCAACTTGATAGCAACAGCATCTGGTTTGTGAGTGGCGGTGGTACGATCAAAAATTTCTCCAATGGTTCGCGCTTAGAAGTAAATAATGGCGGAATAATTGAAGTTCAAGGGCCAAATCATGTACGTCTAATTGGTTTATCCCCATCAGATTTGTTCTTTCTGGAGAATGAACCAGTACAGATTCAGGTAAGCAATACCCAATCCCAAATTGCTGACGAACTAGATATTCCCTACGCCTCTGATGAAGAATATCCGCCAGCAGCATCCGCATCAAAGGGTAAAGACAAACACCAGAAATACCCATTTTTCCGTGGTAGTGGGGAATTAAATTCCGCCTTTGCTTGTTTTCAAATGCTCTCAAAGCACTTACAAATTCCGTTTCGCCGAGAAGTAGTGCGCCGCATTTTAACTGAGCAAATGAAACGGCAGGGTAATATATCGTTTCAACTATGCGCTTACTTATCAGAGTTAATTGGACTCAAGGTTAATCTAGTAGATATACCTGCTACCTCAATCACGCGGATTCCTACACCAGCATTGATTCGCTATGGTGAGAATTATGCTGTTTTATATGCAGCTGATGCGAATAGTGCCGTTGTGGGTGTACCAAATCAAGGCATCGTGCGCTGCAAACCAGCAGAACTGGTAGCTAAATTAGAAGTTGATGAAAGCAATATGCCGCCTCAGGTGCGGGTATTGCTGGTTTCCATCACCAAAGAAACACCCCAAGAACGCTTTGGTTTGCGGTGGTTTATTCCCTATCTGTCAAAACACCGTCGTGTACTTATAGAAGTTTTTATTGCTTCCTTTTTTGTACAATTAGCAGCGTTGGCTAACCCACTGGTTATTCAGCTAATTATTGATAAAGTCATTGTTCAAAATAGTATTAGCACCCTGAATGTTTTGGGAGTGTTGCTATTGGTAGTAGGTATATTTGAAGCAATACTAACCACATTGCGGACTTACTTATTTGTTGATACTACCAACAGGATTGATATGAGTTTGGGGTCACAAATTATCGACCACCTACTCCGCCTACCACTACGCTATTTTGAACGCCGACCAGTAGGTGAATTGTCAACTCGGATCAACGAACTTGAAAATATCCGGCAATTTCTCACAGGTACAGCTTTAACTGTCGGGTTAGATGCAGTATTCTCGGTGGTTTATATCATCGTCATGCTGTTTTACAGTTGGCAACTTACCCTAGTAGGTTTAGGAACAATTCCCGTCTTTGTGATTATTACCTTAATTGCCTCACCGACTGTAAGCAGACAATTACGTAGCAAAGCCGAGCGGAACTCCGAAACTCAATCTTATTTAGTAGAAGTGATGTCCGGAATTCAAACAGTGAAAGCGCAAAATATCGAATTGCGATCGCGCTTTTCCTGGCAAGAGCGGTATAGCCGTTATGTGGCAGCCGGGTTTAAAACCGTTGTAACTTCTACCCTGGCTAATTCTACCAGCAACTTCCTGAATAAATTGAGTAGTTTACTAGTGTTGTGGGTAGGAGCTTATTTAGTACTCAAACAAGAATTAACCTTAGGTGAATTAATCGCCTTTAGAATTATCTCCGGTTACGTTACCAGCCCCATTTTGCGCTTGGCTCAACTCTGGCAAAGCTTCCAAGAAACAGCCTTATCTTTAGAACGGTTAAGCGATATTGTCGATACACCAGAAGAAGCCGAAAGCAATCGTTACAATATTCCTTTACCTGCAATTGTAGGAGCAGTGAAATATGACAATGTTTCCTTCCGATTTGCACCCAGTGGCCCCCTACAACTGTCCAATGTCAGTGTAGAGATCCCCGCAGGACAATTTGTGGGCATTGTCGGCCAGAGTGGATCTGGTAAAAGTACGATGATGAAATTACTGCTCAGACTTTATGATGTTGAATCTGGCAGAATATTAATTGATGGTTATGACATTGGCAAAGTGGAACTTTATTCACTGCGGCGACAAATGGGTGTAGTTCCCCAAGATCCCTTGCTGTTTGATGGTACAGTTCAAGAAAACATTGCTTTGACTAATCCGGATGCGACAACCGAAGAAATTATCGAAGCTGCTCGCGTCGCCGCTGCCCACGAATTTATTATGGGTCTACCCAACGGTTACAATACACGTGTGGGTGAACGGGGTGCAGCGCTTTCCGGTGGACAAAGACAAAGAATTGCGATCGCGCGTTCGGTGTTACAACGACCAAAATTGTTAGTTTTAGACGAAGCAACAAGCGCTCTAGATTACCCTACAGAGCGGCAAGTATGTCTGAATTTAGCTCAAGACTTCAAAGGGAGTACAGTATTTTTTATCACTCACCGCTTAACTACCGTTAGTCATGCAGATACAATTATAGTCATGGATAACGGCAGAATTACAGAACAAGGAAGCCATCAAGAATTAATGGCTGTTAAAGGACATTATCATTACCTTTATCAACAGCAAGAAGTTAATCTGTAATTCTTCAGTGAGCAGTTATCAAGGTACAAATTAATAATTGATAGCTGCTCAGTGAATAACTGAATAACTAATAAACAATTACTAATTCAAAATCTAAATACCTATGACTCAACTTAATGGAACTAATCTTAACGGCAGGAATGGCAACGGTAGACATAATAACGAAGAACCGTCAGACTCACGGGTAATAACATCTACTGCAAAAACGCCTAAACAGCCTCCACTGAACTTTCAAGAGCCTAACTTTGAGCAATCTGTTGTTCTGCGCCAATCTCCAGTTTGGTCACGCACAATCATGATCTCCCTAATGTGTTTAGCCTGTTTTGGCATTGCTTGGGCTTATTATGCCAAAATTGAGCAAGTGGTACCAGCAGCAGGTCAATTAAAGCCAGAAGGAACAATTAAAGAAATTCAGGCTCCTGTTAATGGAGTTGTGAAAGCAGTTAATGTCAAAGACGGTCAACAAGTAAAAGCTGGAGATTTACTACTAACTTTTGATTCCGTTGCTACCCGTGCAGAATTAAATTCTTTAAATAAAATTCGCACTGCCTTAATTCAAGAAAATCAAATATATCGCCGCTTGATGGAAGCAACTACTGCCACAGGAGCAGAACTAGAATTTTTGCGTGGTCGCTTACCTCAAGAAACTGTTTTTTTGCTAAAAAGTCGGGCAGCATTAGTTTCAGAAAATGAATTATTACGGAATCAATTTAAAAAATATGGTACAGAAGCAGGATTAGGAACTGATGAGCAACAACGTCTTGCAGTTGCTAAAAGAGAATTAGATTCTCGTTCTTTGGCAGCACAATTAGAAGTACAAAAGAGCCGGAAACAACTTTCACAAACTCAAGTTAAAAAGCTAGATACTGAATCAAGTTTAGCTATCCAACAGAAAATTTTGAATAAACTCAAGATATTAGCAGAAGAAGGTGGTATTTCTCAGCTGCAATATCTCAATCAGCAACAACAAGTGCAAAACCTCAGTGCCGAAGTAGCACAATTAGCTGAGGAAGAAAAACGCCTCCAATTTGATATTGAAAAAGGTCAGCAGCAGTTAACTAATACTGTAGCTGTTTCAGATAAAGGTATTTTGGAAAAAATATCTGAAAATAAACAGCGTATTGCTGACATCGATACCCAATTCATGAAAGTTATTCTAGATAATGAACAACGTTTAGCAGATGTCAATAGCAAAATTTCACAAACGCAGGTAAATGTTAAATATCAAGAACTTCGCGCTCCTGTTGCCGGAACCATTTTTGATTTGCAAGCGAAATATCCTGGATATGTCGCTAACACTACCCAAAAACTGATGCAAATCGTACCTAACGAAAAATACATTGCCGAAGTTTTTATTACTAACAAAGATATTGGTTTCGTCCGTAAAGGTATGAACACCGATGTCAGGATTGATTCTTTTCCTTTCAGCGAGTTTGGTGATATTAAGGGAAAAGTTATCGACATTGGATCTGATGCATTACCCCCCGATCAAACACACCAATTTTATCGCTTTCCAGCACGAGTTAGTTTAGATAAACAATCCTTAGATATTAAAGGTCATCCCGTTTCCCTACAGTCAGGTATGTCAATCACCGCTAATATTAAAGTTCGCGAAGAACGCTCAGTTATGAGTTTGTTTACCGAGTTGTTCACCAAACAAGTTGATAGTCTTAAAGAAGTGCGTTAGTCAAAGAAGAGGAAAAGGAGGCATTTGCATCTGTTGCCATCTTTTGGCGAATTGGTATGAGTCCCTTATGCCACAATACAGTTCAGTTAATACCAATTCTGTATGAAGATGCACATAATAATACCCCCCTGTAGTCCCCCCTTGGCAAGCAGGGCTGATTCATTCGACAAGGTATGTATTTTGTCAATACCATTGGCGATAAATATTCGGGCAAAAGTCATGAATTGTTGACCATTTTGATGCCTAATATTGAATGCCAATTGAATACCTTGCTTATTTTTCATCTCCTGAACCCTTGATTTTTAAAGCCTTTTAGGGAATGAATCGGCCCTGCCTTGGCAAGGGGGGACGGCGATAGCCGGGGGGTGAATTATATGCAGCTTCACAAAGAAACGGTATATAGCGCTTCCCATACTGGTGAGGTACACCAATAAAAAATTAACCGCCGATGGAAGAGGATAAACGCAGATAAACGCAGATAATTTTGTACTTCACTAGACTAGGAAACGCTATAAGGTAATTAGAGATTGATTTGTCACTTGTTGAAAAAGCCAGCATAGGAGAGGGGGATTCTCCCCCAAACCCCCTCCAAAATTATTGTTCTGTTTTTTTGTTGAGTAAGTAGTTTTTGGACTTTGTTGTCAATTAATTTTCTTAACTGGACTGTATTGCCCTGTGCCAGGTACAAAGCAACTAAATTTAGAGTGCATCCGAGTTTTTAAAATATAAGTCACTGCCTCTAGATACAAAGCCTGCGTTTGCCCTTGGCGTTCCCAAAGGGTAGGCAGGCTTTGTTCGTGTATAGAAATCCGATTTGAATTCTGAAAAAATCTAAGTATTATGTAGGGTGTGTTAGCGCCAGCGTAACGCAGCTCTGGCAAAGCTTTTGGTGTGTTAGGCGAAAGCCGTAACGCACCCTACGTATTTCAAAAATCAAATATGAGTCGTGTAGCAATCAGGGTATTGATGCAAAAAGGGATACAGCACCAAGAGGATAAATTTTTGTAGGGTGGGCACTAGCAGATCTTTGGTTTAACCCTGATGATGACGAGTGCCCACCCTAAGGTTGACTGTTGACTGTTTTCTGTTAGCTTTCATTGATTTTGCATAAGTTCACCCTCCTCAGAAATAAAAGGAAATAGCGTCAAAGATACTCAGCAAATTGCTTTTCCTGAAAGGAGGTGGAAAAATTGAGAGTAATTAGCTGCAATTAACTAAAAATCCCGTGGTTCAATCATCAAAATACTGGGAATTTGTCAAGCTGGATTCTACAAGTAAGCGTCGGGTGGAAATGATAGTAGCGGCTCAAACTTATTTTCAAAAGCAATTTAGCGGCAAGGGTGAGGTTTCTGATGCAGCGATCGCACGTCATCTGTGGCAACAAATGCGACCGGATGTAGCGGGTGATACTGATGAGCCTAACTTAGCGGAAATTTGTTTGCGGTGCTATATATCTCAGCAAATCTATCGAGTATGCCTGGATTTGGCGATGAAGTTTGGCAGTAGTCACGGTTTTGATACTGAGGATTTGTTGCCTTTTGTTTTAGATGACCAAGTGATCTTGAGAACTTCAACTAAAGCCAGAGTTCGCACTTCTACTTATGAATCTTTAGCTACAAAGCTCTTAAAAACATTTGATCCGGCTAAAGGTTCGTTGAATGCATGGGTAAGTCGCTATGTAAAGCAAAATGCAGAAATCAAGCGATTTTTACTCCAGCATGGTGTGTATTTGGTTAGCGATTGGGCGCTGTTGAATGATACGAACCCAAAGGAGTTTCAACGAATTTTGGCGGATATGTATCACTTAACGCCTATGGAAATTGAGCAAGTCTGTCAATTGTTGATTAGTTATCACGCAGTTTACCGTGAAGACCGCTTGCAACAAAAGCTGACGGGGGTAATACTACCTTGTCAAATTCCGACGGCGGAACAGTTAACTCGCATGATTAATGATTTGCAAAGCCGGACTAATCGGAAGCTGAGTCAGGAGGCGATGTTAAATCAATTGCAAGCGATGGCTAGCAAACTCAGACAATACCGCATTGCAGCCCAAGGAGGTTATGTTGCTTCGGTTGCTTACGATCAGCCTGAGATTCAACCTATTGTAGAGCGATCGCAGATGACTCCAGATCAGGATGACAAAGCTGAGTTTATGAATTTATATCAAGAGCAATTTTTGACATCCTTAGACGCGGCTGTGTCTCAAGTCGTGGAAACTTTTGTTAGTAAGCTGCAAAGTAAGCGCAATACTAATCAGGAACTTAGGCGTTTATTTATGACTGGGTTACATCTTTTTCATTGCCAAGGTCAACCAATGAGCCAAATTGCGCCGCAATTGGGGATGAAGAAACAATATGAAGTAACCAGGTTATTAAAGTTAAATGAATTGCGGGCGGATATTAGACAAAGTATGTTGAAGATTTTGCGCGATCGCGTTTTGGAAATAGCCCAAGAGTTTGCGAATTTTGAACGGTTGCAGCATTTGGATCAGCAGTTGGAATTGATTCTTAATGAACAGATTACTGGGATTATCCAAGAAGCTGAATCTGAGGTGAAGAATCCTGTACGGAATCAGGCTTTATCTGGTATTTTGGCTCGTCGTATTTGTCGCTATTTGGATGGGCGAGGGGAGGTAGGATAAAAATTATAGCTGATATGAGAGGTTTTTTAACGAACCGCAAAGCACGCATTCGCGCAGGTTTCGTCAGAGAAGAAGGCGAAGGAAGAAAATCTAGAGAAGATTTTACCAATTATTTATGAATAATATATTTCCGAGAATTATTAATTTTATTTGTTTGACCCTTGACTCTTGACCATCATGATTAACCAACCAACCTCAAATTTAGATTTCACTGATTATCCCGATTGGTATTCGCTAAATGAAACCAGGACGGAGTTATTACCTGAGCATTTGCAACGGGCTGCACGTTTAAGCCAATCAATTCATTTATCACAACAACGCTGGCAAGTTTACCTTTGTGCGTTGGGTGTTTTAGGATTTGAAGAATGGCTGAAGGAACGCGCAGCTGATTTAGAAATTCACAGTGATTCGGCTTCAATTTGGCAACCAGCAACGGCAGATTTATTGGCAGCAGCTTGTAATATTCAAGTTGGGGCTTTTAAAATTTGTATAATCACTGCTAGCGTTTTAACTGACCAACATCGAGTTCCTAATGCGGTTTTTGATGTCCCGGATTTTGCGGCTCATTTTTATGTGCTGATGCAGGTTGAGGAAGAATTAAACCAGGTGGCTGTATCTGGGTTTATGAACTATGAGCAATACCATCGCTATCAAGAAACAGCACAGTTACCTGTAGAAGAAGATTGGACTTATACTTTACCTCAAACTTGGTTTAACTCTGATGCTAATGCCTTACTACTAAATTTACGCTGTCTAAATCCAGAAGCTATTCAGCTACCTGTAACATCTCGACATATTAATACAACAGCTTTAAAGCAAAAGCTGACAACGCTAAAACCACAACTGCAAAAACAGCATCCTTGGGAATTATTGACAGTTAATGAAGGGCTGACATTACTAAGTAATGCCGAATTAATTAACTGGATTTATCAAGCTGCTAATCCTTCTTTAATTCAACCATTAATTAACGTTGGTTTGTGGTTAAATAATCAAATAGACTTAGCTGCTCAAGAATTAGGATGGATGCTGATGCCATTACCAGCATTCTCTCAATTACGCTCCTTGCAAGATGATTTTGAGCAAATTCGTGCCGGATTGGAACAAAAAGGCGTTTATATTCCTAACACAGCGCGGGGTGCATTTCGTGATTTGGATTGTGAACAAGGGAGTTTGCGATTATATGCAATTATGTGGGTGCTATCAGAAACTTCCGCAAACCCCGAATGGATGTTGTTAGTTGCTGTAGGTTCGCAACCAGAAACACCTATGCCAAATACATTAACATTAGAGGTACGTGATGAAACACAACAATTATTTGCAGAAACTTTATCAGATACCAGCCAAGGAATACTCTATGCTCAAGTTATTGGCGATTGGAACGAAAAATTTTGGGTAACAGTCACTACTGATGATGATGTATTTGAAATTCCGCCTTTTGGTTTGGAGTTACAAACATTGTGAGGGGCTAGGGGCTAGATGTTAGGGAATAGTAGTATTTCATCAGAAATTGGAGTAGTAGTTTTGATTTACAAAAACTCAAGTTTTGCGTTCTGAATTTGTGCTTCGACGCGAAAAGAATAAATTGCTTAAATATGAAACTTAACTCTTATCTTTTTAATCTAAAAGTTCAAAAATTTGAACAGATTTGTTTATTTGAACTATCTTGGGGCAAAGGACAAAGATTAACCGCACAGGTTAATTATCCTTCTGCCCTAACTCAGTTATATCAAGACTGGCGACGGGCATATCTTAACTTTTATCGCTCCGATCAAATGCGCGGACGCACGGTTGATGGTGGTATAGCAAGGCTTTCTATAGATTGGCACGCGGAATTGGTGAAAGCTGAAACTAAATTGATGTATGAATTTCATCGCTGGTTACGCAGTGCAGAATTATATGAAATTCGTGCCCAAATTGCTCAATCTAGCCAGCAACTGGTGAAAGAAAATCCCGAAACTAATGAGGCGGTGCAAGTATTTCTTACCTGCGCGCTTTTGGAATTAGAGCGTTTTCCTTGGGAAGCATGGGAATTAGGGACTGAATTTGCGACAACTGGGGCGATTCAATTTATTCATACTCCTTTAAATATTTCTCACGAAACAGCCACACACCATCCTGATAAACGTCAAGGACGCACCCGCATTCTGGCAATTTTAGGCGATGATACGGGGTTAGATTTTCAAGAAGAGAAGAAAACTTTAAAATCATTATTCCGGATTGCTGATGTCGATTTTGTGAGTTGGAAATTAGAAGAAACACCCACAGAAATTATCGAGAAAATTGCTGATGCGATCGCAGATGAACGCGGTTGGGATGTATTATTTTTTGCGGGACACAGTAACGAAACGGAACTGACGGGCGGGGAATTGGGGATTGCGCCTGGAGTGTCAATTTCCATTAGTGAAATTGCACCGCAACTTAGCGCCGCCAAAAAACGCGGGCTGCAAGTGGCAATATTTAACTCATGTAGTGGGTTAAATATCGCAGAATCGTTGATTGACTTGGGTTTTGGTCAAGTTGTGGTGATGCGCGAACCGATTCACAACCGCGTCGCCCAGGATTTTTTGGTCAGGTTTTTGCAAGGATTGGGGAAACATCAGAATGTTTACGAAGCGGTGATTGGGGCTAGGCAATTTTTACGGATGGATAAAAGCCATACATACCCCTCAGCCTACTTACTACCTTCTTTATTCTGCCATCCCGGAGCAGCACTCTACCGCATTCCCCCCTTCCACTGGCGACAACGGCTGCGTCAAAGTATACCAAATCGCCTGGAGGCGATCGCGTTAACTGTGAGTGTCTTTTTCAGTGTGCTGACTCCGGTGCAATCACTGTTATTAGATGGACGCACCTTCACTCAGGCGGTTTACCGCAGCGCCACAGCCCAAGTGTCTTCCGACAAAGTTCCCCCAGTTGCCTTAGTGCAAATTGATACAGAGTCAATGTACCGCGCCCAGTTGCCAAATTCGCAACTGCTGCCGATGAATCGCAGTTACATTGCCAAGTTGTTGAATAGTACGCAAAAGTTAAATGCTGGCGTTGTTGGCTTAGACTTTATTTTTGATACACCCCAAAAAGACCCCCCAACCGCCGATGCAGATTTAAGCAAAGCCGTGCATCAGGCGGTGGATGCAAATATGTGGTTAATGTTTGCAGCTGTGAAGGAACCTGACAGAGAAGTAGGGACAAACGAAGCATTGGGGATTAACAAGTGGAATTGGACATTGCAAGGATACATCGATGCTTATCCCAACTTGCTGGAATTACCAGAAGCCGACGGTGATTGTCGCAAAGCTTGTCCTTTTGCCTACTTGCTGTCTCTCGTACAGTTAGCAAAGGAAGAAATTGCAGACTTACCCCAGCCGCAAACCGACCGAGAGAAAAATTTACGCGCCCAATTTTTGGATGTAATTCAGCAGCATTCTCAAACAGGTAACTTATCGAAACTATGGCAATGGCGTTCGCCTTTTAACTTACAACCCATTCTTGATTACTCAATTCCACCTAGCCAAGTTTATACTACAATTCCCGCTTGGAAATTGATTGAAAATCCCGATATCAACACATTTCCCTTAGTGTCCAAACAGGTAGTTGTGATTGCGGTGGGTAGTGATGAACGTTTGGGGATTGCGCCAGGTGAACCCGATCGCTCACCAGCCCCAGCCGCTTTCAGTTATTGGACAAAACAACCTTGGCTGACAGGGGGTGAAACATTGGCATACATGATTCACCATTTCGTCAGCAATCGTTTGGTAATTCCCATCCCCGATATTTTGATGATTGGGATTGCCATGATTCTCGGTAAAATCACGGTCTTCGTGATTAAAAACCAGTCGCGTTTGAGTCTCACTCGTCGTCGGCAAATCACTATCGGCGCAGTCAGTGGTGTCATCTTCTACGGTTTGGCGGGATTGCAACTTTATATATCCGCCGCGATTTTACTTCCCTGGTTTTTACCCTCGTCTGTGTTTTTAGCCTACGTTTTACCAGCTACAAGGAGAAATAATCATGCTTAAATTTGATCGTCGCAAGTCACTTTTGGGCTTTGCACTCATCCCTTTAGCAATCGCTTCTGGTGGTATCGTCAGCGCAAACCTCGCTAATGCTCAAAATATTCGCCAAACGCAGCAAATCATTGCTCAATCTGTGGATTGGATAGGCTTATTTTGGCAACGTCGCCCCAAAAAACGGCTAGCCTCAAGAGGGCCAATTCAACCAGTCTGTGCGATCTCACCTGGTTTAGTAGACACATATCAACTCTGGAGCGATCGCCCCTTATTTTTATGGCACAGTCCGGGAAATAATCAAGACGCGCAAGTAGTTGTCCGCGATTACGATACTCAAGAAGTAGTCTGGCAAAAACCCGTGAAAATAGCTGATCAACAAGCTGCTTATGACGCAGAAAAATCTTTAAAACCAGGGAAATTCTATCAATGGCAATTATCCGGTAGTAGCGACACTTGGATAACATTTCAAGTTATGGAAGCAAGCGATCGCCAAAAAATTCAAGCCGGACTGCAAACAATAGAGCAACAACTGAAATCAACCAAAGCTTCTCCTGAAGAAATCGCCTTGAAAAAAGCTGATTTCTTGATCAACTATGAAATTAAACACACAACTGAAACAGGTACATTTCACCCTTGGTCTGATGCTTTCCAAATTCTTTACCAAGTAGAAAAACCCTCTGCATCCTTCATTAAGCAACGCGCCGCCTTTGTTACCAATGTGTGTACACCGCCATCTGCTGCAACATCTCAATCTAAATGAAACAATTTAGGGGACTTTAAATCAAAAATATCCCCATTGTAGGGGCACGGCATCAATAAAATGTCTGCTTCACCGAAGTATTGCTGTGCCGTATCCCTACTACATTTATTTGAGCAAACATTCATAGAATTTCTTTGAACCCACTTTTTATGATCAGCAGATATAGAAGAAACTATGCAGTCATCAAAAGCATTATTTTCTTGTGCCTTTTGCCCTCTGCATTCTGCATTTTTTTACCAGCCAAAGCCCAAATCAACCCCGACAACACCTTAGGAATAGAAAGTTCTCGCCTCACACCCAATGTTCCTATTAATGGTGCAAATGCAGATTTAATTAATGGCGGCGCTCAACGTGGTAGTAATCTTTTTCATAGTTTTGCCCAGTTTAATATTAATGATGGGCAAAGAGTGTATTTTGGCAACCCTGCCGGCGTGCAAAATATTCTGACGCGGGTGACAGGTGGACAAGGCTCGAACATTTTGGGCACATTGGGAGTTGATGGCATTGCCAATTTGTTTTTAATTAATCCCAGTGGGATTGTATTTGGTAAAAATGCTCAGTTAGATATTCGGGGAGCATTTACAGGGACGACAGCAATTAGCTTGGTCTTTCCCAATGGGGTAGAGTTTAGCGCCAGAAATCCCCAAGCACCGCCTTTATTAACTATTAATGTACCAATTGGTTTGCAGTTTGGTTCGCAACCGAGAAGTATTACTAATCAAGCTGTTAACGGCTTGGCTGTTAGTGGTAGCACCCTAGCACTTGTAGGCGGTGAAATTACCTTAGATGCTGGTCTATTGTTTGCCTCAAATGGACAAGTGAAATTAGGAGCCGTGGGAGATAATACAACGGTTGGACTGGATGTCAATGGCTCCTCATTGGGTTTTAATTTTCCAGAAAATGTAGGACGCGCACCTATCAACTTAACGAATAGTAGCTTCATATTTGCAAGTAGCAATAGTGCAATTGAACTATTTGGGGGGGAGATTGGGCTAAACGATTCCATTCTTTTCGGTAACAATGGCGGCTCAATCGTTGTTGATGCCAATCAACTTAGTTTGGATAACAACTCTGGAATTCTGAGCGGTACTTCTAGTGTAGGCAAGGGTGGTGATATTCAAATTCAAGCCAGCGATGCAGTAACTCTCGCTAAGGGCAGTCGGATTATTTCCGGCAGCAGTGCCTCTGCTACGGGTGCGGGTGGTGATGTTACTATCAATGCTGGGAAAATCACAATTACTGGCGATGAAACACCAGAAAATAGCAGTAGTATTAGTACGACTACCACTACTCAAGGCGATGGAGGGAACCTAACCTTGAATGCAACAGAGTCTGTTAACATGAATGGCGGCTTCATCTATGTTGCATCTGGAGGTATAGGCAATGCAGGAAACTTAACTGTTCGAGCCACGGATGCCGTCAATATCACTAACCAAGCTTCTTTAGGACTCTTAAGCTCAAGTTCGGGTTCAACAGGTAATCTGCGGATTGAAACGGGTACTTTCCGAGTTCAAAATAATTTCCTCAAAGGGGGAGTGACAGCACTTACATCTGGTGGTGGAAGTGTCGGTTCTATTTCCATTCAGGCTCGGAATGCGGTTGAGGTAACTCAAAGCCAGATATATACAGCTATTGTGACACCACGAGGAAGTACAACTCAAGCAACAGCAGGGGATATCACCATTGAAACCCAGCGGCTTAATCTCAAAGATAATGGTGAAATTAGAACGGATACTTCTAGCAGTGCAAATGCAGCTAATATTTTGATTAAAGCTAGTGAATATGTAGAGATTAACAGTTCCTCTAGCTATGTATCAAGCAGGACATTTTCTGGTTCAGGAAATGGAGGTAATGTAACGATCGAAACACCGCGAGTCACTGTCACTCAAGGAGGACATATAGACACCACGTCCACTCAAAGCAGTGGTAATGCCGGGAATATTAACATCCGCGCCAAAGATGTAGAATTGGATGGGTTTGTTTTCGTACCTAAAGAACAGTTATTAACTCGACTAGGTCAAGCTGGTGCAGAAGAAATTTTGTCTGATCCTCTAACACAAGAAATTCTGTCTCTGTTCGGGGGTTTTCCTTATAGAAGTAACTTATCCTCGGATGTGATTGGAGGTAATGCAGATGTGCGGGGTGGCACGATAACTATTGACACGGAACGGTTGCGGTTGAGTAATGGTGGAAATATCTCAACCTCAGTGTTAAGGGGACAGGGACAAGGAGGTAATTTGGTGGTTCGTGCCACTGATTCTATTGATATTACTGGGGTTGGTGGAGAATTACTAGATGGTTCATTTGCACCATCAGGTTTATTTGCAGAATTGCAAATTGAAAGTATTGGTTCGGGGGGCAGCATTGCTGTTACAACCGGACGCTTAAACCTCAGCAATGATGGAGAAATTTCTGCCTCTACATTCGGTGAAGGTAATGCGGGAAATATTGGGATTAATGCCAGTCAAATTGATTTACGTGGAAGTAGTGATATCAGAACTCAGGTTGACGATGAAGCTAAGGGTAACGCAGGCAATATCAGTATCAAAACTCAACTATTAAATGTCCAACAAGAATCGCAGATATCATCGGCAACTCAGGGAAAAGGAAACGCGGGGAATTTAACGGTACAAGCTGATAACATTATCCTGACTGGTTCAGACAGTGAGTTTGCAACTGGCTTACTATCATCAGTTGACGAAGAGGGTAATGGTAAAGGTGGTGATATAGATATCACTAGCGATCGCCTGACTGTACGCGATGATGCTGAAATTGTTTCCGGTAGCCTCGGTACAGGTGACGCTGGAGATATTAGAATTAATGCTAATTTTCTGGAAATTATTGGTAAAGGCAGTGCGATCGCATCTTTAACAAATGCAGGTAATGGTGGTAACATCACCTTCGATATTGCTGATTTATTACTTTTACGCCGTGGTGGTTTAATTTCAACCACCGCAGGTAGAACACAAGCCGGAGGGGATGGCGGTAACATCAGCATTAATTCGCCTTTCATTATCGCCATACCCAACGAAAACAGCGATATCTCAGCTAATGCCTTCAGTGGTAAAGGCGGTAACGTAAACATCAACACTCAGGCTATCTTTGGTATTGAAGCCCGTCCCCAGCCTACAAATAAAAGTGACATCACTGCCAGTTCTGAATTGGGTGTACAGGGACAAGTCACTATCACTCAACCACAAGTCCAACCCCCACAAAAACTGATCGAACTGCCTACAGGATTAATTGACGCTAGTACAAAATTTGCCCAAACTTGCCCCAGAGGCCCCAATGCTAAACCATTGGGTAAGTTTGTCGTCACTGGACGCGGTAGTTTACCCCCCAATTTCTTTGAACCACTTACAGGTACAACTAGCCTCAGTCCCTTAGCCAGTTTGGACGGGGAAAGTTTCAGCAATGTATCAAATGCATCCTCAACGCTAAATCTGCCAGCTACATCTCAAATTGTTGAGGCGCAAGGTTTGGTGAAAACTACTGACGGTAAGATTATGTTGGTTGCCGAAGCGCCAAAAGCAACACCTGCGGCTACCTCAGCGACTACTGCATGTGTTACACCTTCCCAAAACTAGTTATAGGTGTGAGTTCAATGTAACCTATAAGCCTTGAGAGCAATCAGTAATGAATCAGATACATAACTGGCTCCAACGTAATTGTGATACAAAGCGATCGCCAAAACTTTGCGATCGCACTATCTTTCAAGATGGCTTTGCGCGAATATTTGCAATGATCATTGTGCGATCGCAGCTCATAATATGCAGCCTCATCCTGCTGAGTAGCACTCCAGCCTACAGCCAAATCAATCCTGATAATACCTTAGGGGCAGAAAGTTCTCGCCTCACACCCAACGTTTTAATTAATGGTGCAAATGCAGATCGAATTGATGGCGGCGCTCAACGTGTTAGCAATCTTTTTCATAGTTTTACCCAGTTTAATATTAATGATGGGCAAAGAGTGTATTTTGGCAACCCTTCTGGAGTGCTAAATATTCTGACGCGGGTGACAGGTGGACAAGGCTCGAATATTTTGGGCACATTGGGAGTAGATGGCATTGCCAATTTGTTTTTAATTAATCCCAATGGCATTTTATTTGGGCAAAATGCGCGGTTAGATGTGCGCGGTTCCTTTGTAGGGACTACCGCCAATGCTGTGCAATTTGGCAACCAGGGAATTTTTAGCGCGACAAATCCTCAAGCAGCACTATTGTTGACTATTAATCCTTCCGCATTATTGTTTAATCAAATTAATCAAAATGCAGCGATTCAAAATAACTCAGTTGCACCAGCAGGAAAAGATCCGGCAGGTTTTGACGCATTTGGTTTACGAGTACCAGATGGTAAGAGTTTGCTGCTTGTTGGTGGTAATGTCAGCATGGATGGTGGGCGATTAAATGCCTTTGGTGGGAGAGTTGAGTTAGGAGGATTGGCGGCATCTGGAAATATAAATCTTCTCTTGAATGAGGATAACTTGAGCTTAGGATTTCCTGAGAATGTAAATCGTGCAAATGTATCCCTTACCAATCAAGCTGCTGTATTTGTTGAAGGTGCTAGTGGCGGTAATATTGCAGTCAATTCTCGAAATTTAGAGATTTTGGGAGGAAGTCAGCTATCTGCTGGTATTGGGCAAGATTTGGGGATACCTGAAACTGTTGCGGGAGACATTACACTGAATGCTACTGGAGAAATCAAAGTTGCTGATTCTGAGAGCGAAATCTCTAATTTAGTGCGATCGGGTTCAAAAGGTAATGCAGGTAATATTACTATTGTTGCAGATTCCTTCTCATTACAAGATGGCGCTTTACTTCAAGCCTCAACTTATGGACAAGGGAATGCGGGGAATGTGACAGTGCGTTCAAAAGATGCTGTTTCCCTTGCAGATGCTGCCATTTTAAGTACAGTGGAAGCAGGTGGTGTGGGTAAAGGTGGCAATATCGACATCTATGCAGCAACTTTGTCACTCAATGATAGAGCTCAACTGCTAACCATTACTCGTGAAGCATCTGATACCCAACCAGCAGGACGAGGGGATGCGGGGAATGTGAATGTGAAAGTCACTAGCACTGTTGATATTGCTGGGGTGAAAAACGGTTTTCCCAGTGCGATTATCAGTAGTGCGGATGCGGGGACAGTTGCTAATGGGGGTAATATTAGCATCGATTCTGGTTCATTCTCATTACGAGATGGTGCTGTACTTACTGCCTCCACTTTTGGACAAGGGAATGCGGGGAATGTATTTGTGCAGACTAAGGATTCTGTGACAGTAATAGGTAAAAATACTAGAATTAACACTGGTGTGCAATCTAGAGGTGTGGGTAAAGGAGGCGACATCAACATTCGTGCTAAGTCACTCTCCATCAAAGATGGTGCTCAACTACAAAGTGCAATTTTTAGCAATTCTGTCACCCAATCAGCTGGACGAGGGGATGCGGGGAATATCAACATAGATGTTACCGATGCGATAACAATTGCAGGGTTGAATCAAGTGCCTAGTGGGATTTACAGCTTGGTATCAAGGGGAGGAATAGGCAATGGGGGTAACATTACTATTTCTGCCGGCTCTTTCTCTTTACTTGATGGTGCTAACGTATTTGCTAATACCAATGGGCAAGGAGATGCAGGCACAATTCAAATTAATGCTGCTGATTCTGTCAGCATTTCTGGAGCGAGTACAACTAGAGGCGACTCTAGTGAAATATCTGCACGCACTAACTCCTTAAACAGGGCAGGAGATATCATCATCAACACCCGCAACTTTAGCTTATCCAACGGTGCTGTTGTGAATTCTCAAACCTTAAATGATGGCAAAGGTGGCAATATTATAGTCAATGCGAGACGAGTTGATCTGATCAATGGGGGACAGTTTTTGTCCAATACTTCTGGTAGGGGAAACGCGGGTAAGATTACGGTTAATGCTAATGACCAAGTTACTGTCAATGGTATTGATGCTACTCTTAGTGACCGCATAAATCGATATGCTCAACAATCTGTTGTCACAAGAGGAATAATCAATTTAGGGAATGGAGCCAGTGGCTTTTATGTTCTTTCTCTAGGTTCAGGAATCACAGGCGATATCGAAGTCAACTCACCCAAAATTACCTTAGACAACAGCGGACGTTTTATTGCCGAATCTGCATCCGGTAACGGCGGTAATATCAAAGTCAACAGTGACTTACTCTTACTCCGTCATGGTAGTCCAATCTCAACCAATGCAGGTACAGGAGAAAAAGGTGGAGATGGCGGTAATATCAATATTAATTCAAAATTTATTGTCGCTGTATCCAACGAAAACAGCGATATCTCAGCCAACGCCTTCTCTGGTAGAGGTGGTAACGTTAACATCAGCACTCAAGGTATCTTTGGAATCGCAGCCCGTCCCAAACCTACAAATCAAAGTGACATCACTGCAAGTTCAGATTTAGGGGTACAGGGACAAATCACCATCGCTCAACCACAAGTCCAACCGCCACAAAAACTGATCGAATTGCCGACAGGATTGGTTGACGCTAGTACAAAATTTGCCCAAACTTGCCCCAGAGGCCCTAATGCTAAACCTTTGAGTAGCTTTGTCGTTACTGGACGTGGTAGTTTACCGCCTAATTCCTTTGAACCACTTTCAGGTACAACTAGCCTTAGTCCCCTAGCCAGTTTGGACGGGGAAAGTATCAGCAACGTATCGAATGCATCCCCAACGGTAAATCTGCCAGCTACATCTCAAATTGTTGAGGCGCAGGGTTTAGTGAAAACTGCTGACGGTAATATTATGCTGGTTGCCGAAGCGCCAATAGCAACACCTGCTGCTACTAGTGGTTCTGCTGTGTGTCCAAGATCTTATTAGGGACAGCATTTGTTACTTCGGAGTACGCATTTGTTATTTCGGAGTACCCATTTGTTATTTCGGAGTACCCATTTGTTATTTCGGAGTACCCATTTGTTATTTCGGCGTACCCATTTGTTATTTCGGCGTACGCATTTGTTATTTCGGCGTACTCATTTGTTATTTCGGAGTACCCATTTGTTATTTCGGAGTACCCATTTGTTATTTCGGCGTACCCATTTGTTATTTCGGCGTACCCATTTGTTATTTCGGCGATCGCTGAAAATAGCTGCCACTTGCTCAAGTACTAAAAACTACATCTGCGCCTATCTCAGCGACTACTGCATAAGTTAAACTTCCTCAGAAATACTTATAGGTGTGAGTGCAATGCAACTTATCAGCCCAGCAATCAGCCATGAATAAGAGATACAACTGGCTCCAACATATAGCGGTTCTCAATTGCATAGAATACAGACCATTCGTAGGGGCACAGCATTGCTGTGCCCATTGTGTATTGCATCCAAACGAGAACCGCTATAATTGTGATCCTAAACTGCGATCGCCTAGCGTCTCACAAAAAGTGCAACGAGGTAGAATAAAGCCATCTCTCAAAGCTTGCGATCGCACTATCTTTCAAGATGGCTTTGCGCGAATATTTGCAATGATCATTGTGCGATCGCAGCTCATATTATGCAGCCTCATCTTGCTCACCAGCACTCCAGCCTACAGCCAAATCAATCCCGATAACACTTTAGGGGCAGAAAGTTCTCGCCTCACACCGAATGTTCCCATTAATGGTGCAAATGCAGACCGAATTGACGGCGGCGCTGTACGTGGTAGCAATCTTTTTCATAGTTTTACTCAGTTTAATATTAATGATGGGCAAAGAGTGTATTTTGGCAACCCTACTGGCGTGCAAAATATTCTCACACGGGTAACAGGTGGACAAGGCTCAAATATTTTGGGCACATTGGGAGTAGATGGCATTGCCAATTTGTTTTTAATTAATCCCAATGGCATTTTATTTGGGCAAAATGCGCGGTTAGATGTGCGCGGTTCTTTTGTGGGAACTACCGCCAATGCTGTGCAATTTGGTAATCAAGGAATTTTTAGCGCTACAAATCCGCAAGCAGCACCTTTATTAACTATTAATCCAAGTGCGTTGCTGTTTAATCAAATTAATCAAAATGCAGCGATTCAAAATAATTCAATTGCATCAGCAGGAAAAGATACATTAGGTTTTCCTGCATTGGGGTTAAGGGTTCCAGATGGCAAGAGTTTGCTGCTGGTGGGTGGTAATGTCGGCATGGATGGCGGGGAATTAAATGCTTATGGTGGGAGAATAGAGTTAGGAGGGTTGACGGAACCAGGTAATGTAAATCTTTTGTTTGATGGGGATATTTTCAGGTTGGGATTTCCTGAAAATGTGATCCGTGCAGATATATCGCTTAATCAAGCGTTTGTTTTTGTCGAAGGGGCTGGCGGCGGTAATATTACAGTCAACGCCAGGAATATAGAGATCTTGGCAGGAAGTCAACTTTCTGCTGGTATTGGTCAAGGTTTGGGGATACCTGAAACTGTTGCTGGGGATATTACGCTCAATGCTACAGGAGAAATAAATGTTGCTGGAGGCAGGATTTTTAATAATGTGCGCTTGGGAGCAAAAGGCAATGGGGGTAATATTACTATTGATGCTGGTGATGTCTCATTACGAGATGGCGCTATAGTTTTTGTCTCAACTTTGGGAAAGGGGAATACAGGGAATGTGGCAGTAATTGCCAAAAATGCTGTTTCTCTTGCAGGTAATGCTGGTATCTTTAGTACAGTGGAAGCTGGAGGTCTAGGTAAGGGTGGCAATATCGACATCAATGCTGCTTCCTTATCTCTACAAGATGGCGCTCAACTGGTAAGTCTGGCTCGTAGTGCATCTGGAAACCAGCCAGCAGGACAGAGGGATGCGGGGAATGTCAATTTGAAAGTCACTAGTACTGTTGATATTGCTGGGGGGACAAACAGTCTTTTAACTGGGATTTTCAGCTTTTTAGACACGGGGACTATTGGTAATGGGGGTAATATTACCATTGATGCTGGTGATGTCTCATTACGAGACGGCGCTCAACTTGTTGCCTCAACTTTGGGAAAGGGGAATGCAGGTAATGTGGCAGTAATTGCCAAAAATGCTGTTTCTCTTGCAGGTAATGCTGGTATCTTTAGTACAGTGGAAGCTGGAGGTCTAGGTAAGGGTGGCAATATCGACATCAATGCTGCTTCCTTATCTCTACAAGATGGCGCTCAACTGGTAAGTCTGGCTCGTAGTGCATCTGGAAACCAGCCAGCAGGACAGAGGGATGCGGGGAATGTCAATTTGAAAGTCACTAGTACTGTTGATATTGCTGGGGGGACAAACAGTCTTTTAACTGGGATTTTCAGCTTTTTAGACACGGGGACTATTGGTAATGGGGGTAATATTACCATTGATGCTGGTGATGTCTCATTACGAGACGGCGCTCAACTTGTTGCCTCAACTTTTGGACAGGGGAATGCAGGGAATGTGGCAGTAATTGCCAAAAATGCTGTTTCTCTTGCAGATAATTCTTTCATCTTCAGTACAGTGGAAGCTGGAGGTGTGGGTAGGGGTGGCAATATCGACATCAATGCTGCTTCCTTATCTATACAAGATGGCGCTCAACTGCTAAGTGTGACTCGTAGTGCATCTGGAAACCAGCCAGCAGGACAGGGGGATGCAGGCAATGTCAATATTAAAGTGACAGGTGTTGTTGATATTTCTGGGGAGAAAGACGAAGTCAGTGCAATTCTCAGTCGGGTAGAAACAGGGACAACAGGTGATGGTGGCAACATTACTATCGATTCTGGTTCCTTCTCATTACAAGATGGCGCTCAACTTGATGTAGCAACTTTTGGGCAGGGGGACGCGGGGAATATTCGCATCAATGCACTAGATGCGGTAAATATTTCTGGAACTAGTCGAAAGCGCGGATTGTCTAGTGCTTTATTTTCTTCCACAGTTGAAAATGCTACTGGCAACGGTGGCGATATTACCGTCATCACTAATATCTTTCACATCTCAAATGGCGCTTTGTTAGATGCACGCACCATAAATGATAAAAAGGGTGGTGATATCACGGTGAGTGCAAATATTTTTGAAGCAAGGGGTGGTGGACAGCTAACTACTACTACTTCCAGCAATGGGCAAGCAGGTAAAATTACAGTTAACGCTGTTGAAAAAATGATTATTAGCGGTAGTGACCCTAATTTTAGCGATCGCATTGCTCAATTTCGGAGTAACGTATTGAATATTGGCACTTTTAGTGGCTTTTTTGTCAGTTCTACAGGTTCAGGAATTACAGGCGACATCGAAATCAACTCACCCAAAATTACCTTAGATAATCAAGGCAAACTCAACGCTGATTCCGCATCTGGTAGCGGTGGTAACATTAACGTCAACAGCAATTTACTCTTACTCCGTCGCAACAGTCAAATCTCTACTAACGCAGGTACAACCGAAAAAGGTGGCGATGGTGGGAACATTAATATCAATTCAAAATTTATTGCTGCTGTACTCAAGGAAAACAGCGATATCTCAGCTGATGCTTTCAGTGGTAAAGGTGGTAACGTTAACATTAACACTCAGGCTATCTTTGGTATCGAAGCGCGTCTCAAACCTACAGATCAAAGTGATATCACTGCAAGTTCTCAATTAGGCGTACAGGGACAAATCACTATCTCGCAACCAGAAATTCAACCTCCACAAAAACTGATCGAACTACCAACAGGATTAGTTGACGCTAGTACAAAATTTGCCCAAACTTGTCCCAGAGACCGCAATGCTAAACCATTGGGTAGCTTTGTCATTACCGGACGCGGTAGTTTACCGCCTAATTTCTTTGAACCACTTTCAGGCACAACTAGCCTCAGTCCCTTAGCCAGTTTGGATGGGGAAAGTTTCAGCAACGTATTGAATGCATCCCCGACGGTAAATTTGCCAGCTACATCTCAAATTGTTGAGGCGCAAGGTTTAGTGAAAACTGCTGACGGTAATATTATGCTAGTTGCTGAAGCGCCAACAGCAACACCTGCTGCTACTAGTGGTTCTGCAATGTGTCCAGGATCTTATTAGGGACAGCATTTGCTATATCGGAGTACTCATTTGCTATATCGGCGTACTCATTTGCTATATCGGAGTACTCATTTGCTATATCGGAGTACCCATTTGCTATATCGGAGTACCCATTTGCTATATCGGCGTACTCATTTGCTATATCGGAGTACTCATTTGCTATATCGGAGTACTCATTTGCTATATCGGAGTACTCATTTGCT
>JAVRCF010000036.1:0-4549 GCA_034530935.1 Aulosira sp. DedQUE10 | reverse complement strand
ATATCGGAGTACTCATTTACTATATCGGAGTACTCATTTGCTATATCGGCGACTACTGCATAAGTTAAACTTCCTCAGAAATACTTATAGGTGTGAGTTCAATGCAATTTATCAGCCTATGAATCAGTAATGAATCAGATAAACAACTGGCTCCAACGTAATTGTGATACTAAACTGCGATCGCCTAGCGTCTGGCAGAGAGTCAAACAAAGTAGAAAGAAGCGATCTCTCAAAGCTTGCGATCGCACTAACCTTCAACACTCAATAGAATAAGAGGAATGTGTGCTTGGAAACTCTGAAAATCGTTATCTGTTGTGAGGATGCTGTAGCTTCGACGATGGGCAACTGCACAAATCAGAAAATCAGTATTTGAACCTTGGATACCATTGCTACGGCAGGTATTAAAAAACTCTGCTGCGAGTTCGTAGTCTTCAGGTAAGAGTTCCATATCCGGGAATATCCGCAGGTAATCTCGTAGACGGGTAAACTGTTCCGAACTGCGAATGCCAGAAAGGATTTCTTGCCTAATCGTACCCAGCAAAGCAACTTGGTCATTGGTAATTAAATCCCGTAATCGGGTGACGACAGGGGAAGAATCGGGTGAGGTTCTCCGACGCAAAGCCAGTGACCAAACAGAGGTATCAACTATGACGCTCATGCCTGCTGACGTTGCTGTTTGTAGTCGTAGTCTGGGTCATAATCAATGGTGCCAAAGAGGTTTAACACTTTGAGTCGCTTGCGACGTTGGATATATTCGCGCAGTGCAGTTTCGATCAGGGCATCAACGGTTATCTGGTCATCCAGGGCAAGTGCCTCTTGCAGCAATGTATCGTTGATATTGAACTGTTTAATCACGATCGCTCTTCATCCAACTACTGACTAAATCAATGTTATCGCACTTTTTTTCCTTGCTTTATTCAAGATTGAACCTACCGCCTACATCTCAAATTGTTGAGGCGCAAGGGTTGGTGAAAACTACTGACGGTAAGATGATGTTGGTTGCCGAAGCGCCAACAGCAACACCTGCTGCTACTAGTGGTTCTGCAATGTGTCCAGGATCTTAGTACGGGCACGGCACCGATAAGATATCTATTGTAACGAAAGTTTGTAGATGCCGTGCCCCTTCATTCTGAATCAAAAAATAACGATTCTAAATCTTGATAACCACTAACTACATGAACAACATCAATTCCATCTTCTCTTGGGTAATAAAATATCAGGTAGTCTTGAAAAACAATACCTCGTAAATTAGGCGAAAGCTTTTCATAACTTTTTCCCATATTGGGGAAATCAGCAACTAATTTACATTTTTGACGAATCTGATCAAAAATCTTACTGGCAGCTTTAGGGTTATTGCGAGCAATATATTCACAAATTTCTTCTAAATCTTGGATTGCCTCATCTGAAAATGAATAATTACTCATTCTCAAGATTCCTCAATAATAGCGCGAATCTTTTCTTGCAATCTCGCAAACACTATTTCACCATCTGTTACTTGTCCGTTGGCAATTTGTTCTGTTCCTAATGCTATTTTTCGCTGGATTTTTTCTAGCCGATGAACTCGTAGTTCTAACCATTTAATGGCTTCGTTCATGACTTCATCAATACTATTAAATTGTCCACTAGCAATTTGCGCTTGAATAAACTGCTCGTATTCTGGCTTTAAGTTAACGTTCATATTTCAACAGGAAATCTAACTACAATGTCAATTTTATCAACTGGTATTAGTTGTCAGGTAGCTCAGTAAACAAGATTTTTTTATCTCACGCAAAGGCGCAAAGGCGCAAAGAGGAGTATGAAAAGGATTAAAAGGTTTGTGGTGTTGATGGCGATCGCAGTTTTATTATGCATGATATCGCCTGGGTTGGCGCAAGTTCCTGGTTTATCTATTGAACAGCAAGCGCGAAGTTCTTACACTAAAGGTCAGTTTACGGAAGCTGTGCAGTTATTTCAACAAGCAGCACAGGGTTATCAAGCTGCTAAAGATCCGATTCATCAAGCGCTGAGTTTAAGTAATCTGTCGCTGTGTTATCAACAGTTGGGACGGTGGGATGATGCGAATCGTGCAATTACTGAAAGTGTTGAGGTTTTAAATACTATAAAAGAGACGAAGCCGGAAAAATCATTGGCTTTGGCTCAAGCTCTGGATATTCAAGGCGGGTTACAATTAGCACGCGGTCAATCGGAAGCGGCTTTGAAGTCTTGGGAAGGTGCAATATCTTTATATACTCAGTTAAATAAACCAAATAAGGTACTGATAAGTCAAACTAACCAAGCTCAGGCTTTTCAAAATTTAGGTATTTATAAAAAAGCAATTTCTCTACTGGAAACGTCGTTAAAGTTACCGCAGGTTTCTACTACTAATACTCAACAACTTAAATCTCTCTTAGAAAAAGTGGCTGCGACACCAGAAACAGCAACAGCGTTGCGAACTTTGGGTGAATCGCTACGGGTTGTGGGGAATTTCCCGCAAGCCAAGTTAATTTTGGAACGCAGCTTGGCGATCGCAAATCAGTTAAAATTACCTGACATCATTACGTTAAACCAACTTAGCCTCGGTAATCTTGCCCGCGCTCAAATCAGTTTGAATAAAGCTAGCAAGAATCCAATTGATCCTCAAACTGCAATCAATTTCTACCAACAAGCCGCCAAATCTACAACACCAGATTTAAAGGTGCAAGCGCAAGTCAATCAACTCAGTTTGCTGGTGGAGACTAATCAGCTAGATGCAGCCAAAGCCTTACTGCCACAGCTACAACAACAAATTGCGGTGCTACCTGCCAGCCGCAGTGCGATCGCATCACGGGTAAATTTGGCGCAAACAATGATACAAATGCAAAAGCAACCCGCCAGCGATATTTCTTGGGAGGAAATCGCTAAACTACTGGCTATAGCGGTTCAACAAGCTAATAATCTAGGCGATGTACGGATACAATCTGATGCACTGGGTAGCCTGGGTAACGTCTACGAACACACACAACAGTGGGCACAGGCAGAAAAATTAACTCAACAAGCAGTGCAATTAGGGCAACAAATCAACGCAGGGGATATCGCCTATCGTTGGCAATGGCAGTTAGGTAGAGTGATGAAGGAGCAAGGGAAAACAGAAAGTGCGATCGCAGCTTACAAAGAAGCCGTTGGTACAATTAAATCCCTCCGCGCAGACTTAGCCGCAGCTAATCCCGATGTCCAATTTTCCTTCCGCGAAGCAGTTGAACCGATTCACCGTCAACTCGTCGGCTTACTTGTAGAATCTAATCAAAAAGATAATTTGAAGACAGCGCGAGATGTTATTGAAGGGTTGCAATTAGTCGAACTCGATAACTTTTTCCGCGAAGCTTGTCTGAATGGGAACCTTGCACAAGTAGATCAGGTTGATAGAAAAGCCGCAGTGATTTACCCAATTATTCTCGAAAATCAGCTGGCGATTATTGCCAGTTTACCAAATTCCCAGACAAAAGCCGATACAAAAGATAGCCGTAATTTTCGCTACTATAAAACACCTATCAGCCGCGAAGAAATCGAGCGGCTAGCATCCCGCCTACAAAGAGGTTTGAACCAACCAACAGGGCTTGGACTGACGCTTCCCCAACTGCAAAAAATGTATGATTTAGTACTTCGCCCAGAAGCAGCCGACCTAGCCGCCAGTCAGGTAGAGACATTGGTATTTGTCTTAGATGGAGTTTTACGGAATATTCCAATGGCGGCGCTGCATGATGGTCAACAGTTCCTCGTGGAAAAATACAGCATAGCCCTCACACCAGGACTACAATTATTAGCACCGCGATCGCTCAAAAAAGAACGCTTAGGAGCTTTAGTTGGTGGACTGAGTGAATCACGCTCTGGGTTTTCGTCGCTCCCCAATGTCCAGAAAGAAGTAGAAACAATTAAATCAGAGCTGCCCTCTCAAATTTTATTTAACCAGAAGTTTACAAATTCCGCCATTCAAGACAAAATTGCCACTGTTTCTTTCCCAATTGTCCATTTGGCAACCCACGGTCAATTTAGTTCCCAAGCCGATGAAACATTTATTCTTACCTGGGATGGCAAAATCAAAGTCAACGAACTAAGTGGTGTTTTAAAAACAGGCGAAGTATCTCGAAACAACTCCCTCGAACTCCTTGTACTAAGTGCTTGCGAAACCGCAGCTGGTGACAATCGCTCCGCCTTAGGATTAGCAGGCGTAGCAGTGCGTTCCGGCGCTCGTAGTACATTAGCAACACTCTGGCGTGTTGACGATGAAGCTACAGCACTACTGATGAGCCATTTTTACGATCAACTAGTAAAAGCTAATCAAACAGGTATCTCTAAAGCCGAAGCCCTAAGACTTGCCCAACTTACCATTTTAAAGAACCCAGACTATCAATCACCATACTACTGGGGAGCCTATGTGTTGCTAGGAAATTGGACTTAGGGGATTGGGAATGGGGCAGGGGGGCAGGGAGCAGGGAGCAGGGGGAAGGGGGAAGGGGACAAGGGAGAAAGAACAAATGGCAATTACCAATTACCAATTACCAATTACCAATTACCAATTACCAATTACCAATTA
>JAVRCF010000035.1:0-76294 GCA_034530935.1 Aulosira sp. DedQUE10 | reverse complement strand
AGTGCTCATTGGTGTCAACTTAAGCTCAAACGCTTATCCCACAGGCGTTTTACCCTACCCCTTAATCCCCTCCCCGCCTGCGGGGAGGGGACGTTTTGGCTTTAGACAAAACTGGGGTGGGGTGACGCGGATCTTGATGGTACGTGATACCAATTTGAAAAAAGAATGTGACAGATGGGTAGGGGCATAGCACTGCTGTGCCCTCCTCCCAATGATTTATCTGTCGCAAACACCATTTAAATTGGTATGAGTAAATGTAAAATCACGCCTGGATAGGGGTTTCACGTTAAGTTGACACGTATGAGCACTGCTGTGCCCCTACACATCTGTCACCTTTCCCCAATCAACGTAAACGCCGCCCAATCGCCGGGGGAAGGAAACTTGTCCTTCGTCTTCAACATCGCCTGACGCAACGCCAGCGCCTTATCAGGCTGAGTTTGCAAACTCTTATAAAACTCCACCATTAAATATTGTGTCGGTTCATCCGGTACTTGCCACAGCGACACCAGCACACTAGGAACACCCGCAGAAATTAGCGATCGCGACAACCCAATCACACCATCACCGGAAAGTTTGCCTTTCCCCGTTTCACAAGCACTCAGAACTACTAATTGGGCATTAATTTTTAAATCTAAAATCTCTTCAGCCTTAAGTAAACCATCATCTTTACCCAATGGCGCAAGCGCAATCCAGCTACCCAAACCCCGGTAATCATCCGCCCAACCGTGAGTAGCCAGATGAATCACATCTACTTGCGATAAGCGTTGCAGAATATTTGCTTTAGTCGCATCTTTACCCAGAATCGCTTTAGTTTTTAACAAATCGGCAATAGTCTTTGCTTCAAGTTCAGCCCCTGGTAGTGGAATTAACTGTGTTGCAGGTTGACCTGGTACTGTAGAGACTACAGGCATAATAGGATTACCGACAATTAGCGCATTATGATAATTAGTTTGTTTCCCTTGTCCTAATTGATGAGTAAAATCTAACACCTGAATTGCTGAAGCAGTGAGGATGGTATGTTTTTCAATCAAATATTTACCAGATTCATCACGCAAAGCTGGGAAGGGAGCGAGGAATAAAGAACCTTGAGGAATGAAAATAACTCTGTCGTTAAGGTTTTTTGGTAATAAATCAGCGATATCTTTAATTAAAATGTCATGCAGTTTTTGTAATGGTTTCTTACCTAGTGCAGCATCGGGATTTTGACTCACTACAATACCGCCGCGTCCCCTACCAGCACCAATATTTATGCGACTATTGGTAACTAATTCATCTAAAGTTGTATTTTCTTTTTTCCACAGTGGTTTAAGGTCAACTTTACGGAATGTGACTTCACCTGTAGGTTTGACAACCCAAATATAGAGGTCTGATTCTTTAGTTTGGTGTTTATCTGTTACTTTGAAATCATCATAAATAATTGAATATTGAACGAGAGTGGCATTTTGCTGTTGAGCAATTTGTTTAATCTCGGCAATTGTCGGTAGTTGGAGTGATTTATCCGCCTGTTTATTATTAGTAGATACACGAGATGCTAACAACTCAACAAACGCTCTAGCGCGACCGCGTTCGGCAATTTCTAAGGCTGCATCAGTTTTATTTTGGGCGATGAGGACTTGTTGTAAAGTTCTATAGATGCTGCCTTGGGTGTCAAAAAGTGAGACTTTATTGGTATCAGGTAACTTTTGATCTCGCAAAGATTCATAAACCTTAATTCCCTCATACAGAGTTTTCTCAGATGCGCTGAGATTACCTTGTTTGTAGAAAACATATCCTAGATTGTTTAAAGACTGTCCTTCGTTTTCACGGTCTTTAACTTCTTTGGCGATCGCTAAACCCTGCTGGTAGTAGTCAATGGATTTTTTGTAGTCTTCCAAAGCATCGTAAGCAAGACCTAGATTACTCAAAACAATACCTTGGGCATCGCGGTCTTTAATTTCCTTGATGATCGCTAAACTCTGCTGATAGTACTCAATCGCTTGAGGGTAATTTCCTAGAGAATAGTAAGCAATACCGAGATTACCCAGAGCCACACCCTCACCATTCCGGTTTTGAATTTCACGGGCAATCTCTAAACTCTGCTGATGGTATTCAATCGCTTTTTTGTAGTCTCCAAAATGAAAGTAAGCATTACCGAGATTAGTTAGCGCTTCTTTGAAGCTTAATGGGTTACGAATTTCTTTGGCAATGGCTAAACTCTGCTGGTAGTACTCAATCGCTTTTTTGTAGTCTCCCAAAGACTCGTAAACAAGACCCAGATGACCCAACGACTGACCCTCACCTTGATAGTCTTTGATGTCCCTCGCAATCTTTAAACTTTGCTGATGGTACTCAATCGCTTTGTGATAGTTTCCCAAAGCATTGTAAGCAAGACCGAGATTACCCAGCGTATTTCCCAAGCCTAATGAGTCTTGGATTTGGACAGCGATTGCTAATGTCTGCTGAAAGTACTCAATTGCTGTTTTATAGTTTCCCAAAGCATTGTAAGCAAGACCGAGATTGCCTAGCGCAGCAGCCTCACCTTTATGGTCTTGAATTGTACGGGCGAGTGCTAATCTTTGCTGCTGGTAATCAATCGCTTTTTTGTAATCTCCCAAAGCATCGTAAGCAATACCGAGATTACCCAGCGCTGCACTCTCTCCATCACGGTTTTTAATTTCACGGGCGATCGCTAAACTCTGCTGGTGGTACTCTATAGCTTTAGGGTAGTCTCCAAAATGAAAGTAAGCAATACCGAGATTACCCAGCGCCGCACCCTCACCTTTACGGTGTTTAATTTCTCGATAAATAATCAGTGCTTGTTGCCACGATCGCAATGCTGCTTCAAATTGACTGGTTTGATACTGCTGTTTACCTTGCTCAATCAGTCTATCAGCTTCTGCTATCCGCGCCTGTGGGGTTTGCGCTAACGCCTCTTGTATTCCTACAATTGCGCTTCGGTTGATCGGTGTTTGGGCAATAGTGGTGAGTAGGGCGATGAGGGTAACAAGTACGATTTTCTGTATCTTCATGGGTGTTACTGAGGTAATCCTGTCAGTAACATATATCTCTGTGATGGCGAAGCCTATGCAGTTTTAGTGAAATTTTGTCATTGATCAAGATATCAGAATAATTACAGGCGAGATATAGCGCTTCCCATACTGGTGAGGTACACCAATAAAAAATTAACCGCCGATGGAAGAGGATAAACGCCGATAAACGCCGATAATTTTGTACTTCACTAGACTAGGAAACGCTATATGCGCGAGCGTTGAGATTGTCAATTAAGTACGCCGAAATCACAAATCCGGGACATTATGCCCCAAGGAATTAGTGCAACAAGCTGTTGCACAATTTGCTCATCTGAATAAGTCTCAGCAAAAGCCCGCATATACTTAAGATTACGTGCTGAGAATCCCTTCATATCTGGGAAAGCTGCTTTTAAATCTCTGGCGAGACGTTCGATAACTTTTGCACCCCATCCCTGCTGCGGCTGTCTGATGATAATTTCGCGGACAAAATTAAGATGTATATTACAGTGGTGTCATTGCCAGAGGTTAAGCGAGTGGGTAGACCTAAGCGCGAAGATAAAACAGAATAACAATAAACTTTATCTAAAAAAAGGTAAAAATCATGACACAATCTCTACAAAAACTATTTACATTTGATGAATTTTTAGAGTTTTTAGAAACACAACCCGAAAATGTTCGTTACGAGTTATACGACGGGGACATTATTCAAATGCCTTTACCATCTGGCGACCATGAGGAAATTATCGCGTTTTTAGTAAAAGTTTTAATGGTCGAATGTTACCGTCTTAAGCTTAATTACGGTATTCCAAAAACAGTCTTAGTAAAACCAGAAAATAAAAAATCGGGTTATTTTCCAGATGTTCCTTTATTAAACCTACCCAATTTAGTAAATGAAACCTGTTGGAAAAAAGAATCAATTGTTAGTAGGTCGGATTCAATGCCCTTAGTAATTGAAGTAATCAGTAATAACTGGCGAGACGATTATTACAAAAAATTTGCTGATTATGAAGAAATGGGTATCCGAGAATATTGGATTGTAGATTATGCCGCTTTGGGTAGTAAGGTGTTGTTAGGCGACTCAAAACAACCAACAATTACCATTTATTCCTTAAATGATGAGGGTGAATATCGTGGTAAACAGTTTAGAGGAGACGACCGTATAGAGTCGTCAACATTTCCCGATTTAAATCTAACAGCCGAACAAATTTTTTCAGCGAGATATTAATCCGCAATCCCGCCGTCACCCTAAAAGAGCTACGGTGTACACACATCTTTGTGCTAATTGCAAAATGTGGCTTGATCCCCCTAAATCCCCCTTAAAAAGGGGGACTTAGGGGGGATCAAAACGTTGTGGGGCTAGGTTATAAGACTTGTGTGTACACCGTCAGGCTAGAAGCCTGCGGGCGTTATTTCGGGTAAGCGAGAAGATCTGGGCTGCACATTTGCTTCCTACTACCTCATGAAAAAAAGTCAAAAATAAAAGGCTGGTTGTTGACTTTACCTTTTACTTTTGACTTAGTAATAACCTCAGTCGTGTCGGGGGACGTTTTAGCCTACATCGTCGTGGGCAAATCTGTTAAAGAGGAAATCTAGAGCATAGTTCCGCAGCTTGTAATATTGTGGATCTTCCATGATGCGGGCGCGATCGCGTGGACGAGAAAAAGGAATTTCCAAGACTTCACCAATTTTTGCATGAGGGCCATTGGTCATCATCACCAATTTGTCTGCTAAAAATAGCGCTTCATCAATATCATGGGTAATCATCAACACTGTGCAGCGATTATCACCCCAAATCTTCAGTAATTCTTCTTGTAATTCTTCTTTGGTAATCGCATCTAACGCCCCAAAAGGTTCATCTAAAATCAGAACTTTCGGACGAATCGCCAAAGCCCGGGCGATGGAAACTCGCTGTCTCATACCCCCAGACATCTGCATTGGTTTCTTTTCCATTGCATCACCAAGTCCCACCATTGCCAAATGTTCGCGGACGATCGCTCTTTTTTCGGCTTGTGGTTTTTCGGGGTAAACTGCGTTGACGGCGAGATAAATATTTTCAAATGCTGTGCGCCAAGGAAGTAGAGCATAGTTTTGGAACACAACCATCCTGTCTGGGCCTGGTTTGGTGATGGGTTGTCCTTCTAGGAGTACCTGTCCGGAAGTGGGAAAGTTAAAACCCGATACCATATTCAGTAGGGTTGATTTGCCACAGCCAGAGTGACCAATTACACAAATAAACTCTCCCTGTTCGACGTTGAGATTAACGCCATCAAGTACGGTGAAGGGGCCTTTTTTTGTGGGGTAGACTTTAGAAACGTCTCTAATCTCTAGGAAAGGCTGAGGGTTGCTGATTCCAGTTGCATATCCTGTTCTGTGTGTATCTCTAGGAGTTTCGGCTAATCTTAAATTGCGGTTTTGCATGGGGATTTAGAAAGGATAAAGGGTGAATAATTAAGGTGTTGCTGAGTGGAAAGATGAATTAGTCGGGCTATGCCCCGCTTCTCTACGAGACGCTCCGCGAACGCTAACACGCAGAGGAGGACACTTGCGTGGGCGGCTTTGCCGACTTGAGCAAAGTGTCCGTCGCGCAGAGGTAGAGAGAATAAAGAAGCGCGATTGTATTGTTGATATTCTCTAATGAGCTTCCGAGCCTCATTAATGAACTTCTGAGCTTCATTCATGAGCTTCCGAGCTTCATTAATGAACTTCTGAGTCTCATTCACGAGCTTCCAAGCTTCATTAATGAACTTCTGAGCCTCATTCACGAGCTTCCGAGCTTCATTAATGAACTTCTGAGCCTCATTCACGAACTTCTGAGCCTCATTAATGAACTTCTGAGCCTCATTCACGAACTTCTGAGCCTCATTCACGAGCTTCCAAGACTCTCAACCCAACCTAATAGCTTTAACTTTGTTTATGCTGCTGTTCTTCTCGGCGCATCAAGGATGACTTCGGCAATGGAGAAGTCGCGCTTAATGTCTAAACTATTGAGATAGGCGATCGGATCATCAGCGTTAAACGGTGTCCCATCAAATAGCTGAATCGGTTGGCGAGTATAGCTAATATCTAAGCCTAATTCTCTGGCTGCGGTGCTGAAGACGCGGACTCGACAAACTCTTTCCACAACTTCTACCCAATTTCGGGGGAAGGGAGTATCACCCCACCGCGCTAATTGACTCATGATCCAAATTTGTTCGGTACGGCTGGGGCGGTTGATTGCCGACTCAGAATAAAATTGGTGATGGGCGTAATCCCGTAGTGGATGGTCTAAGTCACAAGTCAAATTATCAGGATCTTCGAGTTGAATATACTCTATATCTGTACTGACATATTCCCGCCCGGCGGTAATCCTTCTAATTTCCTCTGCATTATTGGGATCTGCACAGTAAACGCAAGCTTCTAGTAAGGCTTTGGTTAAAGCAATGTGCGTATTGGGGTAAGCTTCAGCCCAATCTTCCCGCACACCCAGAACTTTACCAGGGTGTCCTAGCCAAACTTCTAAATCTGTAGCTACGGTAAAGCCAACACCTTCAATGGCGGCGCGGTAGTTCCAAGGTTCACCTACACAGTAACCGTCAATACTGCCATTTTGTAAGTCGGCTACCATCTGCGCTGGGGGAATAGTCTTCATATCCACATCGCTATCGGGATCAACTCCCCCAGCCGCTAGCCAGTAACGCAGCAGCAAGTTGTGCATTGAGGCGGGATGCACTACCCCCATGATGTGCCTTTGTTCGCGGGTACGGAGGAGATATTTTTTGAAGTCTGATAAGCTTTGCACACCTTGGTCGTAAAAGCGTTTTGCTAAGGTAATGGCGTTACCGTTACGAGTCATGGTGAGGGAACTAACAACGGGTATCGGTTGGTTTTTATGTCCGCCCAATGTTAACCACATTGGCATACCCGAAGGCATTTGGGCTGCATCTAAATAACCGCCAGAGATACCATCTTCAATACCGCGCCAGCTGGTTTCCCGCACTAAGTTGACTTCATCTAAACCATGTTTGGCAAAAAAGCCTTTTTCTTTCGCAATAGCTAGGGGGGCGCAAGCACTCAGGGGTAAGAAGCCAATTTCTAAGTTAACTTTTTCTAAGCCATGACGGGAAATATTAGCAGTTTTCCGCGCCCGAATTTTCTTGATGCGTTTCTGCTGGTTGAGGAAGTAAATCATCTCACTCCGCAGAATGTAGTAGCTGGGATGTTCTACTACTTCCATGCGTTTGCGGGGTCTGGGGATATCTACTTCTAAGATGTCACCAATTTTGGATTCGGGGCCATTGGTTAACATGACGATTCTGTCAGATAGCAACACTGCTTCATCTACATCATGGGTAACCATCACCGCCGTGACTTGATTTTCTTCGCAGATTTGCATCAATTGTTCTTGCAAATTCCCCCTGGTGAGTGCATCTAAAGCGCCGAAGGGTTCATCTAGCAATAATAACTTAGGACGAATCGCCAAAGCACGCGCGATCGCAACTCGCTGTTTTTGTCCCCCCGATAACATCCCCGGTTGCTTATCAGCATGGGGACGCAAACCCACCATATCTATATGTTTATCGACAATGGCTTTGCGTTCAGCAGCCGGCATACCCTTCATTACTGAATCTACAGCCAGGGCAATATTTTCTCTAACTGTCCGCCAAGGTAGTAAGGAATAATTTTGGAATACCACCATCCGGTCTGGGCCTGGTTGGGTAATTCTTTGTCCTTCTAAAGTAACAACACCTTCAGATGGTAAATCTAACCCAGCAATCATATTTAATAGAGTAGATTTCCCACAACCAGAGTGACCAATTAAAGAAACAAATTCACCTTTTTTAATTTGTAAGTCAATTCCTTTCAGGGCAATATATTGACCGCCACCAGTTAAATCAAAAACCTTATCAATTTGGTCAACAGCAACGAATACGCTCATTTGTTATTTGTCCTTTGTTATTTGTCCTTTGGTATTTGGCATTTGGTGTTTGTCCCAATTACCAATTACCAATTACCCATTCCTTACTTCTGTTCTGCTGGTAAAATCAGGTTTTGCACCCAAGCCATTAATTTATCGAGGATCAAACCGACAACGCCGATATAAACTAGAGCCAAAATAACTTCACTGACATTGTTATTTTGATAAGCATCCCAGATAAAGAAGCCAATCCCGACAATACCGGACATGACAATTTCTGCGGCGATAATCGCTAACCAAGCTAAACCGATTGCAATTCTTAAACCTGTGAAAATGTAGGGTAACGCCGCAGGAATTAAGATATTTGTGAAGTATTCTTTGCGGCTCAATTGCAGAACTTTCGCAACGTTATTGTAATCTTGAGGAATTTGAGTTACACCCACAGCCGTATTGATTAATATCGGCCAAATCGCAGTGATGAAGATAACGAATAAAGCTGCTGGCTCATTTTGGCGTAAAGCTGCTAAGGAAATGGGTACCCAAGCTAGAGGTGGTACAGTCCGTAATAATTGGAAGATGGGGTCTAAAGCCTTAGACATTGTTTTATTAACCCCAATCAAAACACCCAAAGCAATACCCACAATTGCTGCTAGTGTGTAACTAATTGCCACCCGTTGTAGGCTAGCCCAAATCTGCCAAAAAAGACCTTTGTCAGTGCCACCTTTGTCATAGAAGGGATACAAAATCAATATCCAGGTATCTGTGATTACTTGAATTGGCCCGGGTAATGTTGCGCCAGGAGTTAAAGCAAACAGTTGCCACAAAACCAGAAATATTAGAATTGCGATCGCAGGCGGTACAAAATTTGGAAATTGTTTTTGCAGACGTGATATAAAACTGTTGTCAAAGCGAGGGCTTGCAGGGCGTTTTTGGGCAATTGTCATAAACTATGCTCTCCTCTTATTTGGTATTTGGCGTTTGTCATTCGTCATTTGGCATTTGTGCTTGTAACAAATAGAATCAAGAAATGACTTTTGACAGACGCGATTAATCGCGTCTCTCCAATTTTTGACTCTTTATTAAACTCTTACTTTCTTAATCTTGAGAGTCTTGAGATATTCTTCTGGTTTTTCAGGGTCAAACTTTGTGCCATCAAAAAACTCTTCCACACCACGAGATGTATTTGTAGGAATATCAGCTGCCGCAATTCCTGCTTCTTTTGCAGCTTCTTTCCAAATATCTTCGCGGTTGACTTTATTAATTAGTTCTTTCGCTTTGGCAGCATTATTAGTGATGTAATCTTTGGGTAAAAATCCCCAGCGCACGTTTTCGGTGATAAACCATAAATCATGGCTCTTGTAGGGATAAGAAACGCTACCTTTTCCATCTTTCCAGTAGTAAGCCGCCATTGTTTTATCATCAATTTTGCGACCATCACCCATGTCATATTTACCTTGATAGGGATCTGCGAGAATTTCCGGTGAGGGAAGATTGAAATAATTTCTACCTGCGAGAATTTGTGCAGCTTCTTTGCGGTTGTCAAAATTATCCAACCACTGCTGCGCTTCCATGATGCCTTTGAGTATTGCTTTGGTTGCTTTCGGATTTTTGTCTACCCAATCGGCCCGCATCGCCAAGTATTCTTCAGGATGATTCTTCCAAATCTCTGCGGTTAATGCTGCCATGTAGCCAATTTTGTCGTTAACCAGGCGGAAGGGCCAGGGGTCACCAGTACTGAAAGCATCCATTGTTCCGGTTTTCATGTTGGCAACGGTTTGCGCCGCAGGTACGGTGAGCAATTTCACGTCTACATCAGGATCTATCCCACCTGCTGCTAACCAGTAGCGAATCCACAAATCTTGGTTGACGTGGGGAAAGGTAAAAGCAGCAGTGAAGGGTGTGGAAGATTTGAGTTCCTTAAATAAAGACTTAGCACCAGCCAATTGCAGACTTACACCTTTACCTTGGTGCTTGTTTGCGATCGCAATTCCATTCCCATGTGTAATTAATTGACACAAAACATACATGGGAATTTTTTGATTCCCCTTGGTAATTAAGCCTTCTGTAATTAAATGAGGCATTGGCATCTGCCATTGACCGCCATCAATTCCACCACCAGCTGAGCCAATTTCCACATTATCCCGTGCTGCACCCCAAGAGGCTTGTTTGGCCAGTTCTACATTGCCCATGCCGTACTTCGCAAAAAAGCCTTTTTCTTTAGCGATAATTAGAGGCGCTGCTTCCACAATAGGAATATATCCCAGCTTGACTGTAGCAGTTTCTGGCTTTTGTTCAGGGCTAATATTAGCTACTTCTTGAACTGCTGGTTTTGTTGCCCCACCACCACTGCTGAGGTTCTCAGGAGGATTGCCCAAACAGCCTTTGAGGAATACAGCCCCCGCAGAAGCTCCGGCTGTTAAGATAAATTTGCGTCGAGAAAATTGATTTAAAAATTCCGTCATCGGTCTCCTTAAAAGTGAATTTAAATTTTTTCTGTATGGCAATTAAGGCAAGAAAAAATATTTCTTACGCATCTTAATTGTTACTTCTGGCTATTTTTGCTACACAGATTTTCGTCATTTCCAAAAGGAATGGCGCAAGTAAATGCTGTGTTTATCAAAAAAACTTGGGGAATGGATAGACTAGAATCTAGGCAACTGGACAACCATCACTTAACTCGTTAAAAATCAGTTTACAGGCTTTAAGGTGTAAATGGTTAACTCTGAACCAAGAAGTATTAAATAAATATTAGATTAGATATATAAGTAAAATTTTATCTATTTGCTCTAAAACTGCTGCAAAGTTCTAATATATAAGTTTGAGTTGATGAATTGGATTATATAAATACTATGAATGCATATTTTTCGACTAGTTGCATTGCATTTAAATGAATAACTTTAGATAATTATCTATCGTAATCATTGTTTAAATCTATAAAAATCTGATTTAACAAAACCGCCTTTTCATCCCCCCTGCCCAAAATCCAATGGGATATTTTTTTAGTTGCAAGTCTCTGATGGGCAGTGCCCTAGAATTGCTACAAGGGAAATGATCAATGACCCTCTCATTTAAAACACTCCATTCAGATCATGCGTTGGCAATTCTTTACTGGCGCTACACTCCCCCATACGATTTTTATAACTTTAACGCTGATACCGTCCTTGAAGACTTGTGCTATCTGCTTTACCCAGAAAATGCTTTTCATGCGATTTTAAACCCACTTGGGGAACGCCCTGGTCGTGGTGGTACTTGTCAAACTTCCTCTTGGGAGCAGTCCTTCTTCCTAGCTACCTTCTGGATGTTGAACCTCCTTGGGTGGCTAACGTTCTACTGGCACTGGAAACATCTCGGTATTTGGCAAGGTAATGTAGCTCAGTTCAACGAGAACTCCACTTACCTCATGGGCTGGTTCCGTGACTACCTCTGGGCTAACTCCGCTCAGGTAATTAACGGATACAACCCCTACGGTGTGAATAACCAGTCTGTCTGGGATTGGATGTTCCTCTTCGGACATCTTGTCTGGGCGACCGATTTCATGTTCCTGATCGCCTAGAGAGGTTACTGGCAAGAGTTGATTGAAACTCTAGTCTGGGCGCACGAACGCACTCCACTCGCTAACCTAGTGCGCTGGAAAGATAAGCCTGTTTCTCTTTCCATTGTCCAAGGTTGGTTAGTTGGTCTAACTCATTTCACGGTTGGCTACATCCTTACCTTTGCAGCATTCCTGATCTCTTCAACTGCTGGTAAATTTGGCTAAAAATTTTTGATATCCTCTGACCTTTTGCAATTCTTCCCTACTATGCTGTCAGCATAGTGGGGATTTTTTTATCGGGACATCTTGATTCCCCAATTACCAATTACCGATTACCCAATCCCCAATTAACTTATATGGTAACGACTCTTCCCAAATGCTTTTGCCTGGTACATTGCCGCATCTGCTTTGCGTAACAATTGTTCCGGTAATTTATCATCAGCTGAGATTGTTGATATGCCAATGCTAACTGAACAAGAGAGGAGATAACCATTGACTACAACAGGTTGTTTGAGTGCAGCAATTACTTGATTAGCTATCCGAGCCGCACCACGAAAATCTTTGATATCTTCCAACAAAATTACAAATTCATCTCCACCAAGACGTGCAATAAAATCCCCCCATCGCAGCATACCTTTGAGCCTCTTGCTAATTTCAATCAAAAATTTATCTCCAGTATCATGACCAAAATTGTCATTGATTGCCTTAAATTCATCCAAATCTAGAAACAAGATAGAATAAAAATAGTTGCCATAATATTGCTTATATTCAATAACATAATCCAATTGCTGCATAAAGTAAGCTCGATTTGGTAACCCTGTCAGAGGATCATGCATCGCAATCCGGCGTAAATCATCTTCAATTTGTTTACGCTCTGTGATATCACGAATGATATTCAGTAAATAAGTTTTTCCTAGCCATTCTAAAATTTTGACTGATAATAAACCTATGCGTTTTTCACCAGTTTTTAAACAGAATTCAATCTCAAAATTCTCGATAGATTCTTGATTTGTTAATTTTTTTTGAATTTTTGAGTACCTTGCTATGCTCAATCCCATGTCTAATACTGTAATCGGATATCCAATTACATTCTCTCGACTGTAGCCCGTTACATTTATAAATGCTTGATTAATCTCTACACAATAGCCTTGACATAATGTAGTTATTAATATTAAATCAGGAAAATAATCAATAAAGTTGAAATATTTATCTTGTGAAATATTGGGTATTTGAGGGTTTTTATTATATTTAAACATACCAGCTTTACAACTAGTATCAATAGATTCCATAAGTTAAATATATGCTAACAAGCAATTCCTGATAATGTTTTAATTCCTACCAATAACAAAGGTCTAAAGAAACATAGGAATTGGATTTAGTTGGTCTTCTGTTAATTTTGCTTTTAACCACCCCAGTTTTACAGGTACATCGTAAAGCCGACCAGGAGCAAACTGTGCCCAAAAATGGCGTAGACCAGGTACAACAACCTTAACAACAGGCATCCCAATATCTGGACGTGTTTGATCGAGAACAAATATTTCTAGTCCATGTTTAGCAGCTACATCAACACAAGCAAGCAAATCTGTTTGTAAATCCTCACTGTGGTAAGCAGCATAGTCTGTGTAAACTTTAGGAATCACATTGGCATCGGGAGCTAGATAAGCTTGGTTGTTTAATGTCGCAGTTTGGCACCAGTTTTGTATATCCTGACGAGTAAATTTGGCGGAAGAATTTGGATTTGCCCCATTAGAAAGAAATATCATCTGGTTCATTTCAGTTACAGCACGTAATAGGGCAACCTGAGGATGAAAGTGAGTGCCAAACCCAAAAAGAATATCTTCTGGTTGTTGATTTATCCGCCCTGAAATTGCAGCAAATGTAGGAATATTTAAATCAGTAGTCAAGTCTAATACCCAAAAATCGCGCCCAATAAATGCATAGTAGGTTTTTAATTTATTTAAATAAGGCTCGTCAAAGCTATTTAAATCGACAGCAGGCCTTTGTAGACGGTTGTACCACCAGATTGCTACTGCATCTCGCTCTACCAACTCCATAAATCCTTGGAGGATAGCTTCTTCTTTACAAGTTCCCGCAGCAGTTCCATTGGTATCTGCATAACAAAAGCAAGAATCTTCTCTTAAGGGATAGGCATAGTAACAATACGCTGTGGGCAGATACTTGAATTGTTGATTGCTGAGTGACCAAATAGTTGTCCATTCAATTTCTTGGTTTTCATCAAAGGGAACAGGTACCCATTGAATAATCTCATGTTGCTGATTCCAGGTTTGGCGATCGCAATATTGATTTGCGCTGTAGTGCATACACTCGTAGGGATGAATTGCCTGTTCTCGGAGATAGACATAAGAACCTTTTACCCTTGGTTCTTCTCCCGTATAGGTTCCGCAGTAGCGCTCAATCGCTTCTCCTAAAGCACTCATTTTCGCTTGGGCGGCGGTTTTCCCTTTACCAAAGCTTTTCGGGCGCACTGTCTGGCGTAAATCCTCTAACTGTCTACCTTCCCTAGGAAAACTATGATCCACAACATAAGCATGAATTAAATCATTCTGCTCAAAAGGTTGAAATAAACTGCTGATAATTCCCGTAATGGGGCTGATGTGATGTTCGTATTTTTGAAAAGCTTTTTCAGGCAAACAACTACGATACCCGCCATCATCACTCAGCTGCTTGGGTGGGCTATTTAATACCAATGGTTGAGGTTGCCGTTGACTTAGATAATTCGGTTCACCACAACAATCACATTGTGGACGACGAACTAAGGTATGGCGTTGCAAGTTGAGATGAAGCAAATCGAAAGTTAACAAAGTTCCTTCTAGAGGATGTTGTTCTGGGTTACTTAACCATTTCGCAATTTCTGTAGCTGCGAGATTTAGCCCAGTGTTTACAGTTGAAGGTAATGCAGCGCGGGAAACCGGAAACGGGTTGAGGGTTTGTTTTTGTTCTTGTAAAAAAGACTCAACCTCACGATTCATTCTGAGACGTTGTGCTAAACATTCCCAACATCCCGTATAATCTGGTCGAAAGATGGGGCCAATCCAAATCACACCGCCAACTGGCTTGGCTAGCAGCCAAGAACGCTTTTCTTGTAAAGCTTCTCGGTTAAAACTTGCCAAACCAGGTTGGAGATAATCATCTGTGAGTACAACAGCAAACTTGCCAAAATCACCAATAGGAATGTTTAGGGATTCCAAGATATTATTCAATGGTTCAGATGTGACGCTACCAAAGGTGGTGATGCTAACTTTCGCAGATTGGAAGCGTTGCACTGCAAGGTGAGCATCTTGATTAAGCAGTTCCCAAAAAGCTGATTCTGCCAGTGGGATGTTATCTGCGTTGGTGATATATCCTTTACGTTCCAGCTGTTGTAGCGCATAGCTGATCTCATCAGCCGTAGCTTGCCCTTGCAGCTGTTGAGCAATTTCCTCCAGAGAGTAAAGCCCGTTGAGTAGCGGTGCTAGTAGGCAGTATAAACGCCCATTTAAAACGAAGTGTCCCTTCTCACTTAATAAGAATACAGTTCTCGGAGGAGATATCTCAACATGAAAGTGTGCTTTAAACTTCGGCTTACTGAGCATAATTCTGGTAGTTCAATAATTCTTTAATTAAACTTGCTGTGGTGACTGGCTCTGGACTGGTTGTGGACATAATGTGTTTTAAAAAAATCAGCACTAAGCTGATTATTATGTAAAGGGATTTTTTCTAATCTCTAATAAGTAGCATAAATTTAAAAAATAGTTATAGTGTTTGCCAAAAAAAATCCATATTAGACTTTATTTAAACTTAAATAATTGCTAGGATATTACTGAAAAGATTAAATAGGTTTCTAAATTATTTCAGCAATTTCAGATAGGTCGTTAAGCAAAAATTATGATAACGAACCGTGAAGACACGGAGCGACTACTCTACGAGTTCTATCTTCACAAGCGCAATTTGCACAAAGAAGAGATACACGCAGAGTAGCCTAGAAAGAACAAAAAGAACATGTTCACAAACAATTTAAAATTGCTGTTGTTTTAGCTGGAGTAATTGTGTTTGCAGTTCACTGATTTGATATTCTTGATTTTGCACTACTTGGTAAAGTGCTTGAATGGCTGCCAACGCTACGCCATTGGCATCTACAGCATTAATAGTGCGATCGCGAAGCGACTCCTTCGGAGTATCGCTCTCTCCAACATTGAAAGTGGCTGCAAAGTCTTGTGCCATTGGCCCAAGATGGCGAATTGCGTCATTCTGGTGTTTATACTTACCAGGTGGTAATTTGTAAATTGGCAATACCTCTGAGAATGACGTAGATATCGACCTCAGCTATTGATTCTTTGAGATTGCGATCGCTTTTGTAGCGTATAGAACCATTGGGGTCATACGCCATATTTGGGTTGTTTGGGAGTTCGGGAGAATTTATTGTACCATTGTTAGCAATAATTTCCGACCACCTGGATTAATATAGCCACAACTACCAACATAGTTTGCTAGATCAGCATCAGTTAATTCTGCAATCAGACTTACAGTGGTAACTAGTTCTTGATTTTTCGTATACATAATCTGTTGGCTACGATAAAGGAACTAAGCTGGTTATTACAGCATTTTTCAGGTAAATGAGGTGTACAGATAAGGGCACAAAATTCTTGTGCCCTGACAATAATCTGTACCTCACGCTTGTTGCAATCTGCTATAAATACATGCAATGTTTTTCTATTTTCTACTGATTAAAATTGGTACAAATGTCAAACAAAGCTATAATGCTGCTGGGTTTGAAAACCAATTTTAGTCTTTATTTAAACTAAAAAAAACTGCTCGTATATTACAGAAAAATGCTGAAAAATAAATGATATTACTGAATTATTTGTTGCTTTAGCTGATGTAACTGCGTTTGCAGTTCATTAATTTGGGATTCTTGCTGTTGAATCACTTGGTAAAGTGCTTGAATGGCTGCCAAAGCCACTCCATTAGCATCTACAGCATTGATAGTGCGATCGCTCTCCCCAACGTTGAAGGTTGCTGCAAAGTCTTGGGCCATCGGGCCAATATGGCGAATTGTTTCACCTTGGTCTTTGTATTTCCAGGTGGTAATCGGTAAACTGGCAATACCCCTAAGAATACTGTGGACATCCGCCTCAACTACTGCTTCTTTAACATTGCGATCGCTTCTATAGCGTTGTGAGCCATTAGGATCGTAATAGACTCTTAAAGAAGTGCCTAAGGAAGAGATGTTGACAATGGTCTCTCCTAATAGCGGCAGTTCAAATAACGGAACTTGTGCTATATTATTTCCGCCAGCAGTAACCTGAATATCGCAGCCACCAACACAAGCCGCTAATTGTTCATCGCTTAAATCCTCAATCAAACTTTCTGTCCCACTCAAATTCTGAGAATTCAAATCCATATAATTAATCACCAGTGTGTGTAAATTAAATTTTTAGCAACAGCTAACCTGATTTATCCTTTAGGGATAAATTATAAAAGGTATTTACTAGTTATCAAACATTTAGCTCTTAGACAAACTATTCACTAAATAGAATAGTTTGTTGTTTGGGCTGTATACTCTGACAATCAGTAAGATGTCCTTTTATCACATTGTTTGCTAAAATTGCCTCAATGTAAATTACATATTAAGAATTTATCTTTAAAAACTATACGGTAATAGTACGCAAATTAGATTTTTTCACTTAATATATTATTTAATGTAAATTACATAATCTATATAATTAATCTAATAAAAATTTGGCAGATTTTGGTTTAAAAAAGCAGATTTAGAAGATTTTAACTTGTAATTGAGAATTTAAAAATATCAACTTTATCTTAAACAAATTTTATATATTTGGTTATACTGAATTTAAAAAACAGTAAGAATACTGATTTATGAGTTTGATAACTTTATTCAATCTCTAATAATTCCTCTTCAATCCATCGGCTGCATAAAATTATTTTTATTTATATCTAATTTCTAGAACAGCTAGCTGCGTTTAGTCCAGAACTATGAGGAGTGATGACTGATGCTTGTGCTGTTAACAATATCTCGCCCTGAGGAGTAATTACAAGTCCCTGAGCTTCCACAATCTCATTGGAGGTCTGCAATGGTAAATTTAGAGAAGTGGCAGTCACCTGAGAGCGATCGCTGTTTGTAGGAATCGGAACTGTTTGGATATCTTCTAAAACTGTGTCACTCCCCAATGCTACCTCTGGATTTTGGGGTAACCCGCCCCGTCCAGTGACAATGAAGCGGCTAAATTCACTAGATTTATTCTGTCCACAACCTTGAGTAATTAATGATGAAGCATCATTTGGCTGAACTGGTAATGCCACAATTCCTTTGCTAGGATCAACCGCCAAAGTTTTAATTTCTACAGCACCATTTAACCCAAACTGAGAACTAGCTGTAATATCGCTTTGAGAAGTCAGTTGGGGACGGAATTCGATACCAAAAATACCTTGAGTTGTAATTAGAACATTTCCACCTTGACCTTCAATTGCATTAGCTGTAATATCGCTGTTTTCAGCAGCCGCTAATAAATTGGAACTAATAGTTATATTTCCACCATTCCCATTACCACCTGTAGCATCAGTAGTAATTTTACTGCCATTACGCATTAACAAGATATCTTTTATTTGTAAATTGATATTGCCTCCTTCACCTGATTTAGTTGTGGCTTGAATTCCGCCTGCATCCTGTTGAGAGTTGCCGGCATTATCGAGCAAGATTGAGTTAGCTTGAATATTAATGTTGCCACCTTTCCCCAATCCTTCATTATCAACACTTACCCTAGTACCTGCTTGCACTAATAATTTTCCTGTATTAATCTCTACGTTGCCAGCATCGTTCATATTATTACTGTTCAGAATACTAGCAGATAGGCTACTAAATGTGGGGGTTAACTGACTTGAATCTAATGAGTCGTTATCAGCCGGACTTTGTCCCAATACCTGGAGCAAATTGCTAGCATTAATTGTCATTACTCCTACTTTCCCTAAACCCAGGTTCTCAACAGCAATACTAGCTCCATTCTGTACCATTAAATTTTTGGTATTAATGGTTAAATTTCCAGCGTTACCTATAGATTCAGAATCCCCACTGCTGAACACACCACCGGAAATTTTATAGATAGGAGAAACTCCAATTGCATTGACATAATTATTGGCATTAATAATTATGTTACCACCGTTTCCTTCGGACAAAGTACCAGCAAAAATTTGTGCGCCATCGCGGATAATTAACTGTTCTGTATTAACTGTTAAATCTCCCGCTTGTCCGCTACCTTCTTGAACTGATGTAAACAAACCACTTGCCACGATATCAGCAGGTGAAACACCTAATAGTTCTACAGTCTTTGTGGCATTGACTGTTAAATTTCCGCCTTTGGCATCACTCAAGGTTGCAGCCGATAGTTGCGCTCCATTTTGAACAGTTAATCGTCCTGTATTAATGGTTAAATTTCCCCCTGCTCCACTACCAGCAGTATCTGTTACTAACCCAGTAGTTAAAGACAAATTTTCTTCCACTGAGTCAACACCAGTGAGTTCAATTGCATCTGCGGCATTGATGGTGATATCTCCTCCTTTTCCTGAGGAGTCAGGTAAAGTGGCTGTAGATATTCTAACTTCGCCCTCAACCTGAAGTTTGCCAGTATTTATAATTATTCCTAAGCTAGCGCCACTACCATAGTTTTCTGCAAACAATCCATCTGTAAACTCTTGATCAGTGCGATCGCTTGTTACGATAACTGCATCTGAAGCATTTAACATCAAGTTTGCGCCTGCAATTGAATCTAGCGTAGCAGTAGATACAAAGGAGTTCTCAATTGTTAACTGTTTCCCTATGAGTTGAATACTACCGCCTCCACTTCCATTAGTTGTTACCTCAGAATTATTGCTAATTAATACATTAGCCCTCGCCAAATCGTTAGGGAAACTTAATTGAGCCTGGCTTCCTATGAATGAAAGCCCAACCATACCTGAACCTGCTACTCCACCCAATTCAATACGTCCGCTATCTGCACTCAACGTACTCCCATTAATAATCACCTCACCACCGATTAAAGCCAGTGTTTGATTTGTTGGAACTATAAGATTAGATCCATACACTTCAATAGATGATGATTTATTACCATACTGTAATCCGATAGGCACACTTACAGTTAGTAAAGGCGGATTTTGATCAGCAGAGGTATTAAACTCTCTACCATCAGCAAATTTTAAACTGTAGGCTGTAGTGGCAAAAAATGAGCCGCCAATATCTAATTTTGCGTTTGAACCAAAGACAATTCCATTGGGATTAATTAAGAATAAATTAGCCTTGCCAAGAGCACGAATTTTGCCATCGATCAAGGAAGGTTCAAGACCAGTAACACGACTAATAATATTTTGAATAAAAGCACTATTATTAAAGTTGGCAGACCCACCAGTTGGTACAGAAAATTGACTAAAGCTATGAAAAAGATTATTTCCAACTTGGCTACCACCTCGAATTGTGAAATTGAGATCATCAATGGAAGTAACTGTTGTAGGTAGAGTTTCATCTGCGGCGATCTGAGCGTCACCGGGTCGTGCGAATGTTAGATTGTAAATACTCAATATTCCAGCAATACTGATAGCACAATACCAATTCATAAAAGTAAAATTATTGAAGGTCTCTATTTGCCTCTCTCTCAGTATTCCCTGAATATCTGAAACTATTACTAATTCAGGTTGCTAATCTTTCAAGAAATAAAAGGAAGAGGGAAAAGACTTTTTTTGGTTGTGCCACTACCCATTACTTAAAAATTCTGACTTTTCACGGGATGTGGAAAGTCAGTATGGGTTGCGGTCAATGATCAAGATATTGCTGTGGGGTATGCGATCGCTCAAGATGTCGATGGAGAGGCTTATCTTTGCCAAATCGATGTACATCCAGGTTATGGACGCAGAGGTGTCGGACGCAAATTAGTCGAGCGTGTTTGTATGTGGGCAAAAGATCGGGATTATCACCGAATATTATTATCGACCTTCCTAGATATTGAGTGGAACGCACCTTTCTATGCCAAACTTGGGTTTAAGATTTTGGCTGAGGATGAATGAAGCTCTGGTTTTCAGCAGCTTAGGCGAGAAGAAGCTGAAGCGGGATTACCGATCGACCGACGTGCGATTATGTTTCGTGAGTTATAGCAGCCTAGCTAATAGAAATCGGGAGTTGTTATGTGAATTACTGCTTTAGCCTCATCTCTGGGATGTAACCATAAAATCTAAATTGTAGGGGAAATTTATGATTGACCATACTGGTATTAACGTTAGTGATTTTGAGAACAGTATGTCATCGCTCGGAGATCGAGGGATGACAGATATTCAGTTTGGTGCAGCCGTAATCTACGTCCCTGAAAATGCAAAGGATGTGCTCGATTTCTACGTGCGCGCGTTTGGGCTGAGTATTCGCTTCTACGATCCAACTTATGATTTTGGCGAACTTGAAACTGGAGTATCGGCGATCGCTATTGCGTCTCATCGGGCTGGAAAATTCATGGTTGGCGAAAAATATCCGCAGTCTGGCAATGTTAATCCTACCAATGTGGAGATTGCCTTGCTGACACCAGATGTTCCCGCCGCTTTTCTCCGGGCTGTCGAGGCAGGATGTATCTCGCTGTGTGAACCCAAAACGATGCCATGGGGGCAAACGGTCGCATATGTCACCAGTATCGAAGGAACACTTGTTGGTTTGCTGACACCACCCTCCACTCTTAACGGTTAGGAGTATTGATGTATGAGTTATTCTGTTTACCGAATCAATCTTCCAGAAAGCCCAGAAGCAGTCGTTTTTATTAATGGGTTCGTCTCCCGCGATAAGCCGGGTACGGCTTGCGCCAAGGGCGATCGCGCTGGCTTTTTCTGGATGTGGAAACAGCTTTTGTGGATCAAGAACGTGACTGCTAAGGCTAAAGGCTGTATGCAAGTCAAAGCAGGCATCTGTGGTGTTAATGAAGTCATCATGGTGAGTTATTGGGTTTGTGAAAACAGCCTGAAAGAATTCTTCCGGGGTGAACCTCATCGACAGATGATGCAGTTTATTGCCATATGTTGGTGGATAATTTGTTTGTTTAGCGAACCGCCAAGGCGCAGCGTCTCGCAGAGAAGAGAAAGAGCGATCGCAAGCAGTAAAATAAAAAATATGACTACAACAGATGTCCGCTTGTGGACGGTAGATGAATATTACCGCATGGCAGCAGCAGGAATCATCACTCCTGATGAACGAGTCGAATTGATTGAGGGACAAGTTATCCCCATGAGTCCAAAAAATCCTCCCCACGCGGCGACAAATCTTTGTGCTGCTGATGTTTTACGTAAGTTACTTTCTGGCAAAGCTTTAATTCGCATTCAAGATCCGGTTCGCTTAAGTTTATATTCAGAACCGGAACCCGATATTGCTGTTGTTCGCATTGACTCGCAATTCTACCGCGATCGCCATCCCATACCTGATGATATTTTCTTATTAGTGGAAGTAGCAGATAGCACTCTCAATCGTGACACTCAGCAAAAAGCACAGATTTACGCCAAAGCGAAAATAGCTGACTATTGGGTTTTGGATGTGAATAGTCGTCAAGTCTATGTGTTCCGTGAACCGTTAGATAATCGTTATACTCAGCAAATCATCCTAGATGAGAATGGGACGATTTCACTGGTTGCTTTTGCTGAGGTTGAAGTCAAGGTTGGGGAATTATTTGCTTGATGGTGCGTAGACGTAAAGCAACTTGTCGTTAGACATGGCTCTTTTGCTTGGGTTAAAATTGCCACAATGTAGATATGCAAATCAATGGCGGAAACTGGCAGAATCAGGGTTGCAAAAGATAAAGCTGAGTTGGTGAAAGCTTTAACGTCCTCCGACGGGGAAACAGGGCCTTTTCAAACCTTCGCTGATGCGATCGTGTTTGCAGCCGCTTTGGGTGTTAAGCATAAAAAGCGTGTTCCTTTGGGGGAGATTTCCAAAAGAGAACCTTCGCCAATTAGGTTAGAATCCTTTGCTTCGGTGGGAAATGATGTGGTGATTATGTTACTGGGAATTACCGAAACCCAGGACATTAATATATTATCTGGTTATGAAGAAGAATATGAAACTCAACGCCATCATATTTTTGAAGAGTATGCTAATGGTGGGCTAGAAATCTTACAAAATGAGTTGCGTGGCGCTGTAGATTATGCAGAGCGCATTTTATTATTTCTCAGTTATGAACGCATCAATAAACAAGAACAAGAAGAAGAATTTGATTTAAGCAAATTTCTGTCTTAAACTATTTTTAAGAATTAATAGATCATTCGTCCTCAGTTATTGGCAACTTTAAATCTTGGTTCCAAGTTCTTCTAAGTCTACAATTATCTGCCAAGGTTGATAAATCTTCTTTGATTAGCTTCCTTACATTAGCACTATCTTGAATTTTAATAGACCATTCTGATTTCCAAAACTCTTGAGGAAGCAATTTAACAATATTTAAAACTTGCTGTTCTAATTGTTCAGAGTTAAAAATATCTACTAGGCTTAATTCCCATGCGAACTTCAAACGCTCCGAAATAAACTCATTTAATGCATTAATATTTACTTTTTTCATAAATGTATTATCTTCAGCCCATAGCTCTTGATAATTATCTTTTACAACTCGCCATACAGCACAAAATATATCAACTAAAGAATCCTCATCTTCATCCAGGAAGGTGAACATTGTTTTGAGATATTTGATAGCTTGCTGTATTGTAGATATTGGTATATTTGTTCATAGTGAAAATCACTACCATCAATATAGTGCTGCTTGTGATCATTACAAAAGCTACAACATAACTTGAGATTGAAATCTTCAGTAGCGCCTCCCATCGTTTTTGTCCATATATGTTCAATCTCTACCTCATCCGGATTTAAATTACCACAAATATAACAACGTAGCTCATTTTTTAACTGATATTCGTTAATTAATCGTTTCTTTCGAGATGATTTTACTTTTTTATTTTTTGTTGACAGACAAATTTGCAATAAAACTAATAATTTCTCAAGTTTATCGCTTGGAACATGAGTATTATCTATCAGAAACCTTCTAAACTCTTCTATAAATTTACCCGATGGAAACTCGTCTGTTTCATATTTTCTTTTTAAATATTCTGCTGTATTTATTAATCTTCTCAGCATATAATTTATGCTGCTTTGGTAAACTACTTCAGCGAATTCACCTTCTGCTATCAAAGCAGAATCAATTCTTGAAACAAAAGAATTAGATTCTTCGGAATCTTTGTTATTCTGAGGATAAAGTTCTTTTAATAAATTGCGTAGTTCTGTGCCAGGATTAATATTATCCATTGATAATCATAAATACTCCTTTTTTATTTTAGTTTTCCAAGAATCATTTGTGTATAAATTTGATTATGTATTTCTTGCCCAATTAGAACCGCTTCACTAAATTTGCTAATTAAGCACAGATGGTAATCCTACTGCCTTCGGTTCAACAAAATTCCCATCAAAACCTATTGTTTTATCTTCTACAGTTCTAGCATCAGCTAAAGCTTTGCGAAGTTCTGCACGTTCCATCTGATCCTGAATTCCACCAAGTATATATATTAGTAATTTTGCTGCTAATTCTCTACCAGCAACTTGTACCCGTTTTTTATTAGGATCATACAAAACACCATACCAAAGAGATTGGGGATACTCCATTCCACTAAATCCTCCTTGTTGGTCAAACTTCCGCAATTTTTTAAAAATGTCTGCCAACACAAAACCTTTTTTAAATAGTAAAATTCCTAAAGCTTGCGCTAATGCTACTTGACCAACAGGACGGAAAAGCATATTTCCTTCTCCCCCATCTTTTTCAAAGCTAAAACGTCGTAAAGCTGGCGTATCCTCCTCATCAAGAAGCTTATAACTTGGAAGTGCGGCTAAATTATCAAATAGCTTTTCAAAGTCTTTAGTTCCCTCTTCGATTTCATTATCCTCTGGTCGCATGGGAATTAGCCCTTTTTCCAACGGTTTCCAATGAGGGAATTTTTGACCTAAATATCGTTCTGACATATCTTGAATAGCTTGCAAAGTTGTTAAAACTGTGGAATTTGCTGCAACTGTTGCACTATTCCAATTAACGCGAGGTTTGCGATTTGTTTGTTGTTCTAAAAGGGGATGGTTTGTCGCGATTTTTCGCGCCACAATTGCAAAACCATCATCTTCATTTAACTGTACTAACTGACCTTTAGTTAAAGGTGCAGCCATTAGGTTGACATGAACAAAAATCGATCTCACCCGTCGCCTCGCCTGCGTGCGAGTTTCCCCAGGCGCAACCGCACAAATAAATTCAATCCCGATTTTTTCTTTGGGTAAGCTTTGTAAATAAGCAGGGTCTACTTGATACTGCTCAATCAAATCATCTATTTTAATGTAACTATCATCAGCACTTTTATCTTTTCTGTAACGCTGAAGTTTGCCGGTTTTAATCAACTCCATTAAACCCTGTACACCCATCAATCGATGTTGACCATCTAGTGCATAAATGGTGACATCATCTTCAGAAATATTCAGTAAACCTACTTTACCGTCTTTATCCAGAGAAGTAAAATCCGTGGTAGATTTAGTTGCAAGTCCTTCACTATTCCACTCAGTAGCTTTGGGATCATCCACCCAAGATTGATTAATTACTACTAGTACAGGCGGAAACTTATGATTTTTCCTCGCTGCTAAATATTGTACCAAGGGTGCTTGACGCGACCAATCAAGGGGACGCTGCTGAATTTCATCAATGCTATCTGCGTCAATCTCAATGTTATCTGTGTCGGAATTGTACTTATTTTGAAATAGGGGTAAGCCAGAAGCGAAGTGAACCCTACCTGCGAACCATTCCAGGCTGACAGAACCAACATAAGCCTCAGTTCCACCCATCTCGGTTTTTTGCACAAGAATCTGATCCTTCTTGCCAAGGAACTTCTCGAAGAGTAAAGCCAGTACCTGTTTATCTTTGTTATCCCGTTCTAGGTATTCTCTAGCGATGTCAGCAGTTAGGTCAGGCGCACGGTCTTTCATGTTAATTTTTAAAAATTGGAGAATTTGCTACAAACTAATTTTCTATAAAATTTGGTTAATATATAAAAGTTTTTAAAAACTTTACGCTTTACAATACTAGGGTTGCTCTTGCAGTAAATATAACAGGGGTGACTAAAACCCATGTTTAGATAGGGAAGGAGAAATGGCTACAGCACAACAGCCAGAAAATAAAAGCCAACAAGCACGTACTGTTGCAGAGTTAGTAGAAGACATAGAGCATCTTACCAAAGAAATCCAAGATTTATATTGCTCAGACCAAATACCTTGGGTGCTAGGAGTTTCCTGGGGCAAAGATTCAACTACAACGCTACAGCTAGTCTGGAATGCGATCGCCATTCTTCCCCAAGAAAAACGAACTAAAAAAATCCATGTAATTACTACAGATACTCAAGTAGAAAATCCTATCGTCTCTGCTTGGGTACGCAAATGCATACAACAGCTAAAGTCTGCTGCACAAAAACAAGGAATGCCCGTAGAACCGCATTTGCTTCAACCAGTTGTTCAAGACACATTTTGGGTAAACCTCATTGGTAAAGGTTACCCAGCACCGCGTAATCAATTCCGCTGGTGTACCCAACGTTTGAAAATTAATCCAGCCAACCACTTCATCCGTGAGATGGTTCGAGCAAACGGTGAAACAATTTTAGTTTTGGGTACTCGCAAAGCTGAGAGCGCGAAACGTGCAGCGACAATGGAAAAGCATCAAATAGGTAGAGTGCGCGATCGCCTCAGTCCGAATGCCAGTCTACCCAATTCTCTAATTTACACCCCCATTGAAGACTGGAGCAATAATGATGTCTGGATTTACCTCAATCAATATGACAATCCTTGGGGAAAAAGCAATAAAGAATTATTCACCATGTATCGAGGTGCAACAGCAGATAATGAATGTCCGCTTGTAGTTGATACTTCTACTCCTAGTTGTGGCGATTCCCGATTTGGTTGTTGGGTTTGTACCTTGGTAAATCAGGATAAATCGATGGAGGCGATGATCCAAAATGATGAAGAGAAAGAATGGATGCAGCCTTTATTAGATATCCGCAATGAATTAGATATTAAAGATGACAGAGATAAGAGAGATTTCCGCCGCATCTGGGGTGAAGTTCAACTATTTGAGCGCAATAAAGATGGTGAACTCTCTGTGGAACCAATACCCGGCCCATATACTAAATATTGGCGCGAATATTGGCTAAGAAAATTATTAACAGCGCAAACTCAAATCCGCCGCACAGCGCCAGAAAATATGCGCGATATTACCTTAATTACTATCGAAGAAATGAGTGAAATTCGTCGGATTTGGCTTGAAGAAAAACACGAATTTGATGATAGTTTACCCCGCATTTATGAAAAAGTGACTGGTGAAGTATTCCACGATCCCCGTCCTGGGGCTGATAATAGTTTACTAGGTAGTGATGAATGGGCAGTACTAGAAGAAATCTGTGAAGATGACGCTATGCACTTGGAACTGATGGCGAAATTATTGGACACAGAACGCCAGTTTCGCAAAATGGCGCGGCGCGTGGGGATATATGACACTTTAGAAAAATGCTTTACAACAAGTTCCCGTTCTAAAGAAGAAGCAGTGAAAAATGCTCATTTGAAGCGCGATTTGAAAACAGCAATTGACCAAGGTGATGTGAAAAAAGTCAAGCAGCTAACTTTAGGGGATTTTGTGGTTACGACGGAAGTTGCAGAAGTAACGACAGAGGTTGCGAGAGTCACGATGGAAGTTGAGGAAGTAACTACAGAAAAATCTGACGTAACAAATGAATTATCCGCCACTAAATCAAAGACTTGGGGAAAAATGAAATTTCAAAATAAGGAAACAACTTCTGAAAGCAATTCTAAATAAACACAACTAGGAGAGAAAACCTTTTTTACCAATTACCAATTACCAATTTTCCTGAATGCCATTTGATATCCAACTGTTACCACACATTGATGCCAAATCCCTGCGAGAAAATGGCAAACAATATTATATAGACGATCAAGGAAATCGCCTCCCCAGCGTCACGACAATACTTAATGCTACCAAAAACCAAGCAGATCGTGATAGATTACTAAACTGGAAAACCCGTGTTGGTACAGAAGAAGCAAGTCGCATTACCACCGCTGCGAGTCGCCGAGGAACGAAAACACACAAGCAAATTGAGCGCTATCTTCTTGGTGAAAATCCTGTTTGTTCAGAAGCCAGTCTTCCTTATTGGGAAAGTATCAAGCCTGTTTTACAAGACATCAACACAATTAGGCTCGTTGAAGGCTCTGTTTTTCACTATGATTTGAAGTATTCTGGCAAAGTAGATTGTATTGCCAGCTATCAAGGAATACCCTGTGTCTGTGAGTGGAAAACCTCTGATAAACCTAAAGGTTCAATTGAGCGTTTATATGAACATCCGCTGCAATTGGCAGCATATATAGGAGCAGCTAATAAATATTATGGTGATTTGGGTATTCATATAAATCACGCGCTGTTGGTTGTGGCGATTCCAGAGATGCCGGCAGAGATTTTTTGGTTAGAAGCAGATGTGATTAAATATTATTGGGAGCAGTGGGAAGCAAGAGTTGCTGAGTATTGGAGACGTAAAAAATATTGGGATTCGTAAGTTGGGTAATAGCCAGCCTACTTGTGCAAAAATTCTATGTTTGTAATGGTAAAACCGTAATCAAACTTGAAAATCTAGCAAAATCATTTGTGTTGTGAGTGAGTAGCTGCGGAATGCCATAAACTAGCATCGTAGCGACAATATTTGCATCATGAACTTGCTTACCACCACTAGGAATTGTTTCCATTAGTGTTAGTAACCTTTCTGTCACCTGAGAACCATCTTTAGCCACCCGAAAGCGATTAGAAAAATAGCGGAGATCCTGAATTACTATTGCAATCGGTAGTGGGTTGACAAATTGTTGCGGACGGGTAAGAGTAGCCAAATATTCCCGCAACACTTGTCGGCTAATCCACAACTCAACCCCCGCATCATAAAAACCTTGGATAGCCTCCATAGCAACTTGGTAAAATGGAGACTGAATCTGACTAGCGTACACCAGGATATTTGTGTATAGAAAAACAGGATTACCGTCCCCAATCACCATACATATCCTCGCGTCTTAAAGAAAGATTTTCAGGCCAAAGTCCACAATTATGCACAGGAAAGTTTAGGGGAGGACGCTTTTGATTGTTCTTTGGTTTCTGTGCTAAAGGCTTTTCATCAATTACTATTACCACCTTATGTTCACCCTCTGGAATATCAGGCGGTAATTGTACAGTCATTTTACCGTCTTTTGTAACTGTAGTAATTGTTTCTATACTTCTCATTTCATTTCTCCTTTATTCTGCTAATACTGCTAACACAGCTTTTGGCAATAATTTATCTTTAAACCAAATAATTCGCGCCGGGACATCATTTAATTTTACTCCTGCTTTTTCTAAATTCAATCTTTCAGAAATTGCCAAAATTAAATCATCCCTTCCAGCACGTCGCACCTGAGAAAACTTTTTTTGTAAATATTCTGGTCGCCAATAACCGACAATTTCTAATAAGAATGTCCGTCCATCAGGATGCACTAAACGAAAATCGGGAATCATCACACTCCCAGGAATGGGAATTAAATCGACTTCTCGCTCTAATACCCATTCAGATTTCAATGCATCCCACTTATCAGCAAAGGATGCTTCTAGCATACTATCGTAGGGTTTACCTGGGGAGTAGTGGGATACTAAACCACATTCGGAATTAAGAGTAAAGCGTCCAGTGCGCCAAGTATTAGTGTAAGCGTCGCGCGTTTGCAGAGTGGAAGCCAGACTCCAGCGAGTTACGTGGAGTAAAGCGGGAATAAGTTTTGCGATCGCCAACCCGTAGCGTGTACTAGGATTAAATAAGCTCGTCGGCCCATCAATGGTAATTGTAAACCCGTGGTCAGCATCGCCTTCAATATAAGCCATCAATTGAAATAACTTGAGATAGCGAAATAACAGCTTATATTCTCCGGGAACATTACGATGAGCATTTAAGATTAATTGACTGGCTTTATAAAATACTCCTTGCACCTGGGATAAGTTATAGCGATGTAATAAATCTTGGGGTGTGGGTGCATCAAAAACCGTCAAAATTTTATTTTCATTTAAATCAGCATATAAGCCATTATGAACTTGTTCTGGTAAAACTTCCCGTTCCAGTTCATGGGTTAATTCATCAGCAATTTTGCTCAAAGTAACTTGGGTGGCTTCCCGACAAGGAACAGATTTAGCAGACATTGCAAATACCCTTTCTCTCAACATTGGTGGTTCTAGAGGACTCACCACTTCAAAGGTGCAAAAACTGCTTTTGAGAATATAAGCCAAACCGCGCTTAACGCGATAATCTGTGGTATCTCCTTCAAAATCTGTGAGTTGGCGTTCCAGTATACCTTGCGTTTTGCCAACTGCTGCTTGATAGTAGGCGATTAACTCATTGGCTAAATTTAAATGTTTATCATCAATTTTCAAGCGCTTGGGAATGATTTCTTCACCGTTGTGGCGGTGCATTAGTAAGTCTGTGGGTAACATCTCACGCAAAGGCGCAAAGGCGCAAAGGAGAAAAGAACTCTAACTATGTTAAATCGGGGGAGTCTTCGTTGCGCTTTGTGGAATAATTGATTTCTAACTGTTCGGCAGCTTTTGCACTTCTTTCTTTACCAGTTCCATATACAACTTGTAAATGTCCTTTCTTTTCTTTCTTCCCTTCGTGTTGTTTGCGTCTTTGCGGTTCGTTACTCTTTTCCATCCCCCTACGCCGCGCCGAGGTTCTTTCCTCACTCGTATCTTCAGCCACTACTTCATATAAAATCGCCTGTTTATTAGCAATATTTCCCTTGCGTAAAACTCTCCCCAACCGTTGAATATATTCCCTTGTCGAACCAGTACCAGATAAAATAATCGCAATCGATGCGGCTGGAACATCAACACCCTCGTTCAACACATGAGAAGCTATCAAAGTATTGTATTCGCCCTCACGAAATTTGGTTAATATTTCATGTCTTTCTTTCACTGGTGTTTGATGGGTAATCGCCGGAATTAGCATCTCTTGGGAAATGCGGTAGACAGTAGCATTATCAGCAGTGAAAATGATCATTCTTTCGGGATGATGTTTCGCCAATAAATTCGCCAAAATTCGCAATTTCCCATCCGTACCCAAGGCGATTTCCTTAGCTTCGCGGTGTGCTAACATGGCTCTACGCCCAGTTTGCGATCGCGCACTCATTTGCACAAACATCTGCCAACCCTGTATACTCCCCAAAGAAATCCGCGATTCGCGTAAAAAATCGTTGCGGGTTTGAATTAATTGGTTGTATTTTTCCCGTTCATGCTGGGATAATTTCACCTTCATTTGGACAATCTCATGTTCCGCTAAGGCTTTCCCGGCTAAATCCTCAGCCCTTTTGCGATATACTTCTCTACCAATGAGGATATTTAAGTCAGCGTGTTTCCCATCGGTACGTTCTGGAGTAGCAGATAATCCCAAACGGTAGGGTGCGATCGCATATTCGGCAATGACGCGATTAAAATCTGTCGGTAAATGATGGCATTCATCGAAAATTATTAAACCATATTGATTACCCAAGCTTTCGGCATGAATAGCTGCACTGTCGTAGGTTGCAATTAAAATTGGTGTCTTATCTCTAGAACCACCCCCCAATAAACCCACCTCTGCATCGGGAAAAGCTGCTACCAAGTGTGCATACCATTGATGCATCAAATCCAAAGTCGGTACAACAATCAAGGTAGTGCGGGGTGTGGCTTGCATCGCCATTTGTGCCAAATAAGTCTTTCCCGCCGCCGTCGGTAGCACCACCACCCCTTGTCTTCCTGCGAGTTTCCATGCTGCTAACGCCTCACTCTGGTGGGGATAGGGTTCCATTTCCAGAGTTGCAACCAAATCTAAAGGATAAAATTCCTTCGCCTCATCAACAAAGTCAGCTTCTTCCGCTTGTAGTGCTTCCACCAAAGAACGATATTGAATTGCCGGTAAGCGGAACTTTTCCACCCGGTCATCCCATGTGGCATAATCCATCCAAGCTTTACCCCGTGGTGGTGGATGTAGTATGAGTGTACCGCGATCAAAAGTTAATGTCGGTGTGCGAGCCATTGATAGCTTTGTTTATACTTATATTTTCATATTTAATTACTCATAACGCAAAATGTGCATTGCTATGTAGATAAATATAGTTAACGCATCAAGCTTGTCATTACGCACTGACTCACCTAAGTATATTTCAAAAATCAAATAATAGTCCTATATATCGATTAAACATCTTGGTTTATCGGCGTTTATCGGCGGTTAATTATTCTTATCCAAGCCTATGGGATGGTCAATTAAAAATAAGTAAAAATTCTTGTATTTAAGCAGTCACGGACATATTGCACAAAATTCGCTGTTACTACTTTAGATAGATGCGTGTTCAACAAATATTGGCTGTTAATTTAGGCGATGCATTATAAATGTAAATCTACTAATAACTTAGTTCTTGCACAGGAGAGGTAACTCCAAAGAAATACATCTTTTTTCACACTTTACCCTGTGATATTTTGGATTACAAGTAGATTTTTTGAGGATAAAGGTTTTCTCAGGATACAAAATAATGTCAATTTTGCTAAAAATCTAGTCCTTATTGACTGCCTTCGTAAATTCACACATCAAATAAGAGTGTTTTTTCTATTTTAATTTTACCTGCTCTATGTAAATTTTTATCAGTAAAATTTTCTTATGCGATCACACTTATCATTGAAATCCGCAAATAAGCTTCCTGGTGGGACTTCGTATGTGGTTTTAGTAGGAACGCTGCTACTGACTGCCACAGCTATCAGCTTACTAGAAATCACAGCGGCTGCTCAAGATAAGTTACGGTTTCAAAATGCAGTTACTCGCACACAAGACAATATTCAAAATCGTTTAGATACTTACACTACCTTACTCCGCGCAGGTAGCGCCTTATTTGCTGCTAATCAACAAGTTAGTCGGGTGCAATTTCGTGCTTTTGTGGAGCGATTGAACTTACGAGAACGCTATCCGGGAATTCAGGGAATTGGGTTTTCACGGCGAGTCAGTTCTGAAGAATTACCAGCACTAATCAGCGATATGCAAAAGCAGGGAGTGAAAAACTTTCTTCTGAGTCTTCGATATCAATGATTTTGAGGTAATCTCCGAGTTCATCCTCATCTAATACAACAATCAAGCGCCATGTACTAGAAATTCTTCTACCTTCTGCTTTTCTGTCAAAACTAGAATTAGAATTAAGGTGACGTAAGTTCTATAGTAGCTAAAGTGTCCGACTCTCTACCTTTGCGCGATCGCTACCTGGCTTTAATTGATGAAATTGTGGACACCACCCTCAAGGGTAAAATTAGCTCTGTGGAGCAGGTGTATCAAATGCTGCTCAAAGGGGTGAATCCTGGTACAGGGGAAGTGTTTGAGTTAGTGTTGAGCGATCGCCTGAATGCGATTCAAACCCAGGTAGACGGGGAAAAGGATGAACTCAAGAAAGCTAAGGCTACTCGCTCTTTAAGAGCCATAAAGACGATTCACAGTCAATGGCTGAGATGGCAAGAACACAACAAAGCCACAGAAGCGATCATCTCTGGTGTGAGAGAAATTACCACAGCCGAGCCGGAGGAACGTCTGGCAACATTTCTCCGGTTTACTGACCCCAATCAAAAACAGCCCTTGAATTCGCAACAGCTACAGCAGTTGTCAAAATCTTTACAGCAATTTGCCCAAGCAGATTCAGATTTACAGCAGATATCACAAGGAATTAACCGTGGTTTGGCTGCTTGGCCGCGATTGCAAGAACATTTAGTTAGCTGGATGTACGAGCAAAATCAAGCACTAGGGTTTGGTGGCGTGGCGGGAGAAAGTGGCCCTTGGGCAACTTGGGCAAAGCAGGTTAATAGCCCATTACCCCAAGCACTACTGCGTACCTTAGCAATGGAACAATCAGCCATTGAATTTGCCGCACAGCAGCGCAGTATTACCCTGAGTGACTGGGTAGAAATGGCATTGATTCTGCAATATTTGCAACGAGGTTTAGTTAACTGGTTTGATCAACAAGCCTACAATGTCCAAGCCGGCTCAAAGTTATCGATTTCCACCTACTTGACATTTGCGGTGTTGTGGAGTCAGTTGGCAAGTGGTTTTGGGAATATTGCCGCAGTCTACAGCAATGCTGCTTCTCAAATTATGCTGCAAATTCTGCGTAACTTTGCTGTGCGTCCTTATTTTCCGCTTTACGGCGGTATTTTCGCCTCATTTTCCGGGAATTATTTACGGGATGCCTTGGATTATCTCGATGAACCATTGCGTCAAGTAGAGAAAACCCAAGAAAAGGCGCGAATTTTGACACTTTTAGGGTCTTCACAACGTGCTTTAGGACAATACGAACGCTCCATCGACTTCCATAAACAAGCATTAGAAATAGCCAGAAATGCAGGCGATCGCCCCTGTGAAATTGCCAATCTCAATCACCTCAGCCGTACCTACGTCCAAGAACAAGATTATGTAGAAGCGATTAACAATAGCCAGCGAGCATTAATCCTGAGCCGACAAGCCGGCGAGCGCACAGGCGAAGCAAACGCACTGATTAATTTAGGCTACAGCGAAGTCATGCACGCCCAAGAACTAGAACAAGTAGAGCCAGAAACTTATGAAATGGCAATTAACTATTTGCAACAAGGCCTAAAGTTATCAGAACAATTAGGCGATATTCAAAGTAAAGCCTTATGTTTCAGTAGTTTAGGAATTGCCTATCTAGTTATTGGACAACAGCAGGAAGCAATTAAATATCTAGAAGAAGGTTTTAAAACAGCGCAGATATCTGGTGACTTATATCTCCAAGGACGCAATTTAGCTTACTTGGCTGAGGCTTATTATCAACTGCAAAATTCCGAAAAAGCGATTTACACTGGCAGTTTAGGTATGTATCTTCTAGAGCAAATTGCTTCCCGTGAATGGCGACAACCAGCCGGACTACTAACAATTTTACAAGGACAAATAGGAATAGATACCTTCCAAAGCTTCTTACAACAACATCGTCCCAAAATTATCGCAATTATCGGTGTAGATGGATACGACCACATTCCACATTTGTTAACGCTATATAAGGATGATCAATAAGTAAGCGTGATTAAATCAAACTATTTCAGATCATCCTACCCTTGGCTTGACTTTATCCATTTTTACGAAACCCAAACCTGACACTGAAACCCTTGCAGGACAATATTTTTATGGATTTAGATACCCGACTTCTACCCTCCGGGAAGCCACCCTACGGGTGTCTACAAGAAGTCGGGTATCTGAGCAACAACTTTTGCTTAAGTAAGTGCCATTCATTTGTAGGGTGCGTTAGTAACGCACCATCTGAATGTTTTAGTTAAGGATAATTAAGGTTTTTGATGCTAACCGAACGGTATTGATTTATATAGATTTTACAAAACATTTAATAAAAAACTAGTAAAGTAATAACTTTTACCGATTACAGGTATTACACTGTGATATAACATATCCCAAAAAAATAGAAAATATGACTAAAATCATCGTTACAGGAGCCGCCGGATTTATTGGTTCTCATCTAGCAGAAGCATTACTTCAACAAGGTAAAGAAGTTATCGGTATTGATGAAGTTAATGATTACTACGACCCTATATTTAAGCGCAAGAATCTTGCACACTTACAAGTATTTCCTAACTTTACATTCATTGAAAACGATATTCAGTTTTTAGATTGGCAAGCACTACTTCAGGATGTGGAAGTAGTTTACCATCAAGCAGCACAAGCAGGAGTCAGAGCAAGTTGGGGAAAAGGTTTCCGTGCTTACACTGAACGCAATATTAATGCTACACAAATTTTGCTGGAAGCTGCCAAAGATGCAAAAAATTTACAAAGGCTGGTGTTTGCTTCTACATCTAGCATCTATGGTGATGCAGAAACCCTACCCACCCACGAGGGGATTGCACCTCAGCCTGTTTCTCCTTATGGCATTACCAAACTAGCGGCCGAGCGTTTGGGTGGGCTGTATCACAAAAACTTTGGCGTACCTTTTGTATCGCTACGCTATTTTACAGTTTACGGGCCGAGACAGCGCCCAGATATGGCATTTCATAAGTTTTTCAAAGCTGCTTTAGAAGATGAAGCCATTCCCGTTTATGGTGATGGACAGCAAACACGAGACTTTACCTTTGTCAGTGATGCTGTCGCCGCCAATTTAGCCGCCGCCACTGCACCCCAAGCTATTGGAGAAATATTCAATATTGGTGGTGGTAGCAGAGTAGTTTTAGCAGAAGTTTTAGATACGATGGCAGAAATTATTGGTAAGCCAATAAAAAGAAACCATATAGAAAAAGCAATGGGAGATGCGCGTCACACCGCAGCCGATGTCTCTAAGGCGCGGGAAATCCTCGGATATCAGCCAAAAGTTTCCCTTAGAGAAGGTTTGACACAGGAATGGCATTGGATCAAAGCTTTGTATAGTTAAAAGTTTGCGGAAGAAGAATGCGATGCCTAAGGCTGGCTACGCCTACGCATTTCTCGTAATTATGAACGCCAAATCTACAATGGAGCTCGCATTTGTAACAAATGCGAGCTCCGAAATGGCAAATGCGATCGCATACTACCTTTGCCCAATCACCAGGGGAAGGAAACTTCTCCATAGTCATCAACATCGCTTGACGTAACGCCAGCGCCTTATCTGGCTGAGTTTGCAGACTTTTATAAAATTCCACCATTAAATATTATGTCGCTTCATCTGGTACTTGCCACAGCGACACCAGCACCCTGGGAACACCCGTAGAAATTAAAGAACTCTGTACGCCCTGATATCATTTCTGGAGATGTTTAATAGTTCCAGACGAGATTAGTTGTAAAGTTAAAACATCAGTAAATCCCTGCTTCGTTGTCGCGCCTTTAATTTGCACCAATTTTTTTCAATTTCTTGTGGTTTTCCTTTTCCCAGAGTGGCAGAAGCGGGATTAGTAACCAAAGTGTAAATACAGCAACCATTTAAAAATCTGAAAAAATCTGAAAAAATCTGCATATTACTCCTGTTAAGTACTGACAAATAAATGCTTCAACTAAAAGTATTGGCACAGTAATCAAGTGTCTAGTCAGTTACAACAGGATTCTAGTATGCTTCAATACACAGAAAAGCCTTGCTTTGTTTGCAAAAAGATGATTCGTTACCGCATGGAAGTCGAAATCACCGCAAATGGAACTAGTAAAATTTATTGGCAACCAATTGGTCTCACAGCAGATCAACCAGATATCGACAAATGTCCGATATGTCGTCGCCAAGTATCTAGATTCTTTGGTTATTCTTTGAGAGCTTGTCTAGCAAGTTAAGTAACTCACACAGAGATTTTATGTAAGTGGGCATTGCCTAGAAAGGCTGATGCGGTAAAAATTTGAGGTATGACGCAATACCCACTCTATAATTTCTGTCCTATTTTTTTGAACATCGCGGTAAAATCATGTCTGGTTGAACACTTGTCATTGCGAGTCTGGTGTAGACGGATTTACGTAGCGTCTCGTACCCCAGCAAGCTACGCGGTAGTCTGGCTTAGCAAAGAGAAGTGGCTTCTCCTGCGCTCAAAGCATTCCCCAAGGGTAAAGTATCAATCCCAACTCCCAGGACTCTCAAGAGTTTTTTTAATGACGACTTACGAATTGGTCTGACTCATCAGTAAAATCCATAAATATAAGTTTTGCCTGAGTATATGCTGTATTTATGTTCGGCTAATTTCTAGGATGTTTTAAGTGGCAACTCAGCCTGATATTTGGTAGATACAGAATACTCGAGATACTAAATTAAATAACTCTATTATTGTGCATTTAGGCACGGGGTGATACTGATGAAAACTTCAACCCAGGAAGAAATCAGATTAGCAGCAGCCCAGACTCATCAAGCCCATTGGCGTAGGTGGGGGCCATATTTAAGCGATCGCCAATGGGGAACGGTACGAGAAGATTATAGCCCCAATGGTGCGGCGTGGGACTACTTCACTCACGATCAGGCTCGGTCTCGCGCTTACCGATGGGGTGAAGATGGGATTGCGGGGATTTGTGATAATCATCAACGGCTGTGTTTTGCGATCGCACTTTGGAATGGCGAAGACTCGATTCTGAAAGAAAGAATCTTTGGATTAACGGGAAATGAAGGTAATCATGGGGAAGATGTCAAAGATTATTACTTTTATTTGGATAGTACACCGACTCACTCCTATATGAAGGCGCTGTACAAATATCCCCAAGCAGCTTTTCCCTACTCACAATTAGTTACAGAAAATCAACGCAGAAATCGTCTACAGCCAGAATTTGAACTTTTAGATACAGGTATATTTGACGAAGACCGTTACTTTGATGTGTTTGTGGAATATGCCAAAAATTCTGCTGAAGATATTCTCATTCAAATTAAAGTAGTTAACCGAGGTCCCGAAGTCAAGACACTGCATTTATTACCTACCCTCTGGTTTCGTAATACTTGGTCTTGGAATGGAGATACTCATAAACCGAGTCTCCAAGAAGTGAATTCAGGTAATAATTGGCAAATTATCGAAGCTTCTCATGCGACTTTAGGCAGCAGATGGTTGTATTGTCAGACAGCAACCGAGATTTTGTTTACAGAAAATGAGACCAATAATCGCCGATTATTTGATTGTGCTAATACATCTGTCTATGTAAAAGATGGCATTAATGACTATATCGTATCAGGAAATCAACAGGCAGTAAATCCCGATAAAAATGGTACAAAAGCTGCTGCTAATTATTTGCTAACAGTGGGTGCAGGGGAAACACAAACCATCAAATTACGATTGAGTGATGTGCCGAATTTATTTGAGCCATTTAACTCGGAATTTGATACAATATTCTTGAGCAGACAACAAGAAGCAGATGAATTTTATCAACGCATTACGCCATTCCCCATCAGTGCAGATATGCGAAATGTGCAAAGACAAGCATTTGCAGGGATGTTGTGGAGTAAGCAATTTTATCACTACATTTTAGAAGATTGGCTCAAAGGCGATCGCAATGCACCACCCCCACCGCCACAACGCCAAGAGGGAAGAAATCATGAGTGGTTTCATCTCTACAATGAAGATATACTTTCTATGCCTGACAAGTGGGAATATCCTTGGTTTGCGGCTTGGGATTTAGCATTCCATACTATTCCTTTGGCAATTATTGACCCTGACTTTGCCAAATACCAATTAGATGTTTTAACACGGGAATGGTATATGCATCCTAATGGGCAGATTCCTGCTTATGAGTGGAAATTTAGCGATGTTAATCCACCAGTTCACGCTTGGGCAACCTGGCGAATTTATAAAATTGAACAAAAGGTATATGGAAGGTCAGATAGGCAGTTTTTAGAAAGAGTATTTCAGAAATTGATGCTCAATTTTACCTGGTGGGTAAATCGCAAAGATGCTGAAGGTAACAACGTCTTTCAAGGAGGATTTTTAGGGTTAGATAATATTGGCATATTTGACCGTAGCGCTACCTTACCCACGGGCGGACACATCGACCAATCTGATGGTACCAGTTGGATGGGAATGTATTGCCTAAATATGTTAGCGATCGCCCTAGAGTTAGCTAAAACCAACCCTGTTTATGAAGACATCGCCACCAAATTCTTTGAGCATTTTCTTTACATAGCCGATGCGATGAACAAAATTGGCGAAATCGAAGCCAATTTGTGGAATGAGCAAGATGGATTTTACTACGATGTACTGCATTTACCCCAAAGACAGATTACTTTAAAAGTCCGGTCAATGGTGGGGCTAATTCCTCTATTTGCTATTGAAAGTATTGAACCAGAAACTATTAATATGCTTCCTGGCTTTAAACATCGCTTGGAATGGTTCATTAAAAATCGCCCTGATTTACGGCAAAATGTCGCTTGCATGGAAACTAAAGGGATGGGTGCAAGGCGATTACTAGCAATTGTCTCACGGGATAAACTTCGCAGCATCCTGCAAAAAATGCTCGATGAAAACGAGTTTTTTAGCCCACATGGTATTCGCGCCCTTTCTAAATTTCATGGCGAACATCCCTACATTTTTGATGTTGATGGTAGTCATTTTCGCTTAAATTATGAACCTGCGGAATCTAGCAGTGGTTTATTTGGTGGTAATTCCAATTGGCGTGGCCCCGTCTGGTTTCCGGTAAATTTCCTCCTCATTGAATCCCTGCAAAAATTTCATCATTATTTGGGAAACGATTTCCAAGTAGAATGCCCTACAGGTTCTGGTAAAATGATGACACTTTGGGAAGTTGCATCGGAACTATCTCAAAGATTAATCCAAATTTTCTTGCAAAATTCCGCTGCACAAAGACCCGTTTATGGTAATACACAAAAGTTCCAAACCGATCCACATTGGCGAGATTTAATTCTTTTTTATGAGTATTTTCATGGTGATAACGGAGCCGGAATCGGTGCAAGTCATCAAACGGGATGGACAGGTTTAATTGCAAAACTGATCCAGCAATTTGCTGAATATGAAGCCCAAAATCAAGAACCTGAGATAGATAGAAAAAATCAGGCGATCGCCTTAGTATAAAAAGGCTGAACTCTCAAGCGTCAAGGATGAATAATGAAGTAGTAATCTCGATATCTACCTCACCCACAAGAGGTTATTTTATACTGAATAATTTAGCCTTTATCCTTCACTTAAAAACACCACCCAACCCCAGGAGACCAGAAAATTGAAGACTGAACAAAAAGAGCATTCACGCCTGCGTTGGATTAATTTAAATTCAGCGATCGCATCAGTCGATGAGGGTGCAGATATCATTGCAGGACTGACTCAAAATCCTAAAACTTTGTCATGTCGTTACTTCTATGATGACCGAGGCTCAGAATTATTTGAGCAGATTTGCAACCTACCAGAATACTATCCCACTCGCACCGAGCAAGCAATTTTAGAAACCTACGCTGCTGAAATCGCTCAAATGACAGGCTCTTGTCATTTAATAGAACTAGGAAGTGGTAGTTCCCGCAAAACTCGCCTGCTATTAGAAGCATACAGCCAGATAGTTCAAGAACTACAATATTACCCAATAGATGTTAGTAGCGGTATCCTGAAAACAACCGCCTTAGATTTGTTACGTCAATACCCTAAATTGAAACTTTGCGGTTTAGCTGGAACTTACGAACAAGCATTAGCTGAACTTCCCTCAGCCGAATTAGAAAATCGGATGTTGATTTTTTTGGGAAGTACTTTAGGCAATTTTAATGACGAACAAACTAGCAAATTCTTCACCCAAGTTCAACATGCATTAAAACCAGGCGAATTCTTTTTGTTAGGGGTAGATTTGCAAAAACCCAAGGGAATTATCGAAGCTGCTTACAACGATTCCGAAGGAGTCACCGCAGCCTTTAACCTAAATATCCTCAGTCATCTCAATCAACGTTTTCAAGGTAATTTTTCCATCAACAATTTTGCTCACTTGGCTTTCTATAATCAAGTAGACAATCAAATTGAAATGCATCTGCGGAGTCTCACCAATCAAACCGCAGTCCTAGAAGCTTTAGATTTTGAAATTTCACTACAAGCCGGAGAAACAATTCGCACCGAAATCTCCCGTAAATTTCACATCCCTACATTAATTTCAGTCTTAGAAGACCATGCATTCCAAGCATTACAAGTATGGACTGATCCCCAAGCATGGTTCGGCTTGCTACTTTGCCAACGCCAATGTACAAATGATGAGTGTCCTTAAACCTGATTTTTAAACGCAAAATGGCGCAGAGTCACGCAGAGTCAATTGTGGAATCCCTGCATCCTTTTTTGCGCCTACTCTGGGGGTTCCGCCTTCCCTACGGGACGCTACGCGAATGCAGTATGCATGAGCCTTCTTACCCTTACTTAACTCGCACACCCGCCTGAACTAAGTCAAAATGTTTCGGAAAATGGGTATTGCGATCGCAATCTGCTTTGTCTAACTTTGCTCCTGTTAAATCAGCTAGGCGGAGATTAGCTGAAAATAACAAAGCCCCGCGCAGATCAGAATCTTTAAGATTAGCCTGACTGAGATCAGCAAAACTCAGGTCACTGCCTCTAAGATTCGCACCACTCAAATTAGCTTGGCTTAAATCAGCATAGCTGAGGTCAGCACCTTTGAGGTCAACACCTTGTAAATTAGCTTCACCCAGTTCCGCCCTACTAAAGTCCCGTTTTCCCACTGCGTAACTCTCTAGGAGATTAGCCACAGTATTAATGGGCTGTTGAGAATTGGTTTCAGTCATAGGACAGCCTCATAGGTTGTTGTATCAGTACCGTAGGTCACTTTTCTACTACTTAATCACAAAAATTGTCTATTCCGACAATTCCTCACGAGTTCCTCAAATTTTTCTCCTAGGGTCAAAAATATAGCTATCCTTGTGGCCTAAAAAACTCTTAGGAGGGCAAACTCATGCCATCCCTGAATTTATTAACCGTTTTTAATCCCTCAAATTATTGGCGTAGCGGTAACTTCACTATACCTTGGCAAGCGATCGCCCAAAAATTTCAAATTCCGTCAGAAGAACTGATATTAAGCGACCTCCGCGACCTGACACATCAACCTCTTTGCGCCCAAATAGACCGAATTGACCCTGAAGATTCCTCCCGTGACACCCTGGTTTTTCACCTATCTCAACCCATTCCTCCAAAAAGCGAAGATCATGTTTTAGCCTCAACCTTCATCCGCTTAGACAGAGGTAAACCCATGCCACCTGGACTAGGTGAGCCATACTTAGAAGTAGTCTCCGGTTTCGATGGACGAGAACGAGGAGTCAGGTTTGTGAATAACCGCCTAATTATCTGGTTTAATTTCATACCTGCACCCGAAGACAATCAACGCAACTGGTTTTCTGGTTCAGCCAGCAGTGTACAGCTAGATCAGCAAGAAATCCTTGATCCTTTTCCGGCCGCAATAGGTGAATGGTTGGGACAAGATCCAGAGAAGCGTTGTATGCAGGTGAGTAAACTCCACTTACCAGGAATCTCTTCTCCCAAATCACCCGATTATCACGTATCTTTGTTTAATCATTCCTATCGGCTGGTATCTCAGTCTAGTGGCCCTGTACGTGCAACCATTACCATTGCTTCCGAACCTTTTGATTATATGGGGCCAGATCCGGTGACGGGCCAAAATCGTCATTTAGTTTGTGAACTTTATCGGGTAATTAGTTTATATGCTGGCGCAGATTATTTGATTGAAGAATTATTCATCAAAGGAAAACCCAAAGCCGAAGAAGACAGAGTAAAAGGTGCAGAAATAGTCAATCTTGACTTTAGCTTGCAATACTTTGCACATATGAATCTGGGACAAACACAAGACATTGAGCAAGTCTTCCCTGTACCCGATTGGTTCGCTGTCGGTTCTACAACAGACCCTTATGCAGCTTACGGCTTAGCAACTAATTTGCATATAGAATCAGTAACACACCCTCACGAAGGTAATAAAAGTTGTTTTTCTTGGCAGTTGCTACCTGGTAAATCTGCAAAATGTTTACACCTGTTTATGCGTGGTCAACCACAAGGATTTGATGCACAAGTCGGTCATGCGTGGTATGAATTAATCTACAGACCCCTGAATGCAGAAATTTACCAAGATACTGAGGTCAAAAGTCAACTTCAAAATAGCAGATTGGTCACCGCTTGATGATTCCGTAACTAGTAGCTCAGTCTTATTCCAATACTTATCGGTGAAGGGTAAATGGGGAATGGAAAAAGGGAAAGAAAAAACCTTTAACCTTTCCCCTTTCCCCTTTCCCTTTTTTTGATGATATAACAGCCTTAATAATAAATCTTATATAGCGCTTCCCATACTGGTGAGGTACAGCAATAAAAAATTAACCGCCGATGGAAGAGGATAAACGCAGCGAAAAGTTTGCGCGTCCGGGTTTCCCGGCGCAAAACTTTTCAAGACAGATAAACGCCGATAATTTTGTACTTCACCCTTACTAGGAAACGCTATAAATAATAAAGAACAACCCCATAGATGTGTGAGGTTGTTTTGTATATTTGGATTCAGCTTTTGTAAGTAAAGGCCGGATTAGGACTAGATGTTATTCCAAACCTTGTATTTCATAGTACTGTGATTGTTTTCACCGCAGGCATTCACTTCAGCCAGTTTTGAATGTGTCCAAAAGCCTGAGTGTATTAACGTAATTGGTAATTGGTAATTTGTAGGATGGGCACTAGTTATCATCAGGTTTTGAACGAAAGATCAGGTAGTGTCCACCCTACAAAAATTGTTCATGTTTGATTAATGAATCGGTGTTCTAGTCCCTAATCCCCTTCGCCCCTTATCCCCAGAGGGGACCCCACCTTCCCCAGTCCCCAACCGCCAGTCCCTAGTCCCTAGCGGCTGCGTAAACTTCAACAGGCGCTTCTATAATTTCTGGTTCAACTGCGCTCAGATGTTGCTCTAAAATGTCCAAATTGCGAATATTGGATTTATAGAAAGCATCAAATAAATCGCCTACTAGAGGCACAGTACCAACAACGGCTTCCAAACCCACATTGAAAATCATTTTCGTTAAGTCTTGGCGTGGTATCCCGAAACGAGTAGCTAAAAATATGATGTACGCAGAAAACGCTGTACTAATTAAATCACCTGCACCAGGAACTAGACCTAAAATTGGGTCTATTCCAATGCGAAAACCGATACCTGGAATGCGTATAGATGTATCCATGAGGCGACTGAGTTTGCGGATGCGGTTCAGAGTAGCAAGGCGTTTGGCAGCGTCCATAATTTACGAATTTGTACTACTTTATAAATTGCCTGACTTTGCCTTGCTTGTCTTGTATCGTGAGAAAGAGCAGGAACTAAGCTGACGGGTGGAGGTTGGACCATAATTCATAACTACACTCGCATTTTCTACAACCAACTCAAATTGATGCGGTTTTTGCATCAGTAGTTTTTTCAACGCTTAAATATGACTTTTGGCAAAATACTTGTAGTTGATGATGATCCACCAGTCCGGAATTTAATTCAACGCTTTTTAACTAAACTGAACTATGAAGTGGAAGCTGCGGCAGATGGCAATAAAGCACAAGCTATATTCTAGAGCTTTAACCCGTACCTGGTGATTTTAGGTGTAAATTTACCAGATGTGAATATTCATGACCTCTGTGACGAGATGCACAGCAGTAGAGATGTATTTGTACTCATGCTGACCACCAATTTAAATCAAGTTGGAAATGCAGATGGCTATTTAAGAAAGCCCTTTAATTTAGGAGAATCGTCAGCTAGAGTAGCAGCAGTTTTTAATCGCGGGGATGACGATGATCAATGGAGATATAAGTATATTGGTCGCCGTTAATCGCCAGTTCCAGCTTAGCTGTTACGCTTAGGCACTTGAGCAACGTTCAATCCGTCACTATTACTAGTGGAAAACAATTAAAATGTGGCAGGTAATGTCGGAGGATAACGTGAAAACAGCGGTAATTGTCAAAACACTCATCGCATCACTCGGTTTGCTAGCTTTCTTTACCCCCAGTCAAGCATCTGCTCAACTCGTACCACAACCTTGGGTTTCGGTTGGTGGACAAGATGGCGATGTTACCTATTCTGTGGGAGCTAGAGCTTTAAATTTGGGGGTTGAAGTTGGAAGTGGCCCCGATGGTTCAGCTGGAGTAGATGTACTGAAATTTCTCAGCTTACCAGTAATTTCCCCTTATGTAGGACTGGGATATTATTCAGAAGATAAAGGTGTTGCGGTTTCTGGTGGTGTTCAGGTAGGCGCTACCGATCACGTTTTTGTAGGTGCTGGTTATAACTCTGTTCGTGGATTTAATGGGCAACTAGGAATCAGATTCTAATTTATTTGAGCTGCTCAATTCCGATAATCTCTCGATTACCTGCAATCTCATTTTGAGTGTGAAATGTGAAGTATCGCTGCTGTCCTAAATGTTGCCACTCCTGTTGCAACGCCGAGTGAGGATGGTTGCCACTGTTGAGCGTATCCAGTATGGACGGCCAAATAAGTTTAATATGGTTGACATCGCTAACATAGACTTTGAAACGACCTATGTTAGCGATCGCATAAATCCCAGAAGCCATAAGCATTAACAATTCAAAATTCAAAATTAAAGATAGTTTCAGCCGGGGATTTAAACTCCGGCTGTAGCTTGCTTCCCTTAGGGTAACTGGGGCTACGTGTAGACGTAAGAGTCTTCAACCCTTTAATTTACGATAAATTATTGATTACGAATTACGAATTACGTACATGCACGTAAACACGTAGCGGTTTGCCGTAGGGAATTATGAATTATGAAACAAGAGATTGCTGTTCATAATTCATAAATTAAGAGAGGAATTTTTACCCTTCGAGCGATCGCGTATATACTGGCTTGCCTTGGGAATCGTAGACGGACAAAGGTAATTTGGCATTATCGCTAATTACTCCCAGCGCTTGTTGTAAAATTTGCAAGTGCTGATTCAGCCCCGGAATCATATCTGGTGCTGGAGGATTAGTATTAGGTACAGTACTCCGTGCTTGGTCATATTCACGGGTTAACCGCACAGTAATTCCTTTGTTCTCTATAGTAAAAGTACAAATCCGAATGCCATTAGTACAAGTTTTATTGAGATCAGTATGGGTTTGTTGTAGCCTATTAGCAATTTCCAGTTTTGCTTGTGCTTGTTTGAGAGCAGCAGAGTACGGTTCAATCAAAGACTGAGCCTGGATATACTGAAAGCTATCATTGGGAATCTGTTTAGCCGACTGCAAAGCCCGTTGCCATTGGGCTACTGCACCCTGCCATTGTTGCTGTTGCTCGGATACCTTGGCTTGCTTGGCTGTATCCACAGCTTGTTGATAGGTTTTAGCAGCTAATTGTTCTTTAGTAGCACGATTGCGCGCTGTTACTAGTTTTGGTCTGTACTCTTGCAATAGTTGTTGTGCTTCTTGGTATTCTGAGCTAGTCCGAGGAATGCTATTTAAGGCATTAACTGCTACCTGCCAAGAAAACTGCACTTTTTGTAAGTCAATTAAGGATTTAGCAGTTGCTTCTTTTTGGTTGGCGTTACTGGCTACAGCTTTAGACGCAGAGAGTTTTTTTACCCATTTTTCTGCCACTAACAATTGCTGATTCACAGTTTGCAAACTGGTACGGTACGAGAGTAATTTTACTTGCGCTAGCTCGTAAAATTCGCTATTAGAACCCATCGCTTCTAATGGTGTGATCGCCCGCCGCCAAAGTTTTTGTCTAGCTTGCAATTCCTCGATGCTATTAGCAGGCGTTTGAGTTTTTTTCATCGCCAAGGATGCTGCTTGCAAAGCTTTTACCACCTGATCGATTTTGTCCGATGAGGCAGATAAACTTGCTTGTAGTTCCGTTGCTTGTTGAGAATAAGGCGACCAAAACGGAATACTGGCTAAGTCTGAGCTTGATGCTGTCAGTTGCTGTTGCACCACTACTAATTCTTTTTCTGATTTAGCACGGCGCAGCGATCGCCTAGATTCCGTTTTTAATTGCTCGGCAGTTTGTATTGGTTTACACTCTGAGAGCATACAAGGACTAAGCCGCAAGTAAGCGCCAACGCCTAATACAACAATTCCCACAGCAGCTAAACCTATAAGGCCCGATTTGATTAGTTTTGCCGACTTAGATGTCGATAAATCCGGCGCACCAGCGAAGGGATCAAAAGGTTGTTCTTCCTCCATCTCATCACTGGATGAAGCGGCTGAGTAAGGTTGCGCGAATGCTGAATCTGTCTCATCGCTGGATGAAACATCTGAGAAAGATGGCGCGAATGGTAAATCTGTCTCATCGCTGGATGAAACATCTGAGAAAGATGGCGCGAATGGTGAATCTGTCTCATCGTTTAATGAAGCAGCTGAGAAGGAATCAGGGATTGGCGGAAATATCAGCTTACTACTAGAGGCATTAGCATCTTCCAACGGAGAACTGGTAGATGCACCGAAAGGAGATTCTGTGAGATTGGGATAGGCAGTAATTTCACCCATTCCCACCAGCTCATTTAAATAGAGAGAACGTTTGGTATAGGGAAATTTTTCACCAAATACTCTCAGAAAACATTGGACATGTTGCTCCTGTGGGTTTGGTAGCGACTGGATTACATCCTCAATCAGTTGAAAGATTGTGGGAGTGTCAACTATCAAACCTACTGGATGTTGAATTAAAATCATCAGTCCGTCATTGTTGACGGCACACTTCACTTGGAAGACTCCGCCAGTTGGAACTTCCGCAAGTAATTGTTCTTGCAAAGTTTTAGCTAGCAGCTGTAAGTCATCCTGTTGAACTGCTACTTTCATAGAGCGTTCCCGCTGTTCTTCTATATTGTTTTTCTTATCTTCGAGGTTAGGAAAGTAAGGGCTTTCCTTTGTTGAATGCAGATGCACAGTTTAACCAACCAGAGCCGGATAATTAGATTGACCAACTTTCTAACACAAATTCTGGAGTTTCACCAAAAATCAAAAAAGCAGTGATTGTACTGTCGGCAAATTTGACTAGGGAATACAAAAAAATCAATTATCTAGCAAGTAGATAACATCCAAAGACTATCCGTGAGATACATTTGGATATTTTTTCAATTCTCCAAAATAAATGGGCATAATAAAATATTTGAGCATTTTCACTGTTGGCTCCAGAACAATGAAATGCATCATGGCTACTGCCCTTTACCTCAGCAGTCGCAGCCCAGTAGTGACAAAATTATCTCAAAGCAAAAGTCAGGAAAATTATCTTAATAACAGAACCAAAATCTTAAAATTTCATCTTTTCTGGTGGGACATGACCAGCTTTTCCCACCAATATTTCAGAAGTAATACGTTATGCTATAGTACTTCACACTCTACACTAGGAATTGTAGATTACTAAATTTATATTACTTAAGGGTTACTAATGAGGATAGTGGTTTGCTGACATCCAGGCAAATTTACTGAGGAGATTAATTACTTCTGGTTGAACTACCGCTAAATTGTAGGCAGTAAAATTTAATTTACCTAATTTCCTGAATTCGATAAAATTGATCAGTGAAAAAACTATTTATACCTGTCTCAGGCTGAATTCCGTAATCAGAGTGCTGCGGTAGATTAAAGAAAACAAGGAAAAGAAATGCGTTGCAAGTGTCGCTACCAGGTGCGTATTCATGGATTTATTGGAGTACCAAGTTAAAGAATGGTTTGGGAAAATCGGCATTCCTGTCTTGCCCTCCCAACGCATTGACCATCCCACAGATCTGAAGCGGTTAAAAATTCGCTATCCAATTGTACTAAAATCGCAAGTACATGCAGCTGAACGAGCCAAAGCTGGTGGAGTCAGAATAGTCGAAACCACAATCGATGCGATCGCGGCCGCACAAACTATCTTCAATTTGCCGATTTGGGGCGAGTTACCAGAAGTTTTGCTGGCAGAATCTAAATATGATGCCAAGCAAGAATTATATTTAGCGGTAGTATTAGATACTGCTCTTTGCCGGCCAGTACTTCTAGGCTGCAAGGAAGCAGATATTGATTGGGAATCCGCCGGGGAGAAAATGGAGTATGTGGTTGTGGAACAAGAATTCTCACCATTTTATGCTCGAAGACTAGCTTTGAAACTGGGTTTAGAAGGCACACTGATGCAATCGATCAGCGCTGTTGTGGAGAAGATGTATCAGTTATTTATCCAAAAAGACCTGGACTTAGTAGAAATTAATCCTCTTGCCATCAGTCTATCGGGTCAAGTGATGGCTCTCAATGGTAAAGTCAGGGTCAACGAACGGTCAATTGGCCGTCATCCAGACATCGCTGAGATGGCAGCAAAAATCATCCAGACTCATAACCCTGGCGAGATCAACGGCCATTTAGGCAATTGGGATGGCATAGAAATGCACGGTAAAATTGGCATTCTCGGCAATGGAACTGGTTCGGTATTGGCAACTTTAGATTTAGTAGCCAATGCTGGTGGTAAGCCTGGTGTCTGCTTGAATCTGCGCCATGCGTTCCAGACTGACACCTCCAAGACGACATTTTGCGATCGCCTCGATACAGGTTTGAAAATCCTGGCTACTGACAAAAGTATTCAAGTGATACTAGTCAATCTCCTCGGTAGCATTCCGCAGTCAGAAGAATTTGCAGAAATCATTAGTAAATTTTTGCAACAAGATAAGAGCGAAGTCAAATCATCGACGGTGCGGACTAATGGCAGCAAAAGCCGCCGTGAAAGCGGCTTCCCCCGCTTGGTTGTCCGTTTTGCAGGTTCTGAATTCAGTGCCGCGAGAAAATATTTAGCCACACTAAAAACCCAAGGCGATACGCTGATATTAGTAGAAAATTTAGATGAAGCAGTGGCAGAATCAATCCGTCTTGCCAAGTCAACTACTTATAAAAAGTAAGTAGCCGTCATGAGATGTGTACAGCAGGACGGATGAAAATTTTCTCATTTGTCAAAAGTCAAGATTTCTTCCTTGTCCTTCATTACCAATTACCAATTACCAATTACCCAATCCCCAGTCAGTTTATGAACTTAACGCCAGACAGCAAAGTTGTAATCCAAGGGTTCAGTGAATTTATATCAGCAACTCATATTACTCAAATGAAAGCTTATGGCACAAATTTGGTTGCTGGTGTCAATCCCGGATTTGGTGGACAACAACTGTATGATCTGCCCGTATTTGATCTGGTTGAGGAGGTAGTAAGGCAATTTGGGCCAATTGACACGACAATTATTTGTGTCAACCCTTACCAAGTGCTAGATGCAGCATTAGAAGCGATCGCATCTAATATTCGCCAGATTATGATTATCTCTGCTGGCGTGCCACCTTTGGATATGGTGCAATTACTCCGGAAAGCCGAAGCCTGTGAAACCTTGGTGGTAGGGCCAAATAGTCCGGGGATCATTTTGCCGGGTAAAATTCTTTTGGGTACTCACCCCAGTGAATTTTATACTCCTGGCCCCGTGGGGATTGTCAGCCGTAGCAGCACCCTCACCTACGAAGTTGCTTGGGAATTAACCAAAGCAGGTTTAGGGCAATCGATTAGTGTCAGTATTGGTAGTGATGCGATCGTTGGTTCATCATTTCTGCAATGGCTACAAATTCTCGATGAAGATGAAACTACACAGGCGATCGTCTTAGTCGGCCAACCTGGTGGCGGTAGTGAAGAAGCTGCGGCGCGGTACATTACCGAAGCAATCGACAAACCAGTAATTGCCTACATAGCTGGTAGACAAGCACCACCGGGAAAACATTGGCGACAAACTGGCACTTTAGCCACAATTATCGGACGCGATCCTAACTTTGGGACTGCACAAAATAAATTAGCTGCTTTCCAAGAAGCACAGGTTCCAGTAGCCGAACGGCCTTCTCAAATTCCAGAATTAGTACGAAAGGGGATTAAATAACGCAATATTTTGTAATTGATAAACTTGTTGCTCAAGCCAAGTTAAGACGGAAAGCTCGAAAAACGGACTTTCAATATCATACATATGAGTTATACCGTTATTACTTATTGATATACCTGTGTTAATATTCGACAAAACACTTGATAATCAGGGCTTAAAGCTAGCTCATCATTATGGTAGCTTTACCAACACTTTCTGCATCCATCTGTTGATTTTTGAAAAATAAAAAAGGTGCACAATCTGTGTTTGATAACAATAATAAGTTAAAAATTTAATTTTAATAAAAAAAAACAATAATATTTAATCATATCATATCAGCTAGCCAATAACCTTATTTATGCTTGATAATACAAACTAAAGCTTTAACGTACTCTTACCCAATGGTGTTCTTTATTAAATCTATATATATTTACTAATCCCAAGTATGTCACTTCATAAAATCTATATAAATTTGCTCGACAAAAAGTGCTAGAAAATGCTAATAAAAGCTAAATATGCTAAATATTGCAGTTTATAAACTGTATATACATTCACTGAATAAAGTGATAATAGTTTTATATAGGATTCATAATGTGATTTTTGAAATCCATCTAGGGTAGGAACTAACTACTTTACACTCAAAAATCAAACCGGATTCCTAGAAAAACAAGTTTCAATACTTGTCAGGTTATATATTTACAGGAGGATTGTTAGTAGTCTGACAACTAAAACTGAAAATCAAGTCAAGCTTTGACATACCACATTAGAAGTGACTATCTTGACATTTATCGTTTATCGCTGAGATAAATCAAGAAGTTTAGGAAGACTTGCATACAAAACATAATTGTGTAGAAAACTAAAATTTAATTGTATGCCGCGATAAATATGATGTGTCTAATCTTGCAAAATCGCCTTGCAACTGGAAGTCACTGTTGCATAAACATAGATGCAAAGCGGCTTCACGCAAAAGAGCTTAATAACCTAGGCATAAGACAAGTTTGTATAGACGTACTCAGTTTTGCTAGTTTGTTTTAGTGGCGAAATTTATTAGCCATACATTTCTTTTAGTCGCAACAGAATACCCCACATAGCTAGGTTCAATATCTCATCCATGCTCCGATAAAATCATGTATTTATCAAAAGCTATTGGAACCGGATGATATTAACTTTTAATAAGCTAGTACTGCTGTGTGGAATTCGTAATTCGTTATGACGTTTTCGCAAGAGTTTCAGCCATTTTCAATCGGTGATTTTATTTACGCCGTGCTGTACTAGTCGTTTCAGCAAAATAGGCTTGTTTTTGTTGCCTAAGTACATCATCTCAGTAGGAAAAGAAAGATATAGCAATTCCCATTCAGGTGAGGTACAAAATTATATCGCGCGTTGTAAGGGCACGGCACTGCCGTGCCCCTACAGGTGTACCTCATTAGACCGGGAAACGCTATAAATATTAATTCCTACTATTAAGCTATTGTAATCATCGCGAAAATTATCGATGATTACAATCATACATTTGGTGTAATTAATATCTAAGTAATTTTTAATTACCTCAGAGGAAAAATGCAAAATTTTCAGAAATAATTCATTACTAAACTTTTATGAAGCTTGAGTTTTAAGCCTTACAAGGCAATGCTTTCGACGAAAAATAAAATTACAATTTTTAATGGCTTATGTAAATAAATCTATAAGGATTTAGCAGCAAACATAAGTATGTTATCAGGGTTTAATAGCTTTACGCGCATGAACTACCTACTCCTTAAATTTCACTTGGTAACTCAAAAATTTACCAATGCTTTCTTGTTCGGATTGCTGCATCTTAAAAATAAACATTTGTTAGTTTGTGATATCGGTCTGTTTGCAATCACACCATTATTGGCTCTGATTCTCCGTTTAGATGGCGTTCTTTCATTGAACGCATATGTAACACAGCTAGGAATTGCAACAATACTGTTTTTAGCAGTCAAACTAACTTTATTTTGGAGTCTTGGTTTTTATAGGCGTTACTGGCGCTATGCAAGTATTGAGGAACTAACATATATAGCTATGCTAGTGTTGACTGCGGTAGTCATTCAAAGCCTTTTATTTGATGTTGTCCAACATATACCGCATTTTGCTATAGAGAAACTGCCACAATCGCTACCATTTCTTGACGGATTGCTTTCGTTTATTTTTGTTGGTGGGTTGCGTTTCAGTGTTCGGGCTATAGAAAAAACTAGCCAGAAACAAGCATTTTTGAACAAAAATGAGCGGGTGTTGGTAGTCGGCGCTGGTAGCGCAGGGGTATCACTAGTACAAGAAATGCAAAGAAATCCCCAATTGGGATTTCATCCTGTAGCCTACATTGACGACGATCCTCAAAAATTGAATGTATACATTCGCGGGATTCCTGTTGTAGGCGATCGCCATCATATTCCTGAAGCTGTGCAATATCTGCAAATCCGTAAGGTGATTATTGCGATGCCAACAGTTGGAGGGCAAGTAATTAGGGAAATCGTCGATATTTGCAAAGCCACGGGAGTTCACACCTGCACTCTGCCTGGTATACATGAAATCCTTAATGGTCGAGTGCGGTTAGATAGCATTCGCGATGTACGCATAGAGGATTTGCTAAGAAGGGAACCCGTACAGACGGATATTGAGAGAGTTTACCAATTTCTTCAAGGTAAGAAAATCTTAATTACAGGTTCAGGTGGGTCAATTGGTAGCGAACTTTGCCGCCAAATATTCAAATGCCACCCTGCCGAAATTATATTGTTGGGACATGGGGAAAATTCTGTTTTCAATATTCAACAAGAACTAGAACAACTTGCCCAACTACTCAAACACGATAGCGAAGCACAACCAAACATCCCGCGTATTTCTGCATTTATTGCTGATATTCGGTTTCGGTCTCGATTAGAACATACCTTTGAGCGATTCCAACCAGATGTAATTTTTCATGCGGCGGCTCATAAGCACGTCCCTCTCATGGAATTAAATCCAGCAGAAGCCATCACTAATAACGTCCTAGGGACAAAAAATTTGCTGGATATGGCGAAAAAATACAATGTTAAACATTTCGTGATGATCTCTACAGACAAAGCTGTTAACCCTACTAATGTCATGGGAGCCAGTAAGAGAGTAGCTGAAATGTTAGTGCTGCAAGCCGCAAGAGACAGTGGCAAGCCTTATGTTGCTGTGCGTTTTGGCAATGTTTTAGGTAGTCGGGGTAGCGTTGTGCCTACTTTCACAAAACAAATCGCAGCAGGCGGTCCCATTACTGTTACTCATCCTGAAATTTGCCGTTACTTTATGACCATACCGGAAGCGGTGCAACTAGTTTTGCAGGCTGTGGTACTTGGTCGCAGTGGTGAAGTGTTAATGCTGAATATGGGCGAACCAGTAAAAATTGTTGACTTAGCAAAAGAACTCATTCGTCTTTCGGGATATGAAGTCTACAAAGATATTGACATTATGTTTACTGGATTGCGTCCAGGTGAAAAGTTATTTGAGGAGTTGTTTATTACAGGAGAAGAATATGAAAAAACTGAACATGAAAAACTGTTGATAGTGAAAAATGCTAGTCGGATGATTCCGGAGAATATGCAATTTACTGTAGAGGCTTTATGTAAAGCAGCATATAAAAACGATGGGCATTCAATTCTATTTTTGTTGGAGCAAATAATCCCTGAATATAAACCTCAATATCTAAGCCATAAAAATCAATTAAATACCTCTGAAAGGAACTCTGATCCATCCAACTATCCTTCTGTACTTTTTCATTAAAACAGATTTAATCAACTGAGTAATTTGATGATGATATGAAAATTGAGCGATTTTATAATCTACTTGATTACTGGAAAAAACTCACTAGTGGCTCTGTGAATCGCCAAATTTTTGGTGCAGCGATTACCGTTGCTATTGGGACGGCGTTGGTTAAAGGGGTAGCTGTCGTTAAAGAATTAGTGGTTGCCTGGAAGTTTGGTACTGGCGATGCTTTAGATGCGTTTTTAATTGCCTTACTAGTTCCTTCTTTTATCGTCAATGTAGTAGCTGGCTCTTTTAATGCTGCCCTCATCCCTACCTATATTCGAGTCCGAGAGCAAGAGGGACAAAAGGCAGCTCAAAAACTTTTCTCTGGAGTTACAGTCTGGAGTTTAGCTCTACTGGGAATTACGACGATATTAATGATAGTGGCTGCGCCCTTATATCTGCCATTGATTGCTACAGGCTTCAGTTCTGAGAAGTTAAACCTGACTTTTCATCTGCTATGCACTATGGCACCGATTGTTTTGCTGAGTGGAATTATTACTATCTGGAGTTCTGTTTTGAACGCAGGAGAAAAATTTGCCCTAGCAGCTCTTTCTCCTGCCTCGACTTCAGTAATTACCATCGGATTTCTCCTAGCATTTAGTTGGTTAGGAAGCTTTGCCCTAGTAGCAGGTCTAGTTGGCGGTGCGGTACTGGAAATTCTATTCTTGGGAATCGCACTTCATCGACAAGGTATTTCATTGTGTCCAAAATGGTACGGATTTGACCCTCATCTGCGTCAAGTATCTGGTCAATATATTCCGACGATTGCTGGTTCATTTTTAATGTGCAGCACTGGTCTAATCGATCAATCAATGGCGGCTATGTTGTCACCAGGAAGTGTCGCAGCGTTGAACTACGGAAATCGGGTCATTGCTTTGCCAATCACCTTAGCTACCACCGCATTAAGCGCAGCCGTTATTCCCTATTTTTCCAAGATGGTTGCTCATCAAGATTGGAAAAATATCCATCATACACTTAGGCATTACCTGAAAATTATTTTTATAGTAACTGTGCCACTAACTTTGCTATTTATTGTATTTTCTTACCAAATTACTCAATTGCTTTTTCAAAGAGGCTCCTTTACAGTCAATGATACTCACTTAGTTGCTCAAATACAATTTTATTTTGCTTTCCAAATTCCTTTTTACGTTGCCAATATTTTAGTAATAAGATTAATTTCGGCGATGCAACTTAATCATATATTCTTTCAAATTGACAGTTTAAGTTTTACACTTAATATTGTATTGAATTACCTGTTTATGCAGTGGATGGGAATTAGCGGTATTGCTTTATCTACGAGTTTTGTCTATCTTTTTTGTTTCTTTTATATTTTTATTAGTGCCAAAAATCAACTTAAAAAATATAGTTAACCGCTCAAAAAAGTACTTTTGCAGGAGGTTTTTCAGCCATGAATTTTAAAAAACATATCTATCTGACCTTGAATACCTTGAGAGGATTTCGTTATCCTCAAATCTATAGAGATTTAATCAATGAAGAAAAATCTGTTGTTGCTTCTGAGGTAAATCAAAACCTGCTCGCGAAACTCTTACGCCATTCTCAGAAGTCAGTGCCATACTATGCCAAGTTAATGAATGAGGTTGGTTGTGAGGAAATGCTTGAGCAGAATCCACAAATCTATCTGAGCAAGTTGCCAATTTTAACTAAAGATATAATTAGAAAGAACTTTGAAGAACTGAAATCTTTAGATTTGGAAAAGCGTAAGTGGTATTTCAACGCTTCCGGTGGCTCCACTGGAGAGCCGATTAGATTAATCCAAGATCGGGAGTATTTCGATCACTCTCAAGGGATTAAATTACTTTACTCGTATTTGGTTGGACGGGAGATAGGAGAGCCTGAAGTGAAATTATGGGGTTCAGAAAAGGATATTTTGGAAGCCACTAAAAACTGGAGAGCCATATTTTCTGGTTTTCTGAGTAATACCGTCTATATAAATGCTTATCAGATGAATCCTCAGAGAATGGCTGCTTATATTCGGTTAATCAATCAGAAATCTCCGAAGTTAATTCTGGCTTATGCGATCGCAATTTATGAATTAGCAAAATTTGCTGAGTCTGAGCAACTCCAAATCACTCCTCCAAAGGCAATTATGACTTCGGCGGAGAATCTTCATCCTTGGATGCGGGAAAAGATCGAGAGAGTGTTTCAATGTCAGGTTTTTAACCGTTATGGTTCTAGAGAGGTTGGTGATATAGCTTGTGAACGTCCGGGATTTGAAGGCTTTTGGGTAGCACCTTGGGGCAATTATGTTGAGATTGTAGATGATAATAATAATCCTCTACCACCAGGGGTTGAAGGCAACATTCTGATTACATCTCTGACAAACTTTGCTATGCCTTTGATTCGTTATAAAATTGGCGATAGAGGAGCTTTGTCAGCTAATCATTCGTCAGGACAGATATTCCAGAAAATTTCCGGTAAAGATACTGATATGCTTAAGACTAAGGATGGAACTTTGACGGAATCAGGATACTTTGAGGAGCTAATGTACTTTAAAGACTGGGTTAAAAATTATCAAGTTATTCAGAAAGAATACTCGGAAATACTTGTAAAGATTGTGCCATTGACCTCAAATTATCCGTTAGAAGAATTGAATGATTTTGTCGAAAAAACCAAAGTATTAATGGGTGAAGATTGCTTAGTTAATTTTGAGTTTGTTGATGATATTAAGACAACTCCCTCTGGTAAATATCGTTTCGTTATATCAGAGATTTATTAAATGGAAAGAGCTAGTTTTTTGGAGTTATATGGCCAACGGTTTAAATAAACTGGCTATTCTTTACTAAGCTGCATACAAGAAATTAGAAAAAAAGCAGCACCTGATATAATATCTTTCAATGATGTCGATACTTCAAAAGCAGAATGATTTTCAGATTTTAGGAATACTCAGTTAATGAACTATTCAAGAATGATTGTCAGCCCATTATCAAGAAAAAAAAAAGTGATGGAAGAAATATTTATTTCACTATAGCTGCGAGTTTTTTCTATGCTTGCTTTGTGGTCTTCTTCCCTTGGGAGATCATTAGGAGAGATCCATTGGGGAAAGGATGGATTGACTACACTTGGTATGTTGATTATTTTAATTCTAATACTCTTAGTCTGATTGAACAACGCGATTGGACAAGTATTACACAGTTTTTAAGCGGGGAAGTGCTTTGGGATTTATTCGTTCTTAGGGCTACGGAGATTACTGGTGACGCTGCAATTGCTCTTCGAATCATAAGTTTTTTCATATGCCTCATCTGGGGTCTATTTTTATTTAGAAAAATGCCTATATATTGGGCATTAACATTTCTACTTAACCCAATATCTATCACGATGGCTATGGACGTCATTAGAAATGGATTCGCTTGGTCGTTAATTATCCTAAGTTTGATGCTTACCCAAAAGTGGCTTCAGCCATTGAAATTTTTAATTTGTGTAGCAACACCATTTATACATACAAACAGTGCTGCTCTATTGCTCCTAGTATTTAATCCAGCTATACGATTATTCCAGGCAGATAAGAAATTCAAAGTGATTCTTTCATCTATTTTACCGGGGGTTGCAGTTGGGCTTCTTGTAACTGTATTTGGTTCCTCAGTATTAAGTTCGATCGGAGATCGACGCGCTGGTGAAATTGCTGATACCCGGAGTGGAAGTTATACTGAAATTATCTTCTGGGTAATTCTATTCATAATTCAGTTAAGTTGTAGCACTAGTTATATCAAGAATAATAGCTTGACGATTAATATACTAGCCTGGTATTTCATCATGAATCTCTCCATTCCTTGGTCTTATCGACTCTGGTCAGCTGCCATACCTTTAATGGCTTGTGCTATTTGGGAGATGCCAAAAGAAAAGAGAGATCTGGTACTCCTCTTTTGGTTGGGTTATTTTTTTCTTTTATATATTTACTGGACACCCATGTTCAACTGGTTAGATCTTGGAACTCCTGATTAGCATTGAGGCTCTTAGTTACCACAAGTTTATGCTTGTACAGAGATTTAGTAGTTATGATTCTTATGTGGATCGAATATGATGCATCTAGTGGTATTGCTTATAAAAAATCATCTTTGGTGGTAAATAGAAATAATGGTAAATGGAAAACGGTAACTTTTAAAATAAATGATGTAACTTTTCTCAATCGTCAGAACTGCACTATGGATTTTCGCATTTTTAATGGAGGGAAAGAAGACCTAAGTGTACGATTTGTTCGTGTTATTAAATTGGAGCAGTATAAAAGAAATGTATAAAGATTATTGAATTTAAAACTCCTATTAATTCTTTTGGTTGATGCCTGCACAAAATATTGTTTTGCCAAAACTATGACAAAAAAGAAAGTTGTATTTATCATCCGCGATCTTGAATATGGCGGCGCTCAAAGACAATTAGTGACGCTAGTAAAAGATTTTGACAAACAAAAATTTGATGTAACAGTTTTGCACTTTTATTCTGGTGCTCCTTTAGCGAAGGATCTAAAAGAGAGGGATATCTCAGTTATTTCTTTAGAAAAGCGGGGACGTTGGGATGTATTAGGCTTTTTGTGGCGTTTGATTCGTCATCTGAAACAGATAGAGCCTGATCTGGTGCATACATATATGGGGGAAGCAAATGTAATTGCTATGTTATTAAAGCCATTTTTCCCATCGACTCCGATGATTTGGGGAGTACGTATTTCCCAGACTCCTGCTGATGCTTTTGATTGGTTGGGGAATATACTTGGCAAATTAGAGAGCCTTTTATCCCACGCTGTTGACTTGATAATTGTCAATTCTCATAGCGGCAGAAAAGATTATTTGAGTCATGGATTTCCTGCTGAAAAAATGGTTGTTATTTCCAATGGAATTGACACCGAACGTTTTCAACCCGATAAAGAAGCTGGTGTTAAAGTCCGAGCAGAGTGGGGCATTTCAGAAACCCAGATTTTGATTGGTTTAGTAGGGCGAATCTATCCTCAGAAAGATCATTCCAACTTTCTCAGAGCAGCGGCACTACTCTGCAAAGAGTACCAAGATTTACGTTTTGTTTGTGTGGGCACTAGTCCCCACAAAAATTATATCCAAGAACTGTATCAGCTCGCTGAAGAACTGGGTATCTCAAAGAGAGTCATTTGGGCAGGAGCGCGTGGAGATATGCGTGCAGTACATAATGCTCTTGATATCGCTGTTTCTGCTTCTGCTTTTGGCGAAGGCTTTGGAAATGTTATTGGTGAGGCAATGGCTTGTGGCGTTCCCTGCGTAGTTACAGATGTAGGGGATTCTGCTTGGATTGTTGGTAATGCAGGTATAGTTGTCCCACCTCAAAATCCAGAGGCTTTAGCAGCAGGATGCAGAAGTTTAATCGTATTATCTTTATCAGAAAAAATAGCTTTTAAAGATAAGGCAAGAAGAAAAATACTTGAATGTTTCAGTGTTAACAATCTGGTAGAAACTACTCAATTATATTGCTTAACAACGTTGGGGATTTAATGCAAAAAAAGTGGATTAACAAAATTAATTTAATTTTATTGAAACCCTAGGGAATGGAGATATGGTCATAAAAAACAGATTTATAACAGCTCACGTTATCACTGGACTCTACACTGGTGGCGCTGAAATGATGCTTTATAACCTTCTATCTAGGACTAATCGAGAGCTTTTTAGTCCGATGGTGATTTCTCTTATGGATCGAGGCACATTGAGCGATCGCATCGAATCATTAGGCATACCAGTCTATACTATTGGGATGAAGCCAAGCGCGTTGCCTACACCTGCCGTGGTTTTGCGATTACTCAAAACAATAAATCAGCACAACCCTGATTTGATTCAAGGTTGGATGTATCATAGCAATCTAGCAGCATGGATAGCTAGTGTTTTATCTCTCAATAAAATTCCTGTTGTATGGAATATTCACCATTCAATTAGTGGATTAGCTTATGAGAAAAAAATGACTCAGACTCTGATTAAACTAGGTGCGAGGATTTCCAAATCCATCAATCGAGTTGTTTTTGTATCTCACAACAGTAAAGCACAACATGAATCATTGAGATATAACGCTGAAAATGGGTGTGTAATTCCCAATGGCTTCGATACTTCAAAATTTAAACCTTCAGATGAAGCCAGATTAAAAGTTAGAGCCGAGCTAGGTTTACCTTCTGATACTTTTTTGATTGGACTAATCTGTCGCTACCATCCAATGAAGGATCATAATAATTTCCTGCAAGCGGCTGCATTTTTACAAAAAGACTATCCAGATGTTCATTTCGTTTTGGTTGGCACTAATGTCGAGCGGAATAATACAGTGTTGCAACAGTCGATTCAAGAACTTAAAGTTTCTCATATCCACTTACTAGGAGAACGTACAGATATACCTGTTATGACTGCTGCTTTAGATATTGCTTCTTCCTCTTCTGCCTATGGAGAAGCATTTCCGATGATTGCTGGAGAAGCCATGTCCTGTTGTGTACCTTGTGTGGTGACTGATGTGGGTGATTCTGCATGGGCTGTCGGCGATGCAGGTAGAGTTGTACCTCCACGAAATTCAGAGGCCTTGGCTAATGCTTGGAAAGAGTTGATTATGATGGGTGAAGAAGAAAGGAAAGCTTTAGGGAAAGCAGCAAGAGCTAGAGTTATTGAATGTTTTTCTTTAGGGTCTGTTGTAGCTCAATTTGAAAATTTGTATGCAGATCTACTCTCTGAAAAAATGAAAATTTGAATCAAAATTTGCTGATAGCTCGTCAATAAAAGATTTATAAAAAATCTATTTGTTCGGGAGCTAATTCTTGCTGTTAGAGGGCTACTGCCATCTCTCAAATTATTTGTAAATGGGATAAATAGCTGTATGCCTCATGAAAATTATTACTATAAAATATCTTGTTTTAAAAATAAAATAACGTCCAAAATGATCATATCGACGTTGCTTGCCATAACAACTTTTTCATGTAACTTGGGATTAGCACAATTACAATCCTCAAGTAGTACGGTCGTCTGGGTAGCTCCAAGTTTGCAGAGAATAGCACTAAGGGAGAATACCAATTCTGCAACCAGTATCCAGCTTTACGCAGCTCGTGGGGAATATGAATCTTTTCAGATAGGGATAAAATCACCCCAAGATTCTCTAACAAATGTCAATGTTTCTATATCTGATTTGAAAGCAACAAATAATCAGGTAATTTCCAAATCAAATATTACTCTCTACCGAGAACATTACGTTCATGTCACTCATTCCAGTCCACAAAAGCAGTGGACTACTAACCCGTCCTTAGGATCTGGATGGTATGGTGATGGACTGATTCCCTTTTTTGACCCTGAGACCAAACAGGAGCTTACAGGATCTGAGCTAGATGCGGTTCCGTTTAACCTTGGCGCTGGAGAAAACCAAGCAATTTGGGTAGATGTTTTTGTACCCCGTGATGCTCAAAAAGGAGAGTACAAAGGTAAATTTACTGTTACAAGTGAGCAAGGAAATTTCACCGGCAAAATTTCACTGAAGGTTTGGCATTTTGAGTTACCACTTAAACCGTCTCTCCAGTCTTCTTTTTTGATCTGGGGAGAAAAAAGAAAGAGTGCTTTTGTAGAACTTCTCAAACATAAAATAATGCCTGTAGGCGATATCGAACCGGCAGATGAGCGGGAACTAATTGATAAGTGGGGGCTAAGCTCTAGACGTCTGCCTTTTTGGAGTCAAGCAGACTATGACAATTGTCAAATGAAACCTGCCCCTGCTGTGGAAGATATCAAAGTTGCTGCTGCACAACATCAGGAAGACCTATTTTTGTACGTCTATCCGGTAGACGAGATTGATCGTTGCCGGAATCTTGACGAGCCAATAAAGGAGTGGGCACGTAATATCAAACAGGCTGGAGTAGCAAATCTGGTTGTGATGACTCCCACACCAGAACTTTATGATCATAATTTTTTTGCTGGCAGTCCTGCTGTAGATATTTGGGTTGTCTCGCCCCCAATGTATGATGCGGCTCGTGGCAGAGTGACTGAGGTGCTGGAAAAGGGAGGAAAAGTTTGGTTTTACACTGCTTTAGTGCCAGATAATTATTCACCAAAATGGCAAATAGATTTTGAGCCTATCAACTTTAGGATTCCCCAAGGTTTTATCAATCAGAGTCTTGGTTTGACTGGAGTCCTATATTGGCGGGTTAATGCGTGGACAGATGATCCTTGGAATAATGTTGAAACCGATGTTAGAGGCAATGATTATTTTCCTGGGGAGGGGATGTTAGTCTACCCTGGTCAACAGGTAGGCATCGAGGGAGTGGTTCCATCGATGAGGCTGAAATGGCTCAGAGATGGAGTAGAAGACTACGAGTATATAGAAATACTTAAACGCCTAGGTCTTGAAGATTGGGCACTAGAAGTTAGCCGCAGTGTAGGTTCTGACTGGAAGGTGTGGACAAAAGATCCAAAAGTTCTGGAATCAGCTAGGCAAAAGCTTGGAGATGAGATAGAGAAAATAGTTTTGCAATCAAGAGCATATTAATCATGTGTTATCACCCTTCCAGTCGGTATTTAGGTGTCATCGCGATATTCTGCGATCGCAAGTTGAGTAGCACTGTTACAGACTACATATTAGATAGTTGAGGTGAAAAAATGAAAAAAATCCTAATGGTAGCTACGATTCCTCATACTCTACGTGGCTTTATCCTGCCTTTTGTCCCCTACTTCTGCACTCAGGGCTGGCAGGTAGATGGTATGGCTTGCGGAATTTCGGCTTGTGCTGACTGCGTGCAGGAGTTCAATAATGTCTGGGATGTTGAATGGTCGCGCAATCCTCTAGATCCACGGAATCTTATTGTCGCTCCACGCATCATTCAAGAGGTAGTGGCACAAGGACAATATGACATAGTTCACGTTCACACGCCTGTGGCTGCTTTTGTGACTCGATATGCCCTGAAGAATTGGCAAAAGCACAAAAAACCTCAGGTAATCTACACAGCTCATGGCTTTCACTTCTACCGTGGTGGAAAGCCTTTAAAAAATGCTGCGTTCCTGACTCTAGAGAAACTGGCTGGAAGTTGGACAGACTATTTAGTCGTGATTAACCATGAGGATGAAGCAGCAGCGAAACACCATAAGCTAGTTTCACCGCAACGTCTTCGCTATATGCCAGGAATTGGGGTGGATGTGCAGTATTACAGTTCTGATGCTATTTCTGATGCGGAAGTTGAGCAATTACGCCAGGAATTGGGTTTAGCACCAGAGACTCAACTGTTGTTGTCAGTGGCTGAGTTCATACCCCGTAAACACCCTCAAGATGTTTTAAGAGCATTTGCTCGCCTAGCTAGACCTGAAGCCTATTTGGCTTTTGCTGGAGATGGACTACTGCTGGAGGATATGCAGCAATTAGCATCCACATTAGGGGTGCAAAAGCAAATCCGCTTTTTGGGAATACGCAGGGATATTCCTACTTTGATGCGTGCAGCGACAGCTACTATACTGGCTTCTGAACAAGAGGGACTACCTAGGTCTGTGATGGAGTCTATGTGCCTGGAGACTCCTGTGATTGGCACAGATATCCGAGGAACTAAGGACTTACTAGCAGAAGGATGTGGTTTGTTGGTGAAAGTGGGAGATGTAGAAGCACTTGCAGAGGCGATCGCGTGGGTCTTGGATCATCCACAAGCAGCTCGCACTATCGGCAAGCGTGGTCGGGAACGCATGGCTAATTATGACCTGCGCCATGTGATCAAACTACACGAAGCTTTGTATACAGAGGCTACATTCACAGAGCCTTTAGTTACAAAGTCTCTAGTTGTTAGCTGATTTACTTGATTCAAGCAGGGCAGATGGCAGGAGAAAAGAATGATGATTCTACTTGAAGATTTTTTGAGCGCTAAAAACAAAGGATGTATTTTATGATTACTGAAGAGTTAGTGGGTGTTAGTTCTACCAAGTTTAGTAGGTTGATCAAATCTGTATTAGATAGATTAATAGCTGCGATCGCCCTGATCCTATGCTTTCCTGTGATGTTGATGGTTGCGATCGCTATTTATTTCCGCATGGGTCGCCCTGTTCTTTTCACCCAATCGCGTCCTGGCAAAAATGGTCGTATCTTCAACTTCTACAAGTTTCGTACTATGACCAATGATTGCGATGACAAAGGTAATTTACTTCCCGATGAGCAACGCCTTACAGCTTTTGGTCAATTTCTGCGGAAAACAAGTTTGGATGAACTCCCGCAACTGTGGAACGTTCTTAAAGGTGACATGAGCTTCGTTGGTCCCCGCCCTTTACTGGTACGCTACCTTGACCGCTATACCCCTGAACAAGCACGTCGCCACGAAGTTAAACCGGGTATTACAGGTTGGGCGCAAATTCATGGTCGCCGACTATTAGATGGGTTTTGGGAAGAGAAATTCAGATTAGATATCTGGTATGTAAATAATTGGAGCCTATGGCTTGACTTAAAAATTCTTTGGCTAACGGTATTCAAAGTCTTGCAACAAGAGGCTATTAGCCAACCAGGTCATGCTACAGGCGAGGAATTTAAAGGCAGCAAAACTGGACAATAACTTATAACGGTTTGTTAGGCGGTCACAATTGATGGCAAAAGCATCTGTGTTTCTGGTAAATATACATGGAAAAACGATGGGAAGTTGGTTCTGAATTTGATTGGTCAAACGATATGCTGATAGCATCAGCATCAAAAACTTTACTACCTGAGTCTTACGAATTATTTTCCACAGGCACGGCTGCTTTATTATCTATCAAAGGTCTGTTAAATCAGAATCAAGGGCGGTGTTTAAGGCTGCATTTACCTTCGTTCTATTGTATGGAGGTTGCAGCTAAACTCAAAAAAGTTTTCGATTTATATTGGTATCGAGATTTACCTACTCAAGAATACCCTGACTTTAACTCCATCAATACTTTGCCTGGTGATTTAGTGCTAGCAGTTAATTTATTTGGTATCAGGCAAGGAAAAGTTTGGCAAGATTGGCTACTTCAGCATAATGATATTATCTTAATTGAAGACCATAGCCACGATCCGTTTTCGCCTTGGGCGCAGCAGAGTACAGCTCACTATGCTATGGCCTCTCTGCGTAAAACCTTGCCAATTCCTGATGGAGCCATCATCTGGTCTCCGCAAAAAATGAAGCTACCAAAAGTTTCTTCCTTAGAGTCATTTGGTGCTTATAAAAGACTCACTGCCATGCTACTTAAGCAAGCTTATCTCAGTGGTGCACAAATATCAAAAGATGTATATCGAAAACTTGATATTGAAAGTCAGGAGGAGCTAGGCGATGAAACTTATTGCACCGTTTCAACCTTCACGTCTAATATTCTGGGTTGCTTGAATATTTCAGAATTTAGACATCAGCGGGAAGCAAATATCAAACAATTTTTGAATTTGACTTTAACTGAAGCACATCCAAATTGGATGCCTCTTTTTAGCTCATGGCCTGCCGGAACAGTACCATTCAATAGCATTATCGTTTGCCAAGATACGGAGATTCGAGAAGCTTTCCGGAAATATCTGATAGGTCAAAATATTTTTCCGGCAATTCATTGGCAACAACCTAACAAACAAGTAGCATCAAATGATGTTTTGGCAATAGATTTGTCAACTCGAATTCTGACAATACCATCAGATCAGCGTTATTATTTTGACGATATTGCTCGTGTCGCAGCAAAGGTGACTGAATTTTTTAAAAAATATGAGTGAGATTGAGTTCACTTAAGGAGGGAAATATATATGGAAACTTTGACTGAGAATTTGTCAAAGCAGGAACTAGCGCTTTTACCTACTGACGAAGATGTTGCTTTCTACGAGGAACACGGTTGGTATATCTCAAAAAAGGTAATCTCTGACGAGCTTATTGATGAGGCAATTTTAGGCAGCCAAAAATACTATCGTGGAGAGCGAGACACCTCACTTCCTGTAAAGACTGGTTATACAGACTGGAAGCCGGAAGATGGTAACATTATTCGCAATAACGAATTCGTCTCTTTACAAAACAGGCAACTTCATGAGCTTGGCTTTCAACCAATTATTGCAGCGATCGCCGCACGTTTAGCCAAAACGAAACGAATTCGGCTGTTTGCTGATTCGCTACTAGGTAAGCCGCCAACACCTAGGGATGATAAGAAGGGCGTAATTGGCTGGCACACCGATAAGGCTTTCTGGTCTACCTGTAGTTCTGACAATTTGCTCACAGCCTGGATTCCCTTTCAGGACTGTGATGAATCGCTCGGACCGCTGGTTGTAATCGACGGTAGTCACAAATGGTCAGACTCTAGAGATGTTAAGTCTTTCTACGACCAGAACCTTGAAAATAGAGAACAGATGTTTCATCAGCAAGGACGAAAGATTATCAAAGTGCCTATGACCTTGAAGAAGGGTCAAATAAGCTTTCATCACTGTTTGACAATCCACGGTAGCTACCCTAATTACAGCAACTCGTTTCGCTTAGCAATGGCAGTACACTTACAAGACGACTTCAACCATTACCAACCTTTCTGGAATAAGAAAGGAGAACAGGTTCATATAGGTTACGAAGCTTTATGTCGAAAATTGCCAAACGGCAACCCTGATTTCAGCGATCCTGCGGTATTTCCCGCTTTGTGGTCGGAGGAATAAAGATAAAAGTTAGTCATTAATCTTGAGCGTTCGGACTCATAACTAATGACTGCATACAAACAGCCAATATTTCACAAACGTTTTCTAATTGCTATACGAATGAATTTGCAAGTAATTGATTTACAAAATACTTTGTGGTTAGAAACACTACAAAAACTGCGCCATGATATTTATCATACGCCTGAGTATGTGTACATAGAGTCAAGAAGAACCCAAACTACTCCTAAAGCTTGTTTAATAGTTGATCATGAAAAAATTTTTTTTGTGCCTTATTTAGTACGAAAATGTGATGACATACTAGCTGAAGAATCACTCATTACGGACATTTATGATGTTATTTCACCATATGGATACGGTGGTATTTTATTAAGTGAAGCAGGGTCTAGCACACCTGGTTTTGCAGATTTTGCAATGAATGAGCTAAAGCGTGTATTACGCACTCAAAACATATGTTCAGCATTTTTACGACTGCATCCCATACTTAATCATCACTTCAAAGAAATTTTTCATCCAGGAACTTTTACTGATAATGGAAAAACTATCTCTGTTGATTTAACCCTTTCTGAATCTCAAATATGGGCACATACCAGAAAAGGTCATCAAAGTACAATTAACAAGTGTAAGCGACTTGGGTTTACTGCCAAAATAGTGGCTTTTGAAGATTATTTAGATGATTTACTTGCCATTTATGAAGAGACAATGAATCGAGTGTCGGCAAATAAATCATATTATTTTGACTATGATTACTATACTTTATTATCAAAGTTAGGTCATAATATTAATCTAGGTATTGTGGAATTGGAAGGAGAAATTGCCTGTGCCAGTTTGTTTTTTGAATGCGGTGGAATAGTTCAAGCTCACTTAGGAGGAACAAAAAACAAGTTTTTGCATCAATCTCCTTTTAATCTATTACTACATTATGTTCGACTTTGGGCTAAAGAACGGGGCAATGAATTTTTGCATTTAGGAGGCGGTGTAGGAGGTTCTAAAGAAGATAGTCTCTACACTTTCAAGTCAGGTTTCTCCAGGCAAAAGCACAATTTTATGACGCTGCGGCTCATTACAGACGAAGAAAAATATCAATATCTAGTTGACTTACGAGCAAAAGCTTTGAAGATTCAGGCAGAAGAATTACTAAATTCATATTTTTTTCCTGCCTATCGTTCTATCAAATAAAATGCCTTAAATGAAATTTCAATAAATTGAACTATCAAATATGCTATGGTTATAAACACTAAAATAGCTCTGGCATAATATTTATTATTGTCCATAAAGATTGAGTATATACGTAAGAATAATTTGGCTATTATGTTGGCACAATAAATAATGTATGAATTTATTGAAAACAATTTGTATGAGTCAATTTAACATCCTTTTTACCAGTGCAGGTAGAAGAGTTGCTCTTATCAAAAATTTTAAAAAATCTTTGAAGGAGCTTAACCTCGGCGGCAGTATTGTCACAACTGATATTAAGACAAATGCTCCTGCTTCTTTTATTGCTGACTTCCAAGAGCAGGTACCTAACGTAAGCTCTTATGATTATGTAGCTATATTAAAAGAAGTTTGCAAAAAGTATCAAATCAAACTACTGATTCCGCTCATTGATACTGAGTTAGATATACTTTCTCTTCACAGGCAGGAATTCGAGGCTCTAGGCGTAACTCTTTTAGTTTCATCATATGCAACTAATCAAATCTCTTTTGATAAAAGAAATACATACGAGTTCTTTACAGGTATAGGCGTTCAAACTCCAGAAATTCTAAATCCCGAAGAAATTCTTGCTCATCCTGAAGCTAAATATCCTTTGCTAATTAAGCCAGCTAATGGTAGCTGTAGCATCGGTGTAACTAAAATCAGGAATGCTTGGGAACTTGAATTCTTCAAAGACTATATACCTAATGCCATTGTTCAAGAATTTGTAGTTGGAGAAGAGTACACTTTGGATATTTTGGTGGATTTTCAACAACAGGTACGCTGTATAGTACCAAGGTTGCGTATCGAAACACGGGCAGGAGAGATTAGTAAAGGAGTCACAGTTAAAAATCCCTCTCTTATTGCTGCTGCCAAAAAAGTAGTTGAATCACTACCTGGTGCTAGAGGGTGCATTACCGTCCAGTGTTTTATAACACCTAAAAATGAAATTAAGTTTATCGAAATTAATCCCAGATTTGGCGGCGGTTTTCCTTTGTCTTACGAAGCTGGTGCCGACTTTCCTAGCTGGATTATAGAAATGATGTTAGGTAAATATCCTGATATAAGAATTGACGGTTGGCAGGAGGGTATTACCATGCTGCGATATGACGATGCAATCTTCGTAAACCAGGAGATTATTGCATGATCAAGGTAGTCGTATTCGATTTAGATGATACTCTCTTCCCTGAGCATCAATTTGTGATGAGCGGGTTTCGTGCTGTCAGTAATTGGCTAGCAACGAAATATTCTGTGCATGATTTTTTTGAAGTTGCATGGCAGTTTTTTCAAAAGGGAATACGCAAAAATATTTTTAACTTGGCTTTGGAAAAAATAAAAGTTAAGTACGAATCTCATCTAATTCTGGAACTTGTGCAAATTTACCGACAACACGAACCTAGTATCTCACTTTATGAAGATGCTAAGTGGGCTATTAACCACTTCAAGATTAACAATAAGCTGGGCATACTTACTGATGGTTACTTGCCCACCCAGCAGAAAAAAGTTGAAGCTTTATGTATAGAGTCAAAATTTGATGCAATTATATACTCAGAATTATATGGGAGAGAAAACTGGAAACCAAGCCCACTACCTTACCAAAAAATGATGGAATTACTAGGATGTCATGGGAAAGATTGTGTATATGTCGGTGATAATCCTGTTAAAGATTTTGTGACAGCGAAAAACTTGGGTTGGTTAACAGTTCAAATATGTCGGCAAGGAGGAGAATACTCCCAAATTACGATGGGAGAAAGTCATGAAGCAAATTTTAGAGTCGAGTCATTAATGGAACTAAAAAATTTAATATAAACCATTGCTGACAGCAAGCCTAAGAAAAATTTATTAAATGCAGTGACAATACCTAAAAAAATTCTCCTTTCAACACCCCACATGGGCGATCGCGAACTTGAATTCGTGAAAGAAGCCTTTGATACTAATTGGATCGCCCCCGTTGGTCCTCATGTAGACGCTTTCGAGCAAGAATTTTGTGAAATAACTGGGGCTGGAGATGCTGCGGCTGTAAGTTCTGGTACCGCAGCGCTGCATTTGGCTTTGCAATTAGTTGGCGTTGGGTATGGGGATGATGTTTTTTGCTCTACCTTGACGTTTGCTGCTAGCGCCAAACCAATTAAGTATCTGGGAGCCAAACCAGTATTTATTGATAGTGATCGCACTTCTTGGAATATGAACCCTGACTTGTTACAAGAAGCACTGGAACACCGCGATCGCATAGGCCAATTACCCAAAGCAGTCGTGTTGGTGCATCTATACGGTCAAAGTGCAGATATCGAGCCTATTTTGCAAGCTTGTGATCGCTATGAGGTTCCTTTAATTGAAGATGCAGCCGAAGCATTAGGCGCTACCTATAAAGGGCGTTCTCCTGGCACTTTTGGACGCATTGGCATTTATTCTTTTAACGGCAATAAAATCATCACCACTTCTGGCGGGGGAATGTTGGTTTCCGACGAAGCAGAACTGGTAGCAAAAGCCAAGTTTCTGGCAACCCAAGCCCGCGATCCGGCTCCCCATTACCAGCACTCAGAAATTGGCTACAACTATCGTTTGAGCAACGTTTTGGCTGGTATTGGTCGAGGTCAGTTGTGTGTTTTGAGCGATCGAGTAGCAGCTAGGCGACGCAACTTTGAGGTTTATCAGCAAGCTTTGGGTAATCTGCCAGGAATAGAATTCATGCCAGAAGCAGATTTTGGACACGCTACTCGCTGGTTGACTTGTCTAACGATAGATCCAAAAGCCTTTGGTGTAGATCGAGAACAAGTACGGTTAGCACTTGCCAACCAACAAATTGAAGCGCGTCCTGTTTGGAAGCCCTTGCATCTACAGCCTGTGTTTACTGATTGTGAATCTATTGGCGGCTATGTAGCAGAAGAATTATTTACACACGGTCTTTGCTTACCATCTGGCTCTAATCTGACAGATGAAGATTTGGAGCGAGTAATTGATGCGATCGCCACAGTTCACCATAGCAATCAAACCACTCATCTAACAAGACATCTTTAATCTTGTAAGACGTAGAAAAATCTTAGCATTCGATATGTATATATCTATATATAATGAAAAAATAAAAAATTAATTTATGCAATCACAAACAGCTTCTTTTACATTTGATCAATATTGGCAAATCCTGAAGCGACGTTGGATACCAAGCTTAGGAGTCTTTATCCCAGTTTTTCTGCTTTTTGTGTTGGCTTCATCTTTAAAAAAACCTACTTATGAAGCAGAAGGAACGCTACTCCTTCAAAGGACAAATACTATCTCCTCGCTGACAGGAGTAGGAACAGAGATAGGTAAGTTAGAAACAGTAGGACAGGATCAAAAAACCACTCCTTTAAACACAGAAGCAGAAATTATAAGGTCTGTCCCGCTTGTGCAACAAACTATAGATGAGCTTGGCTTGAAAAACGATAGAGGGGTAGCCTTAAAACCTAAAGAATTACTGGAAAAGCTTACCGTAAAAGATATTAAGGGAGCTGATATTTTAAAAGTCTCCTACAGGGATAGGTATCCTGAAAAGTCTGCAAAGGTTGTTAATACTGTGATGAATGCTTATTTAGAGCATAACGTATCTTCCCGCAGAAAAGAAGCAGCGGCTGCCCGCATATTTTTGCAAAAGGAATTGCCCAATGCTGAATTAATTGTCAGAAAAGCAGAAGCTGAACTAGCGAAGTTTAAAGACAAGAACAACGTTGTTTCCCTGCAAGAGGAAGCCACTAAGTCACTAGAAGTTGTTACAGACCTACAAAAGCAAATTGGTGACGCTCAATCTCAAATTGCCAATATCAATGCTCAGGCTGAAGATATCCGCAGGCAATTGAGCATGAATTCCCAACAAGCAATAGCTACGACTTCCCTTAGCCAATCTCCTGGGGTGCAAGATATTCTCAAAGAAATTCAGCAGGTAGAGTCTCAACTTGCAGCTAGGCGTACTATCCTGCAAAATAACCATCCAGAAATTATTAATCTAGAAACCAGGTTAGAATCCTTAAAAAAAATACTACAACAACGAATCAAACAGGTTGTGGGAATAACTCAACCACAAGTGAATGGCAACTTGCAAATTGGTGCACTGCAACAACAACTCACTGGAGAACTAGTCAGATTAGAGTCAAACCGTCTGGGTTTATTTGGTCAAGTTGCAGCCTTATCTAACTTACAAGCAGCCTACAAACAAAGACTCAACACACTGCCCAGACTAGAGCAACAACAGCGCCAGCTAGAACGCAAAGTACAAGCATCTCAATCTACCTATTTACTGATGCTACAAAAGCTGCAAGAGAGCCAAATAGCAGAAAATCAGAATGTAGGTAACGCTAGTTTGGTTTCCGAAGCCCAAGTTCCTGACAAACCAATTTCTTCTCCTATGGTTTCGTACCTGAGTGCAGGCTTAGTGGCTATCCTAGCATCTGTGGCAACTATGTATGTTTTGGAAGTTAGAGATAAATCAATCAAGACTGTTGATGAGGCGAAGGACTTACTAGGATTGACTTTATTAGGAGTAATTCCTTCCATTGGCAAGTCCAAAAAATCTACTCGTGGTCATGAAGAGCTTGAATTATATCCCTCAAGGCTTGTAGTCAGAGATACTCCTCGCTCCCCAATTAGTGAAGCTTACCGGATGCTGCGAGCAAATTTGAAGTTTATGAGTGCTGATAAGGAATTAAAAGTTATTGTCATCACTAGTTCTGTCCCTGGAGAAGGAAAGTCAACAGTAGCTGCCAATTTAGCTTTAGCAATGGCGCAGATGGAGCGTCAAGTATTGCTGATAGATGCAGATTTACATCGTCCAGTTCAACATCAAATTTGGGAATTAACTAATAGTGAAGGTCTTAGTAATCTGATTGTTGGGCAGGCTGAAATTAAGACTACGGTAAAAAAAGTCATGGATAATTTGGATGTTCTGACTGCTGGAGTAGTCCCTCCCTCGCCAGCATCTCTGCTTGACTCAAAACGGATGGCTTCCTTAATTCAAAGTTTTGCTGCTAGCTATGATTTTGTAATTATTGACGCTCCTTCATTAAACGTTGCAGCAGATGCAGCTACTTTGGGTCAAATGGCTGATGGTGTCTTGTTCGTAGTTCGTCCTGGGGTCGTTGATTCTGTTCATGCTGCTATTGCTTGTGAGATTTTAGAAAAATCTGGTCAGAATGTTATTGGACAAGTTGTGAATGCAGTTATTCCCGAAAATGAAAGTCACAGCTATTACTATTTCACTAAGGAATACGACCCTCAAGAAGATTCTATTGTCATAACTCGCAATTAAAGAGGGAATAAGTAACGCTGAGACATCCTTGATTTTTTCATCCTACTAACCACCATTGAACAAACACCCATCAACCGAAGCGCAGTGGGAATAATGCAGGCATTAGCAAAAACCCCACAGGCGCGGAAAGCCCAAGCAGATAGACTGTTTAACCAAGGTAATCAGCAGTATCAAAACAGAATGGCACGCTTGTAAAGCTGAAAGCAATGAATGATCAGGATTAGAGCCTGTAATGTTATTCAGTAGTGGAAAGATGAGTCAGGCGATCGCTCGCGCACTAGGTGCGAGGGAATGGATGCGGTAACGGTGCAGGTTGTCCAAAAACTTGTTGTTGTAGTCACCTTGGTCAGTAGTTGTTGTAAGGCAATGCCCACTTACATAAAATCGCTGTGTTGATAAATCTCACAACCAAGGATGAAAATCTTTATTCCCCAGTCTCTAGCCCCTCGTCCCTATTTTCAAGTTAGGTCGGCAAGAAAAAACAAAGCTATGTAACGAAATATAAAATCTCTGGAACTGGTTTGTAGTTGCGCTGTCTTCTCTACGAGACGCTGCGCGAACGCTAAAGCGCAACTACAAACCATGATGAATTATTTGCGCTTACATACGTACCTCTGTTTGACATTAACTAAACAGGGGTAAATTTCTTTTATGTAAAATTTTGCGGTGTCCAGATCCCCAACTTCTTTGAAGGATGTTGCTGGCTAATGGTAGGTCTAACCCCTCATTTAACTAAAAAACACTCGTAATACCAAGCAAGAAAAATGATTGCGACAGATGGATTCTTACAACCTAGATGCACAAGGCAATTCTCAATCCGTCTTGGAAAGTTTGCTTCCTTCGGGGAACCCGCCCACGCAACGCCAGTTGCTTCTCCCTTGGCGCTAGCCTCTCCCTTTGGGAGAAGGGGAGACGCGCAAGGGACAAGCCTCTTAACCCGTCCAACGCACTGGCTCAACTTTCCGCAAAATCGAAAATCTAAAATCCAAAATGGTATAAGGCTGGGGTATACCCCTTTCCTACAATCGTGTGAAATGACGAAAAATCATTCTGTGAGGGGCGATACCCCTTCAGCGCCAGCAGTATCCTTTGAAGAATTCGGGGATCGCAATTTTCACGACTATCTCGCCTGGAACTATTGTGAATTTTTATGCAGAGGACAAAATTTCACCAAAACTGCATAGCCTTCGCCATCTGAGAAATATATGTTATTGACACGATAACCTCAGTAATACGCATGAAGATACACAAAATCGCACTTGTTACCCTCATCACCCTACTCACCACCATTGGACAAACGCCCATCAACCGAAGCGCAATTGTGGGAATACAAGAGGCGTTAGCGCAAACCCCACAGGCGCGGAAAGCCCAAGCTGATAGACTATTACGGCAAGGTAATCAACAGTATCAAACCAGTCAATTTGAAGCTGCATTACAATCATGGCAGCAAGCACTAATTATTTATCGAGAAATTAAAGACCGTAAAGGCGAGGGTGGGGCGCTGGGTGGTCTCGGTAATGCTTACTTTTTTCTCGCAGAATATCCCAAAGCTATTGAGTACTACTCCTCATGGTTAGCGATCGCTCGTGAAATTAAAGATCGTAAAGGCGAGGGTGGGGCACTGGGTGGTCTCGGTAATGCTTACAATGCTTTGGGAGACTACAAAAAAGTTATTGAGTACCAGCAGCAGAGTTTAGCGATCGCCAAAAAAATTAAAGACCGTAAAGGCGAGGGTGGGGCACTAAGTGGTCTCGGTAATGCCTACCATGCTTTGGGAGACTACAAAAAAGCCATTGAGTACTACTCAGAAAGTTTAACGATCACTCGTGAAATCAAAGCTCGTAATGGCGAGGGTGGGGCACTGGGTGGTCTCGGTAATGCTTACAATGCTTTGGGAGACTACAAAAAAGTTATTGAGTACCAGCAGCAGAGTTTAGCGATTGCCCGTGAAATTAAAGACCGTAAAGGCGAGGGTGGGGCACTAAGTGGTCTCGGTAATGCTTACAATGCTTTGGGAGACTACAAAAAAGTTATTGAGTACCAGCAGCAGAGTTTAGCGATCGCTCGTGAAATCAAAGCTCGTAATAGTGAGAGTGCGGCACTGAGTAATCTCGGTAATGCTTATTTTTCTTTAGGAGACTACAAAAAAGCTATTGAGTACTACTCAGAAAGTTTAGCGATCGCTCGTGAAATCAAAGCTCGTAATGGCGAGGGAAAGTCTCTGGGTGGTCTCGGTAATGCTTACAATGCTTTGGGAGACTACAAAAAAGTTATTGAGTACCAGCAGCAGAGTTTAGCGATTGCCCGTGAAATTAAAGACCGTAAAGGCGAGGGTGGGGCACTAAGTGGTCTCGGTAATGCTTATTTTTCTTTAGGAGACTACAAAAAAGCTATTGAGTACTACTCAGAAAGTTTAGCGATCGCTCGTGAAATCAAAGCTCGTAATAGTGAGAGTGGGGCACTGGGTGGTCTCGGTAATGCTTATTTTTCTTTAGGAGACTACAAAAAAGCCATTGAGTACTACTCAGAAAGTTTAGCGATCGCTCGTGAAATTAAAGACCGTAATGGCGAGGGAAAGTCTCTGGGTGGTCTCGGTAATGCTTACAATGCTTTGGGAGACTACAAAAAAGTTATTGAGTA
>JAVRCF010000034.1:0-79322 GCA_034530935.1 Aulosira sp. DedQUE10 | reverse complement strand
GTTGGGCTGCCCATTTTATCACCCAGTCACTCTAAAAGATGTTGGTAATGACAAGACCTTAAAAGCAGGGGTTTGATCAAATTTTATATTTTTTAAAAAACTACTTGACAGAGACAGCATCAACATCGACAGTATTTCCCGTGGAGGTAGAATCCTCGGATGGATTAGGAGTATTGGTTTCTACATAACCCTTACGGGCTTTCCAACCGTCAATAACTAGTCCAGACACCTCAGTAACTAGCAGTGTCAGCAGTAAAACGTCGTCAATTTCTCCCACAATGGGTATAAAATCTGGGGCGATATCAATTGGGCTGACAATATAAAAAAGTGTTCCTAAAATTACCCACCAACGATACTTGGGATTCCGAAGCAAACTACGATACCAGGTATAAACTGATTCGATTGAAAATTTCATGTTTTGAACCTCCAGTTACCTTTCATTTTGACAAATTATGCTGAAAATTCCCGGTGGGAATAACCGTCCAATTTGGTCTGGGAGATGCTACCAAACAATTCAGAATTCAAAATCTTCTCAAGAAAACCGTCCACGGTCATCTACAATATTCACAATGCCAAAACCTACTATTGATAAGCATCCTGGCTGCTGACGTTATTTAAATTTAATATGCAACATCATTACCGCGTAATTCGGCATAAGAGTATGGTAATTGTGCATTAATCTCTAGAATTAAAGTGCTTTGGCATAGTTGCTCTAGACATGGAGGGAGGAGACTTAAACTGTGGATATTTTAGATTTGTTTCACAAGGGTGGCCCAGCGATGTGGCCTTTGCTGGCGCTGTCGATTTTAGCCTTGAGTGTGATTTTTGAGCGTCTGTGGTTCTGGCTGCGAATTCTAACTCAAGAAAAAGAAATAGTCGATCGCGTTTTAGATGCTGCTGTTGAAAATTGGGAAGTAGCAGCTGACATTGCTAGACAAGCCACGAATCAACCTATCGGCAGGTTTCTCTATGCTCCCTTAAGACTGGTGAAAAACGATGCAGAAACCTTTCGCTTGGCACTAGAAGCAACAGCAGAAGATGAGTTAGCTGGAATGCGCCGAGGCGAAAAACTTTTAGAAGCTGTCATTGCTCTCGCCCCACTCTTGGGATTGTTGGGTACGGTGTTGGGTTTGATTCAGTCTCTGCGCTCAATTCGTATTGGTGACTTGGGAACCGAATCGACAGCTGGGGTAACCACGGGTATTGGCGAATCCCTAATTAGTACAGCAAGTGGGTTAATAGTTGCCATTGTGGCTTTGGTATTTTACCGCCTATTTCAAAGCTTTGTCGTCAACCAAGTCAAAGTTTTCCGGAAGGCGGGGAACGATATGGAATTGCTTTACCGTCAATCGCCACCAGACTTGAGCAATAATACATCAATAATTTTGCGGGACCCCCCAAGGGAAAATTTCACCCCGCCTCGCAAACGCGGTAGAAATAAGTTTTCTAATTCTTCTGAAGTCTCAGAACCATCTGATTCATTAGATCCTGAACAAGAATCAAAGTAATTCGTAATTGATAATAGCCTACGGCAAGCCTCTTTGCGTCCACGTAATTCGTAATTACCGTCAGCGGCTGGCTTCTGTTTAATTACGAATTACAAATTAGTAATTATAAATTCATTCCCTGAACTAGGCGCAATATCTAAGACAATGAAAGTTAATTTACATACTCCAGTTGAAGAAGTTCAAATTCAAATTATTCCGTTAATAGATGTCGTTTTTTGTATCCTGACATTTTTTTTATTGGCGGCTTTGCAATTCACTCGCCAAGAAGCAATTACTGCCATTAATCTAGATTTGCCTAAAGCCAATACAGGCACATCACCAACTGCTGCTCTACAGGGCAATAGTAATATCTTACCTGTGACTATTGATGCTGTAGGTCAGACTTACGTTGAAAAAAACATGGTCAGACGAGAGCAATTAGCAGATATTTTAAAGAAATATGTCCAAGAAAACCCTAATGGGGTTTTGGTGCTGAATGCTTCGCGGACAGCCACATACAACGATGTGATTGAAACATTGGACTTACTTCGGCAAGTGGGAGGCGATCGCGTATCTTTGGGAATTATACCAGCACAATCTCAAACACCTAACAACTCCAATCTACCTGCAATTCCGCCTGTCCCAACTAATCCTGTACCAAATACTGCACCAGTACCAGGCATCAATCCCCAAGGTAATATTAATCCCAACTTTCCTATTACAACACCTACACAACCTCAAACTGGGCAAGATATTAATCCTGTTCCCAATTCCACAGCACCTAACAAAACCGTAGCACCAGGAAAAACCAATTCTACTCCTGCAAGGTGAGATCTAGATGGTGCGTTACTTCGTTAACGCACCCTACGAATATTAGATAATTTTTTGGGATTGCCTAAACTGTTGTGCCTTTAATTTGTATTAATTATTTTATTTTTGTCACTATCTTCTTGGGTGGCATCTTGCCCGCCCTAATCATGCAAACAGCATGATCGATAGCTTAAACCTAAAGATATCCCAAATAAATTTCTCTTGAAACAAAAAATCTGCTAATTTACAGATAATAGGTTGATATTCAAAGAAAGATTTTTTCCCAGTAGACTAAGTAATTTATCCGTCTGTATGTAGTAGTCGTCATCAACTGCTTACAGCAACAATGCATGAAAAAGTGGTCTAAGTACTAGGAAAAATGTATGTGATGAACTAGTAGTGGTTCATGTCATTAGTTTTGATCGCTAAATAAGTTCGTATTTAGGACTTTATTCTTGAATTTTTAAGCACTAAAGTAATTAGCACGAACTTATCAGAATTAATGATATATACTATTAGTATTTTTCACTTATTACTCAGCACTTTTTTATTTCAACGCCAATCACCATTCGCGTTTCAAGGGTTGTGGCAATGAATGACATTTGGAAAGTTTTGATTGTTTGGATAGTAACATCTCTGAGCTTGTTGATTATTAGTAAGCTGCCTTTAGGAGTAGAGATTGATACTCCAGATAAAGCCTTCTTTTCAGCAGCAGTTCTAGGTATTGTAACGGCATTAGTTAGACCGATTCTCAGCCTCATCTTTGCATTACCAAGTCTTCTCACATTGGACTTGTTATCTGGCTTGTTCACATTTATGATTGCCGTTGTTTGTTTTAGTATTGCTGCTTGGTTAGTAGAAGGTTTTCGCTTACGTTTCGGTATTTGGAGTGCTATTTTAGGGGCGTTTGCACTCACTATCATCAACAACGTAATCTACCGATTATTAGGTGTATAGGTGATAAATTTTAAAGAAAAAACATTCTCTGGTCAAAATCTATAGCCCACAGCCGATAGTATTAATATTTTTTACTATTGACAGCGCCAATTTTAGATTTTAGATGAGAAATTCTTGCGGTTGATTTCCTGTCACTCGTGGGTAAATCAAATCCAAAATCCTCAATCTAAAATCCTGGGAGCCATTAACCGTAGTCTTTCCGGCTACGCTAAGGTAGTAGGGGTCAATCCAAAATTGTGTGACTATTGACTATTCATTCGTACTGGGAGGCGCAACAGCAGTAGCTGATTGTTGTTTGCGCTGTTCACGTTTTTTGCGATCGGCTGAGAGCATATCTGCCATAACGATTAGCGCTTGTGCTATCTTGTCTAGATTAGAGCGGTAAAGATCCAAATCTTTGCTTAATTTCTCATCAGAGAGATGTAAGCCAGTAGCAATATTTTTCAGAGCTTCGTTACGCTGTTTTTCGTCTTTGACTAATTCAGGATCTGACAGTTCCAATAACGAAAATAAGCCAATTGCAAACAGGCGGTTGTATTTAAAGTTAGGATTATTAGCGATCGCTTGCAATTGTGCTTGCAAATCAGCATCTCGATCTAAGTGAGTGGTTTGACTAAGCCACGCAATTAAATCATTCACTGGTAAGCTTTGAGCTAACACTTGCAATCTTTCAGCATCGCGTCTGTAGCGTTGCTCGTCTTGCTCTACAGCCTGACATAAGGCACTAAAAATTGATTCCTTATCTCGTTCTGGTTGGTAGCCTTGCATAAACCGGTCAAAGGTTGTGACAACGCCCAAGCCATAAATCGGATTGTAGCTAAAATCGACATTTACTGACAGCAGATGCATTTCCACCATCAACTCTTCCACTACCCGACGATAAATCGTGTTGATTGGACGGGTGTGAACAGAGTAGAATGTTCGCTTTGTATCAGAGACAGTACGGACGTTATTCACAAAGAAAATGTTAAGGGCGACGTATGTTTATTCTCTCGCTTAAAGTCGACTTTGCCAAGTTCGGGTTTCAACCTGCGAGTGAGTGGTTTACAATATTTTTACATTATTAACCATACTTTACATTTTAATCTTTCTCCTGCTCAAGCTGGCAACCATTCAGCAGTCCTGATGAAAAGTTTACACCCAAGCAAGGGGAATGAGGAATATGAGGGAGAATAACTCTTGACTTAGAACTTTTTTAATTCAAAAACAACATTAATTTTGATAAATTAGCCAAAAATTAATATATTTAACAACTTTTCAGGACAATTTATGAGTTTATCTCCACAGTTAATCGCTCTAGGTGAGTACCTGGCTGGTGAATTTGATAATCGGGAACAAGCCATAGCTGATCCTGCTTGGTACGTTCACCTGCGGATGTGGCAAAGACCAGTGAATTTATTTTCCGAAGATAGTATTACTTTGTTTGCGGAACAAGCAAATATTATCTACCTTGATAATGCTTACCGACAGCGGATTCTACGCTTACAGCTAGGTGATAACTTTGATGCACCCCTGAAAGTCCAATACTATATGTTTAAAGATCCTAATCTTTTCAAGGGTGCTGGTCGCAATCCAGCTTTACTGAATACATTAACAGCCAGCCAATTAGATGTACTCCCAGGGTGCATCCTCTCTATCAGTCAGCAAATACTTGCTCCTAACTCCTATAAGTTTGCTGCTACCCCAATGCAAAATACCAATTGCAGCTTTACTTATCTGGGTAACACCGTACAAGTTTCTTTAGGTTTTGAAGCCTCTGCAGCAGAATTTCACAGTTACGATAAAGGAATTGACCCAGTCACTGGAAAAGCAACTTGGGGAGCAATTTTAGGACCTTATCGCTACACTAAGCGAGAGCAGTACTGAGTGGTGAGTACTAAGGAGAAGTAACGTAAAAAGTAATTTTATTTACCAGTGTTACCTTTGGTTTTTGAAATTTCTCCAACTCAGTACTTATAACTCATGACTCAGCACTGTTTTAGCTAGCTATGCTCCGAGGTACACCTTCTAAAGCTTCTTCTTCAGTTTCAAAGATTTCAAAGACAGTGTCCATCATTGTCACTTCAAAGACAAGTTTGGCTTCTGTATGTACGTTACAGATGCGGAAACTGCCTTTGAGTTTATCAGCATCCCGCATACCAGCTACTAAAGAAGTCAGACCAGAACTATCAATAAAGTTTACCTGACTAAGATTTACAACTACATGGCGACTGAGTTTGGAAATACATTCCTGTAACTTCAGGCGAAATTGCCAGGCGGTGGTGATGTCCAAGCGCCCTGTCGGTGCCAAGACAATAACGGTATTACCATCTTGGGTTATATAGGTTTTCTGCTCTATCTGAATCACTTAGCCTCCCTATGGCAGTCCTCTCAGAGTTAACTACTGTATTTAAAGCTGTTAGTAGTGAGTCAAAAGACCTACCTGTATGGGACGGTTGTTCCATCACTGGGATCATGCCAGTGAGTTAGTAAATTAATTGACTCACCACTAACAGAACAATTTAATCCTGATACTTGAGATTAACAAGCAACAGCTAAAAACGTCACCTTTTTTTACTAGGTGCTTATCTTTAGTAGTTTAACTCACCAAAATGGTGCTGAGTGTCCAGATACACGTGCTCTGTTGAGAAAAGAGGAAAATAGCAGCATTTAGATGCAAAGCACCGAATACCCACTTTCTTTGATGTCTAAGATTTGACGCAGAAATCAATAAACTCCTCTGGGCTGATTAAGCACTATGATTGGGTGTCCAATTTATCCAATCTTGAGGTTTCAAAAAAGTTTCATACAATTCGGCTTCTGGAGTATTAGCTGCTGGTTGATACCCGTACTCCCAACGCACTAAAGGTGGTAGCGACATGAGAATCGATTCTGTACGTCCGTTGGTTTGTAGTCCGAAAATTGTCCCTCGGTCGTAAACCAAGTTAAATTCTACATATCTTCCCCGGCGATAGAGTTGGAAATTGCGTTCGCGATCGCCATATTCAATTCCATTGCGCCGTTCTACAATCGGTAAATAAGCTGGTACAAAGGCTTTGCCACAATCTTGCACCAAGGCAAACAATTCTTCCCAAGTGCGTTGTGGTAAATTTCCTACCTCGTTGCTATAAATAGCTGCTTCCCCATTCGGGTTAGGACCGCGGTATAAAGCACCTTGGCCATCTTGATAATCCAAAAATAGACCACCTACACCCCGTGTCTCATCGCGATGCTTGAGGTAGAAATATTCGTCACACCAGCGCTTGAAGACTGGGTAATATTCTGGGTGATGTTGATCGCAAGCCTGCTTGAATGTTTTATGGAAATGCTGAGCATCTTCAGCAAAGGGGTAGTAAGGTGTTAAATCAGCTCCACCACCAAACCACCATACTGGGCCTGCCTCAAAATAGCGGTAATTTAAATGGACAGTTGGTACATAGGGGTTGCGTGGATGTAAAACCAGGGAAGTGCCTGTGGCATAAAAACCATGTCCGGCGGCTTCTGGGCGTTGGGTTAAAATAGACGGCGGTAAATGGGAACCCCAAACTTCAGAAAAATTTACACCAGCTTGTTCAAATATTGCACCATCACGCAGAACACGCGATCGCCCTCCACCACCTTCTGGCCGTTCCCAACTATCTTCGTGAAAATTAGCTACACCATCTAGATTCCTCAAGGCTTTAGTAATTTCGTCTTGTAGCTGTTTCATAAACTGACTGACTCTAAGTTTCGCGTCAGTTGGTGGTAGAAACTTGGATGAGTCTACGGCCAGAGTTGGGGTTTGCGAGTTGATCAACATAGATTCCCGAACCTAAATTACAATTTCCACACAATCAGAAACTTTGCAATAAAAATTTCTGACCAAACACTAAGTTAAAATTTGCGTTTTTCTTACTTGTCAAGCATTTATACGATTGATTAGCAAGACTAGAGTTATTTTCCCTCAAATGCGTATAGGCTTGTATATTGACGAAAGTTTTTTTTGATTTTTTTTGATAAAAACATTCTGATGTAAACAGCAGGCTCTGACGAATTATTTTCAAGTACTCTTTAACCTTGAGACCTCAAGGTTTTAACTGGACTGCTCAAAAATTGGGCACCTACCCAAAATGGTGTTCCACGAGTTGGGGGTGTAAACCCTTTATCATCGTACTAGTTAGTGTCTACAACCTATGGGGCTTGCTATGTTTAGGGCAATTTTGAGAAAGTTTTGAATGAAAAGTGCTGAGTTAAAAGACCGCCACGCCATACCGTAGTGGTTCCAAAAGGGGCTGTCACAGATCCGGATAACGAGTACCGAGTCCTGACTGGGGAATCTCACTTGTGACTCAGCACTCATTACTGATTTTGAGTCAAGGGCTAACCAAAATTGCCCACCATACCAGAGTTCCCAGAAAGTCTGTAGCTAGGAGGATTAGGCAAATGCGAGGTTGTTTATCCAAGTTCATCCACCACAAACGTCGTCGATTTTGCGCTTCTCTGGTGCGGACATATCGAGAGATTAGTTCTGCTTCTGTAGATGAACTCTGGCAACAGGTGGTAAACTTCACAGACGTTTCTTGGCACCCACTACTCAAAAGTACTAACGTACCCTACGGATTAGTACCAAAACCCGGATTAATTTTCCAAGCAGTGACCCGTTTTTCGCCAATTCCGATTCGGATTTTTGTAGAACGTGTCAATCCCAGAGAAATGCTGAGTATCAGAGTGTTGGCGCTACCGGGGATTGAGGAACGCATAACTTACCAAGTGGAGTCAACCGTGTGTGGTACTTGTTTATCTTATTCTGTGACACTACGTGGTTGGTTGTCACCCCTAATCTGGTCTTTGTCTCGTCCTTATGTTGATCGCGTGGCGCGTTCCTTAGTTGAAGCTGTAGAAAAAGCCGCATTGCAAGCAGTATCAAGCCAGAAAAAAACTATTAATGACAGTTGTTTCGATTTTTAGGGATTAGGGGCAATGGGGACAAGGAGGAGAGGGAGGAAATAACAAATGACAAATGACCAAACCATCAAGAAACTGAATACTTACTATCGATAATTATGTATTTTTTTTAAGATTGATTACAGCGATCGCGGCACAATAAAGTATCCAGTTAGTAGTTAAGATACCTGCCACAAATGGATTTCTTCTTTTTGAAATTTAAATTTTGAATTTTTATGTACGATGTTCTCGATTCTCGCTCGGTTTTAGATGTGTTGCGACCTGTAGAAGATCCAGAACTCCAGAAAAGTCTGGTAGAACTGAACATGATTCGCAACGTCAAAATTGATGGTGGCAAGGTTAGTTTCACTTTAGTTTTGACTACACCCGCCTGTCCTTTAAGGGAGTTTATCGTTGAAGACTGTCAAAAGGCTGTGAAAAAGCTCCCTGGTGTTACAGATGTCAGCGTCGAAGTGACGGCAGAAACACCCCACCAAAAAAGCTTACCTGATCTCACTGGTATTGCTGGTGTAAAAAATATTCTGGCGATTTCTAGTGGTAAAGGTGGTGTTGGGAAAAGTACCGTAGCTGTCAATGTCGCAGTAGCTCTAGCGCAAACAGGGGCAAAAGTTGGTTTACTTGATGCTGATATCTACGGCCCCAACGATCCCACAATGCTAGGACTGACTGATGCCCAGATTACAGTGCGCCCTGGGGAAAAAGGTGACATTTTAGAACCTGCTTTTAATCACGGCGTTAAATTAGTCTCAATGGGCTTTTTGATTGACCGAGATCAGCCAGTGATTTGGCGGGGTCCAATGTTAAATGGAGTCATCCGCCAGTTTCTCTATCAAGTGGAATGGGGTGAACTGGACTATTTAATTGTAGATATGCCACCAGGAACTGGGGATGCCCAGTTAACTTTAGCCCAAGCAGTACCAATGGCAGGGGCAGTAATTGTGACTACACCACAAAATGTAGCGCTATTAGATTCCCGTAAAGGATTACGAATGTTCCAGCAGATGAATGTCCCAGTATTGGGAATTGTGGAAAATATGAGCTATTTTATTCCCCCAGATTTGCCAGATAAGCAGTACGATATCTTTGGTTCTGGAGGTGGCGAAAAAACCGCAGCTGAACTGGGAGTACCATTGTTGGGATGTGTACCCCTAGAGATTTCTACAAGAATTGGTGGTGATAGCGGCGTACCAATAGTAGTAGCCGAGCCAGATTCAGCTTCTGCTAAAGCATTAACAGCGATCGCCTTGTCGATCGCTGGTAAAGTATCAGTTGCAGCCTTGACATAAGAAATGAGAATTTTATCTGGTTCCTGGGCTACAGCCTAGGAATACAGATTTTTAGTAGGCGCTAAATTTAAAATCTAAAAGTTAAAGTCTAAACTCACACAATGTTGTTAAAAAGTTCGCTCCCCAAAATTCGCTGGAAATATTGGGTTAAACCTTGGCAGCAAGTAGATTGGCTCCTATTTTGTTTGCCTATTGGTCTCAGTATCTTTGGCGGCATCATGATCCTCAGTACGGAACTCAAGCAGCCAGTAACCGATTGGTGGTGGCACTGGCTAGTAGCTAGTATTGGTGTATTGATCGCATTGTTTCTAGCTCGCAGCCGTTACGAACATCTTATTCAGTGGCACTGGGTAACATATGGACTGACGAACTTTAGCCTGATGGCCGTGATGATAGCTGGTACCAGCGCTAAAGGGGCACAACGGTGGATTAATATTGCGGGTTTTAACGTCCAACCCTCGGAATTTGCCAAAGTCGGGATGATTATTACCCTTGCCGCTTTGTTACATAAGCGTACTGCTTCCAGTATCGATAGTGTTTTCAGAGTTTTGCTCATCAGTGCTATTCCTTGGGGATTAGTATTTTTGCAACCAGATTTAGCAACATCATTGGTGTTTGGTGCGATCGTCTTAGGGATGTTGTACTGGGCAAATGCCAATCCCGGCTGGTTGATCCTGATGATTTCTCCTATAGTTGCGGCTATTTTATTTAGTATCTCTTGGCCCTTATCACAACCGATCGTTTTGTTTAAAGAACTAACCTTCGGGCCATTAGGCTTATTTTGGGCAGGCGCGATGGCTATTGTTGGTTGGCAGACTCTCCCCTGGCGCAAATTTGGTCTTGGAGCCATAGGTGCATGGGTTCTCAATATGCTGGGTGGTGAATTGGGCGTTTTTGCGTGGAACCATGTCCTCAAAGAATATCAAAAAGACAGACTCAGCGTATTTATTAACCCCGAACACGATCCTTTAGGTGCTGGATATCACCTGATTCAATCTCGCATTGCCATTGGTGCTGGCGAAATTTGGGGATGGGGCTTGTTCAAAGGCCCGATGACTCAACTCAATTTCGTACCTGAACAGCATACAGACTTCATTTTCTCGGCGGTGGGTGAAGAATTTGGTTTTATTGGTTGTTTGGTAGTACTTTTTGTCTTCTGTTTAATTTGCTTCCGTCTACTGCACGTGGCTCAAACCGCCAAAGATAACTTTGGCTCGTTGTTGGCCATTGGTGTATTGTCGATGATTGTGTTTCAGTTGATTGTTAATGTTGGCATGACGGTGGGTTTAGCACCTGTAGCCGGAATTCCCCTACCTTGGATGAGTTACGGTCGTTCTGCCATGCTGACAAACTTCATTTCCTTAGGAATTGTAGAATCCGTAGCAAACTTTCGCCAACGGCAGAAGTATTATTCTTGACATCCACCCCGCCGTAGAACGGCGAGGATTCCTAAACCTCACGATTTAGGTTTCTGTTTCCTTCCATTACTGGTTTTTCGCAACTGCCCTTTAGACTTATGCCCCAAAGGTCTTATGTTCGCTCCACAGACTGTCACTGCTTGTCCAGCAGCCAAAATATTTTTAGCTGCGTTGATATCCCGGTCGTGGTGCGTCCCACAATTGGGGCAATCCCACTCCCTGATATTCAACGGCAATTTATCAACAATATGTCCGCAATTTCCACAGCGCTTAGAAGTGGGAAACCATCGGTCAATCTTCACTACTGTTCGACCGTACCACTTGGCTTTGTACTCCAACTGCCTCACCAACTCACCCCATGCAGCATCACTTATAGCACGGGCAAGTTTGGGATTTTTGACCATATTCTTAACTGCCAAGTCCTCAACGGCAATCGTTTGGTTTTCACGGAAGAGTCGAGTTGTCAGTTTATGCAGATGGTCTTTACGTTTGTCAGAAATTTTAGCTTGAATCCGAGCAACTTTGAGTCTAGCCTTGTCTCGGTTGCGAGAAGCTTTCTGTTTACGACTCAAGGCTTTTTGCGCTCTCCTCAACTTTTGATAGTGCTTACCAAAAGCTTGATTGTTGGCAATCTTTTCACCTGTACTCAAAGTAACGAGGCTGCTAATCCCCACGTCCAACCCCACAGCACTATCAACCGGTTGCATGGTTTCGTCATTCGGATCATCAATCCGCAAGCTAACAAACCAGCGTCCAGAAGCTTCTTGCTTAACGGTTATGGTTGTAGGCTCGCACCCCTTGGGAAGCTCTCTAGACCATTTAATTGGCAACGGTTGAGAACACTTTGCCAAGTAGACTTGTCCATCCTTCCATCTGAAACCAGACTTGGTGAATTCCGCACTACCGCCACTACGCTTTTTCTTGAAGTTAGGGTATCTTGCCATACCATCAAAGAAGTTAGTAAATGCAGTTTGCAGATGTCTCAAGCCTTGTTGCAGTGGTACACAGCTAACCTCATTCAAAAACTGGAGGTCTTCAAGTTTTTTCCACTGCGTCAGCATGGTGGAGGTCTGAACGTAATCAACTCGCTCTTGTCTGGTGTACCAAGCCTCGGTTCTCGCAGCCAGAGCCATGTTAAATACCAACCGCACACAACCAATTGTCCGACGCAAGAGAGATTCTTGTTCGGCAGTTGGATAAACTCGGTAGCGGTAGGCTTTTTCCATGCTTCACATTTTACCATATTCCATGTAAAGCCGCTCCTTTAGGACAGGGTTTCTACCCATTTTTCTGATGAGTCAAGGGACAGGTTAAGGAGACAAGGAAAGGGGGACAAGGGGAAAGAATTAATGACAAACACCAAACACCAAGTGACAAATGACCAATGACAAGTATTAAGCTATATAACAGGAAATAAGCGAGGATAAAAATCATGATCCTGCCTGGAGCAACTGTTCGCGTTAAGAATCCCGCAGATACCTATTATCGCTATGAAGGATTGGTACAAAGAGTTAGTGATGGTAAGGTAGCTGTGCTGTTTGAGGGTGGGAACTGGGATAAATTAGTTACCTTTCGCTTGAGCGAATTGGACGCTGTAGAGACCATAGGCAAGAAAAAAGGGAAATAAGTTAGTTAAGAGTCAAGAGTCCGTAGTCAATAGTCCAAAGGTTCTTGACTGTTACACCTTGACCCTTAACTCTTAATACTATGCGCCTTCCCTTACCACAGTTTGCCACAGGCGATCGCCATCCTAATCACATTGCCGAGGTGATCGAAACTACCACTACTGAATTTCTGGCACAGTGTTTGGAGCCAGAAGACTTAAGTTTTCCCCCAATGCCGCCCTTTGGTAGCTGGGTTTGTTCTACGGATGAAGAATCGGGCAACCAAATTTATGCTGTAGTGTATTACGCTACCACAATGCCCATAGATTCAGTACACCGGGCAGTGGCTTTAGGACTGTCCTTGCAAGACTTGCGAGAGGAGCAACCCCAGATATTTGCCATGCTCAAAACCGAATTTCGAGCTGCTATCGTGGGATTTGAGGTGCCTTCTCATAGCCAAGCTTATAACCAAAGGGTATACCAGTATTTACCACCTCGTCCTCCACAAATTCATCAAGCCGTTTATCGCTGTGAACCGGAAACGATCATTAAGTTCACCGAAGAACTGGATTTTTTGCAAACACTACTTTCTGTCAAAGGTGCGCCAATCGAGTCTTTAGCGGCGGCGGCGATTCGAGAGGTTTACCAGTTACGTAAAGCTGACCGCAAATGGTTAATCAAAGCTGGAAGAACCCTCAGCGTGCTGTTGAAAGATGACTACGATCGCTTGCGGTTCATTTTAAGCCAGGTTCACCCATAGGTAAGAGTCAAAAGTCAAGAGTCAAGAGTAATTATTTTCTTCCTTGTCCCCCTTGTCACCCTCATCCCCCTTGTCCCCCTCATCCCAATCCCCCAATCCCCAAGCATTAAGTTAAGGTTTTTTTTAATTTCTACTCCTGGTAGCTTTTGCAGTTATATTGATCGGTCGATTGCTTTTAAGGTAATCGCAGCTTCACCATAGCCCTTTCAAGTTCTACCTATGGAACTCATCTCACAAGTTCTGGCATTAGAACCTACTTCCCAAGTTCTTGGCAAGGAACCAATTGTTCCCTTCGCTATTTTGCTGGTGGTTATCTTAGTGGTGCCCATTCTGTTTGAGCGCCTCAGACTACCAGGTTTAGTAGGTTTGGTTTTCTCTGGGGTAGTGCTTGGTCCTTCAGGCTGGAATTTATTCCAAACAGAATCAGAGATAATTAACCTGCTAGCAGATATTGGATTAGTTTACTTAATATTTGTAGCAGGACTAGAAGTTGACATAGAGCAGTTTCAGCAGAGAAAAAATCGCTCTTTGGGTTTTGGTAGCTTCACCTTTAGTATCCCCCTAGTCATGGGAACCCTTGTAGGGGTAATTTTTGGCTTTGGTTGGATGACATCAATATTAATTGGCTCTTTGTTCGCCTCCCATACCCTTTTGGCATATCCCATTCTTATTCGCCTAGGAGTGGTGAAAAATGAAGCTGTTACTGTTACCATTGGAGCCAAAATTTTTACTGATATTGGCTCTTTGCTGATCTTAGCCCTGTGTATAGCCTCTACACACATAGAAGTATTTAGTTTAGCCAAGTTGCTCACTTTGTTGGGTTGGTTAATTATTTACTCTGTCGTGGTGTTAGTAGGCTTTGATTGGGTAGGCAAAGAATTTTTTCGGCGTTCTGGCGGTGAAGAGGGAAACCAATTTTTGTTTGTGCTGCTGACTTTGTTTCTAGCTGCTGTCGGCGCTCAATTGATTGGGGTCGAAAAGATTATTGGAGCCTTTTTAGCGGGTTTGGCAGTTAATGAAGTTTTGGGGGAAGGCCCAGTCAAAGAAAAAGTAGTGTTTGTGGGCAGTGTGCTGTTCATTCCCATTTTCTTCGTTAACCTTGGTTTGCTAGTTGATCTGCCCACTTTTACCAATAGCACTACCAATCTCAAATTGACACTCTTGTTTGTGTTCGGTTTGATTGCCAGCAAATTTATCGCCGCTTTATTGGCGAAACTTGTATACCGCTTTAATTGGCAGGAAATCCTGACAATGTGGTCGCTGTCAATTCCCCAGGTGGGTACAACATTAGCCGCAACTTTAGTAGGGTATCAGGCTCGATTATTTTCATCTGAAGTATTAAATAGCGTTGTTGTGGTGATGTTAGTCACATCAACCTTGGGGCCATTAATTACTAGTCGGGTAGCTGTCGGTTTAACTTCATCAGCAGCTACAGAGCCAGATCCAACCGCCCAACCTGAGCAGAAAATAGAAGATACTGGCACCACTTTTACTATAGTGGTACCTATCTACAATCCCCAAACGCAGCAGTATTTAATAGAATTGGCGACATTGTTAGCACGCCAAGCCAATGGCAGAATTGTACCGTTAGCGATCGCAACTGCTGCATCTCACATGGATGCACCACAGTTAGAAGCATCTTTGCAGCGCAGTGAGCGGTTACTTGCTAAAGCTACAGCACAAAGCCGAGTCTTGGGTGTAGCCGCAGAACCATTATTGAGAATTGATGATGCTTTTGCTCAGGGAATTAGCAGAGCATCTCGGGAACAAAAGGCTAGTTTGATTGTTATGGGTTGGGGCAAACGTACAGGGTTAAGAGCGCGTTTATTTGGTAACGTAATTGATAACGTTCTTTGGGCATCCCATTGTCCTGTAGCTGTTACTCGTTTAGTAGACTCTCCTAAGAAAATCCAACGGATCTTAGTTCCGGTAGAAAACTTAATGGCACCAACGTTACAGCCTGTGCATTTTGCCCAAATGTTGGCAGATTCCAATCAAGCCCAAGTGACTGTACTGAATGTATGCGAGCGACGTACTAGTTCTAGCAAAATTGCAGCGAGGCGATCGCATCTTTCTGTACTAGTATCTAAATTGGCTTTGCCAAATCCCCCAGAAATTCAAATTATCGCCCATGAAAATGTGGCCCAAGCCATTTTACAAGCAGCACGATTGTATGATTTAGTTGTGCTACCTTTTACACGTAATCGCACCAGTCCTGGTGGTTTAGCCATTAGTGATGTTACAACTCAATTAGCCAGACAACTTACTTGCTCTATTATCATGCTTGGAGAACCGCAACGCACTCACCCGGTAGTACTACCAACTGGAGCTCCTAGTACTACATTGGCTAAGTAAAAATATGAAGCTATTCATTGTCTAATAATTTAGACAATTTAGTTTTTTTCTTAATATATCTGATCAACTTACCTTGTCTCAGAGTGATAAAAGGTTACATATCTAATTCTCACAATACTTAATTTTGTTAAAGATTTGATGAATTATAGAACTTGAAGCTCCAATCTTTAGACTATGTTTGTTATTTTGCTAATGGAATTGTTCAAGAAAAGAAACTTAATGTAACAAGAGTACAACAGTAGAAATATGGGTAAATATAACGACATTTGTTTAAAAAACTATATTCTTCTGGACTTTTTTACCTAAATTGCGTAATAAAAAAATACATACAATAGCAACTGACAATACTTGTACTTAATGGGTAAACTATGAGAATTTTAGTGACGGGCGGTGCCGGGTTTATTGGTTCCCATCTCATCGACCGACTAATAGGTGATGGGCATGAAATTCTTTGTTTGGATAACTTCTATACCGGTAACAAAGAAAATATACTGAAATGGCTAGATAATCCATACTTTGAACTCATCCGCCACGACATCACCGAACCCATCAGGTTAGAAGTGGATCAAATTTATCATTTGGCTTGTCCAGCTTCTCCAGTACATTACCAGTACAACCCCGTCAAAACTGTGAAAACAAATGTGATGGGGACGCTGAATATGTTGGGCTTAGCTAAGCGTGTAAAAGCGAGGTTTTTCTTGGCTTCTACTAGCGAAGTGTACGGAGATCCAGAAGTTCATCCCCAAACCGAAGAGTATAAGGGTAGTGTCAATCCTATTGGACTGCGTTCATGCTATGACGAAGGCAAACGAATTGCTGAGACTTTAGCATTTGACTACTACAGACAAAATAAAGTTGATATTCGAGTTGTACGTATTTTTAATACCTATGGTCCTCGGATGTTAGAAAACGATGGACGAGTGGTTAGCAACTTCATAGTTCAAGCCCTACGGGGTGAACCTTTAACAGTCTACGGAGACGGTTCGCAAACCCGTAGTTTTTGCTATGTCTCTGATCTGGTAGAAGGATTTATCCGATTAATGAATAGCGACTATGTTGGGCCTGTGAATCTGGGAAATCCTGATGAATACACCATTTTAGAATTGGCAGAGGCTGTACAAAACCTGATCAACCCAGATGCCAAAATTAAGTTTGAAACACTACCTTCTGACGATCCGCGTCGCCGCCGTCCAGATATTACAAAGGCAAAAACCTTGTTAAATTGGGAACCTACCATTCCTTTACAACAAGGGTTAAAACTGACAATAGAAGATTTTCGCAATCGGATCACAAAGGAGTCAGTCTCCTGATCGGCAACGAGTATCGCTCTGAACTTTCGTGCAGGCTTAGTTTATCTGTAGCCTGTACTATTTTGGTAAGGTTTTCTACCACCATAGAGCCTTGTGTTGAAAACTTCTGAGTTAAAGAAGAATAGAAAAAACGAGGAGTTAAACAGAATGCGTGTTTGCGTCATTGGTACTGGTTACGTTGGTTTGGTTACAGGTGCTTGCTTGGCTCACATCGGTCATGATGTAATTTGTGTAGATAATAACGAAGAGAAAGTCAAGTTAATGAAGTCTGGGCAGTCGCCAATTTTCGAGCCTGGACTCTCGGAAATTATGCAATCTGCTATTCAATCGGGGAAAATCGAATTTACTACCGATTTAGCTGCGGGCGTATCCCACGGAGAAATTCTCTTTATTGCAGTGGGAACACCACCTTTACCAAATGGTGAAAGTGATACACGTTACGTTGAGGCTGTAGCCCGTGGGATCGGGAGCCATCTCAACGGTGGTTATAAAGTAATCGTTAATAAATCCACAGTGCCCATTGGCTCAGGTGACTGGGTGCGGATGATAGTATTGGATGGCATCGCCGAACGCCAAAAAACCTTAGTACCGGCAGGTGGCGTTGCAATTGAAGATAAATTGCCGGAGATTGCATCTCATTTTGATGTAGTCAGTAATCCAGAGTTCTTGCGGGAAGGTTCAGCAGTTTACGATACTTTTAACCCCGATCGCATTGTTCTAGGCGGCAACAGTCAAAAAGCAGTAGCCTTAATGAAAGAACTGTATGCTCCAATTGTGGAGCGGCAGTACGCTGAGCATAAATCTTTACCAAATGTATCTGTGCTTGTAACCGATCTCAGTTCGGCAGAAATGATTAAATATGCTGCTAATGCCTTTTTAGCAACCAAAATTAGTTTTATTAACGAAGTAGCTAACATTTGCGATCGCGTCGGTGCTGATGTTACCCAAGTAGCAAAAGGTATTGGGTTAGATTCCCGCATTGGTAACAAGTTCTTACAAGCTGGTATTGGTTGGGGTGGTTCTTGTTTCCCCAAAGACGTAGCGGCTCTGATTCACACTGCTGATGACTATGGTTATGAAGCGCAGCTATTAAAATCAGCCGTTAGCGTTAATGAACGCCAACGGCTGATTGCTTTAGAAAAACTCCAGCAAGTCCTAAAAATCCTCAAAGGTAAAACAGTAGGTTTACTAGGTCTAACCTTCAAGCCAGATACCGACGATTTACGCGATGCTCCAGCACTCAACTTGATTGAGCAGCTAAACCGACTGGGAGCTAAAGTCAAAGCCTACGACCCCATTGTTTCCCAAACAGGTCTACGTCATGGTCTTTCTGGTGTGCTAGTGGAAACTGACGCTGAAAGACTAGCCGACGGTTGCGATGCTTTAGTACTTGTGACTGAATGGCAACAATTTAGCAATCTAGACTACGTGAAAATGGCTAAACTAATGAATCACGCAGTGGTGATTGATGGACGTAACTTCCTTGACCCGGAAACAATGGTCAGGGCAGGGTTCCAATATGTAGGTGTTGGAAGATAGAAAATCAAAATTAAATATTACACAAAGACGCAAAGGCAGTAAAAAACTTTTGCGTCTTTGTGCGTGCCTACCCCATTCGCGCCGATGAAATATAGCGGTTCTCGTTTGGATGCAATACACAATAGGGCACAGCAATGCTCATACGTGTCAACTTAAGCAAAAAGCCTTGCCCCACAAGCGTTTTACCCCACCCCTTAGTCCCCTCCCCGCGCGCGGGGAGGGGATGTTTTGGCTTTAGACAAAACTGGGGTGGGGTAACGCGGATCTTGATAGGAATTGAGAAAACGTAAAATCAAGCTTCCATCAGGGTTTCACGTTAAGTTGACACCTATGAGCAATGCTGTGCCCCTACGAATGGTCTGTATTTTATGCAATTGAGAACTGCTATAAACACTAACCCCTAGCCCCTTGTTCATTAAGAGCTACTTGGTATACGCTCAATTTCAGCATATCCACTGAAAATTAACTTTTGACCCTCAGTTTCTAAACGATTGAGTCGCATTTTCACCCCATCAAGGTCGAAGCGATCTAAATCGACCATATTATCTAAAATTTCCACCAGTGCTACGCTCAAAGTTTGGGATATTTCTCTTTGTGCTTCTGGTACAAGATCAAGTTCAAATTTAGGGTCTTTGAAGGAAACCCGTCGTCGGCGTTCTACAGCCAAACTGACAGTCATATTTAGGGGTACGAGTTCGCCATTATCTAAATCTGCTTTTGCCAAAATCCGCAAGCGATTTTCTGGTAACAGTTGTACTTGAATCTCTGGGAAAGAGACTGGTTTACCACCAGATAACGCCGTTAAGGTAGGGAGAGAAAGGTTAACTAAACGTTTTCTTACCAGTTCAGCATTAAAAGCTTGATTAATACCTGCTTCAGATAAAATTACTTGGGCGATCGCCTGAGTAGGTTGTTTAAGAGTCAATTTACCACTTAAAACTGAGCCGAAGTCAATGGCAACTGCATCCGTTTCAAAGGACATCTCCTCTACCGCGAAATCTTTACGGATGACCAAGCCACGTCCACTCATTTTGAAACTATCAATGCTGCCTTGCAACAGTTTGCTGGAGGGATAGCAGCGCACAAAGACTTCTACTGACTCGCTTTGGCTAAACAGGTGGCGAATCGTTTGGCTAGCGACTGTGTTGAGCATTCGCTCTCCCCAATCTGTGCCTTTAGAATCTGTTAATCCAGTAAGTCCGCCGAACATGAGGTTTTGGCTCTCTAGAAGTTCTTTGTACTTTTGTAACAAACTGTGAACAATACAGCAAGCGATCCCCTGATTAATTGTACTGATAGGTAGGCGTAGAATAGCTGATGGTTTAGAGATAAATGTATAAGATATTACTTAATTGATGCAAAAATGATATTTTTATTAAAGGATCATAGAGACCAAGTGTAATTATATCGGTCTGGCATATCTAAAATTCTCTATTAATCTGGATTAATTTAACCGCCGATCAGACAGATTTTGGTTAATGCATCAAATTAGCTGTGTCAAACCAATGCTAGATAGGATAGCAATGCTCACGGTCTCTGGCTTATTATCTATAGTGCAGTCTGGGGTTTATATTCAACTAAATTGCTTTCTTTAAAAAATATCTTTGATGTCCTGGTGGGAAGTTTTCCAAAACACCAAACCTCTGGTAGCCAAGGCGTTCATAAAAACCTAGAGATTGAAAACTGAATGTATCTAGGTAAGCGTAACTACAGCCGCGCTGTTTAGCTACTTCCTCAGCTTGAAGTATTAATTGCTTACCATACCCTTGACCTCGCAGCATTTCTGCAACCCAAAGGTGAGAGATAAACAACCATCCCCATTGTGTTTTGCCAACTAAACCACCAACAATTTCATTTTTATGGTCTCGAATCAAGACTGCTAGGGGTTGGTATAGGTCTTTTTCTATTTGGCGATCGCTGTTATATTCAACAAGCTTGTTAATAACAGTACGAATATCCTCTTGCTTAGGATGATCCTCAATTATAAATTTTAGGTCTGCCATTTTAATTTCACAGAACCAAATAGCGCTAAATAAAGTATTTCATCAATTTTGCATAGCAGTACTATTGTTTAACGAAATGCAGATACTGCTGATGCTGAGTTCCCAGAACCAAATAGCGCTACAATTACACAACATTAAAATTTTGTCACTGTGCCATTAGTCGTTTGACAATTTTGTCACCTTAGCCTTTAGTGCTTTTACCGCAGTTTATCCCCTGGGATAATAAAATAGAAGCAAACTTATGTGCTTTCTTAAAGTAGCAGAAACAAGAAGTTTAGTAGCAAAGTTGACAAATTGATACAGTAATAATCTGTATCTAATATAGGCTTATAGCATTTCAACGCTTGTAATATTTTTTATGACTTCCCAGATTCGCTTTTTGATGTGTGCCCCTGACCACTACGATGTGGACTATGTGATTAATCCCTGGATGGAAGGGAACATTCATAAATCATCGCGCGATCGCGCTGTTGAACAGTGGCAAAAACTCTACCATGTCCTCAAAGACCACGCTATTGTAGATTTAGTAACGCCCGAAAAAGGTTGGCCTGATATGGTGTTTACCGCCAACGCAGGCTTAGTGTTGGGGGATAATGTCGTTCTCAGCCGCTTTTTGCACAAAGAACGTCAGGGAGAAGAGCCATACTTCCAAAAATGGTTTGAAGCCAACGGTTATACAGTAAATGTACTACCTAAAGACTTACCCTTTGAAGGTGCAGGGGACGCGCTGCTAGACCGGGAAGGACGCTGGCTCTGGTCAGGTTACGGCTTTCGTTCAGAATTAGATTCTCATCCCTACTTAGCGAAGTGGCTGGATATTGAAGTACTGTCTCTGCGGCTGATTGATGAGCGCTTCTATCACTTAGATACTTGCTTTTGTCCCTTAGCTAACGGCTATTTACTGTACTACCCAGGTGCGTTTGATTCCTACTCCAACCGCTTAATTGAAATGCGAGTAGCAGCAGAAAAGCGCATCGCCATAGAAGAAGCCGACGCTGTTAACTTCGCTTGTAATGCGGTGAATGTGGACAGCATCGTGATCATGAACAAGGCGAGTGATCCTTTGAAAACACGCCTTACAAATGTGGGTTTCCAAATCATTGAAACGCCACTGACAGAATTTCTCAAAGCTGGTGGTGCAGCGAAATGTCTTACCTTACGGGTAACAGAACCAGTTAGAGATGAAGTTCATGCGAATGTTTCTGTAGAAAGTCGTATCATCCGCCTAGAAGGCCACTTGCTCGATTCTGGCTTAATTAACCGCGCTTTAGACTTGATTGTAGACACAGGTGGCAGCTTCCAGGTACTGAATTTCAACTTGGGAGAACAGCGCCAAAGTACTTCAGCAGCTGAAGTGAAGGTATCTGCACCATCCCATGAGGTGATGGAAGAGATTATCTCACTATTGATTGATTTGGGTGCGGTAGACTTACCCCAAGATGAGCGGGATGCCAAACTAGAGCCTGTGATCCAAGCTGGTGTAGCTCCCGATGATTTTTATGTGAGTACAATTTATCCCACTGAAGTACGGATTAAGGGTCAGTGGGTGAAGGTGCAAAATCAGCGCATGGATGGCGCGATCGCAATTACTCAATCTCCCAATGGTTACGTCGCTAAGTGTAAAATATTACGCGAATTAGAAGTAGGCGAACAAGTAATTGTAGACGTTTTAGGTATCCGCACTATCCGCAAAACAGAATCGCGGGAACAGCGCAATGCTCAAGAATTCAGCTTTATGTCGGCGGGTGTTTCCAGTGAACGCCGTGTGGAATTAGTCGTAGAGCAAGTAGCTTGGGAATTGCGTAAAATTCGGGATGCTGGCGGTAAAGTAGTTGTCACGGCTGGGCCTGTGGTAATTCACACTGGCGGCGGCGAACATCTATCGCGGCTGATTCGTGAAGGATATGTACAGGCGCTGTTAGGCGGGAATGCGATCGCTGTCCATGACATCGAGCAAAATATTATGGGTACTTCCCTCGGTGTCGATATGAAGCGGGGTGTCGCTGTGCGTGGTGGACACCGCCATCACTTAAAGGTAATTAATAGCATCCGCCGTTATGGAAGCATTGCCAAAGCTGTAGAAGCTGGGGCAATTAAGAGTGGCGTGATGTATGAATGCGTCCACAATCAGATACCTTTTGTACTCGCCGGTTCGATTCGGGATGATGGGCCTTTGCCTGATACCCAAATGGATCTGATCAAGGCACAGCAGGAATACGCCAAACACATCGAAGGTGCAGAAATGATTTTGATGCTATCTAGTATGCTGCACTCAATTGGTGTGGGGAATATGACACCGGCTGGGGTGAAAATGGTGTGTGTGGATATTAATCCGGCTGTGGTGACTAAGTTAAGCGATCGCGGTTCGATAGAATCGGTGGGTGTGGTTACAGATGTGGGATTATTCCTCAGTCTGTTGACACAGCAACTCGATAAGTTGACAAGTCCTTATCGGGCAGTGGTAGGTTAAGAAAAAACCTCACGTAAAGGTAAGAAAGGGAATGATGAGAGTAGCTTTCAACAGAGAGTTGCAAATTAATTGGGTCAGTGCGATCGCCTTTGGCGCTGCGCTCCGCGCAATCGCTGATTTTATGCTAGCGGGTATGGTGATTGGCCCGCTAGCTGCCCCCTTTCTTGCTGCCTCTGGGGTATCTTTGTTGCCGGGAATTGCGAATATCATTTATTTCATGGGCAATCATGTCTGCCCGCAGCCTGATATGGGGTTAGATTTAGCACCACCCCATATCATGGCTGTATGTATGCGTTGTTACGGCACTGTCACTGGTTTGTTCATAACACGGCTGTTGTATGGTGTGACTGGGGGTAAAGGTTTTTACTGGTTAAGCCAGTATGCTTGGAGTGGTGTAGCCATAGCTACCGTGTTGATGATGGCTTATCCCTTGGAATTGGCAGCGCAGGTTTTTGACTTGTGGAGTTTTAATAATTATATTGTCACGCCTTTTGGATTAATGACTGGTTTGGCATGGGGGTTATTTACCATGCCAATTTTGCATGGGCGGCTTTCATCTGATGAAAGATGATTAAATAACCCCAATTCACAAAACTTTGATATATACATTTTTCTTAGGGGTTTAGCAATGCTAAACCCTATAAAGCAGGTGGATTCTGCGTAATGACAAATAGCGTAATTGACGCTACTTTACATGACCGATTGGATTATGTGAATGAAAAAGATGGTATTAAAATAGAACGATGGTCAGGTTTAGAAATAGAACGGTTTCTAGCTGAGCAGCCAGAAATTAGAGCAAGATATTTTATATATTAATTTAATTAAAATATAATCAATTAATTCAAGTTTCAAAAAATATCTATTAAATTAGCCTGCGATTGTAGGCTGAGTATGTATAGCCCCAAACTTATAGTCTGAGGCCTATCAATAATGTTACTGTTAGCTTTGACTAACCTTTTCTTTCGCCAAGAACTTCTCAAGTTCCGTCAACGCATCAGCATCAACCTTGGTTTGCATTGGGCAGAACTTAGGCCCACACATCGAACAAAACTCAGCAGTTTTATAAATATCTGCTGGTAAAGTTTCATCGTGGTATTCTTTAGCTCTCTCAGGGTCGAGTGATAATTCAAACTGACGGTTCCAGTCGAAGTTGTAACGGGCGTGGGACAGTTCATCATCTCTATCTCTGGCACCTGGGCGATGTCTGGCAATATCTGCCGCGTGAGCTGCTATTTTGTAAGCTATCAAGCCATTCCGCACGTCTTCAGCGTTGGGTAATCCTAAATGTTCTTTAGGTGTTACATAGCACAACATTGCTGTACCATACCAACCAGCCATTGCTGCACCAATAGCTGAGGTAATGTGGTCATAACCAGGAGCAATATCTGTCACCAATGGCCCCAGCACATAGAAAGGCGCTTCAGAACACTCTTCCATTTGCTTGCGGACGTTGAACTCAATCTGATCCATTGGGACGTGTCCAGGCCCTTCTACCATTACCTGTACATTATCTTCCCAGGCTCTACGGGTTAGCTGTCCGAGGGTTTTCAATTCTGCTAATTGTGCTGCATCTGAGGCATCATGAGTACAGCCAGGGCGTAGGGAATCGCCTAAACTGAAGGAGACATCATATTTTTTGAAAATCTCAATGATGTCTTTGAAATGAGTGTATAAAGGATTTTGTTTGTGATGATGCAGCATCCACCGCGCCAAAATCCCGCCGCCACGAGAGACAATCCCAGTGATGCGGCTTCTCACCAAAGGCAAATGCTCTAGTAAAATTCCAGCGTGGATAGTTTGATAGTCTACCCCTTGCTGAGCGTGTTTCTCGATGACATGGAGAAAGTCATCAGGGGTGAGTTTTTCAATTGTGCCGTGAACACTCTCTAAAGCCTGATAAACTGGTACAGTGCCAATGGGAACAGGCGAAGCCTTAATGATAGCGGTACGAATTTCATCCAAGTTACCGCCGCCTGTAGACAAGTCCATCACGGTATCAGCACCATACTTTACCGCTAGTTTCAGCTTATCTACTTCTTCCTGAAGATTGGAAGAGTTGGGTGAAGCGCCGATATTAGCATTTACCTTACATTTAGAGGCAATACCAATAGCCATTGGCTCTAAGTTGGTGTGATTAATGTTAGCAGGGATAATCATTCGCCCCCGCGCCACTTCCTCACGAATGAGATCAGCGGGAAGATTTTCCCGCTGAGCGACGTAATGCATTTCTTCAGTGATGACACCCTGACGGGCGTAGTGCATTTGAGAAACATTGCTCTCGCTACGGCGCTTTGCAACCCATTCTGTCCGCATATTGAATTCCTCGATAAACAGCTTCCCTCCGCTGGTATTACCCAGACTCAGGTGTTAAGGGTGTGATCTCAGCCTAGTTATTCAGGCACCCCTAGCATGGGAATTGATTGTACCACTTTGATTGTGGCTGGAGGTGAGGGTGTTAACAATTCATGAAGATGTGGGGGTTAAGCGGTTGTTTCGGAGTCTGGCGTAGGCGCAGCCCGTCGTAGACATCGCTGCTTTTGCTCGATAATGTCTAAATATTGCTCTTTGGATTTCTTCTGGAGTCATTGAGGCGGGATAAGTTGCAGTGGGTGGTTTTGCAGTCAAACGATCCGCAAGTGCGTAAAAAGCTTCTTGATCATCTTGGTGTGCAATGACATAAGCACGTAATTCTGCCTTGCTCATAGCATCAAAGTTTGGTTTGCTCATAGGTATTCCCAGTTGCTATGTCAACATTAAACTTTTTTTTAAAGATTTTTTACCTCACGCAAAGGCGCAAAGGCGCAAAGACGCAAAGAAGAATGCAGAAAATATCTATAATTTCCGAAAATCTTATTCAAGCATTAGCCAAAATAGATAGTTCACAATACTTTCTAATTAAGTCTTGGGCATTCTCTCGACGTTCACTTGTGAATAAATTAAAGACTACTTCTTCATTTTGAGAGTAAAGATGCAATAGTCCAAAATCTTTCATGCGTGAATAAATTAAGGGAATGCCAGCAAGAGCGAGTAAAGTTGCCTTTTTGCGATCGCGCTCTTTTGCTTCAGGATAGTCATGATATGAAGATTGAAATTCTACGACTAAACAAGCTTTATAATCATAGTTGGTTATGAGGGCATCTACATTGCAGCTATAGAAAAACTTTTTTAATTCCCAGTCAATATTGCTATTTAGTTCACAAAATTGGCTTAAGCTCACTTGTGTATGAATCTTGTATTTTTTATCTATACAGGTTTGGAGAAACTCTAGCATCCTTTCTTCGTAAGGGTTGACCAATCTCTTTGTTTTTAAAGACATTACTATTTCTCTATTAGGACTTTTGCAAAATGGTTAATAAATTCTTCCAATACTTCTCTTAATTTAATTCGGGCTTGCCAAGTATAAGGAAAAAGTTTATCTTCTTCTAAATGTATCCAAAGCCCTCTTTCTTCAATACCTGGATGGGGTTCATAATCAACAACGGTATGGAAATAGCCAATAACCTGATTTTTTGTATAGAATCCTTCATCTTCTATTTCTTCTAAAAAAATGTCTGAATTACCCGGCAAAACCCAATATTTATCTATAAAAGGATATCGTTCTTCATAATATGTAATCTCTAAATACAACAGAAATGGCTCCCATACATCTCGTGGTAAAGAAACATACAAGCCATCTTTCTTTTGAGTTAAAATTAGTTGATAACGTTTAGCTCCTTTTTTAGGGTTTTTAAGTCGATATCCTATATATTGTGATGTTCTATTCTCCTCAAACTTGTCTTGAAAACCAAGTCTCTCCAGCATACTGATAGCTAAAGAAAGCAAATCTTCCCCGCCTTCAATGACTTGTATATTCGTTGAAACCAAACGAGGAACGCCGTTTTCTACCTCAAAACGCTGGATGACATCGTATATTATTTTTGACATGAGCTAATTTCCAAAAACCTTGGCTAAGGTTCCTGGAAATAGTCTAAACCTTATTGCGGATTTTTCCAATAGTCTTAGATAAGATTTTTAGATTTTATTGAAGTATGCTAATTTACCCCAAGACTTAAGGGTTTGGATGCAGCGAACGCTATGGTTATACTGAAGGCGATCGCTCTTTAACCACCAAGTACCATAGGGCGATCGCGCCTTTGAAACCTAGGTGCAGGATTTTTCTCCCCAATCCTCGTATTTTCCTCATTTTTAATTGCTAGAAACAACACAGGTATACATCGAACTCATACAATACTCCTGGGCTGTTGCGTCGGGGGTTTTTTTATCGCCTAAATATGCGATCGCACTCTTTTTCTTTACACATCATCAGGTTCAATCCCCAACTGGCGCAACCTTTGAGCCAATCGTTCAGCCTTTTGTTGTTGTTGTTCTAACTGAGATGCTAATTGTTGCGATCGCTCGTGTTCTTCTTCTAACTGAGATGATAATTGTTGGGATTTTTCATCGCTATTCAACAATAAATTCCCTTGTGCATCCCACCAGCGTAACCAAGGGGCTTCCATATTCTTATATTGCCCTTGCCATATACCCAAGTCCACACCCATCGGGTAAATGGGATAGTGACCTCTTTCATTTGCTGGCAGTAATTGATACTTGCCATCTACTAAGTGATAAACCTCTACTGAAGCTTTACTAAACTCATAAATGCCATAAAACGGCACTCTAATCGCCTGCTCATACACCCAAAATTTACCAGTAATGGGTGTATGATCTCGTTCTTCTGAACCATCCCCAGATACAAATTCCAAGACAATCAATGGCGCAACGTATTCTTGCCATAAAACGTAAGAACGCCGAAATTTACCATTCAACATCGGCGGTACATTCGGCACATAAAACCAATCGGTGCTTGGGCGCCTCTTTCTGGAGGATCAGTTAAACGCCAATATATACCACTATCTTGACCAATACTGTATTGGCGATCAGGATGTAATTGCTGCAATTGATCTGTAATGGAATCAGTCAGAAGGAGACTTTGGGGATGTTCTTGAAAATTTTTGCCTCCGGCACGCTTCGCGAACACAAAGGTTGCATCTGACTCTGGTAATTCAGTATGATCTGGGAGATGGGTAATGCCTAGTTCAGAAGGTTTAGCAAGAGTCATAGAACTTTGGCGCTTTGCTGAAGACTCATTTGCCTACATTTTAAGCTAAAGCTGATTCATTTAACCACCAGGTACTAAAGGGCGATCGCCTTTTTGAAACCTTACCCATGCCGATGACAAATAACTATAAATATATTATTTTTCACAAACCTTATGGGGTTCTCAGTCAGTTTACACAGGAAACTCCCAAACACCGCACCCTCAAAGAGTATATCCAGGTTCCTGATGTCTATCCTGTAGGACGTTTAGATTGGGATAGTGAGGGGTTACTGCTGTTGACAAATAATGGACAACTGCAACATCGCCTGGCTAATCCTCAGTTTGGGCATCAACGTACTTATTGGGTGCAGGTAGAACGGATTCCAGATGGAGATGCTATAAATAAGTTGCAAATAGGTGTGGAGATTCAAGATTACCGCACGCGGCCAGCACAAGTGCGTCTATTATCTGAAGAACCACCTGTGTGCGATCGCAATCCCCCAATTAGATTTCGTAAAAATGTACCCACAGCCTGGCTAGAAATGACTCTCACTGAGGGCAAGAATCGTCAGGTACGGCGGATGACTGCGGCGGTAGGATTTCCCACTTTGCGGCTCTTAAGGGTGAGTATAGCCCACTTACAATTAGATGGTTTACAACCGGGTGAGTGGCGTAGCCTCACTGAATCTGAACTCAAAATGTTTGTAGTTTGAGGGGTTAAACCCTTATTGCATTGCTGAAAAAAATCATTTATTTAGCATATCAATTAGTTATTTATCAGCATTTTTTTTGCTTATTCTCTATTCAGAGGTTACTTAATGATATCTCCCGGATTTGGATACTTTCATCCTGTATATAGAAAATTACTTTTTTTATTACAGGAATATCCAAAATAATGTATTTTGCTAAACATATTGAGCTATTTATTTCAATTAAAAATTCAAAAACTAATAAATAACGATGATTTTTGTTACATAAGTTTTTACTTGCACCCTTTGACAAAAATCAAACCAGAAGCTGTATAATAATCTTTCTTTTATTCCAGCCCATATCCACATCAACCCTTGGGTGCAAGTTATTAAGTCTTATGAGCCGTAATCAGCAATCAATCTGGCATAAAACTCGCCATCAACAAGATATCTTGTCTGCAACACCTGCGCGCTTAGAACTTGTGTCTGAACGAGCTGACGATTTAGAACTTTGCACAGCAGAAACCCTGCTTCCTACCCAAGAGGAACTGACTTTGTATCGTAGGCTTTATGAAAATATTCCTTCTGTATATTTCAGTTTAGATCTAACAGGAATAATTTTGTCTGTAAACCAATTTGGTGCCAACAGTCTTGGTTACAGTGTAGAAGAATTAATTGATAAGTCTGTTTTTAACTTATTTGAACATTCAGACAAACAAAGGTTGTCTGATGCATTAGCAGAGTTAGTAAAAACTTCATCTTATAACGAAGTCTCCAAGTGGGAGTTTCGTTTAAATTGCCCTGCTAGCAAGATTTTATGGGTAAAGGTTGTAGCGCGGTTATTGCCTATGGATGATGGACTCTATCATATAGAATTAGAGCCAGACCCAACTGATCAACATCATCAAAAAAATCCGCAAATTCTCATGGTTTTGGAAGACATTACTGCTCACAAACAGGCGGAAGATGCTTTAAGAGAAAGCGAACAACGCTTTCATTCTATGGCTAATACTGCACCAGTAATGTTGTGGATGACAGGATGTGACGGACTTTTTACCTTTTTTAATCAATCTTGGTTAAAGTTTACTGGACGTAGCATAGAGCAGCAGCAAGGGTTTGGCTGGCTGGAAGGAGTACATCCACAAGAGCAAGATTTCTGCCAAGAAATATATGATTCGGCTTTTCATGCTAGAGCCAAATTTGAGATGGAATATCGCCTGAAGCGCCATGATGGTGAATATCGTTGGGTTTTAGATACAGGTGTTCCTAGGTTTACACCCAATGGTAAATTTGTCGGTTATATTGGATGCTGCATAGATATTACAGAGCGTAAATCAGCAGAAGTTGCACTGAAAAATAGTCAAGAATCAGTGCAAGCGCAGTTAGAGGAAATGGAAAGCCTCAATCGCCTCAAAGATGAATTTCTCAGTACTGTGTCCCACGAATTACGCACGCCATTAACTAATATGAAAATGGCGATTCAAATGTTGGGGATAGCGCTCAATCAAGAGCAAAACTTTTTGTCAGAAATGGCAAAACCCCAAGCAGAACGTTCTAAGGCAGCGCGCTATTATGAAATTTTAGACAATGAGTGCGATCGCGAAATTAATCTGATTAGTAACTTTTTAGATTTGCAAAGGTTAGATAACAACACTAAGCCCTTAGTGCTAGAAACTATTCAAGTACAGCAATGGCTCTGGCGGGTAGTAGAACTATTTAAAGCACGCAACCGCAACTCTTGCCAGCAAAAGTTACGCCTCAGCGTCGCTACCAATCTGCCCTTATTAACTTGCGATCCATTCAGTCTAGAACGCATTTTAATAGAATTGCTCACCAACGCCTGTAAATTCAGCCCTCCCGATGCAGAAATCACTATTTCGGCTCAATTAAAATCTCAAAATATACAATTTCAGGTGATAAATTCTGGTGTAGAAATCCCCAGTTCCGAATTACCCCGCATTTTCGAGAAATTTTACCGTATTCCCAGCAACGACCCCTGGAAGCAGGGCGGTACAGGATTAGGTTTAGCATTAGTACAGAAACTAACCAAGCTCTTAGGAGGAACAATCGAAGTTGAAAGCGGGTCAAACCTTACCTGCTTTGCTATTCAACTACCATTAAGTAATGAGGTATGAAGAAATTAAACAAGGGTCAAGGGTAAAGCGGTGCAGAAATATTTACCTCAACTAGATTTCTTAATTTTAAATTGTTTGTCTCCCCTAATCCCCTGCACCTCTGTTTGGGAAATTAGCTGGCTGAGATCTGAAATATTTGGCTAATATGCGTCACAATTAATACTGCCACTAAAATTTATTAGTGAAACCACAATTTCTGATCGGTCTACTGTTAGGCAGGGGTAGCCAATTGTGGCACTTTGAATCTAAGTGGCTAGAAGCACCTTGGAATGGGAATGAGGAACTTCCACTATGCTGATTTGCCCTCAGTGTAAATTTGAAAACTTGAACACCAACAAATTCTGCCAAAACTGTGGTACATCCTTGACCCACAAGGTCTGTCCAGAATGTAGTACCTCTGTACCTGTAAACGCACAACATTGTTCCAACTGTGGTACAGACTGCGGAACAGTTTGGTGGGCAATTATTGCCAAACAAGCAACTGCGGGTGGGGGAAATGAGGAAGAAAAAAAAGCAGAGGCAATGATCTCTGAGCTTGTAATAGGCTCTTATTTAGACCCAGAACAGCATTATCAATTATTAGAGCCACTACCAAATTTAGAAGAACTTACCGCCAATACTGAGGTGTGTATTAGGGTTTTAGACTGCCAACCATATCAAATTTCACCGCTTGAGGCCATATTAGGAAATTGGCACCAAGGTATAGTAACACCATCTGTGGAAGCCAGTGGAATTCCCCGCCTTGCTAAACCTTATATTGCATTACAATCTCAAGGAAACCCAGGTATACCGCCAATTCATGATGCATGGCAACAAGGTGAAATACAGGTGGTAGTCATCCAAGACCGCTCAAATTTGCTGCATTTACTTGACCTTTGGCAAGAAAACACAACAAGTTCGTTACAAATAATACACTGGTGTTATCAGATGACCCAATTGTGGGCAGTACTAGAACCAGTGAATTGTCGTCAAAGTCTTTTGGATTTGTCGAATTTGCTGTTGGATGAAGACCAAACGCTAACGCTAGGGCGCTTATATCTGGAACCTTTATCTACTCAGTCCTTAGCTGATGTCCCAGCAGATTTAGAAGACCAAACATTTGCCCAACAAGAGAGACCTTTAACTATCCAAGCATTAGGGCGGGTTTGGCAAGCACTATTTAGACAGTCTCAACGCACTCAATTTGGATCTGTAGTTCAGATGTTAGGGGATTTGGAAATAGGTAAGATTGAGACGATCGCACAATTGCGATCGCGTTTAGAAGAAATGTCCAATGAATTAGTCGCACCGACAATTAAAACTTTGCCCCCAACAGAGGAAAAATATCCTACTGCGCTAACTATGCTGCAATTTGAGGAACCAGAGGATTTGACCGTTAAAAATGACGATATGCCAACAGTGGTGCTACCAATGCAGCTCAGCAGCCTGCAAGATGCAGGTTCCACTGATGTCGGCAGGCAACGTCATCACAATGAAGATTACTTTGGCCTTGAAACCAACATTAACAAACTGGAGCTACCTAAAAGTAGAGTTCTACAAGCCCGTGGTTTGTACATTCTCTGTGATGGTATGGGCGGACACGCTGGCGGCGAAATAGCCAGTGAGTTAGCAGTCACTACCCTACGGCAATACTTCCAAGAACACTGGGTTGCCAACCAACTGCCAACAGAAGAGAGCATCCGTGAAGGAGTATACCTAGCGAATCAGGCAATTTACGATCTCAATCAAAAAGATGCTCGTTCTGGGGTCGGGCGGATGGGTACTACCCTAGTCATGCTCTTAATTCAAGATAGCAACGCCGCCGTAGCCCATGTGGGGGATAGCCGCCTCTATTGGCTCACTCATAAGCGGGGGCTGGAACAAATCACAGTAGATCATGAAGTTGGTCAACGGGAAATTACCAAGGGAGTAGACCCTAGCGTAGCTTATGCCCGTTCCGATGCTTACCAACTTACCCAAGCCTTAGGGCCGCGTGACGAACACTCTATTAATCCCGATGTAGAGTTTTTCGAGATCAATGAAGATACCCTGTTCATACTGGCCTCGGACGGTTTATCGGATAATGATTTATTAGAAATGCATTGGCAGACGCACCTAAAACCTCTGCTTGGCTCTGGTACTAACCTAGAAACCGGCGTTATGGACTTAATTGATTTGGCAAACCAATACAATGGTCATGACAACATTACCGCTATACTTATTCGGGCAAAAGTGCGTCCAAATTTAGACAGTCACAAATAAATGGGTACTAGGGATTAGGGACTAGAGAATTGTTTTTGAATGCTCAGTACCCAATAACTAATACTACCCATTACCCAATTTTATTTTCTTTATCCTTTTACCTTTTAGTTTGTATTGTGGTTACTCTGACCCTGCTAGAACCGCAAAAAAAAACGCCGCTCAAGCAATGGTATTTTGAGAACTCTTCCGTGATTCGGATTGGACGTGCGGCGGATAATGACGTTGTTTTAACTGATAGTTTAGTTTCCCGCTATCATCTAGAACTGAAGCAAGTTAATTCTGTCAAAAGTGGTGGTTTGTGGCAGGTAATTAGTCAAGGCACTAATGGCACTTTCCTCAATGGTGTCCTTGTGACTCAGAATCAATTACCAGATAATTCTCTGCTGCAACTAGCACAGGGAGGCCCAATACTGAAATTCCAAATACAGGAGGTAACAGCACCAGATTCTTGGTTGCGGCAAAAAGAAATGCCAGGCTCGATAGAAAAAACTGCCGCGCCTTCATCTGTTACCTGCACCCATGAAGGAAACTCCCCTAATAATCTGTTTTGCATCCATTGTGGTCAGCCTTTATCAGTGCAAAAGACGATTCGTCAGTATCAGGTTTTACGAACGCTGGGACAAGGAGGCATGGGTACTACCTATTTGGCATGGGATGCAACAGGTGTGATTGCTAAACACCCACAACTGTTGGTGTTAAAGCAGATGAATGCTGATATGGTAAAAATTGCTAAAGCCCAAGAATTATTTGAACGAGAGGCGCACACTCTCAAATCCCTAAACCATGTGGGAATTCCCAAATATTACGACTTCTTTGTTGAAGGTGGCAAAAAATATTTGGCAATGGAATTAGTCCACGGTCAGGATTTAGAAAAACGTATTTATACGACAGGGCCAGTAATACCAAGCCAAGCGATCGCCTGGATGATCCAAACCTGTGATATTTTAGATTATCTCCACAGTCAACAACCACCACTAATTCACCGGGATATTAAACCGGCTAATCTGATGGTGCGAAGTTCTAATAATCGCATAGTGGTGCTAGATTTTGGTGCTGTGAAGGAAATTGGTACAGCACCTGGCACTCGTATTGGTGCAGAGGGTTACTGCGCTCCCGAACAAGAACGCGGACAACCCCTGACTCAATCTGATTTGTATGCTATTGGCCCTACCTTAATTTTCTTGCTGACAGGTGAAAACCCGTTCAAGTTTTACCACCAACGAGGACGACATTTTCGCTTTGAGATAGCTAGTGTTCCTACCATCACCCCTCAATTAAGAGAGATTATTGATCGCGTTACAGAGCCATTGCCACGCGATCGCTATCAAACTGCTAAAGAACTGGCTACAGCATTAGCCACTTGCTAATGAATGAATTAGGCAAGGTATGAAGGCTCAAAACTGAAAACTTTCAAACTTCATCCTTCTTCATCCCAAGCCTCCACTGCTAACAACTCACTGATTGGATCTTGCATACTAAATCCAAAATCCAACAGTTCTTGTTTCCAGTGTGGCCAATCGTTGCCAAATAGCAAAGCGATCTTCCAAATGCTATCAGTTGGCTTGATAATATTTGATTCTACGAGTGATTGCACGTTACGCTGCAATTTCACCATTGGGTGAATTACTTGCTGAGTCATAACCTCGATTCAATTCAGATTTTGTTTAGTAAATGCTTAAATCAAAACTGCTTTCCGTTTTGTAAATGTTACCGATGCGTAGAGCGTTGTAATTTGGCAAAGCTAGTCTTAACTATTTAACTATACCATAACTTACTCTACTAAGTTGACGGGAATTCGGTTTTGTACGGTAATTACAACCACAAAACAGCTATGCCCACCGCACACTCATTGTAGAAACCGAAAGCATAAAACAGCCGTCCTCATCAATGCATGGATAACATAGGTAGGTGCGACTGATACAACTGTATTTGTTTTAGTTAACGGAATATTTGCAAATTTTGAAAAACCCATACAATACGGGCAGCTTAGACTTTATTTTGTGCAACAACGAAACAATATTTACCGTTTTGTGTTTGCATCTTATCTACGATATCGCAAACATCTAAACTTAAACAATCATATTGCAAATCTTTATATAACTTTCATGTTACTGCCCAAGTGCGATCGCACAACAGTATAGTGATTTACTGTATGCATAGATAAAAATCTAGCTATAGGTAGATGGAAAGAAGATAAATAATAACTCCATCACTCATTTAAATGGCGGAAATTTTGAGCTAGGGTTTGTGACCAATGCTGCTTTGTTTCTGGATTTAGTGTAGGCGATCGCGTGTCAAAGTAATACTGCTGTACTGGCACCCAATAAAGCACACTGAGCATTTAGATTGGACTTTGAATTTTGTGCAAAACATTTTTGTCCAAGATGATAGTTTTCGTAAAGTACTGGGTATCCTCATAACGGGAGGACTGGTATCACTTCAGTATTTACCACAACATCGATTAAAGTATGGCTAATTCAGGGGAAGACTACTTAATTAAACGCAGCAAACAAATTAAGCGAAAACAAAATTTGCTTACAATAGTTTTTCTAGTGTCGTTCGTCAGTTCAACTGTGTTTTCAGGGGTTTCTTTAATTAAACATGCTATTCAGACATCCAAGACAGTAGTTCCATCTCCAGAGTCTTCTCTACAAAAGCAGGAAAAGGGTTTTGAAATGGTTTTACAACGAGAACCAGAGAACCTAGTGGCGTTAGAGGGGTTAGTAAATGTGCGAATAGAGTTGAAAGATACTCAGGGTGCAATTCAAGCTTTAGAAAAGTTAGTCAAGTTAAGCCCTGAACGCCAAGATTACAAGGACGTATTAGAGCAACTCAAGAAAGAACAAGGAAAAAGCAATTCACTAACAAATAACGGGTCTAAGTCTCATGAATAAAGAGTTCGTTCACGCTAATGGTGAAGTTGGTGTAACAGCCTCCTGATCGGCAAGATTATAAGACTGTATTGCAAAAAGAGAAGAATTTACTTCAGTCAGAATCAAAAAAATATTAATAATAGAAACAACAAACTTACTTATTATGGTTAATTATAACCCATCGGCATTATCAAAATTGATTTGTGTAGATTTAGGATGTGGAAAGCATAAAGCAGAAGGTTTTATAGGAGTTGATGTTATTGCTGGCGAGCAAGTTGATATTATTGCTAATTTGAATGGTCATTTTCCATTCCCAAATAATAGCGTTGACTTTATCAAAGTACATAATGTTGTTGAGCATCTGCCAGATAGGATTCATACCATGAACGAAATCTGGAGAATCTGTAAGCCAGATGCAATAGTTGATATTAGTGTACCATCAACAGATGGAAGAGGAGCATTTCAAGACCCTAACCATGTTAGTTTTTGGAATGTTAATTCTTTTATGTATTATTGCCGAGAGTTCCCTGGTTACTTAGCTGGTTGTCAGAGTCATTATGGTTTTAAAGGGGAATTTAGCATTGTTAGTATTGAAGAAAAATCTGTAAATCAAGTCATTGATGTTCAAGCTGTATTAAAAGTTGCAAAATCAAAAGAAAATACCTATCAAATAAATTTGCGAGATATTAACCTAATTGTATTTCCCGATTGGAATCAATCTATAGAGATATTATTTGAACATCTAGCGAATCTATTTAAAGTAATTATAAATCATCCTGAAAGTAGTCATATAGCATTATTGATAGATACTCAAAATACAAAACTAGAAGATGCTGAATTTTTTATATCCGATATTTTGATGAATCTTTATTATGAGGAAAATATAGAAAGTGATGATAATAATTTACCAGAATTTAATTTACTAAATATTAATTCGTTAGATGAGTATAAAGGCTTGTTACCAGTTTTATCATCTAGAATTATTTTAAACAATGACAATGAAGAACTTATTAATCAAATAGTATTAGAACAGTTACCTTCTTGTAATTTAGAAGAATTAAAAATTGCTTCACTAGCTATACACTCATCAAAACTATTAGATAAGCTACCATATATACATATACCGTCACGACAAAAAGAAAGTAGTTTATCCAAAGCTGATCGAAAATTTGCTGAGCAAAAATTTAATGATGCAGTAGAATTATACCGACAAGCAATCATTGAAAATCCTCAATTTGCTAAGACTGGTTTAACACCATTAGCTCATAGCTTAGTCTTAACTCCTGACTGGCAAGAAGTTTCTCGTAACCTTCCTCCTAATATTAATTATTTAGAAACTTCTGGATGGTTAAATTCTTTGTATTTTAGCAAACCTGTTAATCAAGAATTAAAGCCTATTCCTTGGTACACTTATCCTACTATAGAATTTATAGAGAATAAAATAGATAATGAGTTTCGTGTTTTTGAATATGGTAGCGGTAATTCTTCTCTATGGTGGGCTGAAAGAGTAACACAAGTAGTTTCTATTGAAAGTAATGCAAACTGGTTTAAATATATCAAATATAATATGCCTTCAAATGTAGAACTATATTTGATTGAGGATGATATGAAATATGCTTCTGCTATTAATCAATATGAAGATGATTATTTTGATGTAATCATTGTTGATGGTATCAATAGAAATCAGTGTGCTGAATTTGCCTTGTCTAAAGTAAAAGAGCAAGGATTTATCATTTTTGATAACACAGATGATCACAGATACGTAGAAGGTGTTAAAAAATTACTAGAATCTGGATTTATAAGGATTGATTTCTATGGAATGATTCCTAGCTATCTTTATAAAAACTGCACTTCCATCTTCTTTAAAGATATTGAATTCTTAACAAGAGGAGGATTACCTAGTGAAAAACGCTCTTGTTTAGGAAGATCATGTTTTCAGATTACCAGTCCTGTAATTGCAATTGAAAAAGGAAAAGTTTATGAGTAAATGGCAATTGAAAACTCCAGTTGGTTTCATTATTTTTAATCGTCCTGATACCACTGCTAGAGTGTTTGAAGCAATCCGTCAAGCCAAACCTCCCAAATTGTTAGTTATTGCTGATGGCCCAAGGGCAGATAAATTCGGAGAAGCAGAAAAATGTGCTGCTGCAAGAGCAATTATTAATCAAGTTGATTGGGAGTGTGAAGTATTAACTAATTACTCTGATATAAACTTAGGCTGTCGCAAAAGAGTAAGTAGTGGATTAAATTGGGTATTTGAGCAGGTAGAAGAAGCAATTATTTTAGAAGATGACTGTTTGCCTCATCCGACTTTTTTCCGTTACTGTCAGGAATTATTAGACGAATATCATGATGATGAACGCGTTATGATGATTTCAGGCAATAACTTCCAATTTGGGCGGAAAAGAACAGAATATAGTTATTATTTTTCTCGTTATGGTCATTGTTGGGGTTGGGCAAGTTGGCGACGGGCATGGGCAAAGTATGATGATTCAATGCAAGTATGGCCAGAAGCAAAAGATAATGATTGGCTTCATAATATTTTGCAAAATGAGCAAGCAGTTGCTTACTGGTCAAGAATATTTCAAGGTGTTTATGAGGGCTTTAATAGTTGGGCTTATATCTGGCAATATATACTTTGGATTAATAGCGGATTAACTATATTACCTAATGTTAATTTAGTTTCTAATATTGGTTTTGGCTCAGGCACTCATACAAATACAAATAATAAACTGTCTAATATGACAGTAGAAGCTTTATTACTTCCCATTAAACATACTCCTTTTGTATTTATAAATCCTGGGTTCGATGATTTCACTGAAACAACAATTTTTAGTGGTGTTCCTAAATTTAAATTTGAATCTCATGTTTATACAACAGAAGAAATTATCAATAATATTAATGCAAATCAAACTGAATTGGCTTTAAATTTAATCAATTCATCGCAAAACAATAACACTGCTATAAATTATGGCAAGGCTGTTGCATTAGCCAGACAAGGAAAAATAACAGATGCTTTGTCAAGTTTGGAAACTTTACTCAATCATACTCCAGCTCATACTAAAGGCATAACCCTGAGAAAAGAATTAAGGAAAAATCTCTCCTCCAATACGATAGCAATTCATCCCATTATCGAAAAAGTAAACACTCTATTAGAAAAAAATCAAATTGCAGAAGCATTTAAAATATTGAATGATGCCAAAGCTTTAAAACAGCCTATTATGGGTTTAGATTATTTAAGGGCAAAATGTTTTATGCAAATAAGACAACCCGCAGCTTCTATTCAAGCATTGTATGAAGAATTGCGTTATTTCTCTGAAAATAATCAAGCTAATACTTTCCTCAATCAATTATTAGCTCAATATCCTCAATTTCTATCTCGTAATATTCAAGACTCTGAATTTCAAGAATTATATAGGTTAATTCACCCTTATACAATGCTCAGTGAGGCAAGGCTATATTCACTATTTACTCTGATAAAAAGAATCTGTATTGAAAACATTCCCGGTAACTTTGTCGAGTGTGGAGTTGCCGCAGGAGGTTCAACAGCATTAGTAGCCGCAGTGATTAAACGCTACACTAAACAACCCCGTTGGGTTTATGCCTTTGACTCTTTTGATGGAATGCCCGCACCGACAGAAAAAGATACATCTGATGGTATTCTGGCCGAATTAACTGGATGGGGTACAGGTACTTGTGCTGCACCAGAAGCTAGTGTGAAGGAAATCTGTAAGAAACTGGGTGTTAGTGATATTGTCCAGTTAGTTAAAGGTTATTTTCAAGATACCTTACCAAAAATGAGAGATGTGGTAGGAATGATTGCCCTTCTACACATGGATGGTGATTGGTACGAATCTACTAAAAGTATTATTAATAATTTATACGATCGTATTTCCAATGATGGATTTGTGCAAGTAGATGACTATGGATTTTGGGAAGGTTGCCGTCAAGCCCTACATGAATTTGAAGCCGAGCGCCAGTTAAATTTTGAGCTTCATCAAATAGATAGTACAGGAGTTTGGTTTAATTGCCCTAACAAATTTGCCATTAATCCAGTATTTGAAAATTCATTATTAGAAGAATTTACAGAGGATGATCCTGTCAGATATGGTATTCAAAGCCAGATGTCAAAAAATGAGCGTTTTCAACTTTATTATGCACTTCGTAAACTTTTAGCCGTAAACTCTTACCCCCTCCGTTTTGTGGAAATAGGCTCTTTTGCCGGAAGTTCATTATTTCTAAATAATAAATCTTTAGCCAGAGAACATAATAATTTACAAGGTTGGGCGATTGAGCCGGGATTACACCCACAACTAAAACTGGTACTGGATAATTTACCTTCAGAAATTACTCATCTAAGAATGTTTTCCCAAGATGCTCTAGCTCAATTAAAACAAATTTTTGAGCGAGACGGTAACTATCCACATTATATTTTTGTTGATGGAGATCATTCATATGAAGGAGTGAAACAAGATATTATTAACTATTATCAGTTACTTGCTCCTGGTGGTTTAATGATTTTCCATGATTATTTACCTCTCCTTGATGAGCAAAATAGTCCAGCAATTCTTTTCCATCATGGAGGAAATGAACCCGGTATCAGACAAGCTTGCCAAGAATTAATGGAAAATACTTATCACTGCAAAATTATTGAACTACCTTTGTTGTATCCTGACGATCCAACTCAAACTCAAGCCTATTTACCTATTATCCCTGGAGTATTTTCTTCTCTGAAAATTTATCGTAAGCCGAACAATTAAAATAAAATCAAAAATTAATTTAAATCAAATGATTAAAGTTCTTCACATTATTGATTTCTTGTGCCTTGGTGGTGCTGCTCGCTCGATGATTGCCATCTCTAAATATTCGTTTCGTTTAGATGAGCAGCTTCAACATCAAGTTATTTCGCTTAAAGAAGCCGATCGTAGTGCAGTAGAATCGGCAGAATTAGCTGGTATGAAATTTATTGCTCCAGTTGATGATATTGCTCGCAATCAATTAATCTCTGAAGCAGATATAGTGCATGTCCACTACTGGAATAATCCCCAAATTTTCTCTTTTTTGCATTCAGAATTACCACCTGCCAGGTTAATAATATGGTTTCATGTTTCAGGAGATAGCGCCCCACAGGTAATCACCCGTGATTTAATTAATTATGCAGACTTTGCTATTCCTTGTAATCCCCATTCTTATGATCTACCTGTAGTCCGACAATTAGCACCTGAAATAAGACAAAAAAAAGTCGGAATGGTTTACGATGCTGCGGATTTTGAGCGAGTTAAAAATATTCAACCAAAACAACACGATACTTTTAATGTCGGTTATATAGGAGCTTTAGCTTTTAGCAAAATGCACCCCAATTATATTGATATGAGTGCTAAAGCCAATATTCCTAATGTTAGATTTATTCTATGTGGTGGTGGAGACATTAATTTATTACAGCAACAAGCCTCCGACTTAGAAGCATCATCTAAATTTGATTTTCGTGGTTTTGTGGAAGATATTAGCTCAGTGATTGCTGAATTTGATGTCTATGGTTATCCATTGTGTGAAGATACATATGCTGCTGCCGAATTAAATTTACAAGAAGTAATGTATGCTGGAATTCCTCCAATTGTATTTCCTTATGGTGGCATTAAAAAATTAGTGATAGATAACTATACAGGTTTAGTTGTCAATAGTGAATTAGAATATAGCCAGGCCTTAGAATATCTTTATCACAATTCCCAAGAAAGAATAAGACTAGGCAAAAATGCCAAGCAATACGCCGAGCAAATATTTGGCGCAGAAAACGCTGCTAAACAGCTAAATCCCATCTATCACCAATTGATGGAAACACCGAAGAGAATAAGACAATGGAGTATTCCCGTTGATGGTAGTTTGTTAGATGAGCCTGTAACTCTTCTTGATATAGTTGACATTTCGCCACAGCTTGAAGGTGCTAAAACATTCATTGAGTCTATAGGAGATACCGCATCCCAATTTATTAACAGTTTAACTTCTGAAGATATTAACCAGTTATTTGCTGCTGATGAAAAAATAGCTAATTCTTCTACTCTTTTAGGATTAGGAGAGGGTGGAGTGCTCCAATATCTTCATCATTATCCCCAAGATGCTTATTTAAGATTATGGGTAGCGTTAATCTGTAAAAGTCAAGGAAAAACCTTAGACGCAATGAAACTATTTATAGATGCGATTAACTGTGGCTGTAATCATTGGCGTGTGTTTTGGTATCTAGCTCAGGTAGTAGAGGATCTTCAGGAAACTTCTGTACTGCAAGAAGCTTTAAATACTCTCAGTAGTATTGTGCCTGACTTTGCCCCTGCTCAAGAAATGAGAGCAAGATTACAAAAACTCTTAGATTCTGAATTTGATTTATCTAGCTTAAATTTGAGAGAGATTAACTATATTATTTTCCCTGATTTGCATCAATCAGACGAGGAACTAGGTTTAGAATTACAAACAGTAATTCAAACATTAGCAAATCATCCTAACAAAGAAAAAGTTACCTTAATTATCCATACAAGCAATATTGCTATAGAAGAGGCAGAAATATTTCTATCTAGTGTAGCCATGAATCTGTTGATGGAGGATTTAGATATTACTGATACGATAAACATTTCTTTGATAGATAAACTAGGGAATATGCAATGGCAATCTTTATTACCTCACATTTATGCCAGAATAATATTAAACCATGAAGATGAGGTAGCGTTAGCACAAGCACCAGTTAGTAAAATACAAAGTTATCAAATAGACAGGTTGATAAATCAACAATTTTCATATATGTAAATATTTTTCGTTAATTTAAAATTAAAATGGTATCGAGTAACTCAAAATTAGAAAAAAGTAACGTAATTAATCAGGCAGAAGAATATATATTCAATTCACTAGCTCTTAAGCTAGAGAATATTAATATTATTATCTTTCCTAATTGGTCACTACCAGAAGAATCACTGATTTTAGAATTAGAGCAAGCTATGAGATCTGTAGTAACTCATGCTGAGAGTTCTCAGATGACATTGCTAATAACTACTAACAATATTAATATCGAAGAAGCTAATTTATTGTTATCTGCTGTGGCAATGAATTTACTCATAGCAGATAACTTTGATATTACTACTGAATGTGAGGTTTATTTATTAGAAACTCTAGATGAAAATCAAACCAATAACTTAATTAATTTTATTCACGCTCGAATTATTCTCTTCCATGAAAATCAGCAATCTATTGCATTATTTGATAGTAAAAAAATCTCAGCTTATCAGATAGACAATTTCAGTAATATTTCACTGAATAAATTAATTTTAGATTTAAGTGATAGATTATTTCAAGAAAGTAAATGGCATTCAGCGAGTCAACAATACCAAAAATTATTACAAACGAACTCAGGAGATGCTGAGATTTATTGGCGATTAAGCCAGTGTTATAGAAATTTAAACATGTCAGATAAATATTTTCAAACACTCGAAGAAGGAATTAAAATTTACCCCACAGATCCCAGGCTACATTTTTCATTAATTATATACTTACGTCATAGTGGACGCAATCAAGAAGCAATTATAAGCGCAGAGAATGCTTGCCAATTATTACCTGATGATTATACTTTTAAAATCCTAAAACATTTAACAGTCCCGACTATCTACGACAAACAAGAAGAAATTCAATTTTATCGCCAGAGATATACTCAAGGATTACAAACTTTAATTCAGGAAACATCTCTAAAAACTTCTGAAGAACGAAGCAATGCTTTAGCTGGGATAGGTAGATTAACTAATTTTTATCTCTCCTATCAAGCACAAAATGATGTAGAGTTACAAAGCCAATATGGACAGTTAGTTCATGAAATCATGGAGGCTAACTTTCCGCAATGGGTTGTACCTTTATCTATGCCCAAGCTTCAGCCGCAAGAAAAAATTCGCATTGGCTATGTTTCTCATTACCTACATTCCTATAGTGGTACACTTTGGTTAACTGGGTGGTTACGGTACTGCGATCGTCAAAGTTTTGAAATTTACTGTTACTATACAGGTAATCAGCCAGACCCAATTACTCAACAATTTAAAGAATATAGTAATTTTTTCCATCATATTTCTGATAACTTACCAGCAGTTTGTGAGCAGATACTTGCTGATAAGCTACACATTTTAGTTTATCCTGAAATCGGCATGGACCCGCCAACTATGCAAATGGCAGGTTTGCGACTTGCGCCAGTACAATGTGTAGCTTGGGGACATCCAGTAACTACAGGGTTACCTACTATAGATTATTTTTTATCTAGTGAGTTAATGGAAGGAGAAAACCCTCAAGAACATTACTCAGAAAAATTAATTTTCCTTCCTAATATTGGTGTTGCTTACCCTAAACCATATATTCCTCCAGTCATCAAAACTCGCTCAAATTATGGGTTAAGTGATGATGATGTCATTTATTTATGTTGTCAAGCACCTTTTAAATATTTACCACAATACGATTTCGTCTTGGCAGAAATTGCTAATTGTATTCCTCAAGCCAAATTTATATTTTTACGGGGTACTGTATTAAAGCCGCGGTTACAACGTGCTTTTGCTGCGATGGGATTAAATAGTGAAGATTACTGTGTCCATCTTAATATTCCAGAAAGGTTAGATTACTTGATGATTAATCTACTTTCAGATGTTTACTTAGACACATTTACTTGGTCTGGTGGTAATACTAGCCTAGAAGCAATAGCTTGTAACTTACCTATTGTTACTTGTACAGGGGAATTTATGCGAGGTCGTCACACCGATAGTTTTTTGAAACTTGTAGGGGTGACTGATACCATCGCTAAAAATGAAGACGAATATATTGAAATTGCTCTTAAATTAGGGTTAGATCCAACTTGGCGGAATAGCATTGCAGAAAGAATGAGTCAAAATCATGACCGTCTTTTTGATGATCAAGCCTGTGTTGCTGGCTTAGAAGCATTTTATAAAAAGGTTTTGGAAACAGGTCTCTCATCAAGTTCGTAGTAAGCACTAAAGTGCTGCTATTGAAATAAGGCCTAGAGCAGGTTTTCAAACCTCAAAAGCCTTTAGGCTAAAGCCTGAGGCGATACAAATAAAGCCTGTAACAACAGGCTCAAAATCTCGATTTTTCGTAGTCTGCGGACTTTGTTTGTAGCTGCACCGTAAAGGGTATAGGCGTGTTTGAAAACACGCCTGAAAGCCTCACTATGAACCAATTAACTATCAACATACCTCTGCCACATCTGCTCGTAAGCCTTTTCCATTTCACGGGTAAACTTTTCTGCATCCCATAAAGGTGCATTCTTTCTTCCTTGTCTTAATTTCCAAGAAATTTCTCGCCTGAGTTTTTCATCTTTACCCAAACGCACTCCCCATTCTACATATTCCTCATCAGTCCAAGCAATGCCCTCTGTAATTCCCGCATTAATCATCATGGTATAACTATTGCGAGCAGCAAATTGTTGCCCTACCCTTGTCACTAAAGGAATACCCAGCCATAACGTCTCTAAAGTAGTAGTTGCACCATTATAAGGATAAGTATCTAAGACTATATCAGCTATAGTTAAATTTGCTCTATGAATTAGCTCAGTTGGATCTTGAGAGATAAAGCGCAAACGTTTAGTATCTAGTCCTTCGTCTATCGCTAGGTTTTCATAAAATTTCTGACAAGCTTCTAAGTCACTAAAACCTTTTACTAATAAATAACTATTAGGCACTTGCTTAATGATTTTCAATTGTGATCTAGTATTATCAGGATTACGCTTATAGTCTTTTTGTCCAACAAAATATATAATTCCATCCGCCGGAATATCAATTTGCTCTCGTCTTAATGTAGGAGTTTCTAGTTCAAAACCACTTACAGCAACGTAAGTTTCTGGTAATCGCCAAATTTTTTCGCTGTAATAGCTTTGACTTGCTTCTGGCAATACATAAGGATCAGCAATAAAGTAATCAATAGATGGTAAACCAGAAGCATCCCATCCTAACCAAGTTACTTGAATTGGGGCAGGTTTGACCGCAAGAACTTCAAAAATAAAGTCTAGTGTCATACTATCTAAATCTACCAAGATATCAATTTCATCTTTACGTATTTGTTCAACCAGTTGTAAGACACTATCTGTTGTTTCAATACTATGAGATTGATGAGACGATTCAATAAAAAACTGCTGTAACCCATCGTTTATACGGGGATTAATTATATATGAATAAATTTTAAAATTATCAGAATTGTGGTATTGGAAAAGCCAGCGAGCAATCCAACCTACAGAATGTTGTCCCAAGTAATGAGATAAATAACCTATTTTTAAAATTTTCTTGCTTGTTTTTGATAAAGTTGGGAGATAACGATATTGATTAATTCCGTCTCCTAAATTAAGATGAAAATTTTTTAAACATAAATCCATTAACTGATTTTGTAAAGTTCTTGTGATTTGAGGATTGTCTACTATATATGGAAAAAAGTACATTGATGTATACAGACGCATAATTCTAGCATTCTCTGTTATTATTGAGGATTCTTGAATCAAAGATGAGATGAAAACATTTTGCTCTTCTATTGCTGAACAAGCTTCTGCCCAAGCTCCAGCAGATATTAATAAGCCCCTAATTAACAAATGATTATAAAAAATTTTGTCAACTAAATTTGTAGAGTTGGATAAAAGCTTTTTAGCTGTGTTAATTCCTTTGAGGTGCTGCCCCGTAATTTGATAACAGAACGCTAAACGAATTAGAATTTCCCGATCATTAGGATCTAATGCTATATAAGTTTCTAGTAACTGAGCAGCAAAATCAGAATTTCTTAAAGCTGATTCTAATTTAATAGCCGCAGATGCTATGATATAGTTATAGTCATAAAGATTAGTTGCAGCTTTTAATACGCTTTGTACTACTTCTAAAGTTAATCTATAGAGCGAAGGATATTCTACAAGTTTATAAATAACTTCTGAAAATAACTTTGAATCTAAAGTAATATTTTGTTTTTGCAAGGTTTTCTTAAAGCTAAGTTGCTCAAAATATTCATCATCTAATAGTTCTAATTCCGTAGCTAAATATATGTTAAATAGTAAGTTATTAACATGATGAGAATTGATTTCTCGTAAGTGTTGACTGATAATCCAGGCTAGTTTATAGTTTTCTAATTTTGCCTGCTGTTGAATTTCTTGATATAAAAGCTGAGTTAACTCTATTGTCCATAACTGAATCTCTTCTTCAGTTCCCTCTGTGATACCCATTAACCAAGTTATTTGTGCTTCTTGCTCTTTACCTTGTAATAATAAATATAATCCCAAATGCCAGTAATGAGATTTGATGTCAGGTTCTAATTCAATGGCATTTTCGTAATATTGAATAGCATGAGGATAATCTATGGTTTGTGAATTTTGTTTCATATGACGATAAAGTTAGTAATTGATATAAAAAAAACATTGTAGAGACGCTCAATAGAACGTCTCTACTTTTAGGTAGGAATGAAGATTGTATATATCTACCTCTTCTAAAGTTGCTTTGACTTAATAGTTTTAATTTTCGCAATTCAACTTTTGAGTTTTTTGTGTAATCTTCATTCCTTAATTGTTTAATTATTTACCTACGGCAGTAGAACCACCAGCACAGGCTTGCCCACTTGTTGGCTGTACCGCAACAGCACCAACAGCTGTAGTTTCACAAAGAATAGCAACACTAGTTGCATCACTGCTTACGCCTTCTGTAATTAAGGAGACCTTACCACCATAGTTTCTGATTACCGCACTAACTCCTGTTAAAGAAGAATAAGAGTATGCAGTTACTGCTGTGCCTGCACCACCAGTAGTACTAACATACTTATAATTAACAGTTTGTGATTTAATACCAACTCCTAGATCAGAAAGGTTACCAAACTTTCCTTTTTCTGTGAAGTAAGCTTGTTGACCTTTATTCAAGGAACCTACATAAGTTTTAGCTTCAGATTGTTTAGCTTTGTTGGCTTGGTTGAGGAAAGATGGTAGCGCGATCGCAGACAAAATACCGATGATGATAATTACTACCAACAATTCAATAAGTGTAAAACCTTCGTTTTCTTTCTTTTTGCCGAGGATGTGTTGGAGAAATTTAGCTTTAAGTTCGGTTTTCATAAGTGTTTTCCCCTAGGGGTGGGTGGTTTGTTTGTTCTAGATGTAACTTACCCATTTCCTTTTGGTTTCATATCACTTGTAGTAAAAAATTTTTAGATTAGGGTTTCAACCTTAGGAAAACGCGATGGGGTGGCAAAATCTCGAATCCTTGCATCTAAAAAATGCCACACACATAAATAAGCCCTTGGTGTGAACCAAGGGCTTTATTCTTAATTTCGATTGTGGAAGTATCAATCAAACTCAGGTGGCCAGAGATCTGATATTGGCAATTCCCAACCTGGGAGCAAGTCTGGTAACGTGAGTATGTCTCCATTCTGGAATACAACTGGAGCTTGGTTGAGTCGATAAACTGTTAGTGACAATCTGTCAGGGTCAATTAGTATCCCGACTTTAGACCCAAGTTGTAGGAATAGCTGAATCTTCTCTTCTAGGGGTTTAATTTTGTCCGTTTTGGACTTGACTTCAACCATCAGGTCTGGAAGCAACTCTACAAAGTCGCGTTTGGTCTTCTTTAATCTGTCAGCCCTTACAAAAGAAACATCGGGCGCACGCAGGTTTCTTTTTTCTGAGTCGCTCTCTTCTAGATTAGGTAAAATAAACCCGGCGCTAGAACCAGTCACTCGCCCTAGTTTACGCGACATAACCCAGTTATTCAGGAAGGTAATTAGACGAGCGCCAATTTCCTCTGACTCGTAATCGGATGGCCCCATAAGTATGATGCTTCCTTCTACCAGCTCCATCTGCCATTCTGGATGCTCGGTTTGTAGCTGCTCTAAATCTGTAATGGTGAAAGACATAATATTACAGAAAATACTCTTATACATATCATAAGTACTGTTCCCACATCAATTGGCGATCGCCTAAGCTGTGGCGTAGCCAACCAGAATTTGTTATGCTAAATTAAACGTAGTCGTTATGAGTTTGTATAAATAGTATGACTAACCCGACAGTAGAAAACTTAGTAATCATCGGTTCTGGGCCAGCAGGGTACACAGCGGCTATCTATGCAGGACGCGCTAACCTGAAACCTGTGGTATTTGAAGGCTTTCAAGCTGGGGGATTACCTGGCGGGCAATTAATGACAACGACGGAAGTAGAAAACTTTCCTGGGTTTCCCCAAGGTATTACCGGACCGGAACTGATGGATCGGATGAAAGCCCAAGCAGAACGCTGGGGGGCTGAGTTGTATACAGAGGATGTGATATCGGTTGATTTGAGTCAGCGTCCTTTTACTGTGCGCTCAGAAGAAAGGGAAGTTAAAACCAACAGTATTATTATTGCTACTGGTGCAACGGCAAAGCGTCTAGGTTTACCCAACGAACATGAATTTTGGAGTCGTGGGATTTCAGCCTGCGCGATTTGCGATGGTGCAACACCAATTTTTCACGGTGCAGAACTGGCTGTCATTGGTGCTGGCGACTCGGCAGCGGAAGAGTCAATTTACTTAACCAAGTACGGTTCCAAGGTAAATATGTTGGTGCGTTCTGATAAAATGCGGGCTTCTAAAGCCATGCAAGACAGGGTTTTGAGCAACCCCAAAATCCAAGTCCATTGGAACACAGAAGCCGTGGATATCTTTGGTAACGGCCACATGGACGGGGTGAAAGTCCGCAATACTAAAACTGGGGAAGAAAGCCAAATACACGCGAAGGGTTTATTCTACGCTGTTGGTCATACTCCCAATACCTCATTATTCAAGGGACAACTAGAACTGGATGAGGTGGGTTACGTTGCTACTAAAGATGGTTCTGTAGAAACTAGTGTGGAAGGAGTTTTTGCCGCAGGCGACGTGCAAGATCATGAGTTTCGCCAAGCAATTACAGCGGCGGGTACTGGCTGTATGTCGGCGATGTTGGCAGAACGCTGGTTATCTTCCACTGGTTTGATTCAAGAATTCCATCAACAGCCAGCTAGTGCGGTTAATGAGTTAGAACATCAGCCAACAGCAAATAAAACTGAAGCTGAACAAGAAGCCGAATTTAATTTGAATGCAACACGCCATGAGGGTGGTTATGCTTTGCGGAAGTTATTCCACGAAAGCGATCGCGTACTTCTGGTAAAATACGTTTCTCCTGGCTGTGGCCCTTGTCATACCCTCAAGCCAATATTAAATAAGGTAGTCGACGAATTTGATGGCAAAATTCACTTTATCGAAATTGACATCGATAAAGACCGAGATATCGCCGAAAATGCTGGTGTGTCAGGAACACCGACGATTCAATTGTTCAAGAATCAAGAACTTTTGAAAGAAGTCAAAGGTGTGAAGCAGAAGAGTGAGTATCGCCAGTTGATTGAGAGCAGCCTTTGAGGGAAGGGGGATAAGGAAGCAGAGGAGAAATCCCTGTTACCAATTACCAATACCTACTCTGATATGTAAAATGGTCAGCGTATCTTGCTCTATGCAGGTGATCGCTCATGGCCATGACAAAACGGCAGTTGCCGTCTTTTTTACGCTTTCCTAAAAATCCGAATCTTTCTCAGCGCTTAATGTTGATTGGGTTAGCCATCACCCTGTTGTTTCTATTTTTGGCATTTTTCGCTCCTGTATTTCAAGCTTGGGGATGGCTACAAAACCCCAAGGATTTTTTATCTAACCCGATTCACGAACCACCATCAGGTAAATATTGGTTTGGGACTAGTCGCCTCGGCCATGATGTGTTCTCTCGGACGCTGTTTGGCGCTCAAGCTGCTTTGCAAGTGGTGATTTTAGCAACAGCGCTGAGTATGGTAATTGGTGTGCCTTTGGGTATGGTCAGTGGATATCTTGGGGGTAATCTAGATAAGATATTGCTATTTTTGATGGATAGCATTTATACTTTACCGGGACTACTACTGTCAGTAACTTTGGCATTTGTGGTAGGGCGTGGAATATTAAATGCTGCGATCGCTATTAGCATTGCTTACATTCCCCAATATTATCGAGTTGTTCGCAACCACACCGTGAGCGTGAAAACTGAGGTGTTCATCGAAGCTGCTCAAGCAATGGGTGCTTCTACTTGGGTTGTACTATCTCGGTATCTATTTTTTAACGTCATTCAAAGCGTACCTGTATTATTTACCCTCAACGCTGCCGATGCAATTTTAGTCTTAGGCGGGTTGGGGTTTTTGGGTTTGGGGCTGCCAGAAGAAGTTCCAGAATGGGGACATGATTTAAAACAAGCTTTAGAAGCACTACCTACAGGTATTTGGTGGACTACACTTTTCCCCGGTTTAGCGATGACATTGATGGTGGTAGGGTTATCACTACTTGGTGAAGGTTTAAATGAATTTGTCAATCCACGCTTACGACGACAAAATAGTATTCGGAAATAATTCAGTCAACAGTGAACACTAATAAGTACACAGACTGAAAACTGATTTGGAGATTTGTGTGAAAGATAACTTGACTTTAATTGCCGCCGCTACTGGCGGGTTCATGCTTTCCGTGGCTTTAGCTGGTATCTTACGGGGGACACCAGTCACAGCTTGGCAGGGTGAATCGAGCGTCCGGGTGGCGAATGTGACGAATTTACAATTTGCAGCCAATAAAACTGAAAGCTTAGAAGTTTTTCGCGCCAAAACACAAAAAAGCTAATATGCTTTTTAAAAGTGATTGGGTATTGGGCATAGGGCATGGGGCATAGGGCATTGGGCATTTGTCATTTCTTCCTTGTCCCCAGTCCCTAATCCCCAGTCCCTAACTTTGCGCCTGGTGGTGAATACTTATAAAAGTGGTGAACTCTCAAGTAATTGGTATTGATTTGGGGGGAACAGCAATTAAGCTCGGGCGATTTGATCAAGATGGCAATTGTTTGCAGTCTTTGACAGTAGCAACTCCCCAACCATCGGCACCAGAGACTGTGGTGGCCGTGATGGTGGATGCGATCGCCCAAATTGATCCAGATAATCAAACTGTAGGCATTGGTGTTGGCACTCCTGGCCCGGCTGATGCTACAGGACGAATTGCGAAAATCGCCATCAACTTGGCAGGATGGCGTGATATCCCTTTGGCAGATTGGTTAGAAGCAAAAACTGGCAAACCCACGATTGTAGGTAATGATGCTAACTGTGCTGGCTTGGGCGAATCTTGGTTAGGTGCCGGTCGCTATTTTCAAAATTTTATTATGCTGACTTTGGGCACTGGCGTTGGCGGTGCGATTATCCTTAATGGCAAATTGTTTATTGGACATCAAGGCGCAGGGGGAGAATTAGGTTTAATCAGCTTTAACCCTGATGGGCCTGTGTGTAATAGTGGTAATCGCGGCTCTTTAGAACAGTACACCTCAATCATGGCGATTCGTCGCCGTACTGGTAAAGAACCCTATGAATTGAGCGCTTTGGCTCACGCAGCAGATACCAATGCGTTGACTTTTTGGCAAGAATATGGTAGGTATTTGGGTATTGGCTTGACGAGTTTGATTTACGTCTTAACACCAGAAGCGATTGTGATTGGTGGCGGAGTCAGTGCCAGCTTCAAGTTTTTTTTACCAGCTATGAAAGCCGAAATTGAGCAGCGAGTTATGCCGACATCGCGTGTAGGGTTACAAATTTTGCCGGCAGAATTGGGTAATGCTGCAGGGATGGTGGGTGCTGCAAAGTTGGCATGGCAACAACTTTGAAGATTATAATTTATAATTTTTTTAACTCTTAAGACAAAGAATATCCTGTTGCTTTTTGAACGTATTGCAAAACTTTTTGATAAGACTCTGGATTACTCATTGGATTGATGATGATGGGAATAGTACCATCAGGCAACCAAAAAGTTATCCTGCCGTTGGATTCTTGGCAAAAGGAGCTGATGCAATTGAGGTTAATTACATACTCATTATTTTCATAAATAATTTTCACCCAATAGGCATCTTCTAGTTCGACTCCTGTCACACGTTCTATATATGTCAAAATCTTTTGATAGTCTTGATGATTATTTTGTGGGTTAATTACAATCGGAATCGCACAATCGGGTAACCAAAAAGTAACCCTGCCATTTTGTTCATGACAAAACGCATTAATACGGTCGAAATTGACTACGTATTGTTTCCTCTCATAAAGAATTTTCACCCAGTACACCACAAAATCTCCTCAAGTCCCCAGTGATGTCGCTGCCACTTCACAAAAATTTACAATTTAGATCGCAAAGAAGCTACTCTATAAGTCAGAATTTTAAATTACTGTTGCTAGCTTACACCAGTACCGCTACGCGAAGTCAAAAGTCAAAAGACGTTTATTCTAGACTGTTGCGCTGTTTTATAGACGCATAGCGGTTTGTCGCTGGGTATGGGTAGTTATATTTCTGTCGTTGTTACTTAATGTTGTTGCACAAGTGGCGGAAGGGAATGAGCGATCGCAGCTTGCATGAATCCGTGAAATAAAGGATGAGGATTATTAGGGCGCGATTGAAATTCTGGATGAAATTGGCAAGCGAGAAAGAATGGATGCTTCGGTAATTCGACGATTTCGACTAAGCGTCCGTCGGGAGAAGTGCCACTAATGAGGTAACCTGAGTCTAATAAGAGGCTGCGGTAAGCGTTATTGAACTCATACCGATGGCGATGGCGTTCATAAATCACATCGTCTTGGTAGAGTTTAGAGGCTAGAGTATTGGGTAGAACATGACAGGGGTAAACACCCAAGCGCATTGTACCGCCTAAATCAACGACCTCATGCTGTTCTGGCAACAAGTTAATAACTGGGGCAGTGGTATAAGGGTTAAACTCGGCGCTATTGGCATCTTTTAATCCCTCAACGTTCCTAGCCCATTCAATCACGGCACATTGCATTCCCAAGCATAAACCCAAGAAGGGAACTTGGCGATCGCGGGCATATTTAATGGCGGCAATTTTTCCATCAACTCCCCGAACGCCGAAACCTCCGGGTACAAGTATACCGTCAACGCCTTCTAGATGATTTTCGGCTGATTCGTTTTCTAAGGTTTCTGAGTTTACCCAACGCAGGCGCAGCCGCCCATAGGTAGAGATAGCCGCGTGTTGCAATGCTTCTACTACGGATATATATGCATCACCCAAACGCACGTATTTACCGACAATAGCAATTTCTAGGTCGTATTTGGGACTGTGCAAATGTTGTACTATGCTTTGCCATTGCACAAGATTTGGTTGGCGTTTTTCCATTTGTAGCAAATCCAACACTTGCTCCGCCATGCCTTCCCGTTCTAGCATCAACGGTACTTCGTAGATACTTTTGGCATCTTGGGAGGTGATGACGCATTCTTCAGCGACATCGCAAAATTCGGATAATTTCTGTTTTAATCCAACTGGGAGGGGGCGATCGCAACGGCAAACTAAAATATCTGGCTGAATGCCGATAGATCTCAGTTCCTTCACCGAGTGCTGTGTTGGCTTAGTTTTCATTTCCCCTGCCGAGGCTATCCAGGGTAACAAGGTAACGTGCATATACAGCACGTTCTGCCGTCCTACTTCCTTGCGAAACTGGCGAATTGCTTCTAAAAACGGTAGCGATTCAATATCTCCTACCGTACCGCCTATTTCTGTAATTACTGCATCTGGATTAGTATTTTTAGCAACTTTTAAAATGCGGTCTTTAATTTCATTAGTGATGTGGGGTATCACCTGCACAGTGCCGCCATTATAATCGCCGCGCCGTTCTCTATTGATTACCGATTGGTAAATTGAGCCAGTAGTGACGCTGTTCAGCCGTGACATTGAGGTATCGGTGAAGCGTTCATAATGGCCCAAATCCAAATCTGTTTCCGCACCGTCCTGGGTAACAAAAACTTCCCCATGCTGAAAGGGACTCATAGTACCTGGATCGACATTCAGATATGGGTCGAGTTTAAGAATCGACACTGAATAATTGCGCGATTTGAGCAAACGCCCTAGACTTGCTGCTACAATGCCTTTGCCGATACTGGAAACTACGCCCCCAGTTACAAAGATAAACTTAGTCATAGTAATTTGAATTTCGAGCCACTTCTAAAAATACATCCCGTCATTGTGCCACAGTCAATATTGTGAAATCTTCTGTGTTCTCGCTGTGAAAAAACTTGTAGGACTAGTAATATTCAGCTTTATTGTCACCTCCTCAATAGCGTTGGCAAATTCATCTCTCTTAGTAGTCTTTCCTCAAACCAACTACCAAACCAGTGCAGAAAAAATATTTTTTCTGGGTACCGCACCATCAAATGGCCAGGTGTTGATTAATGGTAAGCCAATTACCCGCAGCAAGGCTGGCCATTTTGCCCCAAGCTTTCCCTTGCAATTGGGAGATAATCAGTTTACTGTGCGTCACCAAAATCAAGAACTTCAGATTAAGGTGACAAGGCTTAACACTCAGCCTGTTTTACCACAAGGTTTAGCCTTTGCCAAAAATTCTCTCACTCCAGCCGCCGACATTGCCAGACTACCAGGAGAATTGATTTGTTTTAGCGCGATTGCACCCTCGAAAGCCAGTGTTTCTGTAAACTTGGCTAATCAAACTATTGCCCTTGCACCCCAACCGATTAAGGCTCAACTTCCAAGTAATTTGGCGGCCTTAACAGGGCAAAATCAACCTGCTAATAAGTCTACCGTAGGAAACTACCAAGGTTGCACAATAGTGGCAGCCGCCGCCGATTTGGGAACACCTGAGTTTCATCTGGCGCTGGATGGTAAGACTATAACTCAGTCAGGGACTGGCAAAATTCAAATTCTTGCACCCACACAATTGCCAGTTATTGAGGTAACAGCGGACTCAGGTGTAGCTCGAACTGGTCCTAGTACTGACTATTCTAGACTCACACCACTGCCAAAAGGAACACGAGCCACAGTTACGGGGAAGGAAGATGAATGGTTACGGCTAGATTATGGTGCTTGGATTAATGCTAAAGAAACCCAAGTTTTAGCAGGTGCTATTTCACCACGTACAATTATTCGGAGTGTGGGCTATCGAAAACTAGCTAGCGCGACAGAGATTGTTTTCCCACTAGAAGTTCCCGTTCCTTTGAAGGTACAACAAAGCGATCGCTCTTTCACCCTCACTCTTTACAATACAACCGCTCAAACAGATATTGTTCGCACGGATGATAGTCCCCTAATTTCTCGCCTAGATTGGCGGCAGGTGGCTCCAGGACAGGTACAGTACACCTTTAATCTCAAAAAATCTCAACAGTGGGGATATCAGCTGAGATATGAAGGAACGAGCCTAATTTTGACTTTGCGTCATCCGCCTGTAATTAGAGACAAAACACGCAAGTCTTTATCAGGCATCAAGATTTTACTTGATCCCGGACATGGGGGTAAAGAAACAGGTGCCAGTGGCCCAACTGGCTATTTAGAAAAAGATCTCAACTTGGTAGTCTCCAAGTTGCTGCGTGATGAGTTAGTGAAGCGTGGGGCGACAGTGGTATTAACCAGAGAGGATGATAAAGACGTATCCTTAGTAGAACGGCAGGCAATTATTAGTCAAGAAGAAAGAGCGATCGCTCTTTCTATTCATCACAACTCTCTACCCGATGATGGTGATGCCGAAAAAATCAAAGGATTTGCAGCTTTTTGGTATAACACCCAGTCACATAGTCTAGCATTATTTTTGCACAACTATGTAGTAAAAAATTTGGGCAAACCTTCCTATGGTGTGTTTTGGGATAACCTAGCGCTGACGCGTCCCACTGTTGCGCCATCGGTATTGTTGGAGTTGGGTTTTATGAGTAATCCTAAAGAATTTGAGCAGGTAGTGAACCCCCAAGAACAGCAGAAAATGGCAAAAGCCCTAGCGAATGGCATTGTTGAGTGGTTTCATACTGTTCGCTAATCATTTTATTGGCTTTGGGCTTCGGCTTCGCTCAGCCTTAAAGTCATTGGTCATTTCTCAGCTTCCCCCTCCGGGTTCACAGTTCCTTCAAGTCGGCAAAGCCGACGACACTTGCTTCAACGCGGGAAACCCGCGCAACGCAGTGTCTCCCCAACGGACTTGCCTTCTCCTGTCGGAGACGCTACGCGAACGGCAACCCCTTCGGTGTACGCATTCTTCATCACCCAACTAAATTCCTAATTCCCGATACCGCTGTTGAATCTCCTCAATCGAAAACAACGCTTCAAACTTTAATCCGGCTGACTGATATAACTCTGCGCCTCCTTGCAGGCGATCTACTAGTGAAATTACTTGCTCTACGGTATAACCTGCTTCTTTCAATCGGTTAACTGCTTTGAGGGCAGATTGTCCAGTAGTGACAACATCTTCCAAAACTACGACTTTTGCACCTTCTGGCAAACTAGGTCCTTCAATATAAGCCCGTGTTCCATAACCTTTGGCTTCTTTGCGTATAATCAGCGCTGGAATCGGTCGATTTTCATAGACAGAAACCACACTGACTGCGGTCACAATGGGGTCAGCACCCAAGGTTAAACCTGCTACAGCTTGGGTATCTACGGGTAATAGCGGGAAGAGTAAACGTCCTACGGCTAAAGCTCCTTGGGGATGTAGTGTTACCTGCGTCTTGTTAACGTAATAAGAGCTACGTAACCCGGAAGAAAGAACAAAATCACCCTCTTGATAAGCGAGTTGACAAAATAAATCGAGTAACTTGTAGCGTAGGGTGGTCAAATCAGCAGTAGCTGCCCAAATATTTGAGGGGTTAACAGTTTCAGTAGAATAAGTCATTACAAGACGTTAAAAATTGTGCTACACCAAAGGTTGAACTCATCAGAGTTCTGAATTTAAGCATAAATTAAGATTCGCGCAAAAATTGAGGAGTAGGGAATATGGGTATAAAAATTCAGCCCCCAAGTGTGTTTTTGCTGCTACTAGCTACTAGTATTGTTTTTCCCTTTAGTGCTAACGCCCAGACAGCAACACCTAATTATGAAACGCCGAGTGAGGCACTGGAGCGAGCTTATTTTCGACACGATCGCAATTTCTATGAAAATCGCAGCTTACAACGTCAAGTAGACTCGCTTGTCGGCGCTGGCTCGTTCGCTAATTCCTTCCCAGATAATGAAATTGCCCGCGATGGTGAGTTAATTAATAGTGTTTATCGAGATATATTAACCCAACAAGCCAACAACGATCCTTATCTCCGTACCCCAGATTTACCCAACCCTTATGGCACATCACTACTGATGTCTCCTCGTGCAAATGCCGAGCAACTCAAAGTTGGGACTGAGTTTCGCTTCGAGACTTCACCACGGTAAGAGTGCTGAGTGCTGAGTGTTGAGTAGTTAGTTAAAACTTAAGTATGAGATTACGGTAGTTTTTCTAGCCTCTAGTTTCTAGTCTCTAGTCCCTAGTCCCTTTCCCAGCGTTGATTACACGCAAGCGAGATTTGAATAATTAGTAGCTCAGGACTTAGCACTCACAACTCAATACTGATTAAATCCAGGGTGCAGGAGTTGAACCTGCCTTGCGCGAATTATGAGTTCGCTGCCTCAACCGCTCGGCCAACCCTGGTCGAATTTTTATTGTAGCGTGATTTTAGTAGCTCGTATACCCAAGGAAGATAGTTTACCAGATTTTTTTTACTACATAATTTGATTATGAAATAGTGCAGACTAATATTGATTAAGTTCTTTTTCAGGATTGAGGTCAACTGAAGACCTTATGTATGAAGTATAAAGTATGAAATTACTCTAATCATCAAAGGATGGGTAACTCGACTTATAGGCGATACCAAGTTCTTGCTTTATGATTCATGCTTTACACTTGAGACTTCTTTAGTCAACAGCTTCAATCGGTTTAAATAAACGAGAATTATTCTGCAATAGCCTGTCAGCGATGAAACTAAATTCCACTGTACTTCTAACGTTAATTTTGTTAACCCTAATGTTAGGGGCAGGTTCTGTGAGCGCGTTTTGGGGGTTTACTCTAGGAAGTTCAGCACTTAAAGGGGTAACAACACCAGATGGTCGTCCTACAACCAAATTTACCAGCGCTAAGTCCTCGAATTCGCAACAAGGAAACTTAGCGCTATTAAGAGAAGAAGAGATTCTAAAAATTGTTAAGGCCCGAATTGAGGGTAAGACCAAAGCTGCTAAATCGGAAAAATTAGAGGAAGATGATGAGGAGACCAATAATAGTAAGCAGAAGCCAGAGGAAAAGCCGCCGGAAGTAGCTGAGGAAAAACCCCAGCAAGGATTTCCTGTTAACGCTGAAAACAAGGGCGTAACTCTTTCTGTGCAATCTGCTCGCTATTCGGGTGGAGATCTACTACTGAAGGTGAAAATGCAGAATAAAGGCACTGATTCTGTGCGCTTCCTGTATAGTTTTTTGGATGTCACCGATGACAAAGGGCGAACTCTCAGTGCTAGTACAGAGGGTTTACCAGCAGAATTACCAGCCAATGGACCAGCTTTCTCAGGCACAGTGAGTATTCCTACCGCTCTACTTGATGATGTCAAAAAGGTTTCACTCGCGCTGACAGATTACCCTGCTCAACAATTGAAACTGGAAGTGTTGGATATCCCTGTAGCAAAATAGGCGAGGTAATTTTGAGATGGGGAATTTGAGGTTGGAATTGAAGAGGATAAAGCCAGTGGGTTGTTAAGAAAAGTTTGCTCTGTCAAGAAGAACTCGCAGTAGAGTGCGACTTGTCGTTAGACAACAGGACTGCGAAGACGGACTCAGAAAATTTACTTTTATATAGAAACCCAGTTAAGCAGCCTCCCTTAGCTGTAACTGGGGTAGTTGGGCACCAGGGATGGGGAAAATCGCAACCACCATCCCTAATTCCCAAATCTCAAATCCTGAATTTAAGAGTGGGTGCGTAGTTGTACACGAGCTTTAGCAGTGAGTGGTTTTCCTAGCTTAATTTGGACAGATGTGGGGTTGCGATTGTTATCAGTGCTGCTACTGATTGCCATCAATGCTTTTTTTGTCACAGCTGAGTTTTCAATGGTAACAGTGCGGCGATCGCGTATTCATCAGCTAGTCCAAGCTGGTGACATTCCCGCGATCGCTGTGGAAATGTTGCAACGTAGTATAGACCGACTGCTATCTACCACCCAATTAGGCATTACTCTCTCTAGTTTGGCATTGGGATGGATTGGAGAAAGCACCATTGTTGTTTTGGTGGATACATGGCTGAAATCCTGGCCTTTACCGGAACGCATGAGTGTGTTGATTGCTCATTCGCTATCTGTTCCCATCACATTTTTTTTAATTGCCTATCTGCAAATTGTTTTAGGAGAACTCTGCCCCAAATCGGTAGCGATGTTGTACTCCGAACATCTGGCAAGATTCTTGGGGCCTTCAGTAAAAGCGATCGTGCGTTTTTTCAGCCCCTTCATTTGGATTCTCAACCAATCAAATCGCTGGCTGTTAAGACTGTTTGGTATTGAATACACAGGTCAAGGTTGGAGACCACCTGTTACTTCAGAAGAATTGCAGCTGATTATCTCTACAGAACGAGAATCAACTGGTTTACAGCTTTCAGAGAGAGAACTACTCAATAACGTCTTTGAATTTGGGGATGTGATAGCGCAAGGGGTGATGATTCCTCGCACCAGCATTGTAGCTTTGCCCAAAGACGCTACTTTCCAAAGATTACTCAAGGAAATGGCTTCTACTGGTCACTCCCGCTATCCCATAATGGGAGAATCTTTAGACGACATTCGCGGCATTATTTACTTTAAAGATTTAGCACAACCTTTGGCGGTGGGAAAGTTGACTTTAGACTCACGCATTCAACCTTGGATACGTCCAGCGCGCTTTGTACCAGAACATACCCCCTTAAGTGAACTATTGCCCATGATGCAGCAGGAGAAGCCAGCTATGGTCATGGTAGTGAATGAATTTGGCGGTATTGTGGGATTGGTAACGCTCCAAGATGTGGTAGCGGAAATTATTGGTGATGCAGGAGTACTTGATAGCGCTGAAGATTTGCTCATTCAAATGTTAAACGAGCAGACATTTCTAGTACAAGCGCAAATCAACTTGGAAGATCTCAACCAAGTCTTAGATTTGAATTTGCCCTTAACAAAGGAATATCAAACACTAGGGGGCTTTTTGCTCTATCATCTCCAGAAAATTCCCGCCAAAGGTGAAACTTTATTATTTGAGAATATCGAATTTACCATAGTTTCCGTAATCGGCCCCCGCTTACACCAAGTCCAACTCCGACGCTTGCAAGCGGATATGGGAACGCAGTAATTGAGGCATGGGGCATTTGTTATTTCTTCCTTGCCCCCTACTGAGTATAGGAAACTGGGTCATTTAATCCTAATTCAGCAAAAGCTGCTAGCCTTAAGCGACAAGAATCACAGACACCACAGGCAACATCAGCACCAGCGTAGCAAGACCAAGTAAGTTCCCAAGGAACACCGAGTTGATTACCCAATTGGATAATTTCGGTTTTTTTCAGGTTAATTAGAGGTGCAACAATGGCAATGGGTTCTCCCTCACGCCCCTGCTTGGTTCCCAACCGAAAAACTTCCTGCATCGCCTGGATATAATCAGGGCGACAATCAGGATAACCAGAATAATCTAAGGCATTAACGCCTATGTAAACACGTTCTGCGGCGATTGTTTCTGAGTAGGCGAGGGCAAAACTTAAAAAGATGGTATTCCGGGCAGGTACATAGGTTACAGGAATCTTTTGAGACATTTCATCCCAAGAACGTTCCTCTGGTAAATCTATGCCATCGTCTGTCAGTGCAGAACCACCCCATTGCCGTAAGTCAAAATTCACCACCTGATGTTGAGCCACCCCAGCTTTCTGCGCTACTAACGAAGCTGACTCTAACTCTCGCTGATGTCGCTGCCGATAATCAAAGGAAAGGGCATGACACTCATAGCCATCAGCTTTGGCTTGGTACAGAATTGTGGAAGAGTCTAATCCTCCTGATAACAGAATTACAGCTTTCATCGTGCGTTTAATTTTTGGATTTTAAATCGCTAAAACTTATTGCTTGAGCCTTTGCAGTTCTGCTGGCGATCGCATTTCTATTTCGTCCTGAAAATTCATTGGTCAATATCTACACCAGTGTGTTGAAAAATTGCACTGCACAATCTGCAAGTGTTGCAGATAATTATGTAAAAATTATTAAAGTGTATCAATGGTGATCATTATTCAGTAAATTATTTAAATCTTTCTTCAGACAAAGTCTCAGTGTGGCATTTTCGCTTTTTCGTAATTTTACTGACAAAACATTATTAACTTCTAATTTTATCAATCTCTAGATTGATCCAGATAATTATTACCCTTAGGTATTACTTAGATCATTAAGTTAATAAAAAGACATCTAAGATTTTGTACAAACTGTAAAAAATCTATCAATGGTGAACTGACTAGACAAAAGATACTCAGATTGCGGGAACCCATAACAAACTTTGAAATTCTTCATAAATAGAACCTCTATGTTACCATCTGGATGGTTTTAGACGGATCGTAACTGGCAGTTAAGTATAAAGGCCAACGACCGTAGCGTCTCTAAATTTGGTGGTTGAGGAGAGAATCATAGTGCAGGATAGCATGTCAGTAGCAGAACCAAATCTATATACACAGCGCAACCAACCACGACCAATTCGCATAGGCGTAATTGGGGTGGGTAACATGGGGCAACATCACACCAGAGTACTGAGTTCAATGAAAGATGTTGAACTGGTAGGTGTTTCAGATATTAACGTCGAGCGAGGATTAGAAACCGCTAGCAAATATAAGGTCAAATTTTTTGAAGATTATTGCGATCTTTTGCCCCATGTAGAAGCAGTTTGCATTGCTGTTCCGACTCGCCTGCATTACGCTGTGGGCATCAACTGTCTGTTAGCAGGAATTCACGTCTTAATTGAAAAACCAATTGCCGCGAGTATTTCTGAGGCAGAATCTTTAGTCAATGCCGCAGCTGAATCCCAATGTATTCTTCAAGTAGGTCACATTGAACGCTTCAACCCAGCATTTCGAGAACTGAGCAAAGTACTGAAAACTGAGGAATTGCTTGCCCTAGAAGCTCATCGAATGAGTCCTTATTCAGACAGAGCAAACGATGTTTCTGTGGTGCTGGATTTAATGATCCACGACATTGACCTACTTCTAGAATTAGCTGCCTCCCCAGTAGTCAAGTTGACTGCTAGCGGTACTCGTGCCTTAGACTCTGGTTATTTAGATTACGTAACTGCTACCTTAGGATTTGCTAATGGGATTGTAGCTACTTTAACTGCCAGCAAAGTTACCCATAGAAAAATTCGTCGGATTGTTGCCCATTGCAAAAATTCATTTACTGAGGCAGATTTTCTCAAGAATGAGATTTTAATTCACCGACAAACAAATACCAACTCTCTAAACGATCATCGGCAAGTACTTTATCGCCAAGACGGTGTGATTGAGAAAGTTTATACTACAAACGTTCAACCTCTAAGTGCAGAGTTAGAACATTTTGTGAACTGTGTACACGGCGGAAATCAACCTTCTGTTGGTGGGGAACAAGCCCTAAAAGCCTTAAGATTAGCCAGTTTAATTGAGCAGATGGCTTTGGAAGAGCGGGTTTGGAACCCATTAGATTGGCAATCGGAACCAAGGGTGCAATCACTAACCCCGACAGTTTAGAAATAACACACAAGTCAAAAGTCAAAAGTCAAAAGATTTTTGACTTTTGTTTTTGTGTTCACCCCCAAATCTTTTAATCCCAGTTACATGTGAAATTTCTAGTTTTAGTTCAACTAAGTTGAGTTTAACTCTAGCCAGCACAAATAATTAAATTTAAAAAATTTAACGCTGAATTTTGCAATCAGACTAGTGTAGTATTTGCAGGAAGTGACTCAATGCTCGAATGGATAACTAATACTATCAATTCCCTAGGCTATTGGGGCATTGCTCTATTAATGTTTTTAGAGAACCTCTTTCCCCCAATTCCTTCAGAATTAATTATGCCACTGGCAGGATTTACAGCCAGAGCAACACCCGAAAAACTAAATATTTTTGGTGTGTTTGTCGCCGGACTTTTTGGTTCTGTACTGGGCGCACTCATTTGGTACTACCCAGGAAAGTTATTAAGCGAAAAGCGTTTGAAAGCTTTGGCTGACAAACACGGTAAGTGGATCGCTATATCTAGCAAAGATATTACTAAAGCGAGAGACTGGTTTAACAAGCAAGGTAATAAAGCTGTATTAATGGGTCGTCTAGTGCCAGGAATCCGTACTTTAATCTCTGTTCCGGCAGGTATGAGCAATATGCACTTGCTACCTTTTCTATTTTACACTACCCTGGGTAGCGCAGCTTGGGTAGGTTTGCTAACATACTCAGGATATTTGTTGGGTAGTCAGTATGAACTTGTGGACAAGTACCTTGCTCCTGTATCAAAAATTGTTCTTGGGAGCATTGTTCTAGTATGTGTTGTTTGGGTATTCCAACGTAGGCAAAAAAGCAGTAGAAAATGAAATACACAAGTGTTTGTCCTCACAATTAGGTTTTAAAGATACCTAAAATTGGCCTACACTATCCCAAATAATGCTAAATTCGCGATCGCCTGACTTAATTTTTTGCGTATTTCTAGCTACACTTGACGCAGCTGGAAATTTTTGGTAATTCCCATTTTTGTAAGATTGAGCAGGATAAGTTTTTACAGTTAAGTTAGGACTAGGAGCTTTTATGACAGACCAACCTTCCGCTGCTACACCGATGAATGCTGCTGCTATACCCATGAATAGAGTGTCGGCATCCACCCCAATTAATGCTACTACTACTCCTAAGCCCGGTACCTATTCCGGTAAGGCGATTCTCAGTGTTGATTTGGGTAGAACTTCTACCAAAACTTGTGTCAGCCGCGAACCAAACAATGTGATTTTCGTACCTGCAAACGTCAAACAAATGTCCATTGAACAGGTACGTGGCGGTGTTTTTGAAGCTCGCGCTACTGACCCTTTAATGGATTTGTGGCTGGAATATCAAGGTAGTGGCTATGCTGTAGGTCAGCTAGCAGCAGATTTTGGCGCTAATTTGGGCGTAGGTCAATCTAAGGTCGAGGATGCACTGGTAAAAGTACTGGCCAGTGCTGGTTACTTCAAGCTCAAAGACGAGATATCAGTTGTTCTGGGTCTGCCTTTCCTTTCTTTAGAGCAATTTGAAAAGGAAAAATCTCAACTGATTAGCCTGGTAAGTGGTCCTCATGTTTTAAACTTCCGCGGCGAATCTGTCTCGCTCAACGTCACTAAGGTTTGGGTAATGCCAGAAGGCTACGGTAGCCTCCTATGGACAGAAGCTCAACCTCAAAAAGGTGCCACGGTTCCTGATTTTACGAAAATATCAGTTGCCATTGTTGATATTGGACATCAAACCATAGATCTGTTGATGGTAGATAACTTCCGCTTCGCTCGTGGTGCTTCTAAGAGTGAAGATTTTGGGATGAATAAGTTTTATGAACTGGTAGCAGCCGAAATCGAGGGCGCTGATAGTCAATCTCTAGCATTGATTTCCGCTGTCAACAAAACTAAGGGCGAAAGATTCTACCGTCCCAAAGGTGCAAGCAAGCCTACTAACCTAGACGATTTTCTTCCTAACCTGACAGAGATGTTTTCACGGGAAATTTGTAGTCGCGTCCTAGCATGGTTGCCAGAGCGTGTTACCGATGTAATTATCACTGGCGGGGGTGGTCAATTCTTCTGGGAAGATGTACAACGTCTACTTAAGGAAGCTAAAATTAACGCTTATTTAGCTGCACCTTCCAGACAAGCCAATGCCTTGGGGCAGTATATTTATGGAGAGGCGCAATTATCCGCCGTTCGCTCTTCTAGGGCTTAAAACTGATGTTCCAATGGTCAAAAAAAGTAGTGAAATCGGTCACGTTCAATCCAGGAGTCGCTGATGAAAGTTTGTTGGCGCTTGTAGAAAGCTATTTGGAGAAACAAGTCGATAAAACTTTCAGCGACCTCTGTAAAGAAGCTCTATGGCAATCTTTATGTGTACCAGAATCAGTAAAACCTGGTCCACAAACAACAGCAGCAACAGATGCGGTTGAACAACAAATCGGTAAACTGCAAAATCAACTGGCTGACCTTGAGGAACGTTTTTTTGCCAAGGAATCTCATCGTTTGGAGGTCATGGAAAGCCAGATTATGCAGCTTACTCAACAAGTTGCTCATTTGGCTATCATGGTCGCTGAACGACCAGTAATTCAGTATTCCGCTCCAACTACATCAGCCCCAGCAACACAAGTAGTAGAAGTAGTAAATAATACTTATACTCCACCTCCGCCTCCTCAAGAGGTTGACCCCGTAATCAGCCGACTTAGCCAGTTTCTTGATGATTTTTAAAGCACAATCAGGGTTTTGAGCATTTTGTGCTGTTATCTACAATCCTTAATAGGAAATACTATTAAGGATTATTAATATTTATCTATTTAGAGATGCGACCGCAGTTTTTTCAATAACCAAGAACGGTATCTTTACTTTTTCATTAATTTAACTGTCGGGAGTTCTCTGTTTTCTTTGAACGCTGAGTAGCAATTGTACTTAGTAATATCAAAGAATTTTTTACACAGGATACTGTATAAAATAGTAGAATCCGCAGGTAAAAATTTAGGATATCTCCATGCCAGTTGTAGCGAACTCTATCAAATTTGGTACAGACGGCTGGCGAGGCGTTATTGGTGATGAGTTCACCTTTGAACGTCTCGCTTTGGTTGCACCAGTAGCAGCAAAAGTATTATATGATACTTATTTTTCTAGCGTAGGTAGCCGGACGATTATTGTCGGTTACGATCGCCGATTTATGGCAGAAGAATTTGCCCGTGTTACCGCCGATGCTGTCACCGCTGTCGGATTTGATGTGCTACTTAGTGAAACCTATGCACCAACCCCGGCTTTTAGCTGGGCGGCAAAACAACTCAACGCTTTGGGAGCATTGGTAATTACAGCTAGTCATAATCCTGGTGCCTATTTAGGATTAAAAGTCAAAGGATATTTTGGGGGTTCGGTATCACCAGAAGTTACCAAAGAGATAGAAGCACTTTTGCCTGAGGGAGTACCAACGGTAGCTACAAAAGGCAAATTGGAGACATTTGACCCCTGGCCCAGTTACACAGCAGGTTTAGAGAAAAAAGTTGATATTGCCAAACTTCGTGATGCCATAGCCGCTCTTAAACTAACGGTCTTTGCTGATGTCATGCATGGGGCGGCGGCGGGTGGATTAGCCAGATTATTAGGCGATCGCATCCAGGAAATTAACAGCGATCGCGACCCTTTATTTGGTGGTGGCGCACCAGAACCCTTGCCTAAATATCTGTCAAAGCTATTTGAGGTGATCAAAACTCATCAACAAACGCATAAAACTGGTTTAGCAGTTGGGTTAGTGTTTGATGGGGATTGCGATCGCATTGCCGCCGTAGACGGATCAGCCAATTTTTTGAGTTCTCAGGTGCTAATCCCGATATTAATTGACCATTTAACCTTACGGCGCAATTTTCGTGGTGAAATCGTCAAAACAGTTAGTGGTTCTGACTTAATTCCCCTGGTCGCAAAATTACATAACCTCTCAGTGTTTGAGACAGCAGTTGGTTACAAATATATTGCTGACAGAATGCTAGCTGCAGAGGTGTTGTTAGGAGGCGAAGAGTCAGGTGGAATTGGCTATGGTAGCCATATTCCCGAACGGGACGCACTGCTATCAGCTTTGTACGTTCTCGAAGCAATTGTGGAATCTGGGCGAGATTTAGGCGAATATTATCAGCACTTACAACAGCAAACGAATTTTACTTCAGCCTATGATCGCATTGATTTACCTCTAGCGAGTATGGAAGTGCGATCGCGTCTTTTACAACAACTGCAAACCCAACCTTTAACAGAAATTGCAGGACTTGCTGTAATTGATTGTCAAACCATAGATGGTTACAAATTCCGTTTAGCTGACAAAAGTTGGTTAATGATTCGTTTTAGCGGTACTGAACCAGTATTACGCCTGTATTGCGAAGCCTTTACACTCGACCAGGTACATCAAACTCTTGCGTGGGCGAAACACTGGGCGGAGTAAAATTAGTCAAAAGTCCAGAGTCCAGAGTCAAAAGTCCAAAATCATGATAGTTAACCTTTGACCTTTGACCTTTGACCTTTGACCCTTGACCCTTAACCTTTGACCCTTGACTCTTAACTCATGACTAAACTACTTGTAGTAGCCACAGGAAATCCAGGTAAATTGCGGGAAATGCAAGATTACCTGGCTGATTCTGGTTGGCAATTAACTCTCAAACCAGAAGAATTAGAAATAGAAGAGACAGGCGATACTTTTGCTGCTAATGCTTGCCTAAAAGCCTCCCAAGTTGCTCAAGCAACAAAAAATTGGGCAATTGCGGATGATTCGGGTTTACAAGTAGATGCCTTAAATGGCGCGCCGGGTGTGTATTCTGCACGTTATGGCACAACTGACTCAGAGCGCATTGCTAGGGTATTGAACGAATTAGCCAGCGAAGTCAATCGTAAAGCACAATTTGTTTGTGTTGTGGCGATCGCTAATCCTAACGGTGCGATTGTAAAACAATCTCAAGGTGTTTGTAGCGGCACAATTCTCCATGCGCCTCGTGGTCATGGTGGTTTTGGCTACGACCCGATTTTTTACGTTCCAGATAAGCAACTGACCTTTGCTGAGATGACTCCACAGTTGAAGGGGTCGATTAGTCATCGAGGTCAGGCTTTTCAAGCTTTACTTCCGCAACTGGTAGGGCTGAGTACTAAGCTCTGAATTTTGTGCCTATTGCATAAATTATCAACTTTTTTTCTCTTGCTACTCAGCAATGCCAGTTGCTGCAAAGGGGAGAACCCCAACGCCAGTTACCTACAACAGGAAGACTGTTTTAAGTGCTGGCTTTGCAACGCACTGGCTCCTCACAACTCAGGCTTTAGATTTTAGACTGCTTCAGTATTCTTTTCTCCAGTACGAATCCGAACAACTTGCTCAACAGGCGAGATGAAGATTTTACCATCACCGATTTCACCAGTGCGGGCAGCAGAAATAATTTTGTCCACTACCATATCAACTTGGTTGTCGTCAACGACGATTTCTACTTTGAGTTTTTGCAGAAACTCGACTGTGTACTCCGAACCACGATAGCGTTCAGTTTGACCTTTTTGTCTACCGAAGCCTCGAACTTCAGAAACTGTCATGCCGACAATACCAGCATTGACTAAGGCAATTTTCACTTCATCAAGCTTAAATGGACGGATAATGGCTTCTACTTTTTTCATTTTTTGGACTCCTAAACTTCTACTAGCTTCGTTAATCTATCTAAGCAGATTCCTTGTCTCAAGCTTTAACTAGTAGGACTATTTTAAAAATATATGTAATAATTTACGACTTTATTTGCCCTGGGAGAACAATTGTGAAATTAGCAGCGACAAATCTTACCAACTCAATAGTCGTTATGGTTATGACATCAGAAAAAAGTCCTCTATTTAACATTAGAGGATGTATTTTTTGTGACTAATATTTATATAAATTCCCTGAGTTAGTAACTCTAAGAGTTCAGAAACTAATTTAAGAGCAATTGTGTAAGCAGCTAAAGCCAAAAACAATAAAGAGTTTGAACTAACGGCTCTGATGTTCAAACAGAGGACGCACCACTAAATACCCAGCACTAAAAGCGGTCAGCATAATTAACAAAATTGAGATCACTAACCACCATCCGCTTACTTCCTTTACCTCTGACTCAGTAGGACGATAATATCTGACCTCCTCCTCTTCTATAAGTACTGGTTGCGGCATCAAGGACATCATTTCTGTTACAGGTACAGAGACATAAGAGCGATCGCTTTTGCTACTGGAAACTTCGGGGCCAGCAGGTGGATGTGTGCGAGAAACCTGCTGACGTGGACGTGCTTCCTTGGCTGGAGGTGAAGCAGTCGCAGTCTTGGCGCTTTGCGTCGATTGCGAACTGCTGAATCCGAAGGGCTTAGCTGCACCTTTGACATCAGGGGTAGGATGGGGTGCTGGGCGATCTCTAGGCATAGCAGGTGAGGGAGTTGGTACATCGACAAACTTTTGCAAATGTAATAAAGACTGAACAACTTTAGTGATTTCTTGGCGCAACAGTTGATTTTCTTGCACTAGTTTTTGATTTTTAGACGTAAGTGCATCTAACTGTGCCTGTGCTGTTTGTAACTCATCTGCCAATTCTCGGTATACAGACAGTGGTACAGACGGGGGGTAGGCTGGAGCCGTTTCTGTATATGGATTGTGATAAACAGAAGTTGTAGTTGTTGCCATTTGTCGCCTGGTATTAAAAATCGAAGTAATTCATTAGTTGTAGAGATAGTATCAGAGATAGTCAACTCTGAAACCATGCCTAGGAATAATTGAAAAATTATTGAATAGAGAAAAAGCAAGGGGAAAGGGGAATGGGTAATGGGGAATGGGTAATGGGTAATGGGTAATAACAAATGCCAAACACCAAACACCAAATGCCCATTACAAACTAGCCAATCACGGGAAAATCCCACAACAAAACATAAAAATCGCTCTTCTCTAGCCCCTAGTCCCTAGTTGGAGTAAAGGGAAGAAATGCCCCACAGGCCCTTGCCCTTTGCCAATATCTAGAGAGTGGGTGAGTGCAGTTGTAACATAGTTCTTTGCTTGTTGCACTGCTGTTAATAGATCTTTGTTCTGAGCTAAATTTGCTGCGATCGCTGCTGATAGAGTACAACCAGTACCGTGGGTATTTTTTGTCTCTACTAACTTAGTTGTTATGGTTTTCAGGTTTTGCCCATCAAACCAGATATCAACACCACGTAAATTTCCCTCCATAGCTCCACCCTTGACTAAAACAGCTTTTGCTCCTAAGTTTCGGTGAATGATTTGGGCTGCTGTTTGCATATCTTCAAGGGAATTAATCAGTAAACCACTCATGATTTGGGCTTCATAGCGGTTTGGTGTGACAATAGCTGCTTGGGGTATTAAAGCATGACACAGAGTCTGCACTGCGTCATCATCAATCAATTGTGCCCCTGTGCGTGAAACCATCACTGGATCAACTACTAGGTTAGCGATTTTCCAAGCTTCTACTTGCTGAGCAACAGCTAAGATAATTTCCTGGTTGAGTAACATTCCTGTTTTCGCAGCTTGCACACCGATATCCTCAACCACCGCCTGAATTTGTGCCACCACAGCCTCGGTAGGGATAGCATCAACTCGCCTTACCCCCAAAGTATTTTGCGCCGTGATGCAGGTGATAGCACTAGTTCCGTGAACACAGTGAAAAGCAAAGGTACGTAAATCAGTTTGAATCCCCGCACCACCACCGCTATCTGAGCCAGCAATAGTTAAGGCAACAGGTGTCCTTGATTTTGTAACAGCGTTCATCTAATTAAGCTTTTGGCTAGGCTGATTGTTAATAATTACCACAATCGGCAGTCATCTGGAGATAGTTACAGTTTATGGAAAAATCAGTAGATCCCAAAGTCAGTTTGAGACAAGCAAGTTTTTAAGGAGCGATCGCTTTCAATCGCTTCACTGATAGTGTTTTAGTAGTTTCACTAGGGGTGAATGTCAGAATACCGCTAACTTATTGGTTATGAAAAGAATCAGTATTAGAAAATTGCTTGAAAAATATGCTGCTGGGGAGAGAAATTTTACTGGAATCAAGATTGTGTGGACTCCAAAGAATAGAATTGTGAGCGGTCTTAATTTGACTGGAGTTGACCTCAGAGATGCCAGTTTTAGAATTTTTGTCAGCGACTGTTGTACTGCGATATCATCTGTCAAATTTCATTTGTCTCCCTTGTCCCCTCATCCTCCCTAGCCCCTAAGAATGCAAGCTCTGTAATGCTCCCTGTAAATACTTGCCCCATTCATCTGCTAAAGGAATCTCTGTAAAAGGAACACGGACTGAGTTAGCAGGTTCGCTTAAGATAAATTCTAATTCAATCTGACGACCTTTCTCTGGTGGTTTTTCTAAATCTGTTAATTTGTCATCCACCAAAAGATTTATTTGTTGCACATTAAATAAAGAAAAGGTTTCAAGTTTAATTGGCCCTTGAGGCGTAGGTTTTCCCCAAGTTATATCGTTACCTTTTTGACCCAATACGGCATAAATATCATACTTAGCCCTTTCAAATTGCTCTGCCCAGGCACGGTAAGCTTCAACCTTTTGATACTCCTTTGAGCCTTGCCAAGCCAACCAGAAAAACATTGCTAACAGTGGTAACCACAAAAGACCATGTTCCATTGCTTCAACAGTCCTGAGTGCTGAGTGAAAGTTTTAACTAAAGTGGAAAATACACCAATAAGGGTCACAGATAAGTTATCGTAGTGAGCAACTGGCAAAAAGCGGTGATGACTTTATATGAGAAGGCTTATATTATTTTGCTTGTTTCTCATTGGGCTGGGGGCTGCTATATTTGGGTTCCTAAATTTTCAGGGACTAGCAGCCAAAGGAGAGTTTGAGACGATTCTGCTTGATTTTCGCGAAGAGATACCCAAAGAGGTAGTAGAGAAAGACTTGCAAGCGATCGCTCAACAGTACCAGGTTACGCCCCAACTCGATAATAAATTTTCAGCGAAAGATAATGTGTATATTATCAAAGGCGATCGCCAACGGCTGAAAGAACTGCAAAAATCTCAATTCAATTCAGCTACAGAATTTATCGAGCCAAATTATATTTACAAAAAGATTCCCCAACCGGGTGAAGTTGCTTTTTTGGGAGAATTTTTAAATCCCAAAGAAGATGAAGAGGAAGTAAGTCCCTCATTAACTGGCCCCAATGACCAGTATTACAGCAAGCAGTGGAACTTGCATAATATCGGCATTGAAGGCGCGTGGAGTCAAACCAAGGGCAGTGGCATTACGGTTGCTGTCATTGACACTGGTATTACTCGTGTGCGGGACTTATATGAAACGAAATTTGTCAAAGGCTACGATTTCGTTAACGATCGAGAAGAAGCCAAGGATGATAACGGACATGGTACCCATGTAGCAGGTACGATCGCTCAAGCTACCAACAATAAATATGGCGTAGCTGGCATTGCCTACGAAGCCAATCTCATGCCCTTAAAGGTATTGAATGATTATGGTGGTGGTACTGTTGCCGATATTGCCGAAGCGATTAAATTTGCGGCTGATAAAGGTGCAGATGTAATTAATATGAGCTTGGGTGGTGGCGGAGAAAGCCAGCTAATGAAGCAAGCCATTGACTATGCCCACAACAAAGGCGTTGTGATTGTGGCGGCAGCTGGTAACGAAAACGCTAATGGTGCCAGCTATCCTGCCCGTTATCCCCATGTCATCGGTGTTTCGGCATTTGGCCCAGATGGCGAAAAAGCCCCATATTCTAACTTTGGTGCGGGGGTAGATATCTCCGCCCCTGGTGGTAGTGATGCTGGCAAGATTTTGCAAGAGACAATCAATGAAAAAGGAGAAGGGGTATTTCTTGGCTTCCAAGGTACAAGTATGGCATCCCCTCACGTTGCTGGGGTAGCTGCACTCATCAAAGCTAAAGGTATCACAGACCCTGATGAAGTTTTGAAAGTCCTCAAGCAGTCTTCACGAGTCATCCAAGATGATGGTTTGAATTACTACGGTGCTGGCTTGTTAAATGCTGAAGCCGCCGTGAAAGTTGCTACTGAGGGTCAAATTAGTTTCTCTGATTTCTTCCGCTGGTTAAGGGATAACGGCTATCTCAACCCTGGCTTTTGGATTGATGGCGGTGCGGTGGCGCTGTTGCCTAAGATTTTGATGGTACTTGGTTCCTATCTATTAGCTTGGTTTTTAAGAGTTTACTTTCCCTTCTCTTGGAGTTGGTCTTTATCCAGTGGTTTAATTGCTGGCAGTTCGGGATTATTTTTCCTCAAGGGAATTTATATCTTTGACCTTCCCCAATGGCCTTTCCGGCTTTTGGGCAGTTCCATTCCCGAATTAGGTAACACTCTCCAGGGAACTAATGCTTTAAATCCCGTGTTTGCCAGCGTTTTGATTCCCGTCATTCTCGTTGCATTACTGCTGGGACATCCTAGTGGTAAATGGTTTGCAATTGGTTCTACCCTTGGTGTAGCAGCGTGTTTGACAGTCAGTGCAGTTTACGATCCTAGCCTTTGGGGATTGGGAAGTAGTTACTTAGCTCGTGTTTTCCTGATTGCTAATGCCTTACTGTGTTATGGATTAGCTCGTTTAGCGTTGAAAAACGAAAAGCAAGTAGCTTAGTTGATCAGCTGAGACGCGCCTAGCTCAAATATTCTCGTGTTAGGACTATTCAGAAAGTAGATAAGGGAAGGGGGACAAGGAGGACAAGGAAATAACTAATCACCAATCACTCTTGACCCTTGACCCTTGACCCTTGACCCTTAACAAATGACAAATGACAATATGAGCACTACAGTTACAGGGACTATTGAACACCGTGACATTGGTACTGGTGCATGGGCGCTAGTTACCGATGATGGTGTTACTTATGAACTTCCGAGAAGTGTAGACAAAAAACTACTCAAAGCAGGACAAAAAGCTAAAGTTACAGGAAAGGTGCGTGAAGATGTCATGACTACTGCCATGATTGGCCCTGTCCTGGAAGTAAAATCTTTTGAAGTGATCAGTTCTGACTAGCTGCGGAAGCTAAAACTTCTTGTAGACGGCTTCTAAACTCCCCTTTGGGATGACCCCCTTTGACTTCACCGATAATCTGAAACTCTCCTTCAGGAGAATCACAGAGAATGTAAGTAGGCCATCCCATTTCTGATTTATCGGGATACTGAGTTAACAAAATCTGGCGATACTTTCGGTAAGTAGCCGTATCCTGCATTTTGACATCAATGAATTGCAAACCCAGTTCTTTAGCTACTTTTTGGTCATAAAAGGACATTTTGTGGCAAATGCCGCATTCTTCCGAAGAGAATTTAATTACTGCTAAATTCATTTGACTGTGCGACTATTTGGACATAGGCAAATTATTGTAGCAAAAAATATTGAATCTCGGCAGCATGGTGCGGCAAATAGTAATAAATACTAGCTTTCCTCAAGCTGAATTCTAGAAAAATAATTAAAAATAATGACAAATGTGGCAAATATACTGTGGAATAATTATATATACAAGCCTTATAGCTCCTAAAAACGTAGAAATTTAGTCAGGGACAAGCATAGAGAGTCTCGAAAAATAATGATAAGATAGATTTAATTAACAGCGACAACAAGATAAGCGATCGCTAAGACGCAATATCAAACATTTAATTCTGACGCACAGGTTTTGTGCTAGAATATATCCCTCATCAAATATCAGTGGGCAGCTAGAGGTAAATTATCTCCTCAAAAAACCCCCAGTCAGTATGAGCCTACCAGGGGAGTTAGTTATCAGGGTGCATCTACCAATTTATTGTTCTTAGGTTAAACACAATCTTCCGGAGGATTTATAGAAAGGGAGATTGTTGTTTTTTCAATAATAAAAAAACCCTAGTAAGCGTGAGCCTACCAGGGGAGTTAGTTATCAGGGTGCATCTACCATTTAATTCTTCTGGTGCAACTACTCTAATCCGGATAAATTTGTGATGCGATCGCTGACTATGGCTAAAAAATAAAAAACCCCACTGATTGTAACCAACCAGAGGAGTGAGTTATCAGGGTGCATCTACCACTTAACTCTTCTAGTGCAACTACTCTAATCCGGATGAAATTCTGATGCAATTCGCTAACTATGACTAAAAAATAAAAAACCCCACTGATTGTAACCAACCAGAGGAGTGAGTTATCAGGGTGCATCTACCACTTAACTCTTCTAGTGCAACTACTCTAATCCGGATAAAATTCTGATGCGATTCGCTGACTATGACTAAAAAATAAAAAACCCCCCTGATTGTAACCAACTAGGGGAGTGAGTTATCAGGGTGCATCTACCACTTAGCTCTTCTAGTGCAACTACTCTAATCCGGATAAAATTTTGACTTTGGAGTGGCTATTGACTAAACACAAAAAACCCCCAGTGGTGGCAGCCAACTAGGGGAGTGGATTATCAGGGTGCATCTACCACTTAAATATTCTTAGTGCTACGACTATAATCCGGATAAAATTGTCATAGAGGCGTATTAGTGTTAACAACAAAAAAATCCCCTAGTGGGTACCAACCAGCTAGGGGAGTTAGTTATCAGGGTGCATCTACCGTTTAATTGTTCTCGAAGAAATAAGTAAGCTCCGGATGAAATTGTCACAATAGTGCCTATCTATTGTCTCAACCAAAAAAAACCCCCAGTAAGCGTTAGCCTACCAGGGGAGTTAGTTATCAGGGTGCATCTACCATTTAATTGTTCTCTATATAACAACTATCCTCCGGATAAAATTAACTATGTATTGAGTTTGTTGTGGTTTGGCAAGCAGAAAAAAAACCCCAGTAAGCGTTAGCCTACCAGGGGAGTTAGTTATCAGGGTGCATCTACCATTTAGTTGTTCTAGGGTGAACTGCCAAGCTCAGGATAAATTTACTAAAATGTGTATTTTAGTTGGGTGTCAAAAAAATCCAGGGGATGCTAGTCAAAGAAGCACAGGAATGCGGTTTGATGTCCCACATTCTCCAGTCGAGAATGCTTGCGTCGGAGTATATTGCTATTTGTCAACATAAAAAAATCCCCTAATAGGCATTCGCCAACTAGAGGAGTCGAAGATCAAGGTGCATCTACCAATAAAGTGTTCTACTCAGATGCCAACCAATCCGGATAAAGTTGTAAAAGCCGAAAAAAGCAACAAAATAACCAAGATTCAGAAACATTCAGTGGCAAGATGCATCTAAGGTATCAGAAGAAGCGAAAAATCGACTTGAAACTTTCGCGTTTCAAACCAGATTTAGGAGGCGAAGAGAAGAAGTTGTGACCCAGGAATTTCACATTTCCGTAACCCCAGTAGGGCAAAATGACTACTTGGTGCGGACGGAACAAGTCGCGCCTGGGGTGCCATTAGCAGAAGAACTGGTGACTTGGCCTGTGGCTGATTGGTTAGCAGCAGCTGGGCATTTGATGAATGACCCATTAAAGTCAGTGTTGCAAGGGAATGCGATCGCCTTTGGCGGCGGCGAAAGCGACTTAGCAAGGAACTCTGTTAATTTAGTGGCTTTGGGTCAGAAACTTTATAATGAACTGTTTAAAGGCACTCTTAGAGATAGTTGGATTACAGCACAAGGTATTGCCCAGAATCACCAACAGGTATTGCGTCTACGCTTAGGTTTAAAAGACCCTAGATTAGCTCGTCTGCCTTGGGAAGTCATGCACGCAGGCGATCGCCCTCTAGCCACCGGGCCTTATGTCGCTTTTTCTCGCTACCAAAGTGGAGTTCTACCGACATCTCGTTTGTCATCAACAAACATACCGCAACCACTAGAAGAAGGTGGTGTCAAAGTATTGATGGTAATTGCCTCTCCCACAGATCAAGTCCGTTTGGATTTGCTCAAACATGAGGCTATTAAACTGCAAGCTGAATTGCACCGTCATGTACCACGACTTGCGGAAGGTGGCAATTATTTGCCAGAGATTGAACTTACCTTGCTAGACCAACCAGGGCGGGAAGAATTGACGCAAGCCCTAGAACAAGGACGATATCATGTTCTGCACTACTCCGGTCATAGTAATCTTGGTTCCAACGGCGGTGAAATTTATCTAGTCAGTAGCAGAACTGGCTTAACGGAAACCTTAAGTGGTGACGATCTGGCAGGTTTGCTCGTCAACAATAATATCCAAATGGCAGTGTTTAACTCCTGCTTGGGAGCATACAGTGCTAATAGCGATACCACAGAGGAAACCGGAGAACGTAACCTCACAGAAAGCTTAGTAAAGCGTGGTATCAGAAGCGTGTTAGCGATGTCAGAACGCATTCCTGATGAAGTTGCACTGACGCTTACACAATTATTTTACCGCAACCTCAATCAGGGATATCCTGTGGATTTGTGCGTGAGTCGAGTGCGCCAAGGATTAATATCTGCCTACGGTTCTCACCATCTATACTGGGCGTTACCAATTTTATATCTCCAACCGGAATTTGACGGTTGTCTCAGCCCAGAAATTCCTGACAGTGCAGAAGCTCTCAATGAGTATAATCCAGCTTTACGAGCAAATCCCACGGCAATGTACTCTGATGTCGCAGATGAGACTGAAATGTCTTTAATGGAGGACATGATTCCCTCTGGATTAGCACGCGACTCTTCGGGACTGGACTGGCTAGGAGAAGATACTTGGGGCGATCTCGTTGATGAAATAGAGTATGATGATGACCCCAGCTATGCAGAAGATTCTGCGCTGGTTTCAGATTTGTTTCGTCAGCTAGATAACCCAAAAGGATCATCTGAGCAGTCATCTTCCATGACTGCAGAACTTGTGCCCCAGTTGAATGAAAATAGTCTCCGGGGAAGACAAGTTTCGCAAGAAATGACTGCGCCGGATCAAGAAGCCAGCTTTTGGGAAGAAGATCCAGTAACATCAGCTGAAAAATCTGCAAGTTTCGATGATCATTGGAACGGTAACTCTTATGGAAACTCACAACAATTCCGCTCAAAACGCCGCCAGCGTCGGCAGATTTGGCCGATTTTAAGTGTAGTGGGAGCAAGTGCGATCGCCGTCGTTGTTGGTGTTAGCTGGTGGCAAAATTATCAAAGTTCAAAGTTACCTCCCATACCGCCAATTCCTACCCAGTCAATAACGACTAATCAGCCTCCTGTAGATTTAAAGACGGCTGCAACTGGAATTGTTACAACTACAGCTACTGAAAAATTGAGTCAAGGCGATTTACAAGCTGGACTAGAAGCTGTAGAAGAATTACTTAACCGTGGCGCACTTCCACCCGCGCAAGCAGCTCTAAATCTTGTACCATCCAAGCAAGCCGATAATCCATCTGTCAACTTTTTTAAAGGAAGATTGGCCTGGCAGTCTGTCCAAATAAAAGATAAAAAATATAGTATTGATGATGCCCGTCGTTACTGGGAAACTGCTGTAAAAGCTGACCCAGATTCGTTTTTATATAATAATGCTTTGGGATTTGCTTATTACGCAGAAGAAAATTTAAATCGAGCTAATGACGCTTGGTTTAAGGCTTTAAATTTAGCTCTCAAACATCGGACACCTGCTAATAGCACAGCACCTAAGGATGCTTTGACTTCGTATGCTGGATTGGCTCTAGGACTTTATAAATCTGCATATAATCAACCAGATGAAAAACAATCTCAATATATGAATGAAGCGCTCAAATTGCGCCAAATGGTAATCAAGGATGATCCCGTAAGTTTCCAGGTAGATAAATTGAGCCAGAATTGGTTGTGGACAGAAAAGGCAATTGCCGATTGGCGATCGCTCCTCCAAGAAAAAGCTCAGAAATAGTATATTATTTAATATTAAAATTTGTTAAGTTTGTTGTCCAGGGAGAAAACAAACTTAAATAGGGGTTGCTGAAAAAGAAAAAGAAGCTGACAATATATAGATTATCTGACTAAA
>JAVRCF010000033.1:0-79523 GCA_034530935.1 Aulosira sp. DedQUE10 | reverse complement strand
GATGCACTGATTTATCTTAATTAGTGTACTTCATTAGACTGGTAAACGCTATAATTAGTGTACTTCATTAGACTGGTAAACGCTATAGCAGCAGTTTTCCATTTACAATCTCCGCCTAACAATTGTCAGGCAGAAGGTACAAATCTTCAACAGTTGCCTCAGTTTTCATACCTATAAAAAGTCTACTCAAATAGAAAATTGAACATCCTCATACACTAAAGATATCGGAAAGTGGAAATCAACACTGGTTAAATGAACTTCATCCCCTGCTTCATAAGGATGTAATTCCCACAGTCCTCTATCATTTAATCGAAAACAATCTAAACCGATTTTTTCAGCATCAATGAGGACATATTCTTGCAAAGTCTGGATGCGACGATACCGTGTAAATTTTTTACCTCTGTCGTAAGCTTCTGTACTTGGGGAAAGAACTTCAACAATCAAACAAGGATACTGAAGAAATTGAATCGCTTGTTTATCTCTTTCATCGCAACTCACCACAACATCAGGATAATGAAAAGGCCCGTTATCTGAAACAGCTACTTTTGCATCCGCCATGAAAGGAAGACACCCACTTCCCCGCAGGTGACTTTTTAAAGCTGAAGCCAAGTTTAAAGCAATAGTTGTATGGGGAAGAGTACCCCCAGTCATGGCGAAAACTTCACCATCAATATATTCATATTTGATTTCTTGCTGTTCTTCCCATTCCAGATATTCTTGGGGAGACATATATTTGCTGTCTGGACTCGCAACCATAAACTCATTCCTTCTCAAAAGACACTTTTTTCAACTGTAACTAAAAAACCTCCGCGCCTCTGCGTGAAACATTATCCCTGTGTCCTCACCGTCACCACCTGCGGCGGCGTAGAATCTGGAGGATACAAAAAATCTACCTGTACTTGTCGCTTTTCCCCTCCTGACATCTTCAACGTCGCCAACGGTTCACCCGTCTGTCCCCGACGTTGTACCAAATGCACATAGCGCGTCTTTTCCTCACCATTATCATCGGTGTAACGCACCCTCACCGTACCGCGAAAAAATATCTGTTCCACCTGTGGCTTTAAAAACAGTAGCCTATCTGTTCCACCTTCATCTTTCATGGGTGTATTTATTGATACTGCCACAGTCCGGCTTTGATTGCTGGAATTTTGTAGCGGCAAAGTCAGATTGTACTCTACACCGTAGTTACTGTGAGCAAAGTACGCCGTATCAGGATATCGTTTCAACATTGGCGCACTCTGGATTTGTCCGGTGCTGAGGGTAATTAAATGCACAGTACCTAAAGGATAAGAAAAGGCCTTTCCTGGCTGCGGTATTGTCAATTGCGACACATTAGGATTATCCGTTAGATTTGCTTGCCATTGCGTTCCTTGGGAGATACCAGCGACGCGGCTAAATACCGTCGGTTCTCTAGGAGGATCAAGCGGGGTAGGGATGGGATCGCGTTTTCCTGCTAAACTGCCTGTATCTAAAAGCTTTTGCCATTCGGCTACGGTGGGAGGGATAGTACTATTTTTTGCTAAGTTTGCCATATAAACTGGGCGATCGCTCGCTAATCGCATCATTGTTGTGCGACCATTAGAAGAGGGAGCCTGTACAGGAATGGGTAGATTCGCTAATATTTGGGTTTTTCCTGGCTCAATCACGAGCTTTTCAATGAAATTTCCTTGCCTGTTCCCTCGCAATACTTCATTCATCGTCCGGCTACCAGGGCCAGCGTAAACTGTACTTTGGGGATTGTCTACCATATCAGGTAAAGCAATAAACGGTGCTTCAACAGAAAGGTAACTCGCTGCGTGCAATACTTGCAGTGTCACAGGTTCATTCCCCGGATTGTAGACGATGATTCCTTGGTAAACAGTGCGGCTTTGGGCTGATGTTTCCGCCCTGACGATATGATGGGCAAATAAATCAAACCTACCTTGAAAGGGATAATTGAGGTGTGCTTCCTTAACTTGTTTGCCATCTGGGGGGAAGGTTGACAGTAAAATTCCTTCAGTAGTTACCAGTTCAGGACTATTGCTGTTAAAGGTGGGGATAGTATCGAGTTTTCCGGGTAAAAGACGCACTTCTTGCGGTTGTACTTCCACACCAGCTATATATTGTGGAGGTACCCTATAGATGTTTAATGCCCGACACATCAAGGCTGCTACTTCGCCTCTGGTGGCGCTTTGCTGGGGTTTTAGTTGTTTGACTTCGGGATAGTTAACCACAATACTATTTACAGTAGCGGATGCGATCGCACTTTGGGCATAGTTAGGAATTTGTGCTGCATCATCAAAATACTGTTGTAATGTCTGCGTTGGGTTAGATAGAGAACTATAATTTTTCGCCCCAGCGACAACACCAATAATTTGAGCGCGCTTAATTGGTTGGTTAGGTTGAAAAACTCCCCCCGGATAACCAGAGAAAAAGCCTTTTTGATATGCAGTAGCAATTGCTTTGTTTGCCCAATAATTAGCAGGTACATCTTTAAATGTTGTCGCACTGCGCTTGATTGGTGCATCGGGGAAAACATTCAACATTAATACTGCGGCTTCCGCGCGTGTGACTGTTGCTTCTGGGCGAAAACTACCATCGGGGTAGCCTGTGATTAATTTCCGTTCTCCTAATTTTTGAACGCAATCATTTGCCCAATATTTTTGGGTATCAGAAAAGGCGAGGGTGATGGGGTTTGATAGGGTGAATAGCGAGGTGAATATTACTGATGTATGTCTGAGCAGCATTAATAGAGTTTAGTATAAACTAAAGCTATTAAAGCATTTTATGAGGAATTTATCAGAATAACGAACCGCGTTCGTTACTCCTAATCACCAATCTCTTGTAACCTCAACAACCTCTGTATACTCAAATTCATTGGGACTTTGCCTTACCAAAGGATATCTTTCCCCACCCAATTCAATATAATCTTGTTCGCAATCTGGCTTTGAAGAAAAGTAAGTCAGCACATATTCTCTGCCGATTCTGTCTGCCATTTCTGATTCTACTTCACCCCGCCATTGAGTTTTAGTCACCAACACAATTAACTGATTGGCTAACTTGGGAATTGTTTGAGCAATATGTCGCCGAGAAATTTCATCTAAACTGCCAAAAGGTGAATCCATCACAATAGGGAAGGTGCTGCTTTCTGGTAACATCAGCATTTTCCGCTTTTCACTCCATTCCCGGACTCTATCAATAATGCTGGCAATAAAAGATAAACTGAGAATTTGATTCTCTCCAGTGGAAGCTGCAACTGGTGCTTCTAATCCGGCAGTATTTTCTACCAATGTCAGTTCATATTTATCACTAATTTTGGGAATATAGGGAGTAAAGGATATTTCTGTAAATATCTCCTGTACCCGCTTTTCTAGTTGCAGGCGAAATTGCTTTTCTTGACGGTTTCGCACTTCTGTTAACCGTTCAATTGCATTTTGGGTAGCATTGATTCGCCGTTGTGCTAATGCTTGTCGTTCTTCATTCAGTTTTTGCTTGGCAATCTGCTTACCTACGGCTTCGATTTCCGTTGTGAAGTGAGCAATTTGCTGTTGGTTGGCACCTTGTTCTCTATTTAATTCATCAATTTTATTTTCAATTTCGTCTAAGCGTTTCTGTAAGCTGCTAATTTCTTCGTTAGCATCTTTACGCAATCGTTCTTGAATGTTATCTAATTCACTTTCAATTTGCGAGATATTTTGTCTTAATTGATTAATTCTCGCTTGTTCTCTATCAACTTCTTCCCAAAATGCCGTTGCTTGCTTATCAATTTCATCAACTTGGGCACTCATGCGAATTGCCGTTTCTTCCACAGCCGAAGAACCTGCTTTATCTAACCAGATAGTCACATTATTATGGGAATGACTACCTGCATTTAAGTCTGCACCGCAAATACAACGTTGAGAATCGAGTAACTCATTTACAAACTCGCGCGAAATTCCCGAAGTTAATTCACCACGCTGCTTCAAATCATGCATGATTTCCCGAAACTGGGCTGTAGTTTCAGAAAGTAAAACTGTGTAACCTCGTGCAGAGATAATTTTTTTTAAGGCTTCTCGATTCTTCTTATACTCTTCCTTATACGTTTCCTTCTGCGATTCTAAATTTTGACAACGTTCTTGTAATTCTTTTGCCGCACTCAGTTCGCGTAAGCGGTTGCTTGTCTCTTTTTTAAAGGTTTGCTGATATTCTAACTCTTGTTGAATCTCTGTTTGCCGTTTGGTGATACTCTCAATTTCGCGTTCTATTTTTTCTTGCTGTCGCAAAAGTTGTTTGATTTCGGAATCGCCAATCGCTTTTAAGTCATTTTCTAAGCTTTTTTTCGCTTCTCCCAAATGTTTGATCGAACGGTTAATTACCTCCACACCCAAGAAAATCTTCGTAGCTTCGGCAATTTCCGCTTTTTTATCAGAACGGACTATTTCTTCAATCCGTTCACCGTCAAAGAAAAAATATTGATGCAAACTCGCAGGTAAAATTTGATTGATGATATCTTCTGGTTGCTGGGGTGGGAAATACCATTTACCATCATCACCACCAACCCACATGGTTAACTGAGTTTTACCAGCTTCAAAATCACTCTCGTTTTTGTAAACCCGACTGGCACGTTTGACGCGGTAGCGTTTACCTTCGTGTTCCCAGCCAATTTCTACCCAACATTCTACAGCTTGCTTATGTTTCGCTTCTGCGATCGCTCTTTTATTAACTAGCTGCTCTACCGATGCAAATGCTGCACTAAACTTCTCATATAATACCCAGGTAAAAGCATTGAGTAAACTGGTTTTTCCCGAGCCATTATTGCCATGAATAATCGTGGTGTTGAGAACATCTCCCCCTGAAAGTACCATCTCTGGTGTCATACCATAAAAGGAGCGAAAATTGCACAGCTTAATTGAAGTCAGCTTCATCGCACCTCTTCCTTAACAATCACCAAAATTTCATCGTTAATGTGGCTGTTAAGTCTCTTATCTAGTCTGCCTTTTTCCAGCTTCCATACCCGCTCAATAATCTGCCGCACTTCTGGTGGGGCGCTGGTAATTGGCTCCTGCACATCATTAATATTTTGAAGGAGTGACATTACGGATTGTAGATACTTTTTCTTTATTTTACTTGTATTGACCCCTGCGATCGCATCCTCTAAGCACGGTTTGTATTATCTTTAATTTTCCGCAATTTGTTGAAGGTAGGGCTTTATTTTGATGTTATATGCTGATATACTATAATCATATTTATATAATGGAGAATTGGCATTTCTAAAAATTTAGTCAATATCCCATTATTAAGAAGATACTATTATTCTCCCATACCTCTGTACCAATTTTTCACTATTACAAAAATTTTTACAAAAATCAATCAAAAACTGCCAATGGACATAGATAAATAATCTGCGTCCATCGGCGTTTATCGGCGGTTTAAATATCTAATAACCCATACCGCTTTTGTAAAGCAAGTAACTTCATCCTCGCTTCGCCGGCGTTGTCAGCTAAATCGGCAAACTCCACAAAGCGCCGCAATTCTTTCTTTAATAAATTGCGTTCTACTTCTATCGTTTCCCTTTCTAAATCTGGCGGTAAAACAATCATGTCGAAAATCGTAGCGCGTTCTTTTCTTGGATGGGGACGTAAAACGCGCCCGCGCCGTTGGATAAACTGACGGGGATTACCAGAACTTGATAAAATCACGGCAGTTTGAATTGCTGGGATATCAACACCTTCATCTAAACAGCGAATTGCTACCAAACCTTGCAATTCTCCACTTTCAAATTGATGGCGTAAAACCTCCCTTTCTTGTAAGGAAGTTTGAGCAGTATAGGTACTGACTTTATACCCCAATTCTATGCCCAAAATTTTAGCGACGGCTTTGAGTTGACGCAACGATGAACGTTGTGCCGCCTCTTGAGAACCATCACTGCAATAGAATAGGCTGTGAGTGGTATCTTTGCGAGTTGCCATTAAATCCCGCAAAGCAGTTAACTTATTTTCTGCTGCACCAATTAACCTGGCGCGTTGCATCAACAATGGCTTTAAATCTTCGTGATTTTCAAAGTCTCCCGCTTCTCCATTTTCCCTTTCCCGGTACAAAAGCGATCGCCCAATTCGGCGTGTTAATTTTAAATAGGCAATGCTTTCAGCCTCTGTTAATTCCACCAAAATCGGATGATACAGATAATGTACCAAAGCACCTTGAGCGATCGCATCCCTCAAAGTAAATTCTGGCTGGAGAACAGGGCCAAAATAATCAAACAAAGATTGGGTGCCATAATCATCGAAGTACCTTTCTGGTGTGGCAGACAAAGCCAGCCGTAACCCAACGCGGCGTGGTAAACTCTCTTCTAACTTCGGTGCGCCTAAGTTATGGGCTTCATCGCCAATAATTAAAGTTCTGTCAGGTAAATATTTCACCTGTGACTGAAAGCCATCTCCAATTAATGTGGAGTTGGTGGTAATTACCGTGACAAACCTTTGACAACCAGAACGCAGATTATAGATTTGGGTGGAAAGTTGACTTTGCCAATTGCGTACATTCTCGAATGCCAAAATCGGCTGCAAGTTAAATTTCTCGCATTCCCGCGCCCATTGGGTGACAAGATGACGATAGGGACACACCACCACCAAAACTTGTAAATTAATCTGCTGATATAATTCACAAGCGATCGCCAATGCTGTGATCGTCTTACCACTACCAGTAGCCATTTTTAGCGTACCTCTGCCATTGTTAGCAAACCAGCTTGTCATAGCTTGTCGCTGATATTGCCGCAATTGCAGAGATTGTGGCATTCTTGGGCTTCCTGATAATGGTTGCTGAGTTTGATAACTGCCCGAATTTTCCCTTAACAATGGTAATCGTAAGCGGAAAGCGGGCAGTTGCTGCACTCGATTTAGCGTCAGGTACATAACAAGTCAAGAGTCAAGAGTTAAGAGTCAAGAGTCAAGAGTCAAGAGTTAAGAGTCAAGAGTCAAGAGTCAAGAGTTAAGAGTCAAGAGTCAAGAGTCATTTGTCCCCCTCATCCCCCTCATCCCTCCCCTAGTCCCTAGTTATAATCACGCCAAACAGCAATTAAAGAACCTTGCACCTGTACATGGATAGCAGGAACTTCAATGGGGTTGTATTTAGGATTTGCGGGTTTGAGGGTAACGCGATCGCCACTGCGATAAAAGCGCTTTAATGTAGTACCATGTCCGTCAACTCTGGCGGCGACGATAGTGCCATTTTTGAGTTGATTTGGTTCTGGTACTGGACGCAAAAATACTAAATCGCCATCAGCAATTAAATCTTCAATCATGCTATCGCCAGCTACCCGCAAAGCGTAACTTTGGGGAGGTAAGGCGAAATTAGTAATGTCTAAATGTTCGACAGCATCGGTGAAAGGTTCAATTAAACCACCAGCAGCAATAGTACCTAAAATTGGTACACCTGTCGCTACTGGACGCAAAACCCTAATTGTTCGCGCTTTCCCCTCAGTCCATTCAATATATCCTTTGGTGCGTAAATGTTCTAAACGACTTTGAATTGGTGCTGGTGACTTTAAATTCATCGCTTGCATCATTTGCCGAATTGAAGGCGAATGCTGATGCACTCGGATGTATTCTGCCAGCCATTCATAAAGTTCTTGTTGAGCTTCGGTTAAACGTTCCATAATTTTGTTGGGAAGTAATTACAAATGTCCCTAGAACATTAGTACTACATAAAATCCCATATAAGCAAGGTGAAAGTAAAAAGATATTGCTGTTCTCTTGTGGATCAAATACACATTTATCTGTGGCGTTGAATAAATGTGGGATAGATTTTAGGGATTTTCCTTTGCGGCTAAGAAAGCGGGTTCCTGGGCAGTATACATGAGACTCTCATCCCTTTATCTGTGTCACAGCCCTATAAAAGGCAAAAGCCAGACGAATCTCTATTCTTTTGCCCTTTAACTTTCTATTCTGCCCCTAAAATACTAGCCAACAAAGCCTTTTGCGCGTGCATCCGATTTTCGGCCTGATCCCAAACTCGTGATTGGGAACCTTCAATTACTGCTTCGGTAATTTCTTCACCACGATGGGCTGGTAAGCAGTGTAAAACAATGGCCTCACGGTCGGCAAGAGCCAATAACTGCTCGGAAATCTGGTAAGGTTGAAAAATGGGGAAGCGATCGTCTGCTTCTGATTCTTGCCCCATACTCGCCCAGACATCAGTGTAGAAAACAGCGGCCCCCTTAGCTGCAATTTCTGGGTCATTGGTAAGCAGGACTTCAGTTTGATGATTCGCGATCGCTCTTGCCTGTTCTACAATTTTATTATCTGGTTCATATCCTTGAGGTGTAGCGATTCTGACATTCATTCCCACCAAAGCACAACCCAACATTAAAGAGTTGGCGACATTATTCCCATCACCCACGTAGGTTAAAGTTAACCCGCTAAAACTACCAAAACATTCTTGAATCGTCATTAAATCAGCTAATACCTGACAGGGATGTTCTGCATCAGTCAGCGCATTAATTACAGGAATCTTGGCATAGTTAGCAAAAGTTTCCAACTCTTGTTGAGCGAACGTGCGAATTGCCAACACATCCAGATATCGATCCAACACCCTAGCCGTATCTTGTATTGGTTCCCCACGACTCACTTGAGTAACATTAGGGTTGAGATCAATTACCTGTCCACCTAGTTGGTACATCGCCACAGTAAAACTCACGCGCGTGCGAGTTGAAGCTTTAGAAAACAACAATCCCAATACTTTATTACTGTGTAACTTTAGCTGTTGTGATTTCAGTTGAGTTGCTAATTGCAGGAGTTCCTGAAGTTCTGTAGAACTCAGATCCGCCAGACTTAATAAATCTCGTCCGTTCAACGCTGCCATGCTTGTGATCTGTAAATAATAATGATGTCTTTGTGTTCCTTTAGCCAGTCCTATCAAAAAGTATCGCCTTAAAACTTTACCAGATATTTTCGTGTCTAGCCCAGGATTGATGTTAGCTTTTGCTATGCCGATTAATTTATCAACTTTATGGGTAATTAATATGCAATATTTTTGTTAGACATAGCACAATTGTTACACTCACAAAACTCTCTAGGGAGTGAAGAATTGACAATCTCCCGAAAATTTGGGAATTTAATTGTTGGATGCGATTAATAAATAGAGGTCTTATCGAATAGATCTCTGATACTTTTCATCCTCGTTCTCGGTCAAAGATATTTTTTATTTTTACTACTAGACAAATCTTGTGCTTATGCTATGATTAAAAATCGGTTAGTGCTTAAGAGCAATAGCTCAGTCCGCCAGCATAGCACAGTGGTAGTGCATCCGACTTGTAATCGGAAGGTCGTCGGTTCAAATCCGACTGCTGGCTTTAAAGCCAAAACCCCGCATTTTACTGGGTTTTGGCATTTTATTAACAAATTATTTGTCCGCTTCTTTGCGGTTTTCTATATTAATAGAACCCTAAATTACCCTAGAATATCGTTAATTACAGTTCAAAATTAGTTCAATTTTAGCCTAGGTGTGTACAGTGACTTTTTATTTGTCGCTGTGCCAAATTAATGTTATTGAGGGTGTAAAGCTTGCAATTTCTAGCGTTAAGCGTAGAAGTAGTACAGGGAACTTGCAAGCTATATCAACACAAACGGTTGCAAATCTAAAGTGGGTAAGGCTTAACTCGATGACACGAACTTGTCTCAACGCCATTTAATTTGTCACTATACATTTTGGTAGGGACGTGCCGCCGGAACTTATCTACAGGATATTAAGTATGTTGCCAACATTTGATGCATTGGTATGATTTAGCCGCTAGCCATGAATAGAACACATACCTTCCCGTTGCCTGTTCGCTAAACTAATTTTGCGAAGCTTGTTATTTTTTTACTATTCATGATAGAATACAGTTCCACTCAGTCGCTAATTTAATGGCACTTAGTAGATCTTCGGCAGTATAAGGCTTAGTTAAATAAACATCAGCACCTTGTTTCCTCGCCCATGCATGATGAACCGCCTGATTTTTATTACTACAGATCACAATTGGCATTTTTTGACTACTTAAATTTATTTTCAGGAAGCGGCACAATTCAAACCCACTCATTCCTGTCATCACCACATTAGTATCAATTGCATCTGGTCTTTGCTCCAATGCTATTTCCAAAGCCTCTTTATCGCTAGAAGCTTTAACTATTTTGTAACCCCAATCTCCGAGATAACGACTTATCAGTTCCCATTCTCGCAGAGAGTCTTTGACAATGAGAATTTTGCCAGCCCAAGTAATGCCCAAATCTCTATCTCCCACAAAAATAAGTAGGTTTGGTATTGTTATACTTCTGATTGCGAAATTACACCATGTGTTGAAAGATAATTTTCAACAAATCTCCTTGCGTAAAAGGCTTAGTCAAATAACCAGAAGCTTTGACTATCTTGGCTTTGGCTCTATCAATCAAGCCAGTTTTACCTGTAACCATAATCACAGGAGTATTTTTAAATTGAGAATGTTTACGCAATAAAGAACATAATTCATACCCATCAAGATGGGGCATGGTAATGTCTAATAAAATTAAGTCTGGTTTGGTGCGGAGAATTTCCATTAAAGCTTTCAAGGAATCTGTGACTCCAATCACAGAAAACATTTGCTCATCTAAAAAACTTTTGATAGCATTTAATACGCTGGGACTATCATCAATGCAGAAGATAGTATAGACTTTTTTGTTAGTAGCAATAGGCTCAAATTGCTGAAATTGATTATCTGTATGATGAAGATGTTGGGCTAAATTATGAGAGGTTTCTGCAACTTGATTACTGCCTTGTCTTGGCAATGTTGGTGGAGTTCTGATTGGAGATTGTGAAGGGGTTTGGCGTGCAAACTGTGATCCTGGCTTTTGGGAAATTTGTGACTGAATATTCCCTCTATGTGGCGATTTTTCCGGAAAAGGAGATGCTCCTCTATATTTTTGGCACTGTTCAACTAATAGACGCAAATTTAAATAACAGAACTTTGGCAAATCATCTAAAAAGCTTTCGTGAACGAATTCGTAACTCCCTTCTTCCAACTTCAAAAATGAGTCTAGAACTTCTAACGCTAATTGTTCAATGAGAATTCCTGCTTGTGAAGAACTAATATATTTCTGATTGACTAACCAACAAATAGCCAGATAATCTGGATTTGGTATTGCCTGATTTTCAATGCCAGTTTCAAATATTGCCCGCAACTGCTGATCAATTCCTCTAGGAAGAGTTGAAATTTGCTGACTCAAATGCTGCAAATTTCTGTAAAGCGGCTCAAACATTTTCTCTGAGTAGCAGGCATAAATCAGTTTACCTTCCTCTATATATATTGACCAAGAACCTGATGTGCTAAATACTTGTAAACACCCGGTTACAGATTTATTTGTGATTTTTTTTAAAAGAGATAAGGGCTGTAGCTTTTGAAAAAACCTGTATCTACTAATAGGAAGTGTCTTCATTTGGACGGCTCTAAGATAAAAGCAATATTTGTAATCGAAATTTGTGGAACCCCTTTCCAAGCATTACAGGGATCAAGTCAGAAGTGCTTTCAGGTAGACATAGCGCTTCACATCTAAGCGAGTAGAAGCAAATGTGCCAACTCCCAACTCCCACTCCCTGTCACACTCTAGTTCATCTAACTGCACTAGAGGTTAGTAGAACAGCCATACTATTTATTGCCAAATAGCAAAATGGCTATACTTGCTGCCAGGAAACAGTATTCCAAAAATCAGCTTTATTTTCTGTATCTTTCGCTAATCTAGCTCATCTCACAGTAACGCAAGCGTTACGAGTAAAGCATTGCTCACGCCTTGATAGCATGAAAGCATTGCTGATGAACTTTTGAGAGCGACATTATGTACTCAGTTAACCTTGAGGATGACTCCAATCTGTGATACTGTATTTATTGTAACTAAGTAAATATTTACTTTAATATTTTACCAAATTGGAGATCGTAGTGGTTCTCTCTAGAAACTTGGATAAAATTATCACTTATGTCACAACAATAGCAGCTTAACACCAAGGATGAATCAGTTAGTATTGGCTGCCCAGATTGTGTATAGTGAGATGCAACGGCAACCAATTTAGCAGAAGGCCAGCTTTTCATAAGCAATAACAACGTATTTTGCTGTTATCAGGGAAAAATAGCCAATCTGCACAATTTGAAGGGTCAATAGGTAATAGGCAATGTTTGCAGGAGTATTTATCTCAAATAGATTTGAAATTGCTACCCTGTCGGTTCTCCGTTTGCGTTGGCGTAAAGCCTTAGACATAGCTTCTCTACGAGAGGTTGCGCCCTAAGCGTAGCTATGCCGCAGGCTTTACGCTTAGCACACAGCCTCTCTATGGTAAGGAGTAAGCTGCATGAAAGCCAACGCTTCGCAATTTTTAACCTAAATAATAAATATTCACTAACTTCCCTACTAAAACTTAGGTTACTGCAAAAATCATAAAAAGGGAAAAGAAATATGTGAATTTTGTGAAAAATAAATAAAGGGCTTATGAAATAGATGATTGAGTCTGTAGAAGTGATGGTCAAAAATAAATATTTATTAACTCATTCGGTCAAGTAAGAAATGTACAGAAGATATCATTTTTGAGTTAATTTTTAATACTTGTACGGTAATCATATATTGAAAAACGATTGAGCCAGTCAAAGGTAGTATCAGTTCTTTGAGAGCGTTTAACCTCGCACACGAGTGTGGCTCACCTACGTATATTTTACAAATCACACAGAAATTCTATAGTTGTTTGGTGTATGGGTAATAATAGAAACAATGCATTTCGAGAGTAGGAAATGACCTTAAACCCTAACCTATCAAAGTTGCTCCAGCAAGGACATGACCAACTGGATGGGGGAAATTACCACACAGGTTTAGAGATTTTTTACCAAGCGGCTGCACTAAAACCGCAAAATCCTCAAGTTTTATATGGGTTGGGTTTAGCTTGCTATCGACTAGAACGATATCAAGATGCCATAGGATATTGCAACCAAGCTTTGGCAATTGAGCCAAACTATATTTTGGCATTAGCTTGGCGGGGATTGACTTACAAAGAGCTAGAGCAAACACAGCTAGCACAAGCAGATTTCGAGCAAGTTATCGCACTTACCCCCCAAGATACAGAAGATTGGCAAGGTAGGGGGCTGGCGCTGGATGATTTAGGGCGATATGAAGAAGCGATCGCATTCTACGACAAAGCTATAGAAATAAAAACTGACTATCACCATGCTTGGGGCAATCGGGGAAATGCGCTGAGGAATTTAGGGCGATATGAAGAAGCCATCGCATCCTATGATCAAGCAATAGAAATCAAACCTGACTATCACCTTGCTTGGTACAGCAGGGGAAGTGCGCTAGATGATTTAGGGCGATATGAAGAAGCGATCGCATCGTATGACAAAGCTCTAGAAATTCAACCTAAGGACTACAAAGTTTGGGATCATAGAGGAGATACGCTATGGAATTTAGGGCAATATAAAGAAGCACTTATATCCTATGACAAGGCCATAGAAATCAAACCTGACTACTACTATCCTTGGTATAGTCGGGGTGTGATTCTTTGTGATTTTTTGCATCGTTATGAAGAAGCGATTACTAGCTTTGATCAAGTTCTAAAGTTGACTAATAATCAAACCTGGAAAGCATGGTATAACAGGGGTGTGGCATTGTCAAAATCAGGCAATAAAGAATATGCCATAATGACTTTGGATGAAGGTGTTAAAGCTCTTCAGCTAGGAAATAGTGAATATGAAGAAGGTTGTGGTGAGTTATATAGTTACCAAGGAAATTTATTATATAACTACGGAAAGCAGCAACCAAACCCTTTCCCAGACTGGTTTTTAGCTAAAGCCAGCTATGAAAAAGCTCTCAATTTTTTGAGTTTTGATAAATTTCCTCAACTGCATTTGCAAGTATTAGAAAAATTACTGCAAGTATGTACAGCATTAGGTGACATTCAAACATTCAAAACAAAACAAGAAGAAGCAACGCAGCGACTAGAAGAATTAGTTGTAAATTGCCAACCTAAAGAGCGAGAAATTAGTCTTAGGCGAAAATTTGCAGCTTTTAACCAATTCCGGGTAGATATTCGCCTTAAGTCGCCAAATAAACAGCAACATATAGAAGCTTTGGAGTTGGCGGAAGAACGTAAGAATATTTGCCTTGCTTGGCTACGGGAAGGTTGGGATTATCAACCACACAAGTTTACTTACCAGGATATGCAAAGACTGCTTAATCCTAAAACTGCGGCAGTATATTGGCACGTCAGCCCCATTGCAATCACTACTTTTATTGTTAAACATAACCAGCCGCCTGTAGTGCTGCAACCGCAATTACCACCAAAATTACAAAAGCAAAACTATCCCGCACATACTTATCAACTCCAACGCTTTCAAGAGTGGATGCAGAAGTGGAAACAAGCTTATCAAGATTATTGCCAAGATAATTACACAGGTACTACTAAAGAATCAGCCTCTTGGCGAGAGAATATGGAATATATGTTGCAAAATCAACTCCGCAACATTTTAGAAATTAATCGCATTCGAGATGAACTCAAAGGTATTGAGCAATTAATTTTAATTCCCCATCGAGAGTTACACTTACTACCTCTAGATTATCTGTTTCCTGAACGATTTAATATTACATATTTACCTAGTTTCCAGATAGGTGTAAAGTTGTTAGCGCAGGAGAATTTATTTAATCAGGTAAATGCTAGCCAAAATATAGTAAATGTTGCTACTAGCGATTTGCCCTTTGCGACTATTGAATCAGTTGCCCTGGCTGCAATGTATCCACAAGTCAGGCAGTTACAAATTCCTCCAGCAAAGCAAAATAATTTAATTGCAGAATTAGGAAAAAATAGAGGATTGTTTCACTTTACCGGACATAGTGACCACATACCAGAAGAACCGCGTGAGTCGTTTTTGATGTTGGCCGGATCTGATAAATTAACTTTGGGGAATATAGTTGATGATGACAATATAGATTTAAGCCAATATGCTGTAATTTGCCTTTCATCCTGCGAAACAGGAATTACAAGCTCAGAAACTTTGACAGATGAATATGTGGGCTTGGTAAGTGGATTTCTTGCCAAGGGAGCAAACTACGTTGTCAGTACTCTATGGAGGGTAGATGAACGGTCAACTGCTATTTTAATGATTAAATTTTATGAATTACTAAAAACAGGTAATGCTCCTAGTATTGCACTTAGGGAAGCTAAACAATGGCTACACCAGTTAACTTATCAAGGTTTAGCAGACTGGTATAACAACTTAGCTCATAACTTGAATGAACCTCAAGTGAAAGATTATCTGATAACTGAAGCGAAAATGATTGAGAGTGACTCAGATAGGATGAATTCAACTACGCCTGTCTATGCTCATCCTTATTATTGGGCTGGGTTTATTTTAACTGGTAAGCCTGTATAATAAGTACTTGCACAAAATTAAGTGCCATTCATCTGTAAGTTTGAATAGCACTTACTTAAAGCAGATTTAGATCCCCGACTTCTTCAAGGATGCAGCTGGCGAATAGGGGGTCTGACCCCTCATTTAAACGATAAAACAAGGCTTTCACTCATGCGATCGCATTATGAGGATTGCGTCTTAAACCCTATAAAATCGTGGGGGTGAGGGGTGTCACCTACGATTCGCCAGCTGTATCCTTCAAGAAGTCGGGGATCTGGGCAGCAACTTTATATGTTTTTACACATTTGGGATGCTCCCGATTTGGTTTTTGATGGGCAATGCCCAAATTACAATAATCTATTATTTGTTAACCAACTTACTGTAATTTTATGCTCAATAAATTAGAAACAGTCACCCTCACTGCTTTTTTAATAACTTTGACAGAATTAGATACGCCTCTACCACAAAATTTACAAGATGACATAAACAAAGTTGGCAAATTATTGCTAGACCAACCCAAGGCTGCTATTGATAAGTTGGTGGAACTGGCGAAACATGATTGTCTCAGTGAACTTTACTGGCAAGCACGGTCTAATATCCAAAAGCAATATGAAACGCAAGAAAAAAATAAACACCGTGACCTTGACAAAGAGAGTGAAGCTAATAATAATGACCCAGATATGATTGAAAATTTATCAATTGCGCTACCTGCAAAGTCTATTACAGAAATTGGTCAACCAATTTTGCAAGCTGCTGATTCTCGCGCCGCAGCTAAAAAAGATGAAGTAGAAATTAGGCTAGTTATCAGACGAGCTATTTAATGAACAAAATCAAATATCCGACTGTTGATTTATTTATCTATAATCTTACAGATGTATCAGACCAAAATGAATATGAAAAGTATTGGGCGAATTTAGCGACAGATATTGAACAAAAGAAATTAGCCCAAATTAAAAACTCTGCTTCTACATACTTGAGTTTTGAGATTCCTAGTCGTAAGATTGATGGCTCTTATAGTCGATTTTCTGTTTATGATACCTATTGTTTAAACTATAGTGCTTCTTTTGATGAGGAAGTTGATTTATCTCGACTGCCATCTATTTTAACTGAATTAAAAAGTCTAGCCATATTACCGATAGTAAACAATTTACCACCAGGTCAACTTTCTGAAAACGGCTACCAGGGTCAAACTTTGATGGTATCAGGCTGGACAGTTCCAGATAATGGACAAATAGCTGAATCTGAAGCTATTAAAATATATAAAGCTTTATTTCCTCAAGGACATCAATATCAAAACGAAGGTGAATTTTTAGGTGCTACTGTCTATGAAATGTGGCGCGGTAAAAATGAATGGGAAGGAATCGAGAAAGATAGTCATGTAATTATCATATTTTATCCTGATGAGATAACCTTTGCAGAGGCCGCAAAAAAATATCAAATTCCGTGGCGAGATTTATTTCATTGGCGACACAAAATAATTTGGGCTTATCAACAAGGTAAACAACTCAAACCAGAATTAGCTAAACCAATCCAGAATCAAACAGATATTACTGTTTTATCAACTAGTTTAGCCAAACAAGGTTTAGGTAAACTCAAATCAGAATTAGAAGACAATAGCGAAAAGCTATCAAAATATATCCAAGATATAAATTTACTACAAATTCAACAGCATACAGTTAAAATTAATTTAGAAAATTACAAAAGACACTGTAATAAACACTTTAAAACAGAAGATTGGCTAAAGGATTTTAGCGAGATAGTTGAAAAGAAATATAACGTTCAATTAGAAACAGATTATCTCAGCCTGAATTCGGGATTAGCCATGCTAGAAAACGTGACTAATACCATTCGCGGGATGGTGGAGATTGAGCAAACACAGCGCGATCGCAATCTTACCAACACAGTAGCGATCGCAGGTGTAGGGTTAGCAACTAGCCAAGTAGCATCTTCCATCATTCTTGCCCAAGATCCCCCATCCCCAGATATCCCCTTTTTCCAAACTACGACGTTTTGGTGGAGTCTGACAACTGGCGTAGTTGCCAGCCTTGTTCTCTGGAGTATCTTGCGTTTGTATCGCCTGATTGTCAACCGCTTTCATGGCTAAATCATGCCCTTGGTGCTTTGGTTCGTTAAAATTAACTAGCAGCACTTCGAGATCGGGGAATTAATCCAGATAAATTGTGACCGAATTTAATTTACAAGTTCAAGCAAACAGCGAACGCCTCGATCGCTACCTTTCCCAAGAATTACCAGACTTATCCCGTTCTCGCATCCAACAGTTAATCGAACAGGGTACAGTGCAACTTAATGGTCAAGTCTGCACATCTAAAAAAATTAATGTCAAAGTAGGCGATCGCATTATTCTAGAAATACCAGAAGCCCAACCCTTACAACTGCAAGCAGAAGATATTGCTTTAGATATCCTCTACGAAGATGACCAGCTAATTATTCTCAACAAACCCGCAGGCTTAGTTGTCCATCCTGCACCCGGTCATCCAGATGGGACTCTAGTTAATGCTTTATTAGCACATTGTCCCAATCTCCCAGGAATTGGGGGTGTGCAACGTCCGGGAATTGTCCACCGATTAGATAAGGATACAACCGGAGCGATCGCGATCGCCAAAACAGATATTGCCTATCAACACTTGCAAGCACAACTCCAAGCCAAAACTGCACGGCGTGAATACTTGGGTGTAGTTTACGGTGCGCCAAAAGCTGAAAGTGGTGTGATAGATTTACCCATTGGTCGCGATCGCCAAGACCGTAAAAAAATGGCAGTTGTTCCCATCGAAGAAGGTGGACGTAATGCTATCACTCATTGGCAAATTCGAGAACGGCTAGATAATTACACATTAATTCACTTTCAACTAGAAACTGGACGCACCCATCAAATTCGCGTCCACAGCACCAAAATTGGTCATCCCATTGTTGGCGACCCAATTTATGGTTCTGGTCGTTCTATTGGCGTAAATTTGCCTGGTCAAGCATTGCACGCTTGGCGGCTGAAGTTGCAGCATCCCTTATCTGGGAATTTAATTGAAGTGACAGCTACCCCGCCTCAAAGTTTTCTGACTTTGTTAGAAGTGCTGCGGCGACGTTGTATGAATAGTAATGAGTTCCAAGTTCTGAGTGCTGAGTAAAGGACTGACTGTAGGTTGGGTTGTAGCTTGCTTCCCCGTAGGGGTACGGAGTGAAACCCAACAGAGACGGGAATGTTGGGTTTCGTTCCTCAAACGCCACTTGCTTTAAGCCGGGAAACCCGTCCAACGCAGTGGCTCCCCAACCTACGACTGCACAAGTCAACAAATCCAAACTTAGCGGCGTTTTCTTAATAGTCAGCTTGGGGTTAGCACTGTCTTATTCTTTCCAGTGGTACTCAATGTAGCAAGTGGCGCGCGAATTCCATGCGCCACTTGCTACATATTTTTCTTGAAGACAAGAGTATAATAATTATCTTATATCTCTGCCTTCTGCCTCCGTACTTCTGCCTTGCTGATAAAAACGTGATGCACCTGAAGGCAGGGAATAGCAGCGAAATTACATGAAACAGCAAAAAAATCAATTCAGCCATCTCACCGCCATAGAAAGAACTAACCTGTCATTTCCAGCACAGTACTTATTAAATCAAAACCTGCTTCAAGGCAAAATATTAGATTTTGGTTGTGGCGTTGGTAATGACGTGAAAATCTTGCTTCACAAAGGCTGCGATATTACAGGTTATGACCCTTATTATTTTCCCCAATATCCTCAAGAGAAATTCGATACAATAATTTGCTTTTATGTGTTAAATGTATTGTTCCCTGAGGAACAAGCTAATGTCCTCATGGAAGTCTCACATTTATTGAAGCCAGGTGGTAAAGCTTATTATGCGGTGAGAAGGGATATTAAAAAAGAAGGTTTTAGAGAACACTATGTTCATAAAAAACCTACATATCAATGTATTGTCAAACTTCCTTTCCATTCTATTTATTTAGATGAGGGTCGGGAATTTTATGAGTATCGGCATTATAATCACCAGCGCAATTCAGCGAATAATTGTCTATTCTGCAATCCTTATACACATTTAAAACTTTTAACCGAATCGGCAACTGCTTATGCTATTTTTGATGGTTATCCTCTCAGCAAAGGACATATTTTAGTTATTCCTAAACACCATGTGAGCAATTATTTTGACCTACCTTTTAAAGAGCAATCTGCTTGCTGGTTTATGGTGAACAAAGTCCAAGAAATGCTCAAAACAGAATTTAACCCTGATGGCTTTAATGTCGGAATGAACATCAATCGAGCAGCCGGTCAAAACATGATGCACGCCAGTATCCATATCATCCCTCGTTACAAAGGTGATGCTGTTGGTGCTAAAGGTGGCATGAGAAACGTTATTCCTAAAAAAATATCTAGCAATTCTATTTGAGTTGTCATTTGTCATGGATTATCAGGATCTATGCGTTCTGACCAAAGTATCAGCAGTATTGCTTTGAGTAAACCTGGTATTAATTCTTACAGTTCATTATCTACAGGTGTTTCGTCAGAGTCGGGTAATTCTTCGGCTGAGGGCAAGTACCTCGGCAGGTTGTAGTTTAACATGGCTGATTTTCCTAAAACTCACAAGAATTATAGCGATTTCTAGGTTTAGTGGGTAACTTATGCCCTCTGAGTCAAGGGTCATTAGTTGTTTCTTCTCTCTCCCCCTTCCGTTGTTCCCTGTCCCAATCCCCAATCCCTTTTTTATGATGACAGCAAGCAATCACTAAGGGATAATTACTCTATGTGCCCTTAAAGTTACGTGTATGATATGTTGCCTCAACTCTTCTTGCCATAATCCCCCGAATCCTGATGGCACACACTTTTGTTCTCACTGTGGAGTTCCTCTAGTTGTATTGCGACACTATCGCCCTATCCGTGTAATAGGTAGCGGAGGATTTGGTAAAACTTATCTGGCTGAAGACGTTGAAAAGTTTAATGAACTCTGCGTGATTAAGCAGTTTGCACCACAGATACAGGGAACTGGGGCACTGCAAAAGGCAACGGAATTATTTGAGCAAGAAGCAAGGCGTTTGCAACAATTGGGAGAACATCCACAAATCCCGACGCTATTAGCCTATTTTGAGCAAGATCATCGTTTATATTTGGTGCAGCAGTTTATCGATGGTGAGAATTTATTTGATGAATTACAACAGCAGGGCGCTTTTAATGAGCAAAAGATTCGGGAATTATTGCTCGAGTTATTAAATATTCTCACAACTGTTCACCAGCAGAAAGTAATTCACCGAGATATCAAGCCCCAAAATATTCTCCGTCGTAAATCCTCTTCAACTACAAAGGGAGATATCATCCTCATCGATTTTGGTGCTTCTAAACAGTTGAGTGAGACGGTGATTGCTCAACAAAGAACAACCATCGGTTCTTTTGGTTATGCTCCCTTAGAACAGATGCAAGATGGACAAATATATCCAGCTAGTGATTTATACAGTTTGGGTGCTACTTGCTTTCATCTGCTGACTGCTGTTGCTCCTTGGGAATTGTGGAAGCAACAAGGGTATGGATGGGTTGCAAATTGGCGACAGCATTTGCAGCAATCAGTCAGTCCACAATTGGCGATGATATTAGATAATTTGCTGCAACCAAACTACGAGGAACGATATCAGTCAGCAGCAGCAGTCTTACAAGATATTAATGATGTACGCTCGCATTCACAAATGCCGGCTACAGTGGCTCATCCTCGGACAGCCTCAACACCACCGCAAGTCCCGCCGACAGTAGCCTATCAAGCTCCACCATCAACGAACAGGCAGTGGGAAGGGGGCAGGGAACAGGGGAAAATCACCCTTTTAACAGCAGTAGATTTACTCAAGCCGAAACAGCAGTTAAAAATACCATTGCTGCTCAGTGGTGCTATCTTTTTACTGTGTTTGGGAGGATATGGTATTTGGCAAATTCGCAAACCTATAGTAGCTCATACAGTTGCTTATGAAAAACTCGCATTAGCTAGTAGTTTAACTGCCCATACCGATTGGATTGATTCCCTAGCCATTAGTGCCGATGGCGAAACTTTAGCCAGTGGCAGTGCAGATAAAAGTATTAAGATTTGGAATTTAAAAATTGGGGCTTTAAAAACTACTCTTAGCCTGCATTCCGACGTAGTGAATTCTGTTGCGATTAGTCGCGATGGCAAGACTGTAGTTAGTGGTAGTAAAGATGGCACTATCAAAATTTGGAATTTGCCAACAGGTACTTTGAAAGCTACGCTTAAGAGAAGTGAAGAAAGGGTTAATTCTGTTGTAATTAGTCCAGATGGACAAACTCTAGTTAGTGCTGGTGGAGAAAAGAAAATCAAGATTTGGAATCTGCAAACTGGAGAGTTGAAAAATACCCTCACCGGACACAAGAAATCAGTGATGGCTCTTGCTATTAGTGCAGATGGACAAACTTTAGTGAGTGGGAGTGCAGACAGCACTATTAAGATTTGGAATCTGCAAACTGGGGAGTTAAAGAATACTCTAACTGGGCATAAAGATGTAATTTTTGCTGTGGCAATTACCCCAGATGGCAAGACTTTAGCTAGTGGAAGTTACGATAGGACAATCAAAATTTGGAATCTGCTAACTGGAGCTTTAAAAAATACCCTTACCGAACATCGCTATGCAGTTAGTTCTGTAGCCATTAGCCCAGATGGGCAGACTCTCGCAAGTGGCAGTTGGGACAATACGATTAAAATTTGGAATTTACAAACTGGAGTCCTAAGAACTACTCTAACGGGGCATAGCGATTTAGTTTATACCGTAGCCATTAGCCCAGATGGACAGACTTTAGTAAGTGGGAGTAAGGACAAAACGATTAAAATTTGGCGAATTCCTGAATATTTACTCGAAGAAACACGGGGGAAAGGATAAAATCAAGACCGTGTTTGTTTCATTCGTAGCGTGTGGCGCACCGCGAGTTGGACACTCTCAACTAAGCGATCGCACTACCCTTAACAATTGAGCATTGCTAAACCCCTACAGTGATGGGGCTAAACTCAACACGGGCTAAACGCCCCGCTACCGCTAACAGCACTTTTCCAAGGCAGCGCCATACCACCCCTGTAACTGAATATATACCCTCAGCGCCAGATGTCGGTGTAAGATAAGTTGATATTAAAATAAACAATTTTTGCTGAATTGCAACGGATAAAGACTAAACTAAAAAGTCTTGTGCAGCAAAACCTGTAGCTTTAAATAAAGTAATCATGTCCAAGGTTCTTGTCTCCGATCCTATTGACCAGGCTGGAATTGACATTCTCTCGCAAGTTGCTACTGTTGATGTCAAAACAAATTTAAAACCAGCAGAACTGGTAGAAATTATTGGTGAGTACGACGCGCTGATGATTCGTTCGGGTACACGCGTCACGCAAGAAATTATTGAAGCCGGCACGCAGTTAAAAATTATCGGTCGTGCTGGCGTGGGTGTGGATAATGTGGATGTCCCCGCGGCCACACGCCACGGAATTGTGGTAGTCAATTCTCCTGAAGGTAACACGATCGCAGCTGCCGAACACGCGATCGCAATGATGTTGGCTTTATCTCGTCACATCCCTGATGCCAACGCCTCGGTAAAAAAAGGTGAGTGGGATCGCAAAACTTTTGTCGGAGCGGAAGTTTATAAAAAAACTCTCGGTATTGTCGGGTTGGGTAAAATTGGTTCTCATGTGGCGGCTGTGGCCAAGGCGATGGGGATGAAATTGCTAGGTTATGATCCCTTCATCTCCACTGATCGCGCAGAACAAATTGGCTGTCAATTAGTGGATTTAGATTTGCTCATCCAGCAAGCAGACTATATCACCTTACACATCCCTAAAACCTCAGAAACAGCCCATTTAATCAATGCCAAAACCCTGGCAAAGATGAAACCTAATGCCCGAATTATTAACTGTGCCCGTGGTGGCATCATTGATGAAGCGGCTTTGGCTGTGGCAATCAAAGAAGGTAAAATAGCAGGTGCAGCATTAGATGTGTACGAGTCTGAACCGTTAGGCGAATCGGATTTGCGATCGCTCGGTAAAGAAATGATCCTCACCCCCCACTTGGGAGCATCAACTGCGGAAGCGCAAGTGAATGTGGCGATTGATGTTGCTGAACAAATTCGCGATGTTCTCTTAGGACTACCCGCACGTTCAGCCGTGAACATTCCCGGACTCGGCCCCGATGTCTTGGAAGAACTCAAACCCTATATGCAGCTAGCAGAAACCTTAGGGAACCTGGTAGGACAGCTAGCAGGCGGCCGAGTAGAATTACTCAACATTAGACTACAAGGTGAACTGGCAACTAACAAAAGTCAGCCTTTAGTGGTAGCATCCCTAAAAGGACTCCTATACCAAGCACTGCGGGAACGGGTAAATTACGTCAATGCCAGCATTGAAGCTAAAGAAAGAGGAATTCGGGTGATTGAAACCAGAGATGCCTCTGTACGTGACTATGCAGGTTCTCTGCATCTAGAAGCCACAGGGACTTTGGGTACTCATTCTGTCACCGGCGCTTTGTTAGGTGAAAAAGAAATTCATCTTACAGACGTTGATGGTTTTCCCATTAATGTCCCCCCCAGCAAATATATGCTGTTCACCCTGCACCGCGATATGCCAGGGATTATCGGCAAACTCGGTTCCCTCCTTGGCAGTTTTAATGTGAATATTGCCAGTATGCAGGTAGGTCGCAAAATTGTCCGTGGTGATGCAGTCATGGCTCTCAGTATCGATGATCCCTTACCAGAGGGCATTTTAGATGAGATTACCAAAGTACAAGGCATTCGGGACGCGTATACAGTAACACTCTAAAGTGCTGAGTGCTGAGTAGTGAGTGCTGAGTGAAAACAAGTTAGGACTAACTCTAAAATCTCTCAAACTTATTGACTCTCAGACTCAGCACTCAGCACGGGCTAAACGCCCCGCTACCGCTAACAGCACTCAAAAGATGGCAAACACTTGGTGGGAACTACAAATATTATGTGAACCAGACCTAGAAGATACTATCTTTTGGCGACTGGAAAATTTTGGCTGTCGTGGTACAGCTATTGAAAATAAAGGCAATTCTGCTCTCGTCAAGGCTTATTTACCAGAGTTTCAGGTACATTTGTTAGATTTGGCGGCGCTGTCACTGTGGCTGCGTCAAGATGCTTTGTGTGTAGGGTTATCAGCACCGGCTTTAAACTGGCAGTTAATTGATGAAGAAGATTGGGCCACTAGCTGGAAGCAATACTGGAAACCAGAGAAAATAGGCGATCGCTTTTTAATCAACCCTGCATGGCTACCATTACCAGAAACATCAGACCGCTTGGTAATTCGCCTCGACCCAGGTGTAGCATTTGGTACAGGAAACCATGCAACAACTCAGCTGTGCTTGGAATCTTTGGAAATGCGGCTGAGTGAATTACCTAAGTCATTTGTAGTAACAGAGACCAAAAAAGAACCTGTAGTGATTGCTGATATTGGTTGCGGTTCTGGTATCCTTTCCATTGGGGCACTGCTATTAGGGGCAGAAAAAGTTTATGCTGTGGATAATGACCCGTTAGCAGTCCAATCCACCTTTAGCAATCGCGCACTCAACGACATTAGCCCGAAACGCTTGCTCCCAGCAGAGGGGAGTGTAGACATCTTGAAGAAACTGGTGGAACAACCAGTAGATGGTATTGTCTGCAATATTTTGGCTGATGTAATTATCGAGTTAATTCCAGAAATGACTGCGATCGTTAAACCCACCACTTGGGCTATCTTCAGCGGGATTTTACTTGAGCAATCTAAAGCCGTAGCTGATGCATTAGAGCAGCATGGTTGGGTGATTGCTACTTTGTGGAAAAAGAAAGAATGGTGCTGTTTGAATGTGCGAAGGTCATAGGGACTGGGGACAAGGGAAGGGGGATGAGGAAGCAGGGGAGAAATAACTAATAACCTTTGACCTTTTACCCTTGACCCTTGACTCTTGTTAAAGTTTGGTTTGCAGATGTTGTACTAACTGCGGTGCTTGCATTACACCCTCAATCCGATCTACTGGTTGACCTTGCTTAAACAACACCAGGGTGGGTAGGGCGTAAATCTGATACTGGCTTGCTAGCTCTGCATATTTTTCAGTATCTATTTTGACAATACGTAGACGGTCTTTGAGTTGAGCATTGACTTGCTCTAAAATGGGCACCATCATCTGACAAGGGCCACACCAGTCAGCATAAAAATCTACCAAAACAGGTACATCAGAACCAGTCACCATCTCTTCAAAGCTGTTGAATTGTTTTTTAGTAGCCATATGACACACCGATTTTCTCTTGTTTGATTTCAATAATAATGCGTACCTTCAAGAAAAGGTGTAACGTCATTTTGTTTTTAACTGAGTCAAACAATTTTAGATTTTGCGTACTCCTGCCGAAAAGCAAGCTTTTATGACTCTGATGGAAGAAAAAATGTAGGTTGGGTTGAACAAAGTGAAACCCAACAAAACCGAGGATTTTTCCTGTTGGGTTTCGTTCCTTAACCCAACAAAGCGCATAAATTTATCAAAGCCTTAAAAATAAAGGGTTCTAATTTTTATTTAACGAGAGTAATAGAAGAGCGCTAGTCCCCATTACCCCTTTCCCTAATTTTTCCCATTCGGTCGTTGAATAATGGTTTCCGTTACCCGCCGCCTTGCTTTGGGATCAATCGCTACTAAACGCAGGTACTCGTTTTCATATTCAGTTAGACATGATTCTAAAGCTGAGATGGCATCTGAGTGAGCATCGATGTGGGTATTGAGACAACTTTGCCAGGAACCTGTGCGGAAGCGTCTTTCATCGACGTGTTCAATGTTAATTGTGTAACCCTGAGCTAAGATTTGCCGGATTTGTTCTTGTGTTTCTAGGGTTAAATGGGGACTTGATACTTCTTGTTTTTGAAAGTTTTTATTGGTTGCGTCTGAATTTGTACCATTGCTTGACGGCTGACTAGTTGGTGTCACCGGTGGGGGTGGTGCAGCTTGATAATTTCTGCCGCGATTGAGTCGATTGTACTCGTCAACTAACTGGGAATTTTCCACTCGTTTTTGTTCGCCAACCATCAACTGACCAGATTCAATTAAATGAGATAGGCTAAAATCTGGCTTTTTAAATTCTGGTGGCCCTTCAGCGCTGTTCACTACACGCAGGGAAACACGCTCAAATCCTACTTGATGGATGAAGTTACGAATTTGTTCATCATAAATGCGCGATCGCAATGCGCTAAAAAAGTCTATAGATTGATTGGGGAAAGTATCAACTAACTGTTCAATTTCCCGCTTGGAGAGTCCATCCGGTTCAAAAATCCCGCCGACTATTCCCACCTTGTCATCGCGATCGGGTTCCCAGTAGAATTTATCCATGCGACCATCCCGAATTAATGGTGCATAAAGGGTAGAAAAATCGTTGCCTGTGACGATAATCGGCACTCGACGTAAAGGTGTGGAATCGTAGCTTCCAGGTAACTGCACGTCTGTGGGATTATCGGCAATATTCATCAAGGTGGCATTCACCAACTGAGTATTGACTGTATATTGCGTCCCTTCATCAAATCTACCTGCACCGGCATCTAAATCATTAATCATTAGCACGCACATTTTACCGCGTACTTTGATTAATTCTGCGGTTTCTCGATAGCGCAGACGAATTAAGCGTGCTGGATCTCCTGCATCTGGACTTTCCAACTCGCCACCAGAGATATGAGTTACTTCTACACCCATTTTCTCGAAGACTAACTCACATTGAAAAGATTTTCCCTCGCCCTTACGTCCGTGAATCCCTAAAATCAAGGGAACTCGCACGCCAGGAAGATTAAGAAAGTTTTTGGTGATATGGACACCCAATTTGTCCAAAAACCGAGGAGCGATATAGTAACTCATGCAATTATTTTTGGTTAGTGCTTCTTAAGATCATGTTAATTTTTTTTAGTTACTAATGTCAGTCAATCGCAAAGTATTTCCCTGGAGTGATCGCTAACTTTCACCTACGTACAATTAAGTAATAAAAACTACTATTTTGTATAATTAAAATTTATCTAAAATAGAAAGCAGTAAAAATTAAATTATAAAGGATGTAAGCCCTGCCAAAAAATTACCATTGACTTTATCAAAAATAGCCAGTTACGTTACGACGGTATTTTCCTGATAAATTCTTGTAAGCCGTCTGAACCCATAACCTCAATCCTGGGTAAACTGAGGGGTCGATCACCAAACTGACTCAAACCTGAGCGACAAGATAAACCCAAAGTATAGCCGCAAGCTCCGATTAAGTGCTCGACAACGCGATCGCAATCTCCGTAAGGATAAGCGAAAGTTTTAACTGGTAAATTTAAAGCTCGTTCTAAGATAGCTCGCGATCGCGCTCCCTCTTGTACTATCTCTGTTACAGATAAAGCCGTTAGCGGCTGATGAGTTGCTGCATGAGAACCAAACTCAACCCCCTCACTTTGAAGTTGATGAATTTCTCGCCATCCCAACAACGGTACTTCTTCTCCATAAGCCTCATCCCAACTGTTTGAGGTTCCTACTCGCTCTGCTACGAGAAATACAGTTGCAGTGAAGCCATATTTTTTTAATAGCGGCCAAGCATATTCATAAAAGTCCAAATAGCCATCATCAAAAGTAATTGCGATCGCCCTTCCTGGCAAGGGTTGTCTGGTTGCCATTGCCAATTGCCACTTCTCCCACCCTACACTGTAAAAACCCGTATCCCGCAAATATTGCAACTGCTCCTCAAATGCTTGGGGTGTTACCCGGTAACGATCCATTTTCTTTGTACCCATTGGTGCAACGCGATGATACATCAAAATTGGTAATCTGTAGGTAACAACAGGCTGTGAATTCCAAATTTCTGAAGGCTGTCCGCCATGCCAGCGGACAGAAGCCTCAACCTGAGATGGTATTGGTGTAGGCTGTTTAGCTAGTTCAACTATTTCTGGCGTATGGCGGAGCCAGGGAAATTGCAGGCGAGGTTGACGTTGAAACAATTGCACACGATAAAGAGGCGTTTTGATCTCTTTAACCAAGTTTAATGAAGGTAGTCTGGCAAAGGTATCACCGATCACTTTGGCTCCAAAGGACAAACCCCAATCAAAACCAGGTTTATCTGGTTCATCAATGATCTGATGGGCGTGAGCCATGATTAGATAGCCACTTGGTTCGAGCGCAGCGGCTATTTTTTCGGCTACGGCTTGCAATTGGGCTAAACCCCCAGTATAGTAAAGCACTTCGCTACAAACAATTAAATTGAAGCGTCCCGGCAGTGGATCTTTATTCATGTCCAACTGTTGGTAACTAATATTTTGAAAATGGCTACAACGTTGAGCAGTTCGCTCCAGGGCAACTTGCGAGATATCAGCAGCAATTAGACTTTCAATATGAGGAGCCAGTTGGACGGTAAAATGACCTTCGGCACAGGCGAGTTCTAGTGCTTTCTCAATCCGCTGCGAAGGAAGTAAAGAGAGCGTTTGTTCATACTTAGTTTGCTCGTAGGGATTGGTATATTTCCAAGGATCTGGTTGGGTAGAAAATAGACTCTCGAAATGAGAGCGATCGTATGCATGGCTGGTGTTAACTTCTGCCAGCTGAGTTGCACAGGAGATGGTTGAGCATTTAGACCACAAACCCAGTGCTTCTGGTGCATAGATAACTCGCTCTGGCATCTCTCCCGGGGTAGAAAGCTGTACTATTTGTTCTGCGGTGACTTTAGCCATTTCCACTAATTCACGCGCCACTGCTTTAGGGAGTATTGCTCGTCGAGAAACACTGCCATTGAAACCACTGCGACGACCTAGCACTATTGTTTGAGAAGATACTAGCTGATGCTCAATGACTGCACTTGAACCGGGAAAAGCCAACCATTCTGGTAACTGAGCTTTTGCTTTAGCTGCTTGTTGCAAACGCGATTGCAGCGATGTTAAATCTTTGAAAGGCTTACCTATCAAGGCTTCTCGTACACAAGTAACGCATAACTCAAAACCGCTAGCTGTGGCGATCGCTACCCTCTGAGCTTGGGATGTGACTAAGTTGTTTTTCACAGGGATAGTGACAACGCCTAAAGCCACACCGCCAACTGTGATCATGACATCAAGCTCTGGAAGCGCTACTTCTAAATCAGCAAGTTCTTCGCTAACTTCTACGACCACAAAAGCAGAATTTACTTTTTTTGTTGTCGTTGCTACTACAAATTCTGAGTCATAAAAGCGTTCTCCCAGCCAATCTGGAAGTCCCCAAAGTTGTTGTAAAAACGCCGTCCAGCCGATTTGGTCGTGGGAATTTTTGTCAGTTTGCGAGTAGATTGTTTGCTCAAAAAACCTCCCCAGAATCTGCCATGCAAATTGAGATGCGATCGCATCCTGAATTACCCAACTAGCTACTAATCCATCACAGATAGGTAATTCCAGTTTCCCGAGTTCGATTCCCTCCATTTTTACTATGCAATACAAACGCTCAGATGATGCGGGGGTATGTATATCAACAATTGGTTCTATTAAATCTAAGCAAACTCCATGAGTAGTCCCAATAGTTATCGGTTCGTTTATTTGAGTGTGTTGCAACACCATACGCTCTAGAAGGGTAGAAGTTCGACGAGCCAACCCAGTAGTATGGGACTGCAATTCTAGAGCCTGTAGAAAGTCGTTGAGATATTGATTAACACTAGGCCAGAGCTTGTACCAAACAGTTGGTAGCTGGCAGTTAGGGAGGAGTGAAGACTCAAAGATACATTCGGCAATCCAAAGCGGATCTAGATTTCGTGCATACTCATCCTTAATTAATTGCAGAAGATGCCGAGCATCTTGACCAATACCTAAAAATAGTCCCGCACACCAACTTGCCCAATACAGCTTTTGGCTAGCAAGTTGATTCGACTTCAGCCCATCTACATAATCAGGATGAGGATTGGGAACCCGAGGATCGGGAGAGTATCCCTGAGTAAGTACACGTATGGCATCAGTAAAAAATTGATTTCCATTTCTCGAAAGCGAACTCGGACGCATTCTGTACAGTGCCAATATTTCTCTAACTGCACCAAAGCGAACACCACTACGAGCAATTCGCTGCCAGAGATCCCAGTCTTCACATATACAAAGCGAGGTGTCAAATCTGCCAACAGCCTCAATCAGAGATTTACGAATCAGGCAGGCATGAATCACAAAAGCACAGGAACGCACAAATGAGGGAAACATATCTGCCAAAGCGGGTGCGTACTTTTGATCGTAAAGAGTGCCGTCAGCAGCTACACGGCTCCATCCGCAGTGAACAGCATCTAGGCTAGAATCAGCAGCCAGTGCATCTGTCATTCTTTCTAAATGTTGGGGAGCCAGCCAATCATCGGCATCCAGAAATAAAAGCCAGTCGAAATTAGCAAGGTCGATGCCAGTATTGCGAGCAGCGCAAACTCCCTGATTTGGCTGAGTAACTGTGCGAATACGGCTATCTTGAGCAGCGAATTGATGAGCGATCGCGGCGGTTTCATCAGTAGAACCATCATCTACGACAATTGCTTCCCAATGCGAATAAGTTTGGGACAACAGAGAGTTAAGAGTTTCAGCAATTGTTTGTGCTGCATTATGAGATGGTATGACAACGGATACACTTAAGATTGGCATATTATTTTGGTTGAAATTTTGAATTACAGTAGGTTATTAGGTGAAAGAAGATTCTTGGAGTTAGAATTTTAATTTATGAGATGTATTCGCAGATTTTTATTTATTTTTTCTTATACCCAGAGTTAGTTATAATTTAGTAGTTTAATAAAGTTTTTTTATAAATAGTGATATTAATCTCAATTTTGGCATTAATTATAATATTTGGTGCGGAGCTTTGGAGTATTTTATTCTAAATTTAGTCAATCTCTGGCTAGGAGAGCAAAATCCTGGTAATAAAGCGGCTGAGCGTACTATTCTTATCGCTAGCCATCAGATTAATAATGTTGGATACGAGCAGAAAATCGGTAAGATTTTTACAAAAAATTTGTTAGATGTTAGCCCAGGGCATCTGATACAAAATATTCCAAAACATCAGCGTGTTTCCGTTATTAAAAGTTCCTCTGAACAAAAAATAAATAGTTATTACATCAGTCCTTTAGGCAATGATCTCAATCTAGGTACTTCACCAGCAAGTGCGTGGCGAACTATCAACAAAGTTAATAATTCCAACTTTCGCCCAGGCGATCGCATTCTATTTCAAGGAGGAGCTATTTTTAAGGGTAATCTCATGTTTGATGCTAATGATAGCGGCACAGCCATAAATCCAATTATTATCAGTTCTTATGGAAGAGGTCGTGCCACTATCAATGCAGAAAAGGAGACGGGAATTAATATTCATAATACTGCTGGTTATTATATCTCTAATCTCAACGTTTTTGGCTCAGGTAGTTCAACTAATAGGGGAGATGGAATTAATTTCTACAATGATCTAGCTGGTAACGTGAAGCTTGAGAAAATTGCTCTTAACAACGTCGAAGTTAGTGGCTTTGGCAACTACGGAATTGCTATTGGTGGTTGGAATCAGCAAAGTGGATATCGCAATGTCAGAGTGACCAATGTTCTGACTCATGATAACAGGAAAGCGGGACTAATTACTTACGCTCAAATGTTAAACGTCAACCAAAATATTTATGTTGCCTATGTGAGAGCTTACAACAATTTGGGCATTCCCCAAGATTCAATTCCGACAGGAAGTGGAATTGTTTTGGGAAGCGTAAATACTGGTGTGATTGAACACTCTGTAGCTCATAATAATGGCGCTCTCAATAATTCTCCTAATGGTCCCGTTGGCATTTGGACTTACGATTCTACTAATATTACTATTCAATATAATGAATCATATAAAAATCGTACAGGTGGAACAGCTGACGGAGATGGTTTTGACTTGGATCAAAATGTCTCTAATTCTGTCGTGCAATATAACTTTTCTCATGACAATGATGGCGCTGGATTTTTGCTTTCGCAGGGTGCAGATAATCTAAATCATACGGGTAATACCATTAGATATAACATCAGCCAAAATGATGCAAGAAAGCTGAATTATGGGGGAATTCATATATTTGGGCAGGTTAGAAATGCCGAAATTTATAACAATACCGTCTTTATGGAAGCTGGCTCAATTGGTAGCCCATCAACAGTCCTGATTTACAACCCCGTTAACAGCGTACATTTCCGTAACAATATCTTTCAGACTAAAAACGGTTTAAAACTCATTGTTGCTCCTCAGAATTCCACAGATTTACTTTTTCAAGGAAACAATTACTATGCAACTGGTAGTTCCTTTAATATTCGTTGGGGTGAGATGAATTACAATAGCCTCAATAGCTGGCGCATAATTACAGGTCAAGAGAAGCTTTTATCCAGAAATGTCGGCATGAGCCTCAATCCATTATTCATCAACCCTAATGCTGGAAAGACAATTAACAATCCAGCTTTGCTGAATAAACTTAATGCCTATCGACTCAACCCAACTTCACCCTTAATCGATGCCGGATTAAATTTAAAGTTGCTTTTTGGTATCAATCCAGGAACCCAAGATTTTTATGGAAAGGTACTGCCAAATCGTTTGGGCTATGACATAGGAGCTAATGAATTCTAGATGATTAAACCTGCAAGAAAATTCTCTCCTATGAAGATGGTTTTTGTAAAATAACTAAGTCTTGCGCCGCCACCCATGTTGGTGTACTTCCTGACCAATGTGCAATCATAATTGATCTGCTCTCCTATTAAAGAATCTAAAATGATTTAATCTATTTCTTTAAAAAATGCGTAATTTGAGATTTTTGCTGGCTGAGGATTTGGCATTTTTATGCCCCTCAATTCCCAGTAGCATGGAGGAGAAATAATGCCATTTTTGCTAACAGATGACTGAACCTGTAATGAGTAAACGTGCCAGTGGTAGTCATAGGCATAAGCCCAATCTGACTTATAAATTCCCACATTAACGAAATACTTTCCTTGAGCAAGATCTAAGCGAGTAATATGAAGGCTGATTTTTCCTTGACCTTGAATTCCCGGAATGTTTAACCCCATTATTTCCGTATTTGTGTCTAGACAAACTTGACCGTCCTGCTGACTAATCGAGACACTAAAAATAGGTGACTCAATAAATTGAGGTGAGAGATAATAAATTTCAACTGTGAGAGAATCACCGCTATTAATTCCAGAACCGGGCACAAGTCTCACATCAGTAATTTCGCTTTCTAAAGAGCCAAAGCGGTTTTCATTAACTCGGAGTTCGTTTCCCGTTTTTGTCATCTGAGGTGGTCTTGTAGGAGTGCGTCGTTGAGTTTCCGATCGCATCTGTGCCACATACTGTCCTGCAACCACTTCCGGCTCGCCATCAACTACGATTCTTCCCTGCTGTAACCATAAAGCGCGATCGCACAGTTGCTGAACTTGCTCCGCACTGTGAGAAATGTAGACAATAGCACAGCCTTGTTCTTTGAGATCAGCAATGCGTTCTAAACACTTGGTTTGAAATGAAATATCTCCCACGGAGAGAAACTCATCTACCAAAAGAATTTCTGGATTAGTATGGACAGCTACCGAAAAACCTAGCCGCATTTGCATCCCAGTGCTATAAGTCCGCAATGGGTTATCTATAGACTCTGTTAATTCTGCAAAATCAACAATATTATCGAAACGCCGCGCCACTTCTTGACGGGTTAATCCGGCGACGATACCAGTTACAAAGATATTTTCTCGTCCGGTTAAATCAGGAGAAAAACCAGATCCTAAGTCTAGTAGTGCCCCTATTCGCCCATTCACTATAACTCTGCCTTCATCGGGACAACCAACGCCACCAATTAGCTGTAGCAGTGTGGATTTACCTGCGCCGTTTTTACCAAGAATGCCTAGCATCTCGCCTGGAGAAACAGTAAAGCTGACATCTCGTAAAGCCCAAAAACTTTCTACTGCTCTCATACGCCGCCAGCCTGCCAGCGCTGCTTCCATAATAGTACGTGGCCGATCCGCATGATAGCGATTAAACCGCTTACCAAGTCGCTGTACGATAATAGCTTCAGGCATTTACAGTTCCTCCACAAAGCGATGACTCTGTCGCTTAAAAAACTGTAGACCAATGGGTAAACAAACTACCATCACTACAGCCAGAATGAATAAAGATTGCCAATTGGGTTGCGTTCCTTGCATCAATATGGCTCGGTATGCTGAGACAATATGTACCATTGGATTTAAATAGTAAAGAGACTGATAACCTAGTGGTACATTCTTAATATCGTAAAAAATTGGCGTAACATAAAAAAATAGCTGTAAAATTATACCGAGAGTATGCTGGGTATCTCGAAATGTCACGTTCAGAGCAGCGAGTAAATAGGATAAGCTGACCGTTAGTACAAATTGAAGAGCCTGTAAAATTGGTAACAAAAGGATGACAGGTTTTAATTCAATCCCATCAATTAATAAAAAAATAATCAAAACTGGCAGCGCCAGCATAAAGTGAATTAAACCTGTTGTGGTAATCACCACTGGCAAAATCGCGATCGGGAAACCAGGTTGTCTAATCAGAGCACGATTGGCAATGATCACTCCAGTTGATTGGTAGAGGGCAGTTTGAAACCAATTCCAAACCAGCAAGCCACTAAATACAAAAGAAGAATATTTGGGAATTGATACAGGTAGCACCAACTGGAAGATAAAGGCAAAAACCGCCAGTTGCAGTAATGGATTAATTAATGTCCAAGTCACTCCCATTACCGATCGCTTGTAGAGCAACTTCATATCCCGATTGACTAGTTCGCGCAAGAGATCTAACCAATAGATCATCTGGCGTTTGTATAGCGGCCTTGCGAAAACTTTCACAACAGAACCTCATCGCTCATTCTCCCGACACTTACTTTTGGGGGCTGGGTGGCAATTCGTCTTGCCGATGCCTGCGTTGCTCTGTAGGCGAATAGACTGAAGAACATTCCAGCTAATTCCAGAACAACCAACTGTCGTGGCAGTTTACGCGGAGGACGAATAAGATTGCGAAGAGTCCATTTACCTAGCCAATCGGATAACCAGAACTTCAGAATTGATGACCTACTGACACTCTGGTTACGAATACAGGTGAGGAGATAACAGCCAAAAGCACGACCATTATCATAGATCTGTTGGCGCAGGGCTGAGAAGTAGCGTCTATGAGTATGCCAAACTAACATTGCAGGCTCATAAAGGAGCGTGTGTCCCTGGGCAACGACACGATGGAACAACTCGATGTCACCGCCACCCCCACTAGGAGTACCAACATCCAGCGCTACATCAAAAAAGCCGATCTTAGCAAAGAGGTTACGGCGAAAAGCCATGTTGGCTCCCACACCATAGCTACTTGCCCAAATTATTTCTCGCTCGCTTAGTGTATCCCGCCTGATCATCTTCCGCCGAAAGCCTTTGCCCATGCCACCATAATCAAACTCAAAGAGGAACTGTGGCAAGGTTTCCAGTTCTGCGGGAGCAACTAACCCAGTGACTGCCATAACTTCTGACTCGGCAAAAGCGTTAGTGATCGCCTGCAACCAAAAATTATCTACCTGCACGTCATCGTCAGTAAAGGCAAGAATATCATAACGAGCTTCGGTAATGCCACGGTTGCGTGCCCAGTCCAGCCCTGGGCGATCTTCGCGTACATAACGCACAGGTAGGCGAGCTACTAGCTTTGCAGTTTCATCATTACTTGGTGCATTATCAACGACAATAATTTCATAGTTTGGATAATTTAGCGATAAGAGTGATTGCAGACAGCGTTCTAATTGTGTAGTGCGATCGCGGGTACAAACAATCACACTAATGGGACTAATTGCTTCTGGTGGTTTACTGCTAGTTTCCCTATCACTAAGATTTCGCTTACTCACGGCTCGCATTAGCTCTGTGCCCAGCTGGTTGGCAATCTCCTGTTGAAGTTGTTCGGCTGAAACCATAGGTGTACTTGGGTTAGAAATAGAAACCCAAACCCAGCTAAGCGGCTGCTGATGGTAACGTACCAGAATCAACAGGCTATCGTATCCTTCACCGCCCCAAATTGGCACGATCTTTTCTGAGAGTTCAAGCTCAAGCACCTTAGTTGGCATAAAAACTTACCTTATATCTTTTTAATCCAGATACTCGATCCCGCATGTTGACCACACAGTGGCATTTCACTCAATAATTTATCTCTATATAAGTGACCAATAAAAGAATTAAAATAAACTATCTTAAATGCGCTGTTATATTGTAAAAATGCTCTCAAGAGGTAAGCTTCATTCCATGCACGACCTTGGTATACCCATTCTTTTGGGTATTCAAAGGGGTAATATATGTCATGTAAGTGAATATAAACACCGCTCTTAATATGAGGCAATATTCTGAAGAAAATATGATTCACATCGCTATCTATTTTGGAGACATGGGTAGAGTCAATGAAAAGAATGTCTCCAGCATTCAGAGATGAAAAGTTGCTAAGTTCGATATCTTGAAGATTATTTGGAATAATTTTAATTCTATCTACATCAGAATGTTTTATTAATGATAGTAATAATTCTGGGTAAGGCTCAATAAATGTACATAATATTTCATTATTAAAAAATATTTCATTCGTATCTAGCATCACGCATGAGGAATACCCAGACCCAATTTCTATAATCTTCTTTGGCTTAATATGCCTGATCATGCTGTAGAAAATAATTGCTTCACCATAAGAAAAATTAGGGTTATCGAAGAAATATCTCAAATTATCTGTTTTTTGCTCTTTAAATGGCTGTTGAGCGTAGTATGACTTAAACTGAGTTAATAAACTAAGTTGTTCTGCTGCATTGATCTCAACACCCAAAATTTCTTTAGGTATATTTTCAAAAATTTCTGCTTCCTTATCTTTAATTTTTTCAATAGAAGGAATTGGAGAGTAAAAATGTCCTGGCGGCCATCCAAGCTGATATTGTTTTATTGAAGATTGTAAATTACTTAGTTGTGTATGTAATTGCTGAATTTCCTCATAAAGTTGTTTGACTAGAGGTAGTCTTTTAATAGGATTTTCTATCAAGCTTTTCATGATTAATTCCTGAGATTTTTAGGAGGCTAAATAAAATATTTAAAAACTCATCAATCAACACTAGTAAATCTGTTGATTGCACCCTCCATTGCTAGCGCTTGTAGTAGAGAAAAAGCTAAGGTATGCGCCAATATTGGGCGAAGATGCACTCCTCGCAGCCTTTCAGCACCAGATTGACTAGGGATACGACCTACAGCATATTGCCCATAGCGAAGACGAGCCGCAGCCGGACGTTTCTTGTCTAGTTGCTGCTCTGCCGAGCTTAATCCTTCTTGAAGATCCAGATCAATCTCAATACCCGATTGATCTGGGCGGATCAGTCCGCCTTGTAAAAAGCTGGCTAGTCCTTTGTGAGTTTTCAATTCATCTACAACCCCTCGAAAGTACCAGTAGCCATGCAGCCGTTCATTCAAATATTGCCAAAAACCACGCATTCGCAACCATTCTAGTACGTCCAACAACCACCGATATCCAGCCGCTAGCAGATCGCTAAAGGCTGGTATGCTAAAGCTGAGAAAGATTATTAGGCGATCTAACCAGGAAGCAGGAGTTCCAAAATAATAGAGACGTAGGTTAGGTATTAACTCAGGATGACACCGACCAAACAGGATATCAGCACGCCCCTCATTACGTTTTCGGGAAAGCGAACGGTCAAGATTAGTAACTTCGTCGTGGTGATAACCTAAGGCATTATGAGCAAAGACGAAGTCAGCACCAGCCTTAATTAAGCGCGCACCTAGTTCGTAGTCTTCTCGACACCTAAAAGTAGTATTGAATCCACCAATGCGCTTGAATAATTCTGCTTCTAAGGAAAAGTTACCGCTGAGCAAGTCTTCATAAGTATAGCGATGACCTAGCTGGCGCATACTCTGAAACTTTGTTTCCCACCAAGTTCCAAGCCGGATATGGAAGAAGCTAGACGAGTTTTGAAGTCGAGGCGGGAGATAGCCAATAACTACTAGTTCGGTGTGGAACTGATGAGCTTTGATGTGAGCCTCTACTAAGTGCGGTAACGCTTCGATATCATCATCTAAAAAAAGCAGCAGTGAGCCTGTAGCAGATGCTGCTCCTTGATTCCGCGCTGTGGCGGCTCCTTGTCCTGGCTGTTCAATGACCTTGAGAGCAAAGGGCGCTTCATAATTACAGAGCATTTCCAGCGTGCCGTCGTGACAACCGTCAGCAACGACAATAACTTCCATCTCCTGTAGAGGATAAGTTTGCAGTTTCAGGGCATCTAGGTTGCGTTTAAGAGAGGCACTGCGGTTATGAGTGGGAATAATTACACTAATGCTTGGTGTGATTTTATTCATTTTGGCTCCTTGCAGTCTGAAGCTTTCTTCTCGAAGAAATGTAAGCCCAAGGACCAGCTAGACAACCTTGCAATTCTGCCAAGATGAGATCGAGTGGTACACTGCTAGGCCGACCCAATAGCGATCGCACTAGTACTGGTAATTGATCGTGCCAAAACCAGGCCACAGCTATCTGGAGGATACTTAATTCACGCTCGAATAGTAAATGACGAGTAAATAGAGAATAAACCCCCACACCATAACCGTAGAATGTTTGGCGCAATTCCTCCCAAGTCCGTCGATGTCGGTGCCAGCTAAGGGCTGCTGGTTCATAAACGATGTGGTAGCCAGCGACTAATATGCGGGCAAACATCTCATGGTCGCCACCAGAGCGGGTAATTGTGCCTGCGTCTAGTGCTTCATCAAAAGCGCCAACTAAATCCGGTACGCTGCGACGCAAGGCCATGTTGGCTCCTGCTCCTACTCGCCCTGTGGCTAGGGGGTTTTGGCGATTACTGTCAAATACATTACGTTTGAAACCTCTGCCAAAAGGATAATGTTGTTCAAACCACTCTTGAGCCTCAGTTTCTAGTTCTAAAGGCATTGTCAAACCCGTTACACATAAAACGAGTGGATCGTTGAAATTCTTGAGAAATGCCCTGAGCCAATTAGAATCGGGGGCAGCATCATCGTCAGTGAATGCGACAATTTCGTTTTTTGCCTCGCGGATTGCCCGATTACGGGCGATGTCTAAACCTGGTCGAGGTTCGCGGATATAGCGGACGCGCTCGTAGTTTTTGACGAGCTGCTGTGTAGCCTCAGTTGAGGGACAGTTGTCAATCACTAAAAACTCTTGTTCATCATCAGGCATCCGCATCAGTGCATCCAAGCAACGGCGCAGATCTTCTGGGCGATCGCGAGTACAAACAGCTACTGTTGCCTTTGGTAGCGTAGAGTTACTTGCAACTATTTCATCCCACTCTAAGTAATCTTGTAGCCAGCACTCCCATAGCAATGGGCCTGCTGCACTGATGAGATGATCTTGCAATTCAACTCCACTGATTCGTCCTTTAATTACTGGTAGTAGTGCCTTACCAATTGGTTGGCCTTGCAGTCGAATTAAAATTAATGCTTTTTGGTAACTATCTAATCCGCAAATTTCTTGGGGGAGTTGCTTTAAATCAATGTCAAGAACAGCAGTTGCCATATTGTATTTCCTAAATCAATTTCATTGCTCGATGTAACATACTGCTAAATAAAATTTTTACTTGGATGTTTAATTGAGGTTTATTGATTTTGGTGATATTAATATATTTATAATTATGAGTTTTTTTTACCGAATGTATTAGTTGACCAAAAATATCTGGCTGGGAAAAAATTACCGAAGGCAGCGATTTAGTTATGCTTCTAAAAATGCTTTTAATACTTAAGGTATATAGACTTAAATGCAAAATAGGTGTAACTAAATTTGATTTTAAAGCTTGAGATAGCCAGAATAGGGTATTGCGATCGCTTCCACTTTGGCTACTTTGCCGAGCTAAATACATATAGAAGCTACTGTTAGACAGTCTATAGATGAATCTGGGGATTTCCGGATGTTTTTGTCGCACACTATCTAACATTAATTTATGAGATTTCGCCATTGTCTTATAGTCTCCAGACATGCTGCTGCAAATCTGACGATAGCCAATGAGAAATTCCGGGACGACTTTAAACTGATAATGCTCAGCAATACGTAGAGATAGTTCCCAGTCTTCACAGCCTTGAGCATTATTTGCTTTTAAATTACAGTTGTAGCTACCTACTTTTTTAAAACAACTACTACGGATTAAACAAGCACTAGCATTGCCTAAAAAATAATGGCATAGCAATGTTTTGTAGACATTTCCCTGGATATGAGAAACACGAAAGCCGCCTGTAGGTGTATTATTTTCATCAATATCCATTGACCATGCATAGACTAACCCAATATCCCTTCCTCCCTCTAACATACATTGCACTTGTCTTTCTAGATTTTGGGGATACCAGATATCATCTGCATCAATTGGTGCAATAAATTCTCCCTGAGAATTTTGAATCGCTAAGTTGCGCGCAGCAGCTACTCCTGAATTCGGCTGTTGTAGCAATATTACACGTTGGTTATTCACAGCAATTGATTGCACTATCTCGGCTGTTCTGTCTTGAGAACCATCGTCTACTACCAAAACTTCTATATTTTTATATGTTTGCGAGAGAATTGAATGCAATGTCTTTTGAATAAACTTCTCTGCATTATATGCAGGAACAATAACTGATATTAAAGGACGCACAGAAATCTGAAAATACGGCTGATGGCTACCCATTGTATACTTACGTATGTAATTTTTTCTCAGTTGTACGGCAAAACATCTGGTACTTAGGTATATTTTATTCCGTCAAATGAAAATCATCTGATTGATGACCAGTTAATGCACAACGGTAGCTGCCCTCTAAACAGTGAGGTTAGCACATTAAATTTGTAGTCTTTAATACTTTACAAAAAATTCACAGAACTTTTAAGATTCGGTGAAGTTACGGATAATATTGTTCCACTTTAATAGTTCTTCATAATATTAGTTAAAATACATACACGCACAAGTTATTACTTAGGTAAAGAAAATTGACTTCATCTAACTTGCAACATTTACCTAGTATCTCTGTGATTATTCCTGTTTACAACGGGGGCAAAAATTTTTACAAATGTCTTACGAGTATATCTCAAGCTTTATCTTCTGCCTATGAAGTGATTGTGGTGGCTGATGGTGATACAGACGGTTCTTGGCTCCTAGCCAAGAATTTTGGCGTAACAGTAATTAGAAATCCTATTTCTGTTGGCCCAGCCACAGCACGTAACTTAGGTGCAAAGGTGGCACGAGGTGAGCTACTGTTTTTTGTAGACGCTGATGTAGAAATTTATCCTGACACCATAGAGAAAGTTGCCATGACTTTCCAACAGGAACCAGATATATCAGCGCTGATTGGCTGTTACGATGATGCACCAGGAGCAAGCAATTTCTTGTCCCAGTACAAGAATTTATTTCATCACTATACTCACCAGACAGCTTCAGAAGAAGCATCTACCTTTTGGGGTGCTTGTGGAGCAATCCGCAGAGATATTTTTTGGCAAATTGGTGGTTTTGATGAAAGTTATCGTCAACCATCTGTAGAAGACATTGATTTAGGCTATCGGCTGAAGCGGCATAATTATCGAATTAAGCTGTGTAAGCACATCCAGGTTAAACATCTCAAGCGATGGGAAGTAATTTCTTTACTCAAAGCCGAATTTTTCTATCGTGCCCTTCCTTGGACTGCTTTAATCTTACGCGATCGCCAAATGATTAACGATTTAAATTTGAGGTTGAAAAGCCGAATTAGCATTGTGTTAATTTATACGATTTTGGTTAGCCTCATAGCAAGCTGTTGGTTGACAATTTGCCTCATACTTACCTTTGTTTTGAGTCTTGTACTTTTCATACTCAATGCTCCTGTCTACCAATTCTTTTGGACAAAACGGGGTTTGTTATTTGCACTCCAAACCGTTATCTGGCATTGGCTGTATTACTTTTACAGTGGACTTGCATTTGCTATTGGTGTAATCCGTCATCAAATATTTAATAATCGTTGGCTTTCCTTGTGGCTGTTTCAAAAGTTTTCTTTCGGTAGTCGCTAAGAATTAAATGCTAGCTGTGATATTGCACAGTAGCGTCATGTAGTTGGGGAAAAAGATAAATTGCCGCTTACTTCAGTTCTTCTTTGGGTAATTCAATCAATATTGTAGAATTCGCAACTATGACTTTGAAAAAACATCCTGTAGTGATCATTGGAGCAGGCCCAGCTGGTTTGACTGCTGCCTATGAACTTATAAAGCATGGAATTAAATCTGTAGTGCTCGAAAAAGCTGACAAAGTTGGTGGGATTTCTCGCACTGAAGTTTACAAAGATTATCGCTTCGATATTGGTGGTCACCGTTTTTACACTAAAGTCGAGGAAGTCAAGCAACTCTGGCAAGAAATGCTTGGAGAAGAGTTAGTGAAAGTTCCCCGTTTGTCTCGCATTTATTACCGGGGTAAGTTCTTTAACTATCCGTTATCACCATTCAACGCTCTATCAAATCTTGGTATCGTTGAAAGTCTATTGATTTTATTGAGCTACTTCAAGGCAAAATTGTGGCCTTCTCCTGAGGAGAAAACCTTAGATCAGTGGGTAACTAATCGTTTTGGCAGTCACCTCTACAAAATATTTTTCAAAACCTATACTGAAAAGGTATGGGGTATTCCTTGCAATAAAATTCAGGCAGAGTGGGCAGCACAACGGATTAAAGGATTGTCGTTGAAGGCGGCTATCTTTAACGCCTTGTTTGGTAATAACAACACTAAAACCTTAATTAATGAATTTGATTATCCAGTTTTGGGACCAGGCTTAATGTGGCAGCGATTCCAAGAAGCTGTAGAAAGCAAAGGTAGTCAAGTCTGTCTCAATACTAAAGTCACTCGTATTCAACGCGAAGGAACCAATATTAAGAGTATCACTGTTCAGCAAGATGGAAAAATTTGCAAAATCACTGGAGAACATTTTATCTCCACGATGCCTGTAACTCTACTGGTCAACCGCCTCGATCCTCCAGCACCAGACTATGTAATCCAGGCAGCAAAATCACTAAATTATCGAAATTTCATCATTGTGTCTCTGATTATTGATGCCAAAGACCTGTTTCCCGACAACTGGATTTATGTTCATAGTTCAGAAGTGAAAGTAGGTCGAATCCAAAACTTTAAGAATTGGAGCGCTGCTATGGTTCCTGAGCCAAACAAAACTTGTTTGGGTATGGAATATTTTTGTAGCGATGGTGATGAGATCTGGACTATGTCTGATAGTGAATTGCTTGACTTAGCAACATCTGAGGTTGCAAGGTTAGGAATCGCTAATGCAAATATTGTTGAGGATGGTGTTGTATTACGCCAAGCAAAAGCTTATCCAGTATACGACCGTGATTATCGTCAGCATTTGCAAGTTATTCAAAAGTTTTTGGCAAGATTTGATAACATGCAAACGATTGGACGGAATGGGATGCATCGTTACAATAATCAAGATCATTCGATGTTGACAGGTATGTTAGCAGTCAGGAATCTGCTAGGTGAAAAGCATGATTTGTGGGAAGTAAATACTGAACGTTCTTACTATGAAGAATTTACGCAAGATGAACTGAAGAAGAAACCAAAGGCACTGCTGTTACAACGCAATTGAATCTAAAGCGAAAATCGCCCTCTAATGTAATTTGGCAATTAGTTATCAAAGAAGGTCATCTACCAATTAATAATTTTTTTGAGTAATTTTTCTGATTTCAGAGTGCAGTAAAAGCTAATATTGTTTGAAATTATTAAAATAGCTTTGTGTTTAAAATTTATAATCAAAAATTTAGATTATCTGTATTTTTCATTTTTGGTTTAGTCGTACTATATTTAGGGATATTCTTCTTTTTAAATCAACTTCAATTTCCACCCATGTGGGATGAAAAAAGCTTTTGGCAAACTAGTCTTTTGTTTAGCAAGAGTTTGATTCCTGATCTAGCTCAGTTAAGAAATTATGCTGAGTTGAATACACCACTACCGTTTATAATTTTTGGGATTCTTGAGTATTTATTTCACGGTGGTTTATTTACTGGACGACTATTAAATTTATTGCTTTCTTTTGCAATTGTATGCCTAATTGGATTCTCCAGTCGCAAAAATAGGAGAGCCAGTTTATTAGCAGCATTTGGACTTTTATTATGTCCATATTATTTGATTTATAGTGTACTTTTATATACAGATAATATTGCAATATTTTTTGTTTTACTGGGCTTTTGGTTCTACACCCGTTCTCATCATGTTTTAAGCAGCTTTGCTTTTATTTTAGCAATTGCCTCACGCCAATATATGCTGGCTTTCCCCGTAGCTATAGCTGTTCACGAGTTGGTTACTTCTAGGCAAACAGGGGTAAAGCTACGTATCCAATTGTTAGCGCCTGTTGTAGCCTTATCATCTATTTTTGTTTGGATTTGGCTGTTTGGTGGACTTGCTCCTAAAGCTGGTTTAGGAAAGGAAGTAACACCAGTAGTTCAACAATTAGCCTGGTCTTTCTCAATCAATGGTAGCCTTTACTTTCTATCATGGGTCGGGTTACATTTTGTGATTCCTGAATGGCTTCTGTTTTCGAGAAATCTCCAAAAACAAAAGGTATTTACTCCAAAAAATTTTGTTATAGCTGCCGCTTTATTACCTTTATTTTTGATATTTTCTAGTTCCTTGCAATCGCATGGACTCATTGCTAAATTAACTAGTTTTTTACCAGGTGATTTATTCAAGATTGCTGTATTTTATGGATTAGCTTTGCTAACATGTGTGCGGTTCTCTCGAATTAATTTGGCTTTTTGGTTGCTGGTAATGAACTGTGGCATTATGCTAAAAGCTTACCCTTGGGAGAAATATGTTCTACCTCTAGTTGTAGTATTGTGGTATCTCAAATCTTTGAATCTACTAGATAAGACGCTAAAACATAGCGTCCCTAATACCAGTAATTGAAAATTTATTTGCTGCAATTGTACAAACCTTAATAACAGGGTAATCCCTCTTTTGTTACTACAGGGAAAGTATAATCAGGGAAAAAACGGTAAACAGTAAGTAACAGAGATGGTTACACCGCGCAGACAGGCAGTAAACACAGTTGCTTTCATAGATAACTATTGCCAACACTATTATTCATTATTTGAGGATGTGAGGCATTTTGAAGCATTCAAGTTTTTACATTCTAGAAAAAAGACGTTGTTTTCAACAATTGGCATAAAAAGACACAAAGAAGCCGTGACAGCCAGGTAGAAAGATTCATAACTTGGTAATGGTAATGGGGATTGGGGACTGTAGGGTGGGCACTAGTTATCATCAGGTTTGAGCGAAAGATATGGAGGTGCCCACTCTACAAAAATCGTTTATTTTTGATTAATGAATCGATGTTTTAGGACTTATTGCATTCTGATTAGCTGAGACTGAGAATGCAAGCAGCACGTGGGGGAAGAGACAGCGAAAGCTGTTGTGTTTCTTCTTCAAGGTTCCATGCAAACTCAGCATTCCCATATACAAGCTTGTCTGGTTGAGTACGCAAATTACTAATAGCAATATTTGCGTTTGTTGATGCTGTCCCAGTATTAACAGCAATAATCAATTCTTCTGTCCCTAATGTTCTGGCAAATACGTAAAGTGCTCCCTGAGCATAAATTACTTGGTAATCGCCTGTACGCAAAGCTGAGTAAGTATGGCGGAGAGCAATTAATTGGCGGTGAGTCTGGAGAATTTCGTTTTCCCAGCTAGCTTCTAAAGGAAACCCACGGCGGGAATCGGGATCTATGGCACCAGGTAAACCGACTTCATCACCATAGTAAATACTAGGGGCACCAGGAAAGGTCAGTAGTAGGAGGGTTGCTAATTCTACACTGGCTTTATCACCACCAGAAATAGTTAGTAATCTGGCTGTATCATGGCTTGCCAGCAAATTTAATTGAGTAAGCTGAATTTCCCAAGGGTAAAGTTGCAATACTTCCTGAATTTGGGCAGCGTATTCAGCCGCAAACAAAGGTGGGTAGGGTTTATAGTCGCGGCTTTGCACTTGATCTAAGACTACGCGATCGCCTGCGGCAAAGGCGATGGTTGGCCCAGCAAACAAATAATTCATTACGCCGTCAAATTGGGTACCATCTAGCCACTCACGGGAATCTCCCCAGACTTCACCCACAATATAAGCTTCGGGATTAATTGCTTTGACGCGATCGCGAAATTCTTGCCAAAACCCAGGTGTTTTAATTTCAAATGGCACATCTAACCGCCAACCATCAATGCCGAGTTTAATCCAATATTCGGCAATTTCCATAATATATTCTTTGACTTCGGGGTTGCCGTGGTTAAATACTGGCAAAGCCCGATTTCCCCCCCAACCTTCATAGTTGGCAGGAAATTCACCGTTGTAAGGTGAAAGGGGCCATCCCTCAACTTTGAACCAATTCACCCAAGGGGAATGAGGGCCATTTTCTAAAACGTCGTGAAAAAAGAAAAAGCCGCGACTGGAGTGGTTAAATACTCCATCCAACACGACTTTGATGTTGCGTTGATGGGCTGCGTCTAGTAATTCCTTAAAAGCTTCATTGCCCCCTAAGAGTGGATCAACCTGATAATAATCGTGGGTATGGTAGCGGTGATTACTAGCGGATTGAAAGATGGGTGTGAAGTAAATTGCATTAAATCCTAGATCCTGTATGTAATCCAAACCCTCCACAATGCCCCATAAATCGCCACCTTTATATCCTTGCAGTGTTGGCATCGCTTCCCAATCTTCCCAACGAGCCTCATGTAATAATCGTTTGCGAGGCTGTTTGCTTCTGGCAAAGCGATCGGGAAATATTTGGTAGAAAACCGCGTGCTTAACCCAGTCTGGTGTTTGAATTTGCATGAAGTACTCTCTATACTATAGGAGCGATCGTTGCAAATAATAGCTTCTTTGCGGGTCTTACTTGTGGTAGAGATTCAAATATCAAATATTAATTGTTACTGCCTTTCTCTTCGCCTACGGTAAGGGGACTAGGGACTGGGGATTAGTTCAGTGTAGAAAAAATCACTAAACAGATGTTCTCTCCCCGACTCCCTGCCCCTGCCCCTTGCCCTCTGCTGTGACGTTTGACCGTTAATATCATCTCTTATGGAACGCTCGATTTTATACATAGCCATTACTAACCACGGTTTTGGTCATGCTACTCGCATGGCATCAGTTGCTGCAACTATTCAAAAGTTGTGTCCAGAAATTTTGTTAATTATGGTGACTACTGCGCCTCGGTGGTTACTAGAGCGCTATATAGAAGGTGATTTTATCCATCGTCCTCGGGCATTTGATTTGGGTGTGATCCAAGCGGATAGTTTGACAATGGATAAAGCCGCGACTTTGGCAAAGTTAAGGGAAATTAAGCAGAAACAGAATTCACTAGTTGCATCGGAAGTCAATTTTATTCGCCAAAATCGTGTCAATCTCATCTTGGCGGATATTCCTTTTCTGGCTGCGGTGATTGCTAAAGCGGCAAATATCCCCTGTTGGTCGATGAGTAACTTTGGCTGGGATTTTATCTATCGAGATTGGGGTGGGGAATTTTTGGAAGTTGCTGACTGGATTAGTGATTGTTATTCTAAATGCGATCGCCTATATCGCCTCCCTTTCCATGAACCGATGTCAGCTTTCACCAATATTATCGATGTCGGTTTAACAGGTGGTTCTCCCCGTTACGCTGCTGATGATTTGCGATCGCGCTGGGGGATTACCGCACCCCCCGAAAAAACTATTCTGCTGACTTTCGGCGGCTTAGGTTTACAGCAGCTTCCCTACGATAACCTGCACCATTTCCCCGATTGGCAATTCATTGTCTTTGAGCAATCTGTCCCAGATTTACCTAATTTGGTGAAAATTACTGACCTCCAATACCGCCCTGTAGACTTTATGCCGATTTGTGGGCGAGTTGTGTCTAAACCAGGTTACGGTACTTTTGCAGAAGCTATCCGTTTGCAAGTACCTATTGCTACTGTTATCCGTGAAGGCTTTGCGGAAGCAGCTTTTTTAATAGAAGGGTTGACCAATTATAATCAGCATCAAATTCTCTGCCCATCTGAGTTTTTTCAAGGTGATTGGGATTTTCTGCATCAACCTCTTTTGCAACCAAAGCTATCCCAACCAATTGCTAAAGATGGCAATGAAGCGATCGCTTATGCTGTCCTAAAATATTTTTAACTCAATTTACGGGCTAAGAGCGATCGCACTGACGATACCATTCCCACACCTGAAAATCCTACCCTGTAGGATTTTCTTCCAACCAGCTATGTAAATCCTCTAGTCCTGTAAAATCTAACAAAGCCTCGCCAAGTGCTTCTAATTGCGCTAGGGAAAGGGATTGAATACGTTCTTGAACTTCTTCGGGGAACTCTCCCACCCGTTTTTGCAGTAACCGTAGGACGAGACTTTGCGCTTGTTCCTGTTGTCCCCGTTCGTAGCCAATGCGCTCACCAGTTGTTACATAGCTCATAGTTCGCTCCTGCTCAAACTGCTTAAATTCTTGCCAAAATTCTGTTTCCAAGGCTTTTGGTAAAATCATAACCCAATCAATAAATCGGTAGAGGTTACGAATATCTTTTTCTTGCAATCCTTGTTCATATAATCGACGGATTAAGCTAAATTTCCAAGTTTTGCGTTCCCCTGGTTTTTTACTTGTCTGCTGCGTCTTCAAATGTGCCATGACAGCCGTCGCAAATGGGTTATCGCTGGCTTCTAACTCTGTCCATCGGTTTTGATAATCCAGAAGCTTGACGCTGCCAAATTCAAAATTTAGCCTGGTATTCGGATAATTGTAATTGTATTGATTTGGTCGCCAATTTGGGTCGGTATCGCACAAAATCGCCAAGCTAATCGCTGGTTTGCCAAATTTGTCAAATATCCGCAGGTTATAGGAAAACATTCTTTGGGCAAAACTTTCTTCCGATTTGGCTTGAATTTCTACATGAATTAACAGCCAAATTTCTTCTCCTTGAATTTGCCAAACTTTGACTAATTTATCTGCGTATCTTCTTCCTTGTTCAGCATCACGGCTGATTTGCTGAAACTCCTTATCTAAAAATTCATGGGGACGTTCCCAGTTAATTAAGGAGGCTGTTTCTGGGAAGAAAAAATGCATGGCTTGGGGAAAGTATGCTTCTAATATCTCTTTCCACGGTGAATCATTATCGGCTCTTTCTAATTCCTCAGTCATCTGGATTTGGAATTTGGCATTTATTCGACGGATATAGTCAAGAATACAGAGAGCGTCGATTATTGTCACACCAAAGACGATTTACTTTCAAGAATGCTAGGCGATCGCTTCTCTAAATCACCTATACTCAAGGTTGCCATAGCTACTTCGGCTTCTTTCTCAACTCAAGTTATGAGTACTAAGCTAGTGCATCGCTCAAAACCATTCCCACAACCGAAAATCCTACCCTGGAGGATTTACTTCCAACCAGCTAAGTAAATCCTCTAGTCCTGTAAAATCTAACAAAGCCTCGCCCAGTGCTTCTAATTGCAATAGGGTAAGGGATTGAATGCGTTCTTGAACTTCTTGCGGCAACTCTCCCACCCGTCTTTGTAGTAACCGTTGCACAAGCTCAAGAGCTTGTTTTTGCCTACCTTCCTGCTCTCCCCGTTCGTAGCCAATGCGCTCACCAGTTGTTACATAGCTCATAGTTCGCTCCTGCTCAAACTGCTTAAATTCTTGCCAAAATTCTGTTTCCAAGGCTTTTGGTAAAATCATAACCCAATCAATAAATCGGTAGAGGTTACGAATATCTTTTTCTTGCAATCCTTGTTCATATAATCGACGGATTAAGCTAAATTTCCAAGTTTTGCGTTCCCCTGGTTTTTTACTTGTCTGCTGCGTCTTCAAATGTGCCATGACAGCCGTCGCAAATGGGTTATCGCTGGCTTCTAACTCTGTCCATCGGTTTTGATAATCCAGAAGCTTGACGCTGCCAAATTCAAAATTTAGCCTGGTATTCGGATAATTGTAATTGTATTGATTTGGTCGCCAATTTGGGTCGGTATCGCACAAAATCGCCAAGCTAATCGCTGGTTTGCCAAATTTGTCAAATATCCGCAGGTTATAGGAAAACATTCTTTGGGCAAAACTTTCTTCCGATTTGGCTTGAATTTCTACATGAATTAACAGCCAAATTTCTTCTCCTTGAATTTGCCAAACTTTGACTAATTTATCTGCGTATCTTCTTCCTTGTTCAGCATCACGGCTGATTTGCTGAAACTCCTTATCTAAAAATTCATGGGGACGTTCCCAGTTAATTAAGGAGGCTGTTTCTGGGAAGAAAAAATGCATGGCTTGGGGAAAGTATGCTTCTAATATTTCTTTCCACGGTGAATCATTATCGGCTCTTTCTAATTCCTCAATCATCTGGATTTGGAATTTTGTATTTATTCAACGGATGTTAATTATGGTTATGAATTCTTTGAGAGCTTTGTGGTGAGATAGCGGCTATTTGATGTTGGGTTGAGGAACCAACAATTTTTCATCCTTCAATAATCTCTGGATCGACGATATAGCGGTTCTCGTTTGGATGCAATACACAATAGGGCACAGCATTGCTGTGCCCCTACGAATGCTTTGTATTCTATGCAATTGAGAACCGCTATAATTTCTCCATTGGGCAAAATAGTATTTTGAAACAAAGCTCCGTGGGCATGGCCGAAATTACCAATAGCTCCTTTGAGGTTGACATTTTCCAAACTGGCACCAACTATGTCAGCATCAGTCACCTTAGCACCCTCCAAATTAGTACCAATGAACCTACACAGACTCAATTTGGCATAGCTGAGGTTAGCCCTACTCAAATTAGCCTCACTCAAGTCAGCTCCAAGCAGATTAGCCCGACTGAAGTTGGCTTTACTCAGATTAGCCCCACTCAGGTTAGCCTCTTCCAAATTAATCCCGCTAAAGTCTCTCTCCCCAGCAGCATAAAGCTCTAACAATTCCTCAGCAGTCATATCAGTCATAACTTACCTCTTGAAATAAACAACATTTATAGCAATTAACCCAGGTAATGACCTAACCTACACTTGGAACTTTGGCGATGCTAGCAATCCAGTCACCGGACAGACCACCTCTTTGCAAGTTGTGTGATATATTCTCAATCAGCAAGCGTATTCTGACGCTCAGTGGACTTTTAACTCATTTCCGATGACTCATTACCAAAAGCTACTCAGAGTTTCCACTACTGGCAAGTCTTTTCAAAATATCACCTCAAAAATTGAAGCGATCGTTGCCGAGTCGGGGGTGGAAACTGGAGTTTGTACTCTATTTTTACGCCACACTTCAGCTAGTTTAGTGATTCAAGAAAATGCCGATCCTGATGTGCTGGTGGATCTGGCTAATTTTATGGCGAAACTTGTACCAGAATCAGGCAAGTACATTCATGATGCGGAAGGCCCTGATGATATGCCGGCACATATCCGTTCAGCCCTCACCCACACTTCCGAACATATCCCCATTAATCGCGGTCATTTGGTTTTGGGTACTTGGCAAGGTATTTATGTTTGGGAACATCGTCAGCGCAGTCATGTGCGAGAGTTAGTTGTCCATATCTCTGGTTGATAATTAAATTTTCCTAGCATAATTTTGGGTGCAATTTGTGAGTTTTGACAACGTATGTAAGACTTTAGCTGAAAAATATCCAACAGATTTCGCCCGTTGGTTGCTAAATGTTGAAGCACCAAAAATCGAAGTTTTAAAAACAGAGTTGAGTATTGAACCAATTCGAGCCGACTCTGTTACGTTCTTACGAATAGAAAATCGGATTTTACATTTGGAATTTCAAACAATCATACAATCTACTCCGGCTATTCCTTTCCGAATGTTAGATTATTTCGTGAGGTTAGTACGACAGTATGATGTTCCAATAACTCAGATAGTGATTTTCTTACAAGAGACAAGTAACGAAATCGCTTTTACTGAAGAGTATGTCAATGAGATGACAACTCACCGCTATCGAGTCATGCGTATGTGGGAACAAGATTCCACTTTATTTCTCGATAATCCGGCATTATTACCCTTAGCACCATTAACCCAAACAGATTCACCCCAAAAGCTATTATCCCAGGTTGCTCAAAGTGTTGCTAGAATTTCGGATAGGGAAACTCGGCAAAATATTGCAGCTTACACAGGGATTTTAGCTGGTTTAAAGTTTAAGAAAGACTTAATTCGTCAATTTTTAGGGGAGGATATTATGCAAGAATCTGTGATTTATCAGGATATTTTGCAGCAGGGAGAACAAAAGGGAGAACAAAAAGAAGCACTGAGATTCTGTATGTCTTTACTTGATGAAAGGTTCGGTGAAATTGATGCGTCAATTCTTGAGCGAGTTCAAGGTTTAAATAAGGAACAGCTAGAAAATTTAGGTAGAGCAATTCTGAGAATTTCATCAATAGCTGATTTATTGATTTGGTTAGACCAGCAGGAAACAGATTAACTATTTATATTAAAATGTCGAGACATGAAAATTGCTGACTTAATTACCTGGTTTGAAGAATGGGCAAATCCTACTTGGTGTGAAAGCTGGGATAACTGTGGTTGGCAGGTTGAGCCAGGCATTTTACAAGCACCAGCTAGGGTTTTGGTGTGTTTAACGCCGACGTTGGCGGTGATGCAAGAAGCGATCGCCTGTAATGCTAATCTGATTTTTGCCCATCATCCTCTAATTTTTAGCCCTCCCAAGTCTTTACGCACTGGTGAGGCGATCGCGGATATGGTGCGGTTAGCTTTTCTCCACAATATTGGTATTTACAGTGCCCATACCAATTTTGACCAAGTAAAAGATGGGACGGCTGATGTTTTAGCTCAAATTCTCCAACTAAATGATGTGACTCCCATCGTACCCACACAAAATGGTTTAGGATATGGTCGGGTTGGGAATCTTGAGCCTTTGATGACTTTAGAAAAATTATTGAGGGTAATCCACACCCAACTGGCTCCCCCAAATCTGATTATTTCACCAACTGCTGATTTACACCAAGAAATTTCTCGCGTCGCAGTTTTGGGTGGTTCGGGTGCGGGTTATATTTCGGCGGTAGTCAAAACTAATGCCCAAGCTTATCTAACTTCCGACTGTAAATTTCATCAATTTCAAGAAAGTCGCGATCGCGGTTTAATCTTAATTGACGCGGGACATTACGCCACTGAACGCCCCGCTTGCGATCGCTTGACACAAAAATTCCGGTCTTTAAATCTCGATTGGGTGCAGTTAAGCGATCAAGATGAGGATTTCCGCCAGTTTTTCCCCTGATAGTATGTATATTATGATTCCTAGAAATGATGAATATTAATTTATATAATGTGGTAATTACTGAAAAATATTGTATATTTAAGTCACACGGTTTTTGTTCTGTTGCCACTTTGTAATTTGAGGCTTATGTATCGTATATCCATGCCTGGATTGAAATATCGTCTGTCCTCGAATCGTACTAGATGAATATTCTTTATGATAGAGATCACATATATATGTAATTATAATCACAGTGTCTTACTGTCTGATATCAATTAGTAAAATCAGAAAATATTTCATACTGGAGGTAACAAATTGCATATTATGACCTAATCATGATGATTCGCACACTTGTTGAATCTGCTTTCCAAACTGGGTGCCTTAGTGTTGAATCTGAAGGTCTACTCCATCAAGTGCTAGCGACAAAGTCTTATCAGTCAGATGATTTGGTAGCCCTTGCCGCTTTATATGAAGCAGTTCGTGCGGGTAGAGTTAAACGAGAAGCATCCTCGAAATTACTCATGGAAATTCCTACAGGGAATAAATCTTGCTGATACTCTTGCAACAGTTGACTTTGGCGTTGCATAGTTGCTCCTAGGCGGGACATGTCACATCAGTCAAAAAGCCCTAAACTCAAAAACTCTTGGGCTGTTGTTGTCTAAAACCATTCAGGTCAGCAAGAGAATGAGTTAAGATCAAATACATAGGGGTAAAAGTACAGCCGAGTTCCCGGACTTCCCAGCAATGCCAATGATTACAAGTAGGCAACTCAAACAACCGCAATCAATGCTTGTTTCGGAGTATCTATTATTACATAATGGTAGGAAGAACTCATCAGCAAGGATTAACCTAATTAGGATAAATCCTGAATTGTATGACTTCTATGAAGAATACATTCGCTGAATAGCCCTGGTGGAGTTTTAGTTTCACCAACGCTGTAACTACTAGTTGATGAACCAGAATTTCTTTTGGTTTGGGTTAACAGAGGTAGGGATGCGAAACCGTAAAACTGACTCTTTAGGGTATTATGCACTGGGGGCAAACCCAGATTTTGAAAGGTTTAACTACGTTGTTTAAAAAGGCAGAAGCAGTACATGCTACACCGCAAGATTTATCAGTTGTGTTGCGATGGGCGGGAGGTATGTGTATTTTTGCGGGACCAGCAACGCTGGATCGAGCGTGCCCGCATCCTTGATATAGAGGGAGATTTAGTGACCCTACGCTATGAAACAGATGAAGAGGATGAAGTTTGTTCTTGGGAAGAGATGGTTCGACTCGAAAGTATTGGTGCTGTAACCCAAAAGTTAGCTTCAGTACCACGCGGTAACGTAGAACCTCTGCTAACCGAAGACTGTCCTGAAGCTGAGCGTATCCGTAACCATTACCCAGATTCAAATCCTGAATAAATCAAAATAGTCGAGAGTCAAGAGTCCAGAGCCAATCTTTCCGCTCTGGACTCTTGGCTTTTTTGTCATTTGGCATTTGTCATTTGGCATTTGTCATTTGGTGTTTGGTGTTTATCTCCCTCCATACGTGTCAACTTAAGCTCAAACGCTTATCCCACAAGCCTTTTACCCCACACGCCAGTCCGCTCAAGTCGGGAAACCCGCCCACGCGGCTGGCTCCCCTTAATCCCCTCCCCCGTTCGCGCTTCGCGTCTCCCCTTGGGAGAAGTTTGCAAGGGCGGGGGGAACCCCCGCACGCAACTTCTCTTCGCCTGCGGGAAGGGGACGTTTTGGCTTTAGACAAAACTGGGGTGGGGTAACGCGGATCTTGATAGGAATTGAGAAAACGTAAAATCAAGCCTCCATCAGGGTTTCACGTTAAGTTGACACCTATGATCTCCCTCATCCCCCTTCCCCTATTCCTGCTCATTTAACGGTTCATAAGCGGGACAATAACCCTCAAGGGTGACTTTAAAGTTATACAAGGGGGAATTAGGATTCCAACATCGCTGACCTCTTTGATATCGACAGGTTCCGCAGCATTCTACATCTGTCCAGGTATAGCGATCGCTATTTTGATTTAGTAGTTCTCGTTGTGGTAAACCTCTTAATACTATTTCTTCCCCTTGCCAACGGGCTTCGATTAAGCCTGTGTCGGCAAACTGTCGCCAGCGGGGGTCGGCTGTAATCGCATCTGAGAGGCTGATTGTAATTACATTTCCTAACTCTGTTAGTTCACCTTCATAATTTGTTTCTGGTGCAGCTGGTTGTAAAAATGTCTCGCCTATAGGCAACTCTACTAAGATACCCGCAGCTGGAGAATGTAGATGGTAGCGGTTTTGTAACTCTTCTAAGCCAGTCAGATCTGCTAAGTAGGCGGGGGAACCATGAACAAAAATGACGTGCTGCGGTCGTAAATTATGAATTAGTTGGGTAGTACCGGGGCCATCACTGTGCTGGGCGAGGAGATAGCCTTCGATGGTGGTGGGTGCTGGATATTGTTTTTTAGTTTTTATATCAATTTTTTCTGGCAGAAGTATTAACCAAGGGCCGCTGTCGACTTCGCAGTATTGACCCAAATCAGCTGTTGAGTCGGTGAGGACAATACAAGGAGATTTGCCAATATGATTACGATGTTCTGCTTGCAACCGACGCACACGAGGACGTACTCTTTCATCCCAAAATAAGGGTTGATGACGGGCGAAGTTTTGTACTGATGGGGGGAGGTGGGGTAGTAGTTCTAGATATGCATCGCAACCGATAGCTACAGCACCATCAACCCAAATATCTAAATCTCTACCTGTAAAGTGGTGATGGCTGCGTAACAACATCAGCAGTTCTTGTCCCAATCCTAAAGCGGGTGTGGGAAGCAGCACAGAACAGCGATCGCCGATCGCTCGATGAATTCGCTCTGCTAGTTGATTTTCTTGGTTGCGGCGGTGGGGATGGCGGGATGTGCCATAAGTACCTTCAATAATTAGGGCATCTAATTCTAATCCCCGTAATTCTTCTAAACGCAACCCTTCCACCAACCGCGAGTTAGATAAGAAAAAGTCGCCTGTGTAAAGTAGCCTATAAGAACGCCCCTGGGTGGTGTAAGTCAGTAGAATCGCCACCGCCCCAGGTAAATGTCCGGCAGGAAATAATTCTGCCACTAAACCTTCTTGAAATTCCACAGGCGATCGCAACGGCAGAGCCTGACAAAATTGAGGAATTTCCTTCAAATCTTGGTCTAACCAGTTTAATGACAGTAACTTGCTGGTTACTTCACTAGCGTATATCGGTAAATGCGGAAAAGCCTTATGCAGTTCCAGTAAGCCTCTAGCGTGATCGGGGTGGGCGTGACTGATTAAAACTAAATCTGCTGGTAGGGGCGAATTGCGTTGGCTTGCCGACTTTTTTAACCCCTTCACCAGCGATGAAATATCCCCTAAGCCACAATCTAGTAAGATGCGGTACGGGCCCATCCGTACTAATAAACATACGCCCTCATCATTATGCTGGACACTATAAGGCAAACATTCTAATTCGCTAGTTTCCTCCCCAGCATCAATCCGAGAGGACGAAAGATTATCCCTCATGTTCTCCTCCCCTCAAACCTCATTGTCATGGACATATCCCAAAAGCCAAAAATTACAGGGATTTTTTTGGTTTTGTGACTTAGGGGTAAGTCTCATTGTGCGCCCCTTCACCCTGAAAATGCGGATTTTTGATGGGGGGAGGACACCTCCGCCGAAACCTCGCTGGTTCGGAAAATGCGAGTAACGAGAAGCCCTAAAACTGCGGGCTAAGGGAGTTTTCCTCTTATCTGTTTTCCTTTCCGATGTTCTGACGCTCTTTCAATGTGCAGAGCCATTGCCGTGATAGTTATCGGAATCATAAAAGCCGTTTTTTGTGCCAAAAAACAAGCACGAAATCGTAAATATGACTGTTAATCCCACCAAAATCAGCTTTACGTCCATTGGTTTGCTGCTCTTTACTAAAGACTTCCATCATATTAATAGCGTGCTTCTGCATCGATGCGGAAACACTAGAAAATCTTTACTATGCTTAGATTGATTAGCTAATAAGTAAATTTACTACTCTGAGTCAGATTGTAGACTCTTTCGTCCAACCTGTCTATCTATCTATATAGCATTCTTGGCATCACTATGCACATCAACCTTGATTGGTAAAAGTTTGCTATTTAACCATTTGGGCAAATCTTACTAGTGATTTAATTACTCTATTACTCATCTTTTATTTGCAATATAAATATATATTGATTATTTCTATTTAATTTACCTATAGCTATCTGATTTGATTCCTGAATCCCTTGTAGAGACAGAGAACAGGCAATAGGAGTTTAACTTGTTTATTCCATTGATAGCAGTTAGTGCGCCGTCTGTTGGTCGCTATCAAGAAATATTTTAGCCTGGGTTTTCCGGCTTTGTTCTTTTAACAATACCGCTTCAGCCAGTAATATTTTTTACTTATTTATATTTATACATTTATGTATGCATTTTACTTAATTAATTTTGTATATGTAATATTATAGTCACTAATATTTAGCATTACAATTATCAGAATGTCAAGCATTTATATGCTTGAATGTTTAAACATTTAAATTGTATCTAGATGTTTAGATGCAATTTAAATGTCCAGATGTTTAGATATGCAGTAGAATTCTGGGGAATATTTACAGATCAAACCAAAATGATTATTACAGTAGCGGCGTTTAAAGGGGGTGTTGGCAAATCAACCACAGCGCTACATTTAGCTACATATCTTCAGGACACAGCTGATACACTGCTTGTGGACGGCGACCTCAACCGCAGCGCTTTGGATTGGTCTAACCGAGGTTGTTTACCATTCAAAGTTGCTGATGAAAAGCAGGGGATACTTTTGGCAAAACTCTATGAACATATTGTGATTGACACGCCAGCCAGACCAGACCCAGATGAACTCAAAACTATTGCCACCGGATGTGATTTGCTAGTTATACCAACAACTCCTGATGCGATCGCTTTAGCTGCAACAATGCAAATGGTGGAAGCACTCAAGCAACTAAAAACTAATTATCGCATTTTGTTGACGCTGATTCCCCCAAATCCCAACAAGGCGGGAGAAGAAGCGCGGACAGCGTTGTTAAAAGCTGGGTTACCTGTATTCAAGTCTGGTATTCGCCGACTGGCGGTATTCCAACGCGCTGCTTTAGAAGGAGTACCAGTCAATGCTGTGAAAGATGCTTATGCTCAAATAGCATGGCGCTGTTACGCTGAGGCGGGAAAGGAAATATTCAGTAAGTCGGCGAAATGAAAGATAACTGGCTTTCGCGTAGCGTCTCCAACAGGAGAAGGCTGTCATTTGTCATTTGTCATTTGTCATTGGCAAGGATTTCAAGCCTTCTCCACATTCAAGTGTTGGATTTTTGACTCTTAATTAAATATGGAGATGTTTACTTTGAATAATAAGAAGAAAAATAGCCGTTTTGATGACTTGATTGATGCTGCTCGCAGTCGTCAACAACGAGACAACCCACAATTAATTGAAGATAAACCGACATCTCTAAGCAAAAGTACCGACCCAGATTATATTCGCACAACTATCTATCTGCCTAAGCAGCTGCATCGAAAATTGAAAGCAACAGCCGCTTTTCAGGAGCGACAGATGAGCGACATCATGACAGAGTTGGTTGAGCAATGGCTTTTGTCTAATAGTCAGGGACTAGGGACTGGGGAATAGAGATTAGGGATTGGGGATTAAGGATTGGGGGGATGAGGGGGATGAGGAAGCAAGGGAGAAATGACAAATGACGAATGACAAATGACTAAAGCACAATTTCCTCACCTCGCTCGGTGAAACGCACTTCTTTAATTTTCCATTGAGAATTACTTGTGAGGGTTTTACGAAGACTACCAAACATGGCAAACTGCTCACAACTAGAAAGTGAAGCTATTTGCCGCTTAGAGTTAGGGGCTACTCGCAAATCAACGGTAGCAACGCCATTTTTGACGTTGACACGATAACTAGATAAGTTAAAGTCGCCGGTATCTCTTTGCTCTAAAATTTTACTTACTGCACCTGCTACAGGCTCATCTGCTGGTACTGGCACTTTTTGGGGAATTAGTTGTTGACATTGCACGTCACTTGTGTAAAGAGTGACATTGGTAGTTTTGCTCGTTACAGCTTTAGCTGAGGGTGTCTCAATGCTAGTTGCAGCAGGTGTGCTTTGCGTGGGGGTTTCTTTTGGTGAGGGTGTCCCAATATTGTCAGATTTAGCCCTCAGTTGAGCCATGCTAGGGGTTTGACTTGGGGATGGGGATGTGATGTTCGATGTTGCAGTGGGCGCTGGTGTTTCGCTGACGGTATCCTGACGAGAGGTAGGATTAGAACTACAGCTGCTGATGCTAGTTGCGATCGCCACAGTAATTAATGGTAAAAAATATCTTTTAGTTATGTTCATCATGTTACTCACCGCTTTAAAGTTGTTGGGTTGTTTTATTAACTTCAGTGTTATTGTTCTCAGTTCCGTATAATTTTGCGAAGTTTGAGTTAGTTTATCGAAGTTTTATTTTGTCAGTGTAATTGCTGGTCTTCAAATTCATCACAGCTATTAAGTCTTAAGTTGTAAGACTTTTCATCTATGCCATTGAATTTAGCACTCACCAAAAAAGCCTATGCCTAACAATGAAGCCCCTATATATGACCTACGTAATGCTGAGTACAATGGTATGACGATTGATACTTGGGAGCCAGCCAAGTGGAAACAATGGAAAGCCAAACATTCACCATCAGACGAAGGCGTTAAGATGGAGCGTGAATATCTCAGGATAAAACACGCTGTTGGGCAAGCTAACTCGGCATTAAGTTTAGATAGGGTGAAGATTAAACTTAAGCTCACTAGTGCTAAAACTATTGGTTTACAAGGGACTTTTCCCTGTAGACCTGGTGATGTAGGAAAAAATGGTAGTCCAAGTAAGCAGTATACCATTTCATTTGGTTTTGCTGCTAATGATATTGGTGTGAAAACGGCAATATTAAAAGCGCGAGAATTAGATTTATTGTTAATCACAAAACAATTTCAGTGGACACCAGAATTACTAGGGAAGCAAGCACAAAAGATTGCGTTACCAGAATCGGAATATTCTGCCAAACTCATCAGTGAATGGATTCAGGAATATGAACGGGAATTTTGGAAAACACATGAAGAAAATAGGCAAGGAATACGTACTTGGGAAACTCATTATATTAGGCATCTCAAAAAACTCCCGCAAGATGTGCCCATGTCTTTGTCAGCTTTAGAAAAAGCACTGGAAAAAACTAAACCTAATACATCTGGAAGGTTTTTTCTAGCATGGCAACTGAAGAAGTTTTGCGAATTTTGCGGTGTTAATGGCTTAAAAACAATTGATGCTTATGCCACACCTAAACCTTATCCGACTATTCGGAAGGTGCCATCTGATGAAGAAATTATCCAAGGCTTTAATAAAATCGGGATGCCATTATCAGCATACGCTAGTAAAGAGAATATTACACAACCGGAGCAATGGCAATGGGCTTATGGGATGTTAGCTTCTTATGGCTTAAGACCTCATGAACTATATGCTATTGATATAGAAGCCTTTACTCATCCTCATAATACTTTTCATTTAGTAACTTTAAATCCTCGGTTGACGGAGGGGACTAAAACTGGTGAGCGTAGTTGTGGAATCCCGCCATTATATCCCCATTGGGTAGAATTGTTTGATTTAAAAAATGTCAAATTTCCTTACAATGAAGGTAAACTCAGTAATAAAACGGCAAAATTATATATCAGATTTAGAGTTATTAATCTAGGGTTTAGACCCTATGAATTACGTCACGCTTATGCTATACGTGGACATCGCTTGCAAGTCCCAATTAAAACGATGTCTGATTATATGGGACATACAGTGCAAGAGCATACTAAGACATATCAAAGATGGATGAATGAGGATGCTAATTTAGAAATTTATCGAGAAGTTGTTATTCATAGACAAGGTACAACTAAGGAAGCTTTGAAAGCCAGGATTAGTGAATTAGAAGCTGAAAATCAGGCGATTAAAGCTGAAAATGCTACACTTAAAGGACTACTGATTCAGCATCAGTTGGGTGAGTTAATGGGGTAATTTTTTTGTCATTTGTTTTGACTGATGGACGGTACTCAATTATGTAGAGAAAATTAATAATTCTCTATAGAGTATTACTCTCTTGGTGACTCTGCGTTTTAAAAAAAGTTGTAGTTTCGCCAGAATGTTGTTTACTTCGTGGAATTGGGAAGACTAAGTACTGAAGTTAACTTCATCTGCCTAGCTAGCAAGTGACAAACCTATGACTTGCAATCTGATTACTGTAGATAAAAATACTTATGAATCTCTTCAACAAGAGCTGACAGAACTACGTCAGATCGTGGGGTCTAATCACTGCTTTAGTACGCCCAAATATAGCCAGCAGCAAATGCAGTTATTTATAGAATACACCCCAGCTGCGATCGCTGTTTTTGACCGTCAAATGCGCTACTTGTTAGTCAGCAGGCGTTGGCGAGAGGATTATAGCTTGGGTTATGCGGAAATTATTGGGCGTTCTCATTATGAAATTTTCCCGGACATTTCCCACAATTGGCGGGAAATTCACCAACGCTGTTTAGCAGGAGCTATTGAAAAATCTGAAGAAGATGTCTTCACCCGTAGCAACGGTACCACTGAATGGGTGAAGTGGGAGATACATCCTTGGTATGAAGAATCTGGTGAAATTGGTGGCATTATTATGTTTACCGAAGTGATTACTACTCGTAAACAGACAGAAATCACCCTAGCTAAAAGCGAAAAGCTTCTTAGGGATATCGCTGCTAATGTACCTGGTGCAATTTTTCAATTCACCAACCGTAATGGTGTTTGGGGAGTGGACTATATCAGTGATTTCATCTGGGAACTAGCGGGAATCTCGGCAGATGAAATTTTTGCTCGCGTGCATCCAGAGGATATGGAGAATTTTACAGCCTCAGCGCTAGAGGCTGTAGAAAATTCTATCCCTTGGCACTATGAAGGACGGTTGATTAAGCCTAACGGAGAAATTGTTTGGTGGCAAGGAGAATCAACACCGATACGAAATAACCAAGGAGAGATTATCTTCTGTGGAGTACTATTAGATATTACTAAGCGCAAGCAGGTAGAAGCAGAACTTAAACAACTCAATGAAGAATTAGAAGCCAGAGTTGAGGAGCGAACAACTGCTCTGCGTCATAGCGAAGCCAGGTTGCAACGACTGGCAGATAATGTACCGGGGATGCTTTATGAATTTTGTCTCCAACCCGATGGTACAGTGTCTTTTCCTTATGCCTCTTCGGGATGTCGATAAATTCTCGGACTAGAGCCAGAACAGATAACAGAAGATGCATCGTTAGTATTTAGCCTGGTGCATCCTGATGATATTGTAGAAGTACAACAAGCAACTGCTCACTCCGCCCAAACTCTACAAAACTTTGAAATTGAGTGGCGGATGATGACTCTTTCTGGTAAAAAGAAATGGATTAAGGCATTCTCTCGACCTATCGCCAAAAAATACAGCAACAACTCCAAGCTCAGGCACAATTCTTGCAAAGCATCTGGGAAGGTGTAGACTACGGCATCTTTGTCTTGGATGTTTTAAATGATGGAGCAGAGTTTCGTTATGTAAAATTCAATCCCGCCATCCTCAGACTCAGCCCCATGCCGCTAGAATCTTTTGTGGGGAGAACAATGGCAGCGTCACTACCTGCTGATATGGCATATTACTATCGCCAACGTTATCAAGAGTGCGTCAAGTTAGGCAAGAGCATCTTTTTTGAAGAGTCTTTCTATGCTAATGGCCAAGAAAATTGGTGGCTGTTGAATATCACACCGCTTTTTGATAGTACCTCACGAATTTCTCAACTCGTTGTGACGACGACTGATATCACAGAACGCAAGCAAGCTGAAAAAGAACGGCAAATGTTTGTCTCACTGATTGAAAATAGTAGTGACTTTATTGGTGTTGCTAGCTTGGAAGGAAAACCGTTATTTTTGAATGAATCAGGACGGAAACTCGTGGGGATTGAGAGTCTAGAAGTTGCCAAATCCTTCAATATTATTGATTATATCTTTCCCGACGACAGACAATACTTTCCGCAGCAGATTTTACCTATAGTCATAGAACGTGGAATGTGGCAAGGTGAATTGCGTTTCCGACACTTCCAGACGGCAGAAGCCATTCCTGTAGATTACAATATGTTTGTGATCAAAAACCCTGAGACTTCTGACCCTCTGTATTTTGCAACCATTACTCGTGATATCAGCGAACGCAAATATGCAGAATCTCAATTACAAGCACAAGAGCAGTTCTTACGCAGTATTTATGATGGTGTCCCGCAATTAATATTTGTAGTTAATGTTCTAGAAAATGGTGAATTTCGGTTTGCTGGTTGCAACTCATCAGCAGAAAAAACAATGGGAATTAATCATGCAATCATGTTTGGTAAAACTCCCGAAGAGCTTCTGGGTATGGTTGAAGGTGCAGCAGTGCGTCAGCGATACCAAAGCTGTGTAGACGCTGGTATTGAAATTACTTATGAAGAATGTTTGACTTTCAATGAACAAGAAACTTGGTGGTTTACTACTATCAATCCTCTAAAAAATACTGAAGGCAGAGTTTATCAACTTGTAGGAACAACCTGGAATATTACGGAGCGTAAACAAGCCGAAGATGCACTCCAAGCAAGTCAACACTTCATTCAACGAATTGCCGATTCTTCTCCTAATATTCTCTACATTTTTGACATTGAAGAACAGCACAATGTTTACGCCAATCAAGAACTTGTCACTCTTCTCGGTTACTCTCATGCAGAAATTCACCAAATGGGAGAAAATCTGATTCCCAATATTATGCATCCAGATGATAGGGAAACAGTCACTCATCACCATCAAAAATTTCTGACTGCCAAAGATGGTGATATTTTTGAGGTTGAATTTCGAGTAAGACGAGTGAATGGTGAGTGGTGCTGGCTCTACACTCGCGAAACGCCGTTCAACCGCTCTGAGGAGGGAAACATCAAGCAAATTTTGGGGGTGTCAACTGATGTTACTGAACGCAAACAAGCCACAATTGAATTACAGCAACAAGCACAGAACTTAGAGAACACTCTGCGCGAATTGCAACGCACCCAAGCGCAACTCATCCACAGTGAGAAAATGTCATCTGTTGGTAATATGGTTGCAGGTGTCGCCCATGAAATTAATAATCCGGTAAATTTCATTCATGGTAATCTGATTCCCGCCAGTGAATATGTTCGAGACTTGTTACGCCTGCTGGAATTATATCAACAATACTATCCTGAGCCTGTCGCAGAAATTCAAGCAGAAATTGCAGATATTGAACTTGATTTTCTCAAGGAAGATTTAATTAAACTGCTCCAGTCTATGCGGATAGGAACTCAGCGCATCCGGGAAATTGTTCTATCGTTACGGAATTTCTCGCGGTTGGATGAAGCTGAATTTAAACTGGTGGATATCCATGAAGGTCTTGATAGTACTTTAATGATTCTACACCATCGCCTGAAAGCTAAACCAGCTAATTCTGAAATTGTAGTAATTAAAGAATATGGTGAGTTGCCCTTGATTAATTGCTATCCTGGGCAACTCAATCAGGTGTTTATGAATATTCTGAGTAATGCAATTGATGCTTTGGAAGAGTCGTTTGTCAATGACTGCGAACAAATGCCAAATCCCCAAATTTGCATTCGCACTGAAGTTATTAATAGTAATCGCGTAGCTATCCACATTTCAGATAATGGTAGGGGAATTCCCCAAGAAATAGTTTCCAAATTATTTGACCCTTTCTTTACTACTAAAGATGTGGGTAAGGGAACTGGATTAGGATTATCGATTAGTTACCAAATTGTCGTGGATAGACATTGTGGTAAATTATATTGTAATTCTGTACTAGGAAAGGGAGCAGAATTTGTGATCGAGATTCCAATTACTCAGCCAGAAGTTCAAAAGTAATATCTTGAAAAGAGGGACTAGGGGAGAGATATTTTTCTGTAAATTTAATTTTTTATCACCCTAATATATAGCTACAAAAACAAATGAGTTATTCTTAATTTTTAAGGAGCTTTCCTAAGTATTCCAAGCATTTTTTCATTTTTATTTTTAAGTGCAATTTCGATTACAGTTTTGTTACAGCACTTCCGGCAGCTATGAGGTACATCCTCAAAGATGAAAGCTATGATAGGAGAGAGGCAAGAGGAAAACTGCATTTCATAATAGCCGGAAGCGCTGTATACGAGATGCTGAAGCAGCATTGGAGTCAGCAACACAAGTTGGCACAATATCTCTGGAAAACCTGAAAAAGGAATTAGGATAGTGAGCTATCAAGTAGAAGTCGTGTCTACAGCTGTGCAGCAAATTGAAAAACTGAATGCTCAAGTGCAGCAGCAGGTGATGATGAAATTAGAAGAATTAGCATTAAACCCTCTTCCAGAAGGAGTAAAAAATCTGGAAGCCGAGAAACATTTGTATTTAGTTTTTCTCAATCAATATCGCATTGTTTATCAAGTTCAGGAAGAAGCATCGCTAATAAAAGTAACGAAAGTTGCTCATCTAAAAGATTACTGATTTCCCGCTTGGCATATTTTAGCAGTTGCAGTAAATCATATCAGTTAATGGCGATCGCGTTCCTGTTTCAGGTTGCCTTTGCATCGCCCAATTCTTCACCATCTCACTTTGATTCTTACCTTTTAAATGTCAGCTTGATTGCACCTTTCCCGCAAGTTTTTGCAACCAAAGCTTGGTCTATTTAAATTAATCAGAAATTTTTTGGCGGTAGCGGCTATATATGCGCGCACCTTTTCCATTATATATACTACCCTGTCAACTATTAAAAAGTCAATAGTCCCATCTTCGGAGACAATGGTTTAAGTCTGATTTTCTAAAATATTTTTCTGTCATCAACCATACTTTAATGCGTATGTCAAGATAAAAACAGACAAAATCGCGCAAAAAAGGGTGGTGAAAAGTAAGAAAAAAGTAAGAAACGGATTTTTGGCGAAATGCTATAAAGTAGATATAGAGGGGAAAATAGATGGTGCGACCGCGCAAGCTGTTTGCTCAGCATTGGCTCAAAAGTGAAAAGGCTCTGGACGCAATCGTGAAGGCGGCGGAGTGTAAGGGGAGCGATCGCGTTCTGGAGATTGGCCCCGGAACCGGCATTCTGACACGTCGGTTATTACCTTTGGTGCAATCTTTAGTCGCAGTGGAAATTGACCGCGATTTGTGTGATTTATTGGCAAAGCAACTGGGTAAAAAAGAAAATTTTTTGCTGCTGCAAGGGGATTTTTTGACTTTGGATTTACCATCGCAGTTGGCAGCATTTCCTAATTTTCAAAATCAAACTAAAGTAGTTGCGAATATCCCCTATAACATCACAGGGCCGATAATCGAAAAACTCTTGGGTACTATTGCTAATCCTAATCCCCAACCCTTTGATTCAATAGTATTATTAGTGCAGAAAGAAGTAGCAGAAAGATTATATGCTAAACCAAGTTCAAAAACTTTTGGAGCGTTGAGTGTTAGGGTACAATATTTGGCAGAATGTGAGTTAATTTGTATAGTGCCAGCAAGTGCATTTCATCCTGCACCAAAAGTAGATTCGGCGGTAGTCAGGTTGCGTCCCCGACAAATAGAAACCCCAGCAATTGACCCGCGAAAATTCGAGAATTTGATTAAGTTAGGGTTTGGGGCGAAGCGAAAAATGTTACGAAATAATTTACAACCAGTAGTAGAACGCGATCGCCTGACCCACTTACTGGAACAATTAGAGATAAATCCCCAGGTACGCGCTGAAGACCTCAGTGTATCCCAATGGGTAACTCTAGCTAACTTACTCATTCCTGAGTAACTATCACTCACGACTCAGCACTCAGCACTCAAAATGCGTTCCTACAACCTTATTGCCCCTGCTAAAATCAACTTGTATCTGGAAATCATTGGCGATCGCCCGGATGGATTTCACGAGTTAGCGATGATACTACAAAGTATTGACCTGGCTGACCAAATTAGTGTGCGTTCTCTCAGCACAGATACGATTCGCGTCCATTGCAACCACCCACAAGTACCGACAGACAAAAGTAATCTGGCGTACCGTGCGGCTGAACTGATGGTGAAAGAATTTCCGGATACCTTTGCCAAATATGGCGGAGTAGATATTACCATCAACAAGCAGATTCCGGTAGCGGCTGGGTTGGCTGGCGGTTCGACAAACGCCGCAGCAGTGTTGGTGGGGATAGATTTACTCTGGAATCTGGGACTAACTCAATCAGAATTAGAAGAACTGGGAGCTAGCTTAGGTTCCGATGTACCCTTTTGTGTAGCGGGTGGAACAGTGATTGCTACAGGAAGAGGCGAGCAACTGTCTCCGTTACCGAATTTAGACAACATATATATAGTATTGGCAAAATATCGCAGCTTGGAAGTTTCGACGGCTTGGGCTTACAACACCTATCGCCAGCAGTTTGGTAGCACATATATTAAAGATACCGCCAATTTAGTAGCCCGTGCCAATGCAGTCCATTCTGGGCCAATAGTGAAAGCGATCGCCAATAAAGATGCAGCAGACATCGCCCAAAAACTGCATAATGATTTAGAGCGCGTCGTGTTGCCTGAGTATCCCCAAGTTTTGCAGCTGCGAGAATTGTTTGCATCACAGCCAGGTGTTTTAGGAACAATGATGTCTGGTTCTGGCCCTTCAGTTTTTGCTTTGGTTGAGTCGCAACAACAAGCCGAAGTAGTGAAGCAGCAGATTCAAGAAACAATTCCGAATCAGGATCTAGAATTGTTTGTGACGCGAACGACTACACATGGAATTAAAATCGCATCGTCAGTTTAAGCATGGTCAATCCCAAATCTCAAATCCCAAATCCCAAATTGTATGACTGACCCAAATTCAATTCCCCAAGCAGAAGTGCAAACAAGTCCATTACGCTGTGTAACTGGAGCGATAATTTCCGGAGGATTAGGATATGCACTATATTCGCTGATGATTTCAATTGCCACAAGTTTTGCGAATAAACCCATCCATTCCCACAACCAATTAGTCATCAGACTCACCTCCGCCGTTCGCACCTTGGTAGTCGGCTTAGTCGCCTTGGGTGCGGGAATATTTGCTCTAGTGGCTGTTGGTTTATTAGCTTTAGCTGTGCAACTAGTAGTGCAAAAGTTGACCAAGACCAAGGAAAGTTAAAAGGGACTGGGGACTGGATAATATTCCGAAGACCTTGTTGTTACCTACATTTTTGTAAAAGTTAAATTAACGTTCATACCAAAATCTCAGCAAGCACTGAAGCTGTTTTTAGCTATTAGCGTGAGAAATTATTGATTCCTAGGCGAGTTTCCAACGAAGTGGCAGATTAGCACCATGTATGTAGGTAATGACAAAGTATGTAGGCGAGGGAGAATTACGAATTCTCAATTTTGAATTGTGCCTGATCTAAACAAGCCTGAAATTTTTTAGCGAGTACCTGTACATTAGGTTCTTGAATCAGGGACGCGTGGGAACCGGGGACATGATGAAGTTCCACACCGCCAGCAGCTAGCTTACCCCAACCTAATTCTGGGTCAACATCTAACCCAACATTTTGCTGACTAGCGCGAAATAAAGTCACTTGACTAGGGTAGATTGAGGGAACGTAGCTCTTGCCTGCTTTATTATTTGCCAAAGCTACTTCCAACAGCCGCAAGTCTGGTAGTGAGCGTTTCAGATAACGCAGGTAAAACTTATAAAACAGACTCATCTTGCCAATCTGAAAATGCCAAGATATTCTCTCCCACACATAAGTTAACTGGTCTTGAATATTTAAATTCAACAGTTTACGTAAATGGAAAAAGTTCGCCTCATCTGAGTTGGGAATGGGTTTGGCATAACCTGGAGATGAAACATCAAATATTGCCACTAGCGCAATTTGCTCACCTTGAGCTTTTAGTTGTTGGGCCATTTCAAAACCGATGATGCCGCCGAAGGAATAACCAGCAATATAATAGGGGCCATTGGGTTGAATCTCACGCATCTCTTGAATGTAGTGAGCAGCCATTTGACTTAAGTCAGTCAGGGGTGCTTGTTGACCATCAACTCCTTTGGATTGCAGAGCATAAACTGGTTGCTCTGGGTGCAAATAACGCGCTAAATCCCGATACAACAGGATATTACCCCAGATAGCATGAATCAAAAATAGCGGTGGTTTAGAACCGTGAGGCTGAATCGCCACAAGGGATGAGCTAGATGCTGAAGATTTTGCGCGTTGAATAACATCGGCAAATTGCTCAATTGTCGGTGCTGGAATTAGGGTAGATAGAGGCAGAGTGTAGCCCAATTTTTGCTCAATTTTGTTGAACAGGCTAACCGCCAGCAAAGAGTCACCACCTAAAGCAAAAAAATTATCGTAAATTCCGACCTGCTGAAGATTGAGAACCTCAGCCCAAATTTCTGCTAGCACCTTTTCTAGCTCAGTTCTGGGTGCGACAAAATTGGATTGCAATTGTTTTTGTAGCTTTTGTGCCAAACCAATGCGCTGGAGTTTACCTGTGGAACCCTTGGGAATATCTTCTACAAAAACTATTTGATTTGGTACTTTAAACCCAGCTAGTTTGGTAGCGACAAATTCACGAATTTCTTTGTCCGTCACAGTGACATTCTGACGCAGAACAATTGCTGCTGCCAAATCCTCACCAAGAGTAGGATGGGGAACGGCAAAGGTTACGGCTTGGTCTACTGCTGGGTGGTCTAGTAGTATATCATCTATTTCCCTAGGAGCAATTTTCTCTCCACCACGATTAATTTGTTCCTTCAGTCTTCCGGTAAGAAACAGGTAACCTTCATCATCGAGATAGCCTTGGTCTCCTGTTCTCAACCACCCATTGGTAAAGGAGTTTTGATTAGCTTCAGGATTGTTTTCATAACCGAGCATCACATGGCCGCCCTGAACTACAATCTCCCCAATTTCATAGGGTGGCAACAAATTACCAGTTTCATCCATGATGCCTAGTTTGAGTCCAGGGGCAATTCCGACTGAACCAGGTTTACGCTGCCGAGGTGGTAAAGGATTGAGTGTAATGATGCAACCCGTCTCAGTCATCCCGTAACCTTCTAGTACAGGAGCCTGAAATAATTCCTCTAAAGCTCTCATGACTGGACGTGGTAAAGCAGCACCTCCAGAACGAATAAATCGCAGTTTGGGAATGTTATCTAAGTTGTTGTGAGCAGCCGCATTCAAAACTGCTTGATGAATCGTGGGAACTGATGAATACCAAGTAGCTTGCATTGTTTGCAGCCAAGCAAAAAACTGTGAAATATCAAATCCCGGAGCGCAAGCAACACTACCACCAGAGGCAATGGACGCAAGAATTGATATAAATAACCCCTGTACGTGGAACAGGGGCATAACGTTTAAACAGCAATCATTCGGTTCTAACTCCAGGGCATTTTTAATAATATCTGCGGCGATATATAAATTAGCCTGCGTTAGTGGTACAATTTTTGGTCGGACAGTTGTTCCTGATGTATGCAATACCAGGGCGATATCTTCATTTTTACTGTGAGTGGGGTTGACTGGAGGCAAGTGAGTTTCACCTACTAGTTCAAATATTCCCGCCTCTGCCTCTAAATTTGGTACTAATTCAATAATGGGAATATTGCGAGCAGCTGCAACTTGTCTCGCGATGGAATCTATCCCAGATTGCACAATCAGAGCTTTAGCATTCAAATCGCCCAGATAAAATTCAAATTGCTCTGCACTATAAGCAGGGTTTAGGGGGGCACTAGTGGCACAGGCAGCTACAGCCAAGAAGGCCGCAGCCATTTCCGGGCCATTGGGCAGTACAATTGCAACGCGATCGCCTACTCCCAACCCCAAGCCATTTAAGGTTGCACTGATATGTTGGCGGTGTTCATCAAGACGAGCGTATGTCAGAGGCGGACGACCTGGAGCAGCGATCGCTCTGGCACCTGGGTTTTGTCTGACACCAGCTAGAATTAACTGCTCAATTGTCAAATTTGTTGAAGTACCAAAGATTGACGTGGCTCTCACTTGTAAGTCTTGTTTTGCCATTGGTCTTTAGCGTACTTAAGAATATATAGCTAGTTGCGACTTTTTTGCAAAAGCCAAATATAGCTACTATATAGATATACAGCTCTTGACAGTATAATTTTTTCACTTTATCAATGCTTTATCACATCCGTACCATTACTACGTAATTTATAAAGTTAGTATAAAGATAATTGACTTTAATCATTTTTGCAGCAACGCGATCGCACAATGCATAATTTTAATTTCATTAACTATCCGCTCTAGTTCTGCGGAAACGAGAGTTTGTTCGCGGACGGCTTGTAATGTCGGTGTGATGGTGTGGGGATCTGTGGTAATTTCCGAGATTCGCGTCGTATATAACTGTTCGGCTTGCTCGTGAATGATTTCGAGATGAGTATCTAGTAGTGGTAATGGTTGGGGTGCTTGTTTTTGTTGGAGAGCATCTGCTAAGTTCTCCAAAATTTGGATCGTGGTATCCGTAAGTTGCTGGAGTTCCGTAAATTGATACTTACCGCTAAATTCTCGCTGGTGTTCGGCTAAAGTTGTGACTGAGTTGTAAAAGCTGCGAATATATATCATCAGCGTCATAACAGGTTCGATGTCTCCCTGGACGTGACGGGGTTCGCTAAACAATCTTTGGGCGGCGGCGTTGGCGTTGGCGTTCTCTAGTGCAGCTTGATGACGGAGGCTGTGTAGAGAATGAATAGAGGGGTGTGATGAATTGAGATAGTGAGCAATTACCTGTTGAAAGTAAGCTAGATTGGCGCGAATTGTTTTTTCTAGTTGGGTGGGAAGTTGCTGCCTTTCCCAACTGGGGAAGAGTAAATAGCTACCAATCAGTGCTAAGACACCGCCAACGAAGCTATCAAAGATTCGCAATAATCCAACCTGCCAGCCTCCTGCATTAATCATGTTAAGTAATAAGAGAATGGCGGGAGTCAACAAGGTGATAAAGACGCTATAACTGAGCGATCGCACTGACATGGCAATAAATACCAGCAATAGTAGACAAACTGCGATTGCCAAGTGATTGTGAATCAACACGATCAGAGTAATGCCGATGATGCTACCAATCATCGTCCCGATGACTCGTTGGACTGTCGTCTGCGTTGTACCCCCAAAGTTGGGTTTGAGAGCAACAAGTGCTGTCAAGGTGATCCAGTAGCCTCTGGGTACTTGCAATAATGAGGCTAGTAATTCCGCTAAAGTAACAATTACTGCTAAGCGCAATGCATGACGAAACATCACCGAATCAAAGGTGAGGTTACACCGCAGCGTATCAATTATGCCAGCAGCTTCTGGCTGTGTGGGCAGCGCCATGTCTCGCCTGATGGGACTGCGCCGTTTTCCCTGTTGTAAATCTGTAACAATCTCAACATCAGTATGAATTTGTTGTGCCAGCTGACTGAGGCTGGTGGTAATCTTCTTCAGGTTGACTAAATCCAAGTACTCATCTCTGGGCAGATTGCTGTTTTGATTGACAACTTGCTCACGTAAAATATACCACTGATGTTTCAGTGCTTCCACTGAGCGCTCTAACTCTCCCAAATGCACAGAATTTCTGCCTTTAGACATCGTTGCTGATAACATTTGCACAGCGATCCCCAACTGAGTCATAACTTGCGAAATTTCTCTCTGCAATCGCGAAAATAGTGGATGATCGGATGCGATCGCCAACAGTTCCACCTGTGCCACCACCGAAGTGCTAATTTGATTAGCATCTTCAATTAATACAAGTAACTGATTTCCCCGCAGGCTAGCGCCTCTTTGTGTTGTCCAGACACTTGCCCAAGTGTTGCGGGCCGCTGTCAAGTCCTGTGTGATGGTATCCTGCGCTTGCACAAATTGCTTTGCCCAATCCTGAATATCCTGGGGATTTAAAACTCTATCGCCAGCCAAATCCACAAATTTACTGAGTGAGCGATAACATTTTGCCACAGCCGCCGTTACGGGTTTGTCAGGGCGTACTACCCATAACCCTAAAGATAGTAGCGTTGTCCATGTTCCCCCAGCTAGGCAGAGTAGACAGTGCTGAATCAGCGTCAACAAATTTCCAGGTGCAGTGAATCGCGCCAGGGAAACAACAAACATAATCGCAGTGATTAAGCTGACAGAGGCGGCTACACTACCATACAAACCAGCAAAACCTGCAATAAATATTACCAATAACGTTGTGGGAATTGCTAACCACAGAGTACTGCTAACTAAATTTGCGATCGCAAACACCACAGTCACGCTGATTGTAGCGGCGATCAGTGCAGTTGCTTTTTGGCGATAACTCCCATCAACATTAACCATCCCGACAAACCAAGCTGCTATAGTAGCGATCGCACTTTGGGCAGTATGACCTGTAATTATCCCAACGCCAATCGGCACACTGAGTATGAACAGGCTACGCAATCCGTTGGCAATAGCAGGCTTACCTGGCTGGAGTTGAAACTGCTCTAACAGCCAACTAACAGGACTTTGATTGGTAGAGGGCATGATGGAAAGTATGAAGTATGGGGAAAATTTCTGCGTCTACTCTGAGTACAGGATTTCACTGAACAAGGCAAAAGTTAAAAGGCAAAAGAAAGAAATAAAAAGATGAATTCTCTTCGCAAAAACTCTATGTGATGTCTTGTCCGCCTCATTAGTGATAATTCCCCCATCTGTGCAAAAGAAAAATACGGGAGCAACGCGAAAAAGTGAGATCATCATCCAATGAGCAGGGGAAGCAAAGAGAAATTTTAGTACTTTTTGCTACTATTTGTAGCGTAGAATACACTTAATTTATTTCTCTCCCCCTGCCTCCCCTGCCTCCCCTGCCTCACTTTAAATACCTCTGCAACAGACCAATGAAGACCTCTGGCATTTCTAAATGCGGTAAAATTCCAGTGTGCGCGATCGCATGAAAGGCGCGAATGACGCTGGTATTTAAATTGGCCAATCTTCTACCGAGTTTGATGCTGGTAAATTGGGCCTTTTCACCCCAAAAAAATACCGTAGGAATTTTAAGTTGCTGAATGTATAAACTCAAATCAAAATAAAGATCACCCCGCAGAAATGCCAAGCCAGCAAATTTGGCATTAGGCTGTTGTGCAGAAGTTAAATAAGCTTGTACCATCTCTGGTGAAACTCGTTCTGGTTTCGCAAATAGAAAACGTTGCAGAAAGTTGCGGACTGCAAATTCATTTTCAGCACCCAAGGTATAAATTATATTGTCCACCAATGGGGTATTAATCAGTGGTAGTGGTAATCTCCGTCCCACACCTTGACCAAAATCGTCAAACCCAGAGGGAGAGACTAAAAATAATCCTTGAAATAAATCTGGCTGGGTAATTGCGAGGCGAATTGTGAAAGCTGCTGTCAAGGATGAGGCGACAACAGTCACAGGCTGACGACAAGTTTGGCGAATAAATTGGGCGATCGCATTCAGATAATCTCTAATTTGATAATCCCACACCGGATGAGCAGATTCTCCCCAACCAATTAAATCTGGGGCTAATATGCGGTGACTATGGGCAAATGCTGGATAAACTTTCGACCATTCGTATGCAGATGCGCCGCCACCAAAGTTATGTAAAAACACTAGCGGCGGTAAATCTTCAGTGTCAGCAATAGACCACGGTGCAGTCGTTTGGGTATAGTAAACCATCGCTCCCAATGAGGTATGAATCACTTTGTGCCCAAAGCCAGGAGGTAGGAACTGAAGCATAAAATTAAGTATAAAGGATGAAAAGTTAAATCTTCTATATCTATTTTGAAAAGATGTTTTGAGGAATTTCTAACATGTAAATCAGGATTTTCATGTTATTTCCGTGGGCGCAATTGTCTATGAACGACTAAATTTTTAATTTTTTATCTTACATCCTTTGGTGTAATTTGAATGAGTTGATGAAGGTTATCGCCACTAATGCGATAAGCTGCGCCAAAACCAACTACAAAACGACCTTCACTAGGCGTTAACTGGAAAATCCGAAAGTCACCCAAGCCGCGTAACACTTCAATAATTTCACCAAAACGTTGTTGAAATTGCTCAACAATTTTATTCCAATGGCCAGTTTCGCGCTCGATTAAAGTTGCGGTACAATCAAAACTTAAACGACGACGGGCAAAAATTTGATCAGTCTGAGCTTCATCCTCAATAAATAGAACACCGACCAGAGGATTAACAAGAAGATTTTTGGTGTGAGTAACAAGCCCGCTGACATAGATGTAAATATTGTAGGAATCATCCATCACAAAAGGCGCATAACTTGCATTGGGTATTCCCTCGGAATTAACGGTGCTAATGATGACACTTTGTAATTGCTCAGTAAACTTTTCGTAATCAGCTTGAACTTGTTCTAGTTGGCTCATAAGAAAATTACCGTTTGATGAATGACAATCCATTCAGTATCTTAACGTTCTTCAGCGATAGGATGGAATCATCAAGATGTGGCTTAATTGTAGCTATTGCCAAAGCAATGAGAACACAAGCTGAAGCAACACTTGAATACTAAGTAGATAGCAACTGTTCCGTTATCATGTAGCAAGGACATTATACAAAACACTTGCTTTAGCCACACCATGCTAGGAAAGCTATTAGATGGGCGTTACAAAGTTATCCAAGTTTTAAGTGCTGGAGGCTTTGGAGAAACATACATTGTAGAAGATACCCGCAGACCAGGTAACCCCAGGTGTGTTCTGAAGCTGTTGAAACCTGCGAGTTCTGATCCCTATTATTTGCAAGTCGCCAGACGCTTATTTAATAGTGAAGCAGAAATATTAGAACAATTGGGCAACCATGACCAAATTCCTCGTCTTTTAGCTTACTTTGAAGAAAATCAAGAATTTTGCTTAGTCCAAGAGTTGATTGTTGGGCATCCACTCAGCGCCGAAATGCAACCTCATAAATATTGGACTGAAAGCCAAGTTATCCAGATGTTACAAGATGTTGTAGGAATTTTGGAATTTGTTCATAGCTACGGAGTGATTCATCGTGACATCAAGCCGGATAACTTAATTAGACGCAACTCCGATGGCAAATTAGTCTTAATTGACTTTGGCGCAGTTAAACAAATGCAAACGCAAATCGCCACATCTCCAAGCCAAATCCCTCCCACTGTAGCTATTGGCACTCCAGGATATATGCCAGCAGAACAGGCACAGGGTAAACCGCGCCACAATAGTGATATTTACGCAGTCGGGATGATTGCTATCCAAGGGTTAACGGGAATGTTACCCACACAATTATCAGAAAATCCCGACACTGGTGAGGTTGTATGGCAAAACCAAACCCAGGTTTCGCCACGACTGGAAGATTTTGTGCAAAAGATGGTGCGTTACCACTACCGCGATCGCTATCAGTCTGCTACAGAAGTATTATTGGATCTACGGGAATTAGTCAGCGCTTCTGCACCAACTCAACCTTTACCTTTAACTTCACCACCTATTAGCGCCTCTGCACCAACTCAACCTTTAACCTCACCACCTGTTGTTGAACCTGGAGAAACCTGGAAACAATCATCTCCAGTTACAACCATAAGTTCCCTCAACAAAACATTGTCTGTGATTAAATTTATCCCGTTTGTTGGGGCGGCTGGATTATTCTTGTTTAAGTCAACTACCTGGATAATTTTGCTAGGTGTAGGTATGACAGCTTTTGGGGCAGGTTTGTTTTTTCTCCGTTCTTGGTACTCTAATCTTGCACGCGACTATGACGCTGTGTTTGCGGTTATTTTCTGTATTTGTGGCATACTGCTGTTATTTCAAAATCAATACGTTAAGCCAGAAATACAACTAAGTCAATTTTTATTGGCAGGAGTAAGTATTTTCTCAGCAGCAGAATGTATCCGTTTGCGAGTGCTGAGGTAAAACAGCACCCACTTTAAGCTACCAATTGCATAATCATAATGAATAATTCAACCACTCTTGTAGGCAACATCTTAATAATTTCAGCAATTGCATTATGTGTTGTACCTTTCTTGCGTCCCAAAATCTTTAAACGTCAAGATATTTTGTTGATAGCAGCATTTTTAATTTCTGGTTTAAATTTAATATTTAACGGTAAATATCTCGATGAATTACCACAATTTAGTTTAATTTTATTGGCAGCTTCATCTCTATTTTATACTGTCGAAAGTCTTCGTTTGCGGATAAAGAACCATAGATAAAATATTTTATATTTATACCAATTCTGTATGAAGATGCACATAACAAGACCCCCCTGTAGTCCCCCCGATGCTTTGGGGGGACGGCGTTAGCCGGGGGGTAAATATATGCAGCTTCACAGAGAAATGGTATTAGAAATTATTGTATACAAAAAATTAAACATACAAAAAAATATATTACCAGAGAAAATCCCCAGACTCATTCTCTAATATTGTCCATAAGCTAAACTAAAGAAAATTATGAGGACGCAATTATGGCTGACAAAAATCGTTCTCAATGGGATTTAGGCAGGTTTATCAAAACCTTAACTTACTTTGAAGTTATTCCTTTGCTTAACTGGGTACAAAAGTTAATTCCAGGTAGTTCTCAAGAGAATGAAGATAGACCTAATGGAGGAAGAAATTTGGGCGTAATACTAGTAGCGGGTGCAACGGGTGGTGTAGGTAAACGTGTTGTCAAGCGATTATTAGAAAGTGGTTATCAAGTGCGCTGTCTTGTCCGTGATCTTGACAAAGCAAGGACGATACTTGGTAATGATGTTGACTTGGTAGTTGCAGATATCACTAAACCAGAAACTTTGAATTCTGTGGTGATGGCGAATCTACAAGCTGTGGTGTGTTGTACAGCCGTGCGCGTGCAACCTGTAGAGGGAGATACAGCAGATAGAGCCAAATATTATCAAGGCATCAAATTTTACCAGCCTGAAATCGTTGGCGATACACCTGAAAATGTCGAATATCAAGGTGTGAAAAACTTGGTAGAAGCAGCGAGAAAATATTTGCAAACACCAAATACAAAGCTGATATTTGATTTTACCAAACCATCAGAAGAATTAAAGAATATCTGGGGTGCCTTAGATGATGTAGTCATGGGTGGTGTGAGTGCAAGTAATATGCAATTTGTAGACGATACAGCTTTATTTGCTGGTAATGTCTCGACCGCCAACTCTGGAGGCTTTGCTTCTGTGAGAAGCAAAAATTTTGAGCCACCTTTTAATTTATCTGGTTACGAGGGTGTAGAATTACGTGTGAGAGGCGATGGTCAGCGTTATAAATTCTTTCTGCGGCCAGACGCACAATGGGATGGATTAGGGTATAGCTATTCCTTCGATACTGTAGCTAATACCTGGATAGATATTCGCATTCCTTTTGCCGATTTAACTCCTGTATTTCGTGCCAAAACTGTTAATGATGCACCACCAATTGACCCTAGCAAACTTAGCTCATTTCAATTGATGTTAAGTAAATTTGAATATGATGGTGAATTAAATCCCAAATTTACACCTGGTGGCTTTAGTTTGCAAATAGAAACAATAAAAGCTTACGGTGGGGCAAATTTACCGCAGTTTGTGTTAGTAAGTTCCGCAGGTGTGACTCGTCCTGGAAGACCTGGGATTAATTTAGATGAAGAACCCCCAGCCGTGAAATTAAATGACCAGTTAGGCGGAATTTTAACTTGGAAATTGAAGGGAGAAGATAGTTTAAGAGCAAGCGAGATTCCTTATACAATTATTAGACCTTGCGCTTTAACCGAAGAAGCCGGAGGCAAGGAATTGATTTTTGAGCAAGGTGATAATATCAAGGGCAAAATCAGCCGTGAGGATATTGCTGAACTTTGCGTAAAAGCGCTAGAACAACCAAAAGCTTGTAACCTTACCTTTGAGGTAAAAGAGGGAGAAAACAGCAATAATTCTATCGATTGGCAGAGTCTATTTTCTAACTTACAGCCTGATAAATAAATGTTGTAAAGGGGAAAATAGGAATCAATACGGTTTGGTTAAGGGGGAAAGGCTTTGCCCCTTATACCAATTCTGTATGAAGATGCACATAATAAT
>JAVRCF010000032.1:0-81268 GCA_034530935.1 Aulosira sp. DedQUE10 | reverse complement strand
AGCAGAACCTGAATACACTACACCTTACGATATAAACTTAATCGGTGAGTACAACATCGCCGGCGAAATGTGGGGAGTGACACCACTATTGGAAAAATTGGGCATCCGCGTCTTATCAAAAATTACAGGTGATGCTCGTTATCAAGAAATTACTTATGCTCACCGTGCCAAGCTGAATGTGATGATTTGCTCACGCGCACTGCTTAACATGGCGAGAAAGATGGAGGAGCGTTACGGCATTCCCTATATTGAAGAGTCTTTCTACGGCATTGATGACATGAACCGTTGTCTGCGAAACATTGCTGCTAAATTGGGAGATCCTGATTTACAAGAGCGTACAGAAAAGCTGATTGCGGAAGAAACCGCTGCCCTAGATTTAGCGTTAGCTCCCTATCGTGCCCGCCTCAAAGGCAAGCGCGTTGTCTTATATACTGGCGGTGTGAAGAGTTGGTCAATCATCTCCGCAGCTAAAGACTTAGGTATAGAGGTTGTCGCCACCAGCACCAGAAAAAGTACAGAAGAAGACAAAGCCCGGATTAAAAAGTTAATCGGTAACGATGGCATCATGCTAGAAAAAGGCAATGCCAAAGAACTGCTGGAACTGGTTAAAAACACCAACGCCGATATGTTAATTGCTGGGGGTCGTAACCAATATACAGCCCTCAAAGCCCGGATTCCCTTCCTCGACATTAACCAAGAACGCCACCACCCCTACGCAGGTTATGTGGGAATGGTAGAAATGGCACGAGAACTATATGAAGCCCTCTACAGCCCCATTTGGGAACAAATCCGCAAGCCTGCTCCTTGGGATGAAGTTGAGTTGCAATCTGCTGTATGGGAAGGATGAGGGAGATGAGGGGGATGAGGAAGAAAAATGCTCCCCTGCTCCCTCATCTCCCCCTGCTTCCTCATCTCCCCCCGCTTCCCCAACTCTTTATAAATGCAACTTGGTATTAGTTAAATGGCGATCGTTACTGCTCCTAACAAATCACTTACAGTTAATCCCCTCAAACAAAGCCAAGCTTTAGGTGCATCTTTAGCCTTTTTGGGATTGAAGGGAATGATTCCCTTGTTTCACGGTTCTCAAGGTTGTACTGCTTTTGCCAAAGTCGTCTTAGTACGGCATTTTCGAGAAGCAATTCCCCTGGCAACTACAGCCATGACGGAAGTGACTACCATCTTGGGTGGTGAAGACAATGTGGAACAAGCAATTCTTACCCTGGTAGAAAAATCCCAGCCAGAAATTATCGGTCTGTGTAGCACTGGGTTAACCGAAACTAGAGGCGATGACATAGAACGTTTTCTCAAAGAGATTCGAGAACGCCACCCAGAATTGGATCGTCTCCCGATTGTCTTTGCACCTACACCTGATTTTAAAGGTGCATTACAAGACGGCTTTGCTGTGGCGGTGGAAAGCCTAGTTAAAGAAGTTCCCCGGCTTTGTGCAACCAGAATTGAACAAGTAACCATCTTAGCTGGTTCTTCTTTTACACCAGGAGATGTACAGGAAATCAAAGAGATGGTGACTAGCTTTGGGCTAATTCCCATCGTTGTACCTGACTTAAGTGCTTCCTTAGATGGACATTTAGAAGATTCTTATAGTGCTGTGACAGCCAGTGGGACAACTGTCGCGCAACTGCGGGAAGTTGGCGGCTCTGCTTTCACGATCGCACTTGGTGAAAGTATGCGGGGTGCAGCGCGGATTCTGCAAGAACGCTTTGGCATTCCCTATGAAGTCTTTGGACAACTGACAGGATTAGAACCTGTAGACGAATTCCTGCAAGCATTGGCAATTCTCAGCGGGAACAGCGTCCCGGAAAAATACCGCCGTCAACGTCGCCAATTGCAAGATGCAATGTTAGATACTCACTTTTATTTTGGTGCCAAACGAGTATCCTTAGCCTTAGAACCAGATTTGTTGTGGTCAACAGTGCATTTCCTGCAATCAATGGGAGCGCAAATTCATGCGGCTGTGACCACAACGCGATCGCCTTTGTTAGACAAACTCCCGATTAAAAGCGTCACCATTGGCGATTTGGAAGACTTTGAGGAATTAACAGTAGGCTCAGACTTGCTGATTGGCAATTCTAACGTCGGTGCGATCGCCAAACGGCTAGCCATTCCCCTGTATCGGCTTGGACTACCCATTTATGATCGCTTAGGTAATGGTCAGTTTACCAAAGTTGGCTACCGAGGCACAATGGAGCTTTTGTTTGGCATTGGCAACCTCTTTTTAGAAGCAGAAGAAGAGAGAGTTAAACACTTTCACGGAGATTGGTAATCAGTATTGTCATTTGTCACTAGTCATTAGTCATTAGTTGTTATTCATGAGTTTTTAGCGATTGCTAATTACTAAACACAAATGATAAATGACAAATGACAAATGACTAAAAACAAATGACAAAGGACAAATAACGATGAAAATTGCCTTCACGACAACTGACCGAATTCATATTAATGCTCACTTTGGATGGGCAAGACAAATTGATGTCTATGAAGTCTCAGATGAGGGATATTCATTTGTTGAGACATTAAACTTTGAGGGCGACCTCAAAGAAGATGGGAATGAAGATAAAATCACACCAAAACTTGAATCGATAGGTGACTGCACAATTGTTTATGTTGTAGCAATTGGTGGTAGTGCTGCTGCTCGTTTAATTAAAAAAGGTGTCACTCCCATTAAAGCGCGATCGGAAGAAGAAGAAATCGCAGAAATTTTAACTAAATTAGTCCAAACACTCAAAGGCAATCCTCCTCCTTGGTTGCGTAAAGCTTTAAAGCAAAAAGACACAACATTTGCAGATGAACTAGAAAATGAAGCAACAGTATGAGCATAGATAATAGCCTTAACGGAACTAACAGCACCACAGTATCAAACTCTCCTTTTTTAAAGACCATCGTACAACAAATCCGGGGACAAGATACTTATGGAGTTTACCGGAATTGGTCGGATGATTTGATTCTCAAACCCTATGTTGTCACCAAACAAAAGAAACGAGAGATTTCTATTGAGGGTGAAGTAGATCCGATCACTCAAGCACGCATTTTGGCGTTTTATCGTGCCGTAGCCGCTTGTATTGAACAGGAAACAGGTTTAATATCACAGGTTGTAGTTGATTTAAACCATGAAGGATTTGGCTGGGTACTTGTTTTCTCTGGCCGCCTTTTGTTAGTGACGAGAACCTTACGAGATGCTCATCGCTTTGGCTTTGATTCCCTGGAAAAAGTCGCACAAGAGGGAGCCAATTTAATAGAAAAAGGCATCGATTTAGTCAAACGTTTCCCCGAAGTTGGCAAGCTCTAATTGGTCATTGGTCATTGGTCATTGGTCATTGCTAACTCGCCACTGGTAACTGTTCATTAGATAAATGACAAATAATAAAGGACTAATAACTAATGACAAAACACAAATGACAAAGGACAAATCATAAATGACAACCGAAGAGCTAAAAGGAAAAATCAGGCGGCTCAATAGTAAGGCAGGTCAAATGAAAATGGATCTGCACGACTTAGCAGAGGGATTACCAACAGACTTTGAAAAATTGATGGATGTTGCAGCTGATACTTATGCCATCTATCGTGAATTAGATGAACTTAAGCAACAGCTTAAAAAAATGGAGAAAGGTCAATGAGTGGGACTATTGATGAATTTAAGCGGCTCGTAGATGCAGAAGAATATTTTCAGTTCTTTAACTTGCCCTACGATCAAAAATTTGTGAATGTTAATCGCTTACATATTTTGAAAAAGTTCTCCCAATATATGAGAGAAATTGATGAGAATTCTCCTGATTTAAATGCAGAAGAAAAACTCAATCAATATGCCATAGCTTTGCAAAAAGCTTATGAGGTATTTTTCGAATCTACACCCCAAGAACAAAAGCTGTTCAAGGTGTTTAACGATAAGCAAAAAAATGTAGTCAAGCTGACAGAAATCACTTCTGATTAGGAGGTAAAAAGTGGTAAACCTAACGCCTACCGAATTAGAACGCTATAGTCGCCAATTGATGCTCCCTAATTTTGGCGAACTAGCTCAGAAGCGCCTGAAGTCAGCAACGGTTCTGGTTACAGGTGTGGGGGGATTAGGCGGTACGGCGGCGCTTTACCTAGCTGTAGCGGGCGTTGGGCGACTAATTTTAGTACGGGGTGGTGACCTGCGGCTAGATGATATGAATCGTCAGATCCTCATGACAGACGATTGGGTAGGTCAGCCAAGGGTGTTCAAAGCTAAAGAAACTCTGGAAGCGATTAATCCTGATGTCCAAGTGGAAGCAGTTCATGATTACATCACCCCGGAAAATGTAGACGCATTGGTACAGTCTGCTGATATGGCTCTTGACTGCGCCCACAATTTTACAGAGCGTAATTTGTTGAACGCAGCTTGTGTGCGTTGGCGTAAGCCAATGGTGGAAGCAGCAATGGACGGAATGGAGGCTTACCTGACTACAATTATTCCTGGTGTGACTCCTTGTTTGTCTTGTCTGTTTCCAGAAAAACCTGATTGGGATCGGCGGGGCTTTTCAGTTCTGGGCGCTGTTTCTGGGACACTGGCTTGTCTAACAGCATTAGAGGCGATCAAGCTGATCACTGGGTTTAGTCAACCGTTACTGTCACAACTGTTGACAATAGACCTAGCTCGGATGGAATTTGCTAAGCGGCGTTCTCACCGCGATCGCTCTTGTCCAGTATGCGGCAATAGTGCGCCCTGGAGATACGCACAATCAGATTCTATGGAACCCACCACTAATCTCACAAAATAATCAGCTTATTTGCACCTCAATTGCTTAGTCGTTTGTCTTCTGCTCTTTGTAAATACAAACGACAAATAACCAATGACTAATGACAAACGACAAATACCCCACCTGTAATCAAAACCACTAATCGCTACAAATCAGGAGATGTGATGACTGTTACTTTGACAGAAAAAGCTGAATTTCGTCTACGGGCGTTCTTAGTCGGTTCTGCTCCCGATACCAATGGTGCAACTAAAGGCGTTCGCATCTCTGTAAAAGATGGTGGTTGCAGTGGCTATGAGTATGGCATCGATATTACTAGCAAGCCGCAACCAGACGATTTAGTAATTCCGCAAGGCAAGGTGCTACTTTACGTTGATGCTAAAAGCGCACCGTTATTGAAAGGTGTTGTCATCGATTTTGTTGATGGGGTAATGGAAAGCGGTTTTAAGTTTACTAACCCCAATGCAACCGATAGCTGTGGTTGTGGTAAGTCCTTCAAAGCCGGTGATTGCACTCCTGACGGTGTACCTTGCACCTAATACTGTTTCAGATTTGATCAACACATTAATACTGTTTTGCGGAATTCAAAATACGTCTGGAAAAGTTTGATTTCCGTCTAGTGGTAATAGTGCTAAATCTGCCACAGATGCGCTTTGCGTAGCTTCATCAAGAGTAGAACCAAGAGACTGACAAACTCTGGTAATCAAACCTAATTGTCTACATTTAGAGGAGAATCGAAAAATGGCTACCTACCAAGTTAGATTAATCAACAAAAAGGAAGACCTCGACACCACAATTGAGGTGGATGAAGAGACTACCATCCTAGAAGCAGCAGGTGAACAAGGTATTGATTTACCTTTCTCTTGCCATGCCGGATCTTGCTCTAGTTGTGTTGGTAAGGTTGTAGAAGGTGAAGTAGATCAATCCGATCAAATCTTCTTGGATGATGAGCAAATGTCTAAGGGATTTGCTTTACTTTGTGTTACCTATCCCCGTTCTAACTGCACTATTAAGACACATCAAGAACCATATCTTGTTTAAGATGTAGCTATTGCTTGAACCTAGGATTAAGGATGAAAATATCTTCATCCTAGCCTGGGGCAAGCTGTTTTTAGGGCAGCTATAAAATTTATGAATATTACTTATGTTTCCCCCTTTTAGCGTTACGGGCTGTTCATTAGAATTGCTTAAACCTGGAGAGCAAGGAATTGTCGCTTTCTGTAAAATTCCTAATCAAAAGCGCAGTCAAGAACTTATAGCAATGGGGATAAAAGAAGGAACACGTATCACTGTAAAAGAAACATTTCCCGCATTAAAAATCGAATTTAATAATCTAACTCTTTCAATAGATAAAAAAATAGCCTGCACAATTTATCTACGTATTATTGATAGCTAAGAACTGAATTAATAAACTTGTAGTAGTAGTTGGGTGTGTTGTCGCCAAGCGCCGCACCGTTAACAATTAAAGGTGCGTTAGCCTACCGCATAACACACCCTACGAAATATATAGATAATTTTTACTCTTACTTAATCGACAGCAACTAACACATCCGATGCTTTAATCACAGCGTAAGCTTGCTTACCCTCTATTAATCCCAGCTTTTCTGCTGATGATTTTGTAATTATTGCCACTACTTCTACTCCAGGCGCTATTTCTAAAGTGACTTCACTATTCACAGAGCCACCAACAACTTTTTTTACAGTAGCTTTAAAAGAATTACGAGCGCTAATTTCCATTTCTGGATACCTTGTTAGTTATTTATACTAAAAAACCTTAGCAAATGATTATAGTAACTGTACAAAAATTTTATTTTTTTTAAGATTTTTACTCATGAAATGTCTGGGGATCTTTATAAATCATTCATAATTGAAACTTATGATGGTGATACTATATAAATAAGCTAAATTGTTGCCAGTCAACCTAGACATCAGCAAAAAGCGATTACATTCCTAACTTAATGCTGGTTAAGTTTAAAAATGAGGCAGAAAGATACATATCTTCAAAAGAAGCATGAGGGGAAAATGCGTCAGTCTTCTGTCTGTAAATAATCAGGTAGTTAAGTTGTAAAATAGTGGATTACTTTATCGAAAAACCAAAATTAAAATTTGTACAAAAAGAATTACAGAAAGCTATCTCGAATGCTCGCTCAGTTATGGCTAACTATGGTGCAGATTCTAAGAGAGCCGCTGAAGCTTGGGATTTAGTAGAAGAACTAGAGCATCGATTCAGTAATCAAAAACCTAACCCTCCAGCCCCCTTCCTTATAAGGGAAGGGGGAGTTTAACTCCCCTCTCCTACGAGGAGAGGGGTAGGGGGAGAGGTTCTTTCAGGATTACTGAATTGGTGTTCTAGAAGCAGACGCGGGTTATTATGGTGCATCTAAACCAGAGAAAACAGCCAAACAGCTATTCGCTGAAGGCAGAGAATATGTAGCTGTAGGCTAAGAGATTTGAGTCTTTGAAGACGCGTTTGAAGACGCGATAAATCGCTACATTAGGGTTTTGGGCTTATCTGAACCGTATAGAGATGAAATCTGAACTATTTCTCTAGTCTGAATAGATGCCAAGTTGGGCATTTCTTCTATCTCATAATTGCTAAATTGCTGCTCTTTCCCTATCAAAAATGGTTCGTGACTCTGGTGCATTTAGTGTTAATTGTTGAGCATAACAGTTAACACCTACCACACCTTCTTCATAGTTAACTGGGTATCATCGTATTTCTTTTACATGGTGGGTAATGCCCACCATTACCTTTTACGAGAAATGTTATGGCAGGTATTTGTGCGTATTTTTATCTTTAGGTAGGATGTTTATGATTTCCAGAAATCAGCAAAATCTGAGCGAAACAACAAGGACATGGTTGCAGGGTAGAGGCTACAGTTCTGATGACTTGAATCAGCCAGGTGAAAATGGCGATACGGCTTTGATGAAAGCTACTAGAGAGGGCGTTTACTCAGTAGCCCAAGAACTAATTAGTTTAGGTGTGGATATTAATACCAGAAACAATGATGGTAATAATGCTTTGTGGTTTGCTTGTTTTGGCAATCACTTTGATTTGATGAATTTGTTACTTACTGCACATATCAACATTGATAATCAAAATGATAATGGGGCTACTGTGTTGATGTATGCAGCATCAGCCGGAAAGACAGAAGTAGTGAAATTGTTGTTACAACATCATCCTAACATAAATTTAAAAAACTTAGATGATTTTAAAGCAATAGATTTTGCTAGCAATATAGAAGTCTTAAGGATACTCAAAAATGCCTCAAAGTCATATATCTAAGCAAGCATATCACCAAGCAACCAAGCATTCTTACTTATCGGTACAGCTTGATCCAAATTATGTGGATGCAACAACTCAGCCATCTTCATTTAAAGTTTATCCAAAGTTCTATCGGCGACTGAAATTAAATCTCAATAATCCAATTCATTCATTTATCAGCCTTACCAGTGCTATAACTCTGGAAAAAATGTATAAAGATGGTTCTCAGAAATTGCGTGTGAATCCATCTGCTGGCGCTTTATATCCTACAGAGGTTTATATCCAGATTCGCGGCATTGAGGGCATAATCAATGGGATATATCATTTAGAAATTGAGAATAATTGTCTAACTCTGATCTATGAATTAATTGATGATGGCTTAGAAAGTTATATTATACCGGGTAAAAGTATAAATGGATTCATTTTTTTAATTAGTTGTGTTTATTATAGGTCTAGCTGGAAATATAAAGACAGGAGCCTGAGATATTGTTGGTTGGATAGCGGACACCATTTAGGTGCAATTGCTGCTTCAGCCTATATTCACGACAAAGAGATACAGTTAATTTTCGATTTTGATAAACTCACTCTCAATGCGGATTTAGGATTTGAGAATAAAGAGTTTATTACTGCTTGTGCGATTTCGGGAGAAATCCAAGACAAGAAAGTCAGAAATTTAAGGTTAAAAGTTCCTTTTGTCTGTGGCACAGATTATTTTGAAGCCAATGAATTCGTAGAACAAGGCTATCAAAAAACATCTCTCCAGCAAAGTCGCCACCAGGAATTAGTGCATCCCCAGTTTAACTTTGACAAGGATAAATTTTTTCAGACTGTTTGGATGAGACGCTCAATTAGACGTTTTTATAAACAGTCAATTCCTCAAGAAAATTATTGGCGGATATTGCAGCATCTTCAGCAACCGATACCGACAGAAAATTTTGAGGAAATAGAAATTTACTCAGTTGTGCATCAAGTGAGAGGGATGACTCCGGGATTATATAAAGGGATGCATCTAATTAAGGCGGGCAATTTTAGTGAAAAAACAGGTTACTTGTGCATTAATCAAGCAATTGTCAGAGATAGCGCTGTAACTTTATTTTTTGTGTCCGACTATATAAATTATCAAACAGCTATGCAAATAGCTGGTTTCTTAGGGCAAAGAGTTTATCTTGTTAGTAATTTTCTGGGCATTCATTGTAGTGGGATTGGCGCTTACTATGATGATGAAATCCAAGATTTCTTAGCAACTAATAAAGATGTTCTCTATGCAATGGCAATTGGCATATAAGTTAGGAACTCAACAGAGATGGCTAAAGAAATTTACTCCCAAGAAGATGATTCACATCCAATACAACTGACTTCAGCAGATATTATCCTGCGTCAGCAACTAGAGTATTCTATTAGCAGGTACTTTTATGAAGCCTGCGATCGCTCTATCCAAAACCTCTTATCCACTTGTCGTTGGTATGTCACCACCGATGCCAGTGCTATAGTATTGGTAATCGAATGCCCCGATGACGTTACTAACTGGCGCATCTTGCAAAAAATCGTGCCAATGGCGACATTACTCTATAAAATTGTCAACAGTGCTAAAATCCGTGTATGTCCTCCAGATAGTCAAGGCATACCCTTTGAAATGAGGGTAGATGAACTGTCTGTTTACCGAGATGATGCCTAATTTAATTTTAAATTTTAGATGTTGGATTTTGGATTGTTAATTAAACCTGAAAGTTCTGTTTGATGATTGCGGTTAATTCCTCAAATACTAGATTAGCAGAAAGTTGGATAGCAGGACTTAATTCCAATCCCAAATCAAGATTTGCGGCTTCAATGAGGTAAACTATTACCTCTTGAGGAAAATCATTTTGAAAGATTTTCCGTCCAGCGGCTAAAGCATTATCCCAGCGAAAATCATGCAAGTTATAACTAGGTTCCGGTAAAGCTTCCAATTCTTTACCTGGAACCTTAAATACTGCACCTGGTTCTGAACCAGTGGAACTTGCATCAATAACAATTAATTTTTTGCTACCTCTGGCTTGAAACATCACTTCCATGCCGGCTGTACCGCAGTCATATATTTGCACATAAGGATGAGGATGTTCAGCCAGAAATTGTTGTAAGCGTTGAGCAATGATCACGCCTACAGCGTCATCACTACGATTGAGATTACCGCAACCAATAATAGTTAGCATAAAAAGTTTTGACATTAGAGCAAGTTAAACGTATTTAGTATTACAGTTTAATAAAAAAATGTATGTTTATCTAAAATTGACAAAGTACGGAAGTCCTTAACCTATAGGTATTCGAGGAGTTCATAAACTCTTGCCGAGTAATCCACAAATGTTAAATAAGATTTTGGAATTTTAGAGATGTTTTTTCGGGACACAACATGTTGTGCCCCTACTATGTAGTACATCCCAATAAAAGCGCTATATCATCAATAAACTAAAACTCTACACCATGTTGTTTGGCAATTTGAGTTAGTTTTTCACACTGCTTTTGTGATGCTTCCAGCAATAAAGCGTCTGCTTGTTCAGGAGTACTACCATCTTTAGGTATTAAGTACCTAACATACAGCGAGACAAAATCAGCTAAAGCCGCCAAACCAGATAAAGCGTGTTTGTCTGCTTCTTTCCCTGCGATCGCAGCTACTAAACCTGCTTTAATTGGATCTGGTTTAACTTTCATAAACTCGTCGATCAGCTTCGGGATGTAATCGGCTGGTGCTAAGTTATTTAACTTAGTTGTATCTGGAGTAAAATTACATCCTGCTGCTTTTGCCTGCTCTAAAACACACCATTCTGTAAACTCTTGTAGTGCGGTTTCTGGAAGGCGAGGGAGATATCTATGTAGGGCAATATCAGACACAAGTTTACCTTGTAAATTTCAGTTTTTTTGAAATGCGTTAAAGCAAGACTAACGCACTATTTCTATAAGTTTTAGTATGTTACGCTACGACTGTTAAATAAAAATTTTTAAGTGCTGTAATTACTAATATACTAATACCATTTCTCTGTGAAGCTGCATATATTTACCCCCCAGCTAACGCCGTCCCCCCTTAGCAAGGGGGGACTACAGGGGGGTCTTGTTATGTGCATCTTCATACAGAATTGGTATTAGTATGATAATTAATTTTAATTTAGGTGAATTTATATGAATAAAAACATCATTCTAATTAAGAATAATGTAAACATCAAATTAGAGTATTTCTTTAAGTAAAATCTTTATATTTCACATTTTTGTGTCCTTACCTGTGTACTTTATTTACCTGAAAAACGCTGTAACCATCAGGAAGTTGCACTCACATAATGGAAAATCTCTCTGCTGAACTTTGGGATTAAAATTAACCAAAATTTTAGGACATTTTCTCCAGAATACCTCCAAAAATTAAGTCAAGCAGAGCTTTCTGATAAAGTAATTTTAGAAGTGGGCGAAATCGTGGCTTTAGTCTTTCCAATCGATTGACAAAAGCTTTTGGCTGGAAAGTACCCAGCGAATATGACAAGTTGTATCGCTGTTCTGAATTTGAGCTTTTTTTAATACTTTTGATAAAAAGTACGGTAAATCAATTAATTTACAGTATATTCATAGATGAAATCCCAAAAAATATCAATATTGATTCCAATGCCTCCTAGTAAAACACTGCATTAAAATGATCGTATAAATTTAAGCTTGATTTCAATAGCAGATGGACTCACTCTCGCAATCAAACGTTAATTGATCATGACAGGTAAATTAAATAGCAAAGTCGCAATTATTACTGGAGCTTCTTCTGGTATTGGTGAAGCCACAGCAATAGCATTAGCAGCAGAGGGCGCAAAAGTAGTACTGGCAGCTCGCAGAGGCGATCGCTTAAATGCCCTTGCACAAAAAATTGCTACCAGTGGTGGCACAGCTTTACCCATCATTACTGATGTTACAGACGAGACTCAAGTACAGAATTTAGTCCAAAAGACAAAAGCAGAATTCGGTCAGATAGATATCCTTGTCAATAATGCAGGTATTGCGGTTGTTGGTGCAATCGATGGTGGGAATACCTCAGACTGGAAGGACATGATTAATCTCAATTTGTTGGGATTACTGTATGTCACCCATGCTGTTTTACCAATCCTGAAAGCTCAAGGTGCAGGGCATATCGTCAATATTTCATCCGTAGGAGGACGAACTGCACGGGTTGGCATAGGTGTATATAATGCCACAAAATGGGGTGTTAACGGATTTTCAGAATCCCTGCGGCAAGAAGTTTGTAAGCAAAATATCCGTGTTACGGTTGTTGAGCCTGGGTTAGTTAATACAGAGATAAGCGATCGCATTACAGACCCGATTGCCAAACAAAACATTGAAGAACGTCGTCGTTCTATAACACCTTTAGAAAGTGAAGATATTGCGGCCGCAATCGTTTACGCCCTGACACAACCACCCCGTGTGAATGTGAATGAGATTCTCATTCGGCCAACACTGCAACATTGGTAAACTCTGAAGAAATACGGGGAAAAGGGTAAAAGGGGAACTCGGGCCCCCTCTGGGGATTAGGGTAAAGGGGTTTAATTACCGATGTTGATTTGATTTCTCCTACGCCCTCCAAAGTGCAAAATCGCAGCCAGGATTAACAGGAAAAACCCCAAAGCACAAACCCCATTCCACTGCCAGATTACCCAACTATAGCTACCGAGTAAGGAACCGAGTGCCCCACCAGTGTAGTTAATCACCATATAAACAGTGTTCAATCGGCTCTCGGCATTAGGAACAAGATTATAAACGCGGATTTGATTAGAAAGGTAAGCGCTATGCATTCCCAATTCTAAAATAATTACCCCCAAAATCAGACCCATTAAATGATCCCCTGCTAGCCAGAGAATCGTAAAGCCGGATAAAGCTAGAGAAAGTGCGACACTCACAACACCCCTCGCACCCCATCTGTCTACTAACCTACCGATCAGGGAACTTGTGCCTGCTCCAGCTATACCAACTAAGCCAAATAATCCTGCAACCTGGCTGTCATAGTTATAGGGAGGCGATTCTAGCAGGAAAACAAGTGTTACCCAAAAGACATTGAAAGCGGCAAATATTAAAGCAATATTGAACGCAGCTTCCCGAAGAACAGGCTGTTGATAGGTAAGATGGACAAGACTCTGCATCAGTTGCGGATAAGACATCTGTGATGAGGAGTGATTTACAGGTAACTGCGTGCGAACTACTAAAGCAAGGACAATCATCACACCAGCAGAAATCCAGTAAATTCCTGGCCAACCCAATATCTTACCTACAAACCCACTCACAGAACGAGCTAACAAAACACTGATAATCAGCCCACTCATCAACGTGCCAATTACCTTTCCGCGTTGGTTTGGAGGGGTGATTTGAGCAACGAAGGGAAGAATCAGATGAGCGACAATGCTGCTGAACCCTAGAAAAAAACTAGCTACACCCAGCCAAATTATGTTGGGAGAGATGGCGACTGCTACTAAGGTACAACTCAGCAAGCCGAACATCTTGATAATTAGCTGTCTTCGTTCTAAGCGATCGCCTAAAGGCACTAAAAATAGTAAGCCTGTGGCATAGCCTACTTGGGTAAGAGTTGGGATAAATCCTACCTGCTGTGCTGAGATATGAAAGCTTCTGCCCATATCTGCTAACAGAGGTTGATTGTAATACACATTTGCTATTGCTAATCCGCAGGCGATGCCTACGGCGGGCTACGCCTACGCTAAGGTAAAAATTGCTGTCCGATTCGCTAGCAGATTGCTAAATGCAGTTGTATCGTTGAGCGCAGACTGCTCTTGAGAATCCATAGATATGTAGTTAATGTGTTGGGTTATCGCTTTAATTGCAGATTATGGCAGAGATTTTTCCCAACTAAATATCGGAAATAAGTTGTATACATCCTTGTTTTTGCCGATACAATTTTTCAGCTATGACTGAATAAATATAGACATACTCAAAAATTTGTTAAACAGATTTCGTAAGCTGGGCAATGCCCAAAATATCCGGTTTTTGGTAGATCATGTCTATTTAAAAAATCCAACAAATGTGCATATTTAAATAAAATACTTTAACCCGATTTATTTACCGTATTTTAAAGTCTATGTAGAATATTTACATAAAATCTTTATAAGAGCAAGTTTTTAATAACAGATGTTCAATAGGGTTAAAAACCTTGTACATGAGTAGATTGTGAGAGAATTCTATGTCATTATCTACAGATATAGGTATTAAATAGGCTTAGGGAATAGACTGAGAGTTATTTTGGTAAGGATTTAATATCTAGTGCATATAGCTGTGAGGTAAGAAACTGAAGATGAATCCAAATCCAAGCTTCACAGTAGTTGAGTCATTGAACCGCTCAAAGTACGGAGATCCAACGCAAGGTGATGATCGCCTTGTTATTAACCAGCACTTCGTAGCTGTTTTAGATGGCGCTACTGATACCTCTGGTGCTAGTTTTGACGGACTTTCTCCTGGTAGTTTCGCAGCAGAAATAGGCGCTCAAGTTTTGAAAAGTCTTGCTCCTGATAGTAATGCCATAGAAGCTATTGAGCAATTAACTCAAGCAGTAAGGGAATCTTTAGTAAGAGTTAAATCAGACAAAATTCCAACTTTTGCCCCTTGTTGTGCCATCATTATATTCTCTAATGCGCGTCGAGAGATTTGGCGGGTTGGAGATTGTCAATATTTATTAGATGGAAAAGGTCACAATCCGATCAGTAAAGTAGATGAAGTTACAACTCAGTTACGTTCTTTGATTGTGCATTCCTATCTAGCTCAAGGTAAAACAATTGCAGAACTACTGGAAAACGATCCCAGTCAGAGTTTTCTTGTATCCATCTATAAGTTGCAAACATTCTTATTTAATTCTCCAGCAGAACCTTTTGGTTACGGCGTGATTAATGGCAATCAAGTCCCTGAGAAATACATTGAAGTTATTAAGATCCCAGAGCAAGTTAAGTCAGTAGTTCTTGCGAGTGATGGTTATCCAGATTTAAGAACAACTCTTGCAGAAAGCGAGACAATTCTCTCAGAAATTATTGCTAAAGACCCTTTATTTTATGAGATTTATCTAGGGCAAAGAGGACTCGCGCCAGGTAGAGAGTCATTTGACGATCGCACTTATGTTCGCCTTGAGTTACATTACTAATACAAAAGAGGACTCGCGCCAGGTAGAGAGTCATTTGACGATCGCACTTATGTTCGCCTTGAGTTACATTACTAATACATTAGGGACTGGAGAAGGAAGGAGACATGGGGGACAAGGGGGATGAGGGGGAGAGGGGAGAAATAACTAATGACAACTGACAAATCACAAATGACCAATGACAAATGACAAATAAAAAATGATTCGTGAAATCATCTCATTAATAATTTTACTAATTTCATTTTTTCTGGTTTGGTGGATTACCCAGCAAGAATAGAAACTTGGCCTATTTATTCCTGTGGAGGTATAAGGAGTTTAAAACTCTGTCAATTGAATGAGCTAAAAATAGCCTACTAAAGAAAGACGTTTCCTAATTAGGTCAATGACAAGATAGGAGCAAGTATAGTCAAGCTTGTTTTTAGCCTGACTTATTTTACTCAGTCCCACGGAATTATATGATGAAACGTTTAATTCTTAGTAGCTTATCTTTACTGCTGATCTCTACAGCCACCGCGCCTGTTTTCGCATCTGAAAAATTAGCGGTTAATTCCACAGATTTAGCTAGCAACTCACCCTCTACAACTCGGATAGAACCTTTTAATCTTGTTGGCTTGGCTTATCAAGGTTACTTTGAAGACCAAGGTATTCCTGGTTATACTGAACTGATTCAGGCTTATCAAACAAAAGAAATTACTGCTAAAGATATTGTTCGGATTGCAGTCAACACTAATAAGTTACCCTCGGAGGCTTTAAATGACCAGGGATATATCAATGCAGTTAAGAATACACTAGATGTATTTGGCAGAAATATCATTCCTTAGATAGTAAAACTACGATAAACTGGTTAGTATATCGTAGTTTTTAAGTGTACTCCCACTTTAAGTAGTCGAACAAAATTAATTACACAATCTAATTGCGTTCGCCCTACAGCCCTTTGGACATCCTACGGCAGGCGTTCCCGTTGGCGCAGCCTCTGTCTTCGACACGCTACGCGAACGTAGAGAAGGGTGCGGAGCAAAGCAATCGCAAGGGATGAGATTGCTTCTCTGCGAGACGCTATGCGAACGCTTCTCTTAAAGGAGAAGTCTTTCCACTCGCAAGGACTGTAAATATTTTTGTCCATTTACTTAGCAAATATTTTGTGTAGACGCATTATTTTATACTGAAATACTTTTGCAAGCGCTGATTCAAAGTACCTGTGTGTAACTCAAACAAATGATTATCGTAGTCATAAAAATATAAAGAACGTCCTTCGCCTTCTACACGGTTTCTATCTTCTTTAACATCGACTCCCAAACTCTTAACTCTTGCAGCATAGAGTTCGTAGTCCTCTGCGGCTATTTTAAAAGCTACATGGTTATAAGTTTTTTCTGCTAAAAGTTCATCCTCCATAATCGCAATCCACAAATCATTGATCAAAAAAAATTTTCTTTAGCGAGAGAGAAAATTCGCTCTCCACTCGCATAAACTTCTTGAGCATCAAATATGGTTGTGAGAAATGTTGTCATTTTCTCCAAATCCCTAACTATAAATGTAATATGACTGATGCCTTGAATCATTTCTCCTCACATTCCCAAAGCTTGAACTAGTTTTTGTGTCAGCAAAATTTGACAATCAGATAGGTAAAATTTTACGTTCTAAACCAGTTAATAACAGATTATTTTCAAACACCCATATTTACATCGTTTTAGTTGACAAAAAATCCAGTTAAACCTTCTGACTACTGATTTAATAGAGTTTTGAGCCTAGGAAATTTCTGAATGCAGAATATCTAAATGTAAGAAATAGTAGATTTATATTAAATGACACCTAATTCTCCAGTATAACTGTTGTTTAGATTTACTTAATATACAAACTACTAAAAACAGATATACATCCGAATTTAACTATCTTAAATTGGTAGGTAGCAACAAGCCTATTTGATAGATATTATGTACAACTATATTTTGAACCTGACTGTTTCTCCTTGCACGATCGCAATTATTGGAGGCGGCTTAAGCGGTTCTCTTGTTGCAGCCAATATTTTGCGAAATGCAACCATACCAATTTCGATTAAGTTGATTGAACGTAGCTCGGAAATAGGTAAAGGAGTTGCATATAGTACAGCAGTTGAAGGTCATTTGCTGAATGTACCAGCTCTTAAGATGAGCGCTTTTGCAGATAAACCGAAACACTTTTTAAACTGGCTGCATAGAAATGGACATACTGACACTACTGCATCTACATTTGTGCCACGTAAGGTTTATGGAGAGTATATACAGGCGATTTTAAACGAGGCTGAAGCTAATGCACCAGCTTACGTGAGTTTGGAGAGAATTTGCGATGAAGCGATCGCTATTGAAACAACCAGCTACAACACCAGGATACAACTAAGTAGTGGTAAGTCTTTGTACGTGCAAAAAGTTGTACTAGCCTTGGGAAATTTTCCCGCTTCGCTACCACAACCAATTGCGGCGTTAGGAAACAATCACCGCTACGTCACAGATGCTTGGTCTAGTAATGCAATTAGCAATCTCAATCCAGATGATTCTATTCTGTTGGTGGGAACTGGGTTGACAATGGTTGATGCGATCGTGGCTTTACGTCAGCAAGAATTCTCAGGGAAAATTCTTGCTGTCTCCCGTCATGGATTAACACCCCAACGCCACCAAGCCACAATTCCCTATCCTGCATATCTTGGCTTAGAGACTGCGCCAAAAACAGCGCGGGGGTTACTGCGTTTAGTACGTCAAGAAATCAAAAAAGCAGCGACTCAAGGGTATGATTGGCGGGCAGTAATTGATGCTATCCGTCCACTCACTCAACAGATTTGGCAAATACTGCCATTGTTAGAACAGAAACGCTTCCTCCGCCATGTCAAAGCTTACTGGGAAGTTTATCGCCACCGGATTGCAGGGGAAATTGCTGAGGTATTAGATTCTAGCCTCGAATCTGGTCAACTGAACTATTATGGCGGTCGAATTCAAACTTGTCAGGAAGTTGAAAATGCAGTTGAGGTAAGAATTTGTGAACGGGGAACCCAAGCAAATCTCGTTTTGCGGGTGAACCGAATTGTCAATTGTACAGGTGCAAATTGTAACTATCGCAAACTAGAGCATCCACTGATTGCGAGCTTGCAAGCACAAGGGCTAATTCGCCCTCATGCCCTTTCGATGGGGATTGATACGGCTGCCAACAGTGCGGTGATTAATGCCAAAGGAAAAGTATCGGAAATAATTTATACTTTGGGAACACCGCGCAAAGGCAATCTTTGGGAAACTACAGCCGTTCCAGAAATTCGTGTTCAGGCGGCGGTTTTGGCGCAGGAGTTACTGAAATCTCTCAATCCCAGACCTTACTCTATGGGAAGAGATTGGTTCGCTGGAAATCCATTGAGCGATTTACCCAAACCTGCCATGCTATTCCGTCAACTGTTTGATCAAGAGTCGAGTACCTATACATACCTGATTGCTGACCCAGAAACTAAAGCAGCTATCTTGGTAGATCCGGTATTAGAACAGGTAGAACGTGACCTGCAAATATTAAGAAAACTGGGGTTGACTTTACGCTACTGCTTAGAAACCCATATTCACGCTGACCATATTACTGGAACAGGTCAGCTACGACAATTTACAGGTTGTTTGAGTGTTTTACCGGAGAATACTAAGCCTGTCCCAAGCGATCGCTATATTGCTGATGATGAGATATTACAATTGGGGAACGTACAAATTCAGGCGATCGCTACTCCTGGACATACCGACTCTCACATGGCTTATCTAGTCAACGGTACTCACTTGTTAACCGGAGATGCCTTATTTATCGGAGGTTGTGGTCGTACTGACTTCCAGAACGGTAATGCTGGGTTACTGTATGATGTCGTCACCCAAAAGCTATTTACCCTATCAGATGACACATGGGTATTTCCCGGCCACGACTACCAAGGAAGAACAGTATCTACCATTGGTGAAGAAAAGCGCTGGAATCCCCGGTTTCTTGGACGCAACCGCAGCCAGTTTATTGAATTGATGAACAACTTGAACCTTCCTTTTCCTCAAAAGATGTCGGAAGCTGTACCCGCCAACCAGCGTGGAGGCAAGGTTTTAGTGACCTTAGATTATCAAATTTGAGGCATCAAATAGCATAATTTGCATGGAATACACGCTTTGAACATTAAATTATGGTAAGGGCACAACATTGTTCATTGGTGTCAACTTAGTGAAACCCTGATGAAGACGTGATCTTAAATTCCTTCACTTACCATCAAGATCCACGTTACCCCACCCCAGTTTTGTCTAAAGCCAAAACGTCCCCTCCCCTTGGCAAGGGGAGGGGTAAAACGCTTGTGGAATATAGTGATTGAAGCTTAAGCTGACACGTATGAACAATGTTGTGCCCTTACTGTTGTCTATTCAATTGCTTGAATTACAAATTTCGTAGCTTGCTTCTCGCGCCTTGGCGAGTATTAGTAATTATTTGTCATCACCCCTGGTGGTAAAGCCGCATCTTCTAAATCAGCCCCTAACAAGTTTGCTCCTTGTATATTTGCAGTTAAGAGGTTGGTTTTTTGTAAATCAGCCTTTTGTAAATTTGCGCCTTGTAAATTTACTCCCTGTAAGTTTGCGCCTTCTAAATCTGCATCATATAGATTAGCTCCTTGCAGATTAGCTCCTGCTATGTTTGCTTTGCTTAAATCTACTCCTTGCAAATTAGCTGTTTGTAGATTTGTTCCCTGTAAATTCGCCTTTTCTAATTCTGCATCTTGGAGATTCGCACCTTCTAAATTAGCTGTTTGTAGATTTGCCCTTTCTAGCTGTGCGCCAATCAAATTGCATCCCACACATTCATTAGTTGTTAACAAACGTCTGACATTTGTGGCAACAGGATCTACAGGCCAAATTGTAGGATATGTAGCTGGCGCTGGAGATAATACTGGTGCTGGTATAGATTCAGTAGGAACAGAAGGTATAGGTTGTGTTTCTGATTGCGCTAGAGCGTTAGGTTGATCAAACAGAGAAAATATTGTGACAAATGCTATGAATGCAACTGTTAAAATCCAGGAAGTCATTTTTTTAAAATTTGCTTTCTTCATCTTTTTTCCCTCATGATAATCTGAGTTTAACAAAAAGCGATACTTTACTTGTTTATGGGCTAACTCTGAAATAAAGTTGCTAATTTAATTTGCCTTTTATAAGTTTAATCATATAGAAAATCCAAATAAATTTTTCAGCTTTAATTTTACTTAAGAAGAAGATACGACGCTCTCTTCGAGCGTCCACAATCTATTTGAAAAGTGTTGCCAGACTAGGTATTAGTTGAAAGGTTCCACTTTTCATCATAATGGATAATCCTAGCCAAATTAATACAAAAGGAAAGATTTTACGACCATAGCGGGTGAGAACAGGAGCCATCAGAGGATTACGAGTCAAGTTGTAAGAAAGGAAGCACCACACCCCGACAGTCAAATAGCAAATAGACAAAATGACACCTATACTTGGAAGACTACTACTAGCAAACAACGGCACATAAATGCCAATATTGTTGCCGCCATTGGCAATAGTCACAGCAGAAACACGATAAGTTTGGGGATCGCGTATAGTCGCCCATAATGATTTTTTCTGACGCTTAGATTTAACTGAATGACCGAAATCTAATGATACGGCTTGTACAGTATCTCCTTCATCTTCGCGACTCATGAGATTACTAATACCAATAGTAATTGGGAGAATACCTAGCAATCCCACCCACGCTTCTGGAAGGACTAAACCACCTAAGAAACCAGGGAGACTGGCAATAACTAATATTGTAAATCCAATAAATTCACCGAGAACAATATGCTTAGGACGAAAAGCATGATTAACTTTGCCAAAAAAAGCTGTTAAGTATATATTGTCGTCGAAAGTAGTTGCAATAGCGGCAGATATCCCAATAATTGATGTCCCAATCAGCCAACTCATATTTTTTGCTCGCAATAATTCAATGATGTTTTGACTAGTTCCGGTCTGCTGATAGAAGAAGTAAGAATAGTTCAGCAGATTGTTAAATCAAATTTTGTGGTTTTTGATGGCGATCGCAATCACATCTGAGATGTTTTGTGAGCAAGCTAGCTTTGCTGTGTATGATGTTAATATTAGGGTTTGCTACTCAATCAAAGCAAATACTATTTTTTTTCTAAACGATAACTAGAATTTATTAACTTTTAGTTCATGAAGCTGATCAAGGGCCTGTAAGGGCGGGTTTTGTGAAATATTCAGTTAGCGATGAGATACAGCGTTTTGGTTTTGCAGGGAAATGAAGTACACGGGTAGGGGCACAAACAATGTGTCGCACAGGGTTATTAGCAATTGGGCAAAAATTGACAGATGCCGATTTTAATTTGGCAGCAAGCGATATTATGACAACCGACTACCGAAGCTAGCAGCGCGATTGGAAATGTTGCGATCGCCTGATTGTGGTAAAAACGCTGCAACAGTTACGGGAAGAGGCGGCTATTAATACCTTATAGACTTACGCCACGTGTCAGATTAGGAACGATAGCTAAATTATACATCGATGACAACTGGCCAGCAATGTCAGGAACAATATAAAAAAGACGTGGAAACTCCCCAGCTTTTAGTGCCTCTAATTTTTGCATACCCCCTTGAGTCGCCAGAGATATAGATAAACAGGCAAAAGAAATTACTTCACGTCCCAAAATTGCATAAGTTCTACTAGGCTGAGAACTATAGATATTAGAGAAAATTGGTTGATAAAATTATTGGTACATCAGGCGAATATGGAAAAATCGAAGATGGATTTTTATTTAGTAGGACTAAAATTAGCTCCTGTATTTCTCAGCATTGTTAGTTGTTTAACATTGCTTTTAAATTCCACCATAGCATTGGATAAATCGCCATTAGAAAAGCAAACACCAGTCTATAAACAACTTCTCAAGTCTCTTATTGCTCAAAATCAACCCATAGAAGCATTAGAAATTTCCGAACGCGGTCGGAATCGGGCGTTAGTACATTTATTAACGCAGAGTTTACCAACGAAAAATGTTAACACGCCAACGGCTGAGGCAATTAAGCAAGTTGCTAAAAATCAAAATGCTACACTTGTCCAATATTCACTTCTATACGAAAATATTACTGTTGAAGGTAAACGACAAACTCAAGCATCTGAGTTAGTAATTTGGGTGATTACGCCTACTGGTGAAATTTCCTTGCGGCGTGTTGATTTAAAGGCTTGGCAAGAAAAACAGCAGACTATGCTGGCCGATTTGATTAATAAAATTCAATATAGCAATGGTAGTAAAATTGAGCGAGATCAAGGCGGAATCAGAACATTAGAAGTAAAACAAAATACTTCTACTTTACCCGGTAAACAACTACATCAATTACTTGTTCAACCTATTTCTGACCTTTTACCAACTAAACAAGAAGCCAGAGTAATTTTTATCCCTCAAGATAAATTATTTCTTGTGCCTTTTGCAGCGCTACAAGATGGCAACAATAAATATTTAATTGAGAAATACACGATTTCTACTGCACCGTCAATTCAAGTTTTAGATTTACTTGCACAACGCCGTAAAGCTAATACAAAATCTACTCAAGATGTGCTGATAGTTGGTAACCCGACTATGCCCACTAAACCCCTGAATCCTGGTGAGCTATTTAGCAAGCTATCTCCACTACCAGGTGCAGAAAAGGAAGCAAAAAATATTGCCAGTATCTATAATACCCAAGCGTTGACAGGAGATACCGCAACTGAGACAACGGTTGTACAGCGAATGTCTAACGCTAGGATTATTCATTTGGCAACGTTGGGATTTTTGGGGAAATCTCTAGAAATTCCGGGTTTTCTGGCGTTTGCGCCTTCTAGTCAAGATGATGGTTGGTTAACAGGTAGCGAAGTTAGCAAGCTAAAGCTAAAAGCCGAATTGGTTGTTTTGAGTAGTTGTGATTCGGCTTTAGGAAAAATTACAGGTGATGGTGTAATTGGGTTGTCTCGTGCATTCTTGGTTGCAGGTGCTAACAGTGTCATTGCTACGCTTGGCAATATTTCTGATGAATCGACGGCGACATTAATGACCGAATTTCATAAGAATTTAAGTAAAAATATTGATAAAGCAGCGGCGTTGCGTCAAGCGATGTTGGTAACGATGAAAAAATATCCTAATCCTCAAGATTGGGGAATGTTTACACTCGTGGGTTTGCCTTGACAGCAGGAGGAGAATCACCTCATTGGTAAACCCATTTATTTTGAATTTACTGCTTTTTAAATATACATTCGCTGCTCAAAATCATGTTTTTTGCTAACTCTTTAGAAAATCAACTCCAGCGTTGGAACGAAGTTATTCGCAATCAGCCACAAAATCCTAATGCTTACATTCGACGTGGGATGGTCAGCTTCCAGCTTGCCAAAATTGATGAGTCTATTCAGGATTTTGATACAGCAGAACAATTAGATGCTCGTCTTAAACCATATCTGTGGCAACGTGGACTATCGTACTATTATGCAGAAAAATTTGCTGAAGGTGCGGAACAATTCAAGATTGATTTGACAGTTAATGCCCAAGATGTAGAGGAAACAGTATGGCGATATCTTTGCATAGCTCGCTTGTTTGGTGTAGAGGAAGCACGCAATTCACTATTAACTGTAAAAAATGACCCTCGCAGTATAATGCGGTGTGTATATGACTTATATGCGGGAAATTGCACTCCAGATGATATTTTAAATGTTGGTAAATCTGAAGGAGTAAAAAGTAATTTTTATAGTCATCTTTACCTGGGATTGTATTACGAAGCTCAGAATAATCTTCAATTAGCCCAGGAATACATAGTTAAAGCTGCTGATAATTATAAAATTGGTGATTATATGTGGTATTTGGCACAGGTACATAAAAAGCTACGAAAATGGTGATAGTCTATGTACTGCTGTCCTAGAATTTTATCGCAAAGGTGCTTAATGCGATCGCCAAAGCTCGTCCAGAAAGGTTCATGGGTATGGGGATGGATCTGTGGATTCTTCGACAGAAGTATACCAAATCAGCTTGTAGGACAGGACTGGTAAGCCATTGTTTCCATGCTGTTTGCCAAAACTCTGAGTAACCATAGCGATTTTGGAAGTATCGACATCCCCCTGCCAGAGATTTTTGTAATGTAGTTTTCAATCAAATTCCTTGCCATATCCGCTTTAGAATACTCTTCTTTATCTGCTAGCAAACAGAGAAATGGTTCGTTCTCTAGACGAAACACGGACATAGGCAATCACTTCAAGAATTTTAACAAATTTCTCCTAGCTGTTCACAAGCACCAATACTCACCCAGCTGCTCGAACCATCTTGCCAATGTTCTTTTTTCCAAATCGGTGCGTTGTGTTTAAGGGTATCAATAGCATAGCGGCAAGCTTCAAAAGCTTCACTGCGATGAGGACAACCTACCGCTACTAAAACGCTGATTTCGCCAACTTGCAAACGGCCGATGCGATGATAAATCACTACCCGATTTACATCAGGCCACAGAGAGCGAATATCTGCTGCAATTTGCGAAAATACTAGCAATGCCATCGGTTCATAAGCTTGATACTCTAAGCTTACTACTGGTTTACCATCAGTTTGATTGCGAACCATACCACTCATCACCACCACCGCACCATTTGCTGGATCGTCAGCTTTGGCATAGATTTCTTCCAGAGATAAAGGCGCAAAGGTAATAGCAAAGCTATCTTCGGCTCTTGGTTTAACGTGAAAGTTCAGTGTATTTGTCACAACAGAGTTCATGTAATTGAAAACCAATATAGCAATCCTATCTGGTTTGGGAAAGAGGTTTAGGCGGACAAGCAGGAGTACCAATCACTTAGTGAAGTGGCAACGATATCCCTAAAAAGCCATAATTATCAAATTATCTCTACTAGTGATGGCATTGAAGCAATAGCAATTTCTGCCAAAAATCTAGATAGAATTAAAGTAGCAATTATCGATATGATGATGCCAAATATAGATGGAGCAACCACTATTCGCACATTGCAAAGTATGAATCCACAACTGTTTATTATTGCTGTCAGTGGACTAGCAACAGGCGAACAAGTACCGATAAATAAAACATCTCAGTACACAAGATTTTTGCCTAAACCCTACACAGTACAGGAATTATTGAAAACCTTGCATTTAGTTCTGAGTTAACTAAAATATTTCCTATGACATCTGAAGTTTTAGCTGTTAACACGGCTTTTTATCGAGCTTTTGAAAAAAAAGATATTGAAGCAATGAGTACTGTATGGTCACAGGGAACAGGTAGTACTTGTATCCATCCTGGGCGTAATGTGTTGCGGGGTTGGAAGGAGGTTCACGCTTCTTGGGAGCAGATATTTAAAAACACAGCTTACATAGAAATTAATTTGGATATCATGTCTACAGAAGTAGCTGATAATATTGCTTATGTCGTGCTTGTAGAAAATGTCCTCCAAATCGTTCGTGGTAAAAGACTAGAAGCACAATCAATAGCTACCAATCTGTTTCAATTTCTCGGCGGTAAATGGTATTTAATTCATCATCATGGTAGTCCCATCATGCGCTAAATTGAACTCTTATCAAACATATTTTATAACCATTACCTAGTAAAAATTTCAGGTCTTGAATTTGAATGTGTTTCTTTCATATTTTGCGGGAGCTAAAAATGTGCCTGTGAGAGGCTAATATCATGTTCGTATAAATAGTTGTGATTGCTTCTCTAGGAGACGCTACGCTTAGCTTTCTTCGCCGCACGGATACGCTTCACTTCGTTACGTACCCTGCGGGAAGGCGTTCTGGCAACGCAATGACATTTTATAAGCGCTCAACCGAATATGATATGAAATAAAAACCCCGTTTAACAGGGTTTTTATCTGAGCTTAGTTTGCATCGTAGGATGGGCACAAAAACTTAACGCAACTAGACAGTGCCCACTCCATAAAAAATAGTGCAAGACTATGAATTTACTTCAGACTTCAGTTTTTAGTTGACCCCTGCTGTAATCTTACAAATCAGGAGGCAAAATTACTTGATCAATCGCATGTATGACACCATTAGAGCCTGTAATATCTGACTGAGTTACATTAGCCTCATTTACCTTCACCCCAGTAGCAGGATCAACCTTGACGTTGATAGCACCACCTTCAACGCTTTTTACTTCACCTGATTTCAAATCGCTGGATAATACCTTACCAGGTACAACATGGTAAGTTAATATCTTGATCAAAACTTCTTTGTTCTCAGGCTTTAACAAATCTCTGACTGCATCTGGTGGCAATTTAGAAAACGCCGCATCGGTGGGTGCGAAAATCGTGAAATTATCTTTGCCTTCTAAAGTTGTTGTTAATCCAGCTGCTTTTAAAGCTTGAGTTAGCGTTTTAAAAGACCCATTTGACTCTGCTATTGCTACTAAGTTCTTGCTTTGGGTGCTGCTAGAACCTGGTGCCGGCTGAGTTTGGGTAGGTACAGTGTTTGAAGGCTTAGAAGGTGTCTCTGTTGCAGGTGGGGTAGGTGTGGTTTCAGCAGGTGGGGTGGGCGTGGTTTCAGCAGGTGTAGTTGGGGATGGTGCAGCTTCACCGCTGGTTGTGCTACCACTACTACCACCACGGTTATAAGGAGGCTCATTGAAAATGCTTGGACTAGGATTGAGTCCTCTTTTCTTAGGTTTCTGTGCTACCAAATTTCCATTTGATGTTGTGCTTTTTGCTGCATCTTGTGTAGGCTGAGCAGGTGTATATTGACCGTTAGCCTCAATGCGTTGACTACGGTTATAGGGAGCCTCGCTAAAAATGCTAGGGTTAGGATTTGTTACTTCTTTTGCTTGTGAGGGTAATGTAATAACAAGGCTGCATCCTGCTATCCCCACTATACCTGCAAGATTAGTTAGCAATTGGCTGTAATTGACCTTCATAAATTTTGTTTGTTTTTATTTTGCACAGGTTACATAAAGACTTATAACATTTTGCTACGCACAAAATCTCACCTAAGACGTAAGAAATTTTCTCTAAAGTTATATAGAATTATGCTGCGTGACAATGGTGTAATTAGTGGAAAATAGTGGCAGTAATAATTTCCAGCTATCTTTGAGGCTCAGGTAATGTGCATGAAGTTGATTCACCTATTTGACTAACTGATATTGCTGAGTGCGATTTAAGTTACTCATTCTACAATTCCAGTATCCAAAAATTGCTAGTTAGTCTTGAAAGAAATTTTTAAAATAAACATCTTGCAAATCCATCTCTCAAATTAAGCTCAAACTCTCTAAATTATCGTCATATTTTATACTCTCTCGGTAGAGGTATTAAGCGAGCTAAAAAAATTGAACACTTATTTATAGCGTTTCCTCTTTGGATGCAAGAGGTGATAAGTCTATTGTTCCATTGTGTCAACTTTAGCTAAAAATTTTGGAATATCTCATGTCCAATTTCTACTTGAAAATGCCTAACTAGCAACTTTATTTTTAGTAAAAAAAGCTCCGCCTCCCTACAGCATTCTCAGTCAGAGGCAAGGAACGGCATAAACGCAATTGAAAATAGTTGGACAATATATGTTTATTCCATAAATGCTAGAAGCAAAATAAAACCGTAATATTTTATACTAAATTTAGTGAGTAAATAAAAAGTATGAGAAATTAAAATAATCAGTGCAAACTCAGAAATAAGATGTTAGGTTAAGTTATGCGTAAGTACTAAAACAATTTAATTATTTGATAATTGTATCCATGAAGAAAGATTTTTTTGATAAGCTAACGGGTTGACCACAAAATACCTAAAAATTCAACTGTTTTGGCAATTAACTTCGTGGGTAAAAATTGAATTACTAAAACGATTACTGCAACTAAAGATACAATTAGTAAAATTGCTCAATTCACTAGTTATAGGGTATTCAAGATGCTGGAATTATACCAATGGGAACTATCTCAATACTCAGAAAAAGTGCGGTTGATTTTAGATTATAAAGAGCTAAATTACCGCAAAATAGAGATCACTCCGGGAATTGGGCAGGTAGAACTGTTCCGCTTGACTGGTCAAAAGCAAGTGCCCGTTTTGAAGGATGGAAGTAGATATATTGTTGATTCAACAGAAATAGCTAAGTATTTAGACTTAGAATATCCCGAACGACCACTCATACCGAAAGATCCAAAGAAAAGGGGTGCATGTTTATTAATAGAAGAATGGGCAGATGAGTCGATAGGTATCAAAGGACGGAAAGCACTATTTGCTGCTATTAGTCAAGACCAAAGTTTTCGTAAATCCTTATTACCCACCTCAACACCAGATATCCTCAAAAGTTTGATTGAGGGAGTACCCCGTGATTTCTTAACGGTTTTGGGTGTTGGGGTTGGTTATAGTCCAGATGTCATCAAATCAGCGATCGCAGATTTAAAGCAAGACTTAGAGGCGCTGACACTGCTGTTGGCAGATAGCCCTTATTTGCTAGGAGATGAACCCAGTTTAGCTGACTTGGCAGTGGCAGGTTTATCAATATTACTGAAATTTCCTGATGGGCCTTATTTAGATTTACCAGTAGGTCTTAGAGGTAAAGGATTGCCTGGTTTAGCAGATAATCCTGATTATGCACTCTTCTTTGAATGGCGAGATCGCCTCTACGCCCAATTTCGCAAACCCTTAATTGGTAATTCCCCATCCGCAACCAGACCAACTTCAATTCAAATTGATTAAGTAAGTCAAGGGTCAAAAGTTATTTGTCATTTGTCCTCCCGAAGTTTGCTCAACGGGGGGAACCCCCGCACGCAACTTCTCTCCTTGTCCCCCCAGTTCTCAATCCATACTCCCCAGCATAAAAGTATAGAGAAACCCATAATAGTATCCATAGAGTATCCTCAATGCTTCACAGTGGAGATTTCTTAGCCAATTCCTCATCCTTTAGATGACATCAAGTGGTTAAAATGTTATCTCGGCAGCATTAGATCAGGCTTATCTAAAACGTGAAGCTATTTGTTTATCACACCCCGGAATTGACTCCAACAGATCAAGCCCCAGAATGTGCGATCGCAGTCGATGTTCTGCGAGCTACTAGCACAATGGCGACAGTTTTGGCAGCTGGAGGCGAAGCTGTACAAGTGTTCAGCGATTTAGAGCAACTCATGGAAGTCAGCGAAAAATGGCCCCCAGTTAAACGGCTGCGAGCTGGAGAACGTGGCGGTTCAAAAGTCGCTGGCTTTGAATTGGGTAATTCTCCCCTAGATTGCACACCAGAACTTGTACAAGGGCGGCGCTTATTTATCAGTACCACCAATGGTACTCGTGCCTTAAAGCGGGTACAAGATGCTCCAACTGTCCTAGCAGCAGCCTTGATCAACCGTGCTGCGGTAGTTAACTTTCTCCTAGAAAAGCAACCTGAGACAGTCTGGATTGTGGGATCGGGTTGGGAAGGCAGTTTTTCTCTAGAAGATACAGTATGTGCAGGTGCGATCGCCCATAGTATTTTGCAACATACTAAATTATCACCCCAAGAAATAGCTGGTAATGATGAAGTGATTAGTGCGATCGCGCTCTACTCTCAATGGCAAGATAATTTGTTAGGGCTTTTACAACAAGCCAGTCACGGCCAACGGCTGTTGCGCCTGGAATGTTATGAAGATCTAAAATACTGTTCCCAAACCGATATTTTAGATGTGTTACCTATACAGCAAGAACTGGGAGTGTTAAAATCTCACAGTTAATAATTATACCAATTTTGGATTTTAGATTTTAGATTTTGGAGCCACTGCGTTGCACGGCAACCTCCGCGTTGTAGCAAGTGGTGTGATTTTAGAGACGTTGCAGGCAACGTCTCTACTGCTATTGCAACCTAATTTTGCTTTAACCCTAAAATACCAAAGCTTAGACTGTTGCCATCTGTTACGTGTTAATCAGATATTTATAGCATAAAATAATACAGACTAATTAGCTGATTGAATCAATATTACAAAGCATCTTCCACAGATGTCGTGCTATGAGGCAACGGTTAGACTAGTAACCACAGGGTAACAATCAAAGGAATACTATGATGAGTGACCGTGACTATACATTAATCATTGACAAAAGTGGCAGTATGTCCACACCTGACCAAGCAGGTGGGAGAAATAGATGGGAAATAGCCCAAGAATCTACTCTGGCTTTGGCGAGAAAGTGCGAGCAGTTTGATCCTGACGGGATTACAATCTATGTATTTTCTGGCAGATTTAAACGCTATGAAGACGTGACATCAGCGAAAGTGGCGCAGATATTTCAAGAAAACGATCCGGCTGGTACAACCAATTTAGCAGGTGTACTCCAAGATGCACTCAATAATTACTTTAAGCGGAAAGCTGCGGGTAAAACGAAAACTAATGGCGAGACAATTTTAGTAATTACTGATGGTGAACCAGACGATCGCAAAGCAGTATTTGAGGTCATAATCAATGCTACCCGTCAAATGGAGCGAGATGAAGAATTGGCGGTTTCGCTCATTCAAGTTGGTTCAGACCCCCAGGCTACTAAGTTTCTCAAAGCTTTAGATGACCAGTTACAAAGTGTTGGCGCTAAATTTGATATCTGCGACACTGTGACTTTAGACGACTTAGAAGAGATGAGTCTTGCAGATGTATTGATGAATGCAATCACCGATTGATAATATCTAATTCCGTCAGAGTTATCTAATAAATTATGAGTAATTATTGGAGATATTAGCCATGCTTGAAAATCGTGATTACACCTTAATTATTGATCAAAGTGCCAGCATGGCTACTACCGATCAAAAAAATGGCAGAAGTAGATGGGAGGCATTACAGGAATCGACATTTGCCTTAGCTGCTAGATGTGAAGAGTTCGACCTAGACGGTATCACTATTTATCTGTTTGCTAAAGGCTTTAAGCGTTACGATTATGTGACTTCAGCCAAAATCAAGCAAATTTTTACAGATAATATCCCTGGAGATACGACAAATTTAGCAGGTGTACTGCAAGACGCAATTAATCACTATTTTAAACGCAAAGCAGATGGAAAAACCAAGCCAGAAGGAGAAGTAATCCTAGTTGTCACTGATGGTACACCATGCGATCGCCAAGCCGTATTTGAGGTCATTATCAATGCCACTAAGCGTTTAGAAAATCCACAAGAATTAAGGATTTCTCTCATTCAAGTTGGTTCCGATACTAAAGCAACGAAGTTTCTCCATGCTATAGATGATGAGTTGCAAAGTGTTGGCGCTAAATTTGATATTTGTGACACCATTACTTTAGAGCAATTAGAAGATATGAGTCTTACTGATGTACTAATCAAGGCGATAAGTGACTGATTGCTCAATTAAGTAGCCATCATAAACTGCATAAACCAAGACAGATGAAGAAGATAACAGGTTCTAGGGACTAGGGAATCTTGGTTTTTTACAAATCTCACGACTTAGCTTTAATTGTGCTGACCTACTTAATTTAGAATTTTTTATTAAAGACTTGGAGATATTAGAAATGCTAGAAAATCGTGATTACACATTAATTATTGACAAAAGTGGTAGCATGGCTACCCCAGATCAAAAAGGTGGTAGAACCAGATGGGTAGCCGCACAAGAATCGACTTTAGCCCTAGCTAGTAAATGTGAACAATTTGACCCTGATGGTATCACTATTTATGTATTTTCTGGAAAATTCAAACGCTATGAGAATGTGACATCGGCTAAGGTGGCACAAATTTTCCGAGAAAATGACCCATCTGGAACTACTGATTTGGCAGGAGTTCTAAAACACGCAACTGATGATTACTTTCAACGTAAGGCTGCTCAAAAAACTAAGCCAAATGGTGAGACAATTTTGGTTGTTACTGATGGTGAACCAGACGATCGCAAAGCTGTGATGAGAGTAATTATCGAAGCTTCCCGGCAGATGGATCGAGATGAAGAATTAGCCATTTCCTTTATTCAAGTTGGTACAGATGCCAACGCTACTCGGTTCCTCAAAGTCTTGGATGATGAACTCCAAGGAGCTGGTGCTAAATTTGATATCTGCGACACAGTTACAATGGAAGATATGGAAGATATGAGCCTCTCAGAAGTCCTACTAAATGCGATTAATGACTAGAACCACTAGGTGAACTCAATCAATTTTGGATTTTAGATTTGCGATAGCGTAGCCTAAAGCCTTATCTTCTCCCTTGACGCTAGCGTCAAGGGAAAAACTAAAAGCGAACGAGCGTCATTATAAATTACGAATTACGAATTGATATAAAATTGGCACTGTCAAATGAGTGTTAATTTCTGGCATAACGTGGTAGTAATCTTGTTTACAGGACTGAAACAATGGATACCATTGATAAGCTATTAGCTGAACTCAAAAATGAATATCAGGAAGAAAAGCCCTCTCAGGCTCAGTTACAGCCTAAGCTCAACATAGCCCAACCTGTGATGCAAACATCGCCAAAAGCCGCCTCATTAATCGATAGCCTTTTGGAGGAAGTTAAAGCTGATTTTGCAGAATTAGATACTGCTGAAGAGTTACGACAACAGCAAGAATTAGAACAGGAACGAATTCGCCAAGAAAAACTTAAAGCAAAACAACTAGAAGCTTTGAAAAAGCAGGCAAAAGAATGGCTAGCTAAATTAGATCCATTCTCATCTGAAGGTCTGTGGTTTGAAAGATTTGCTGAAGGATATCCTTCAAAATTAGAAGCAGCGATTGAATATTTGCAGAGCAGCTAACAAGCCACAATTTTTAGAGTTTATTAACTATTACCAGCTTGACCTAATCCAGCGCTATTAGTAGATCTACGAGCTTGATTTGTCAGCCTCAAAGAGTCACTTGTAAATTGAATATTCCCGCCATTACCTTGCGATTCTGCTTTGGCTTTGCTAAAAGCGCCTGTGAATAATCCATTTGCCACCATTACCTAGCAAGTGAGGATAATTAACAGTATTTCTTGGTCTGTTGTCTTACAAAGTTTGGCGGGACGGAAACCGACACCGCCAACGCCAGTTGCTTTAAGCCGGGAAACCCGTCCAACACACTGGCTCAACTTTGCGCTATTTACGCCGTGCTGTACTAGTGCTAACTAGGCATTTCTTGACTTTTGACCTCCTAGGGTGTTGTGGCTTCTGATACGCTCAGGGTATTTTTCGCTTCAGGTTTTGGGAATTCTTCGGGTGTGGGTGCAGCTATCTCGCTGGAATTAGCATAGTCATCAGTATCGCTGCTCTGGGATGTAGGACGTATAACACTTAAAGCAGTTTTAATGACAACAGCAGTAGGTACTGCCACAATTACACCCAGAAGTCCTCCAATTCTCGCCCCTGTTAATACTGAAATCACAATCAAGGCGGGGTTTAAACCCGTAAAACTCCCTAAAATTCGAGGAGCAATTAAGTTTTCGAGAATTTGCTGTACGATAACCGCAGCCATTAAAACTCTTGCTCCCATCCAGAAATCTTGCAGCGACACTAATAAGGTAGTCAAGGCGATACCCACAGAACCGCCAAAGGGGATGAGGGCCATAATCCCAATTGTTAAGCCAAATAATAGCCCAAATGGCACTTTCAACCACAAAAATGTGGGAATGAGCGCCGATGCCATACAGGTAGATAAAATGAGCTGGGTGATAAAGAAATTTTGAAAGCTGAGGCGTACTGTTTGAGAGAAAGGCTCTCGAAATTTTGAGGGTAGCCATTCTACTAAACTCTCCCAGAGTTCGCCCCCATGCTGCAAAAGGTAGAAAGTCAAGATCATCGTCAAAACGAAGTCTAATAGACTGGTGAGTGTAACTACAGCCAAATTTAAAACTTGTCCGGCGATCGCTTGCAATTGTCCCTTAACGCGATCGTTAATTTGTACGACTAGGGCATCAAGGTTAATCGGTAAGCCAAAAACCTCTGCTTTTTCGTTTAACATCATTAACTGGGAGCGTCCTGAGTCAATCAACTCTGGCAAACGAGCCACGAGTTGTTGGGCTTGGGTAAGAGCTAGGGGAAACAGAGTGACACCCAATGCCAATAAAATCGATAAAGCCAAGAGAAATACTAAAATAGCAATCGGCTCTCGCCTAGCACCATGACGCTCCATCCAGCTAACAGGGTAGTTGAGCAAAAAAGCTAGCACTGAGGCTCCGACTAAAATCACAATCAACGAATGGAAATAATTAAAAATTGCCGAAATCGCCCAACCATTGAGAACTAGCAACGGAATGAATAATGCGATCGCTCCGGTGCGCGCTATGGGTGTTAGTGTCTCCCACCAGTCGAGTAGCTTGCGTGTCTGCATCTTTAGCCGATTACAGGATAGAACTAAATAAAATTCTTCTTTAGAGCTTATTATCTCTAACTACATGACTGTTCTTCATCCTCCTAGTTTAGGATTAGACTCACCCAAATGGAAAATTTTTCCTTCTTGGGGACTGGGGAACTCGGCGTCCCCTCTGGGGATTAGGGGCAATGGGGAAAAGGAGGACAAATAACTCTTGACTCTTAACCTTTAACCCTTAACCCATAACAAATGACAAAGGACAAATAACAAATGACAAATGACCAATCTGCCACCCCTAAATTACAGCTACTTGTGTATTTAATTCCAGTCATTGGTTTTTTCCCCTCTCTGTGGACACTATATCGCCGTCAAGGAAGCCGGGAACAACTAGCTACTAGCCGTCTGTCTATTACTTTGGCATTTACCTGGTTTTTGGCATACCTTTTATTAGCAACAGGGGCTGCAACTTCAGATTTTTTCGCCCTGCGTCTATTAATTCTCAACAGCTTTCTAACCTCTGGTTATTTTTTGGTAAATGTCTGGTTAATTTTTCGCATCATTCAGGGAAAGTCTAACCGTTTACCAGGGTTTAGTAATTTTGCCGAGCGAGTCCTGGGAAAGTATCTGTCTTAATCTTTTAGGGAATACTTAAGTCAGTAGTTTTACTGAAGTTTTTTGCCAACTTAAAGATTATCCCTGAAGAGATCTGGTCAAACTGGTTTATTGTTGTCATACTGCAATAACACATTATCTAATTTGTCCAGAAAAAAGCAAAAACTGCTACAAGTGTTGTGGTTGACACAGCATTTAAAAACTAAGCACTGATAATTAAGAATTAGCTATTATGATTTGATTTGTCTGCATATTTATTAGTCTGCAAATGTACCGAATTTGATCAGTAAGTGTGAGGAAGTCTGTGACCATTCAAAGAACTTCGGCGGAAGAAAACCAATCGGCAAATGGCTCTAATGCCAGCAAAAAAAATACCCAAAACTCAAAATCGGGACGTTGGTTGTGGTTTTGGGTGGGGATGAGTGGCATTGCAATGGTATCAGCAACAGCAGGGGCGCTGTTGGCTGTTTCTTTAACTAGTACACCTTTGCAGCAAGCCCAACTTAGCCCCCAAGAGGAGGCCGTATTTGATGGCGATCGCATTTCTGGAAGTGGATTGCGATTTTCACAATTAACTCGTCCCGTCAATATTTTACTGATGGGGATGAGCGTATTACCACCAGATATAGATAATCCTCCGGCTGATACCAAAAATCTGAAATACCTTCCCCAAGTCAACTCCTTTGATGGTCTTTCTGATGTCATGCTCTTGATCAAATTTGATCCAGAGAGCAAAAAAATGATCATGCTTTCTGTTCCCAGAGATACCCGCACAGAAATAGAAGGGCATGGAGTGAAAAAAATTAATCATGCCAATCTTGAAGGTGGACCAGCTTTGACTGCCAAAACAGTCAGTAATCTCTTAAATGGAGTGGCAATTGATCGCTATGTCCGGATTAACGTTTTGGGTGTAGCGAAGTTAATTGATGCCTTGGGTGGAGTCACAGTATACGTTCCCAAGGATATGAAATATCAAGATGAATCTCAGCACCTATACATCAATTTGAAGGCAGGTAAACAGCATCTTAATGGCGATCAAGCGCTGCAATTACTCCGGTTTCGCCATGATGAACTGGGAGATATTGGGCGGATTCAACGGCAACAAATGGTGCTGCGTGCGTTGATGGATCAGTCACTCAATCCCACAACTGTAGCTCAAATGCCGAAAGTGTTGGATGTAGTCAAAGAATACATTGATACTAACTTGACAGTTGAAGAGTTAGTAGCGCTAGTAGGTTTTGGCGTGCGAACTAATCGCTCAAATATGCAAATGTTAATGGTGCCTGGTCGCTTTAGCGAGAAGAATGAGTTTGATGCTAGCTATTGGTTGCCAAACAAAAATGGGATTGCCAAATTGATGGCAAAACACTATGGTGTGGAATCAACGCAAGCACAAGAAGAAAATAATATTGAACCTCGTTCTTTACGTGTAGCAATTCAAGATAGTACAGGTGGCGATCGCTCTCATCTCCAACCTTTAATTAGATCCTTAGAAAAAGCTGGATACCGCAATGTTTTTGTTGCTAAAGCTTGGGGTGAACCTCTTGATGTAACTCACATTGTCGCCCAACAAGGAGATGGCAATAGTGCCGAATTAGTTCGTCAACTTTTGGGATTTGGTGAAGTCCGGGTAGAAAGTACTGGTAGTATCGGTTCCGATATTAGTATTCAAGTAGGTAAGGATTGGGTGCAACAAAAAGAGCTTCTAGAGAAGTCTACTAAACCTTAAGCGCCGCTATGACTCTGATTATGGACATTGATTAGCCTTAATTATCAAGCTGCACTACCTAAATTAAAACATTCGTAATTGCTTATTCCTAGTTCATAATTAAAAGTTTCAGAGAGTTATTTAGACTACAGATGAAACAAAAACCACGTTTCCTGAGCGTGGGAGAATTAAATCCAAAAATTACGAATTCCATAATTTTGAATTCCCTCCAGGGTTTTGATAGTGCCAATTTCAGATGTGAGAGTGAGTAAGTAAGCTCCAATCGAAATTTAATTGACATACTGTATATCAAAATCCTTAAACAGAAAGGCGTGCGGAAAAACCTCACGCCTTCATATTTTGTAATCTTACAATAATAATTATTTACCAAATATCTGCCGTACCTTTTCTGTAAGGATCGCCTGTAAATGGTTGTACACCAATAACAGGATAAGCATCATCACTGGGCGCAAAAATCCGCATTACGGCTTCAGAAATATACTGGGTAATGTTAGCGATCATTCTCGAAATAGCCATAATATTAGACCTCTTTTTACGAGTCGCTTTAATTGGTGATGTCTATACTGTAATTCTGATATTCTACCTTTGCTTAAATTTTAAATATATCCACAATCTCTGCAATATTTTTTCAGATATGTTTGCAATACTTTAGGTTAATTGCGAGTTTCACTTCTATCTTCAACTATTTATGTAAATCAGCTATTTCTCAAACCCTTGTCTATCAAAGATGCAGGTATTTTTTCAAGACAATCTATTGTTACATTTCATTATAATTTTTGCAAGTGATGCGATTATTATTAAATAGACTATTAAAAAGTATTAAATAAACGCTCGAATTATGATTATTTTACTTGAAAATTTAGCATTCCAGAAGATGAACTCGCCAATGGTTGACAACCTTTATGGTAAAAGTTACCATAAATAGAACAAGCATTCTTGTAAGGACGCTCTGGCATGACAACGCTCCCAGACTTGGAGATAGATGCAAATCAAGAAAAATGGCAAAATCGCCTAAATCAGGAACTGAATTTTGCGGCTGAGGATTATAGTCTGTTGACTGACCTTTACCAACTAACAATGGCAGCTTGTTACATAGGTGAAGGTGTAGAACAAAAACAAGCAAGCTTTGAATTGTTTGCCAGACGGCTACCGGAGGGTTTTGGCTATTTAATTGCAATGGGACTGGCGCAAGCCTTGGAATATTTGCAGAAATTTCGTTTTAGTCCCTCTCAAATACAAGCTTTGCAAGCGACGGAAATTTTTGCCCACGCCAGCGATCGCTTTTGGGCATTGCTAGCCGAGGGGCGTTTTACCGGGGATGTGTGGGCTGTACCAGAAGGAACAGCAGTGTTTGCCAATCAGCCATTGTTAAGGGTGGAAGCACCACTTTGGCAAGCACAATTAGTAGAAACTTACCTGTTGAATACTCTGAATTATCAAAGCTTAATTGCTACTAGGGCAGCTAGGCTCAGGGATGTAGCGGGAGAGCAAGCCACACTGTTGGAATTTGGTACAAGAAGGGCATTTAGTCCCCAAGGTTCATTATGGGCGGCGCGGGCGGCGTTAGCAGGGGGATTAGATTCAACTTCTAATGTGTTAGCAGCGCTACAACTCAACCAAAAGCCAAGTGGTACGATGGCTCACGCCTTGGTTATGGCATTGTCAGCAATGGCAGGTAGTGAAGAACAAGCTTTTACAGCCTTTCATCGATATTTTCCGGGTGCGCCATTGTTGATTGATACTTACGATACCATCGCTGCTGCCCAAGAGTTAGCGTCAAAAGTAACTTCTGGGGAAATGCAATTGACTGGAGTCAGGCTGGACTCTGGAGATTTAGCTAGCTTGTCAAAAGAAGTGCGATCGCTACTTCCAGGTGTGCCAATTTTCGCTAGTGGTGATTTGGATGAGTGGGAAATTGCCAGACTCAAAGCAGCGGGTTCCCAAATAGATGGCTATGGATTAGGAACGCGATTAGTTACGGGTGCGCCGATCAATGGTGTTTACAAACTTGTAGAAATTGATGGTATCCCCGTCATGAAAGAATCCCGTGACAAAGCTACTTATCCAGGACGCAAGCAAATTTTTCGCTCGTTCGTCGGAGGAATGTTGAAAGTAGATAGATTGGGATTAGCTACGGAAACTCCTCTAGGCGAAGAACCTTTGTTGCAACTTGTGATGAAACAAGGGAAACAGCTACAACCGCCAGAGTCTTTGGCAACAATTCGACAACGTACCGCAGCCTCGGTCGCTAGTTTACCAGAACAGACAAGGCAGTTAGATCATCCTGTATCAGTGAATGTGGAAATTTCAGCCGCGTTGCAAGAGTTGACACAAGAGACTCAGAAAAAAACTGCATTCACGTTCGCGGAGCGTGTCGCAGACAAGTGTCTCGCAGAGAAGGACGCAAAGTAAGATGATGAGAATTGCTTTGTTTGGTACTAGTGCCGATCCGCCAACTGCTGGGCATCAGGCGATTCTAAGTTGGTTATCTGAGCGTTATGATCGGGTGGCAGTTTGGGCAGCTGATAATCCTTTTAAAGCCCATCAAACAGCATTGAGACATCGGGCGGCTATGCTGCGATTATTAATTGCGGATATCCAGACATCACGACACAATATTGCTTTGGAACAGGAATTAAGTAGTTTCCGAACGCTAGAGACATTAGAAAAAGCGAAAATTATTTGGGGAGAAGATGCTGAATATAGTTTGGTGATTGGTTCCGATTTGCTCAATCAGCTACCCCGTTGGTACCAAGTTGAAGATTTGTTGCGGCAAGTGCAATTATTAGTAGTGCCGCGACCGGGATATGCGATAGATGAGTCTAGTTTAGAGGGAGTGCAAAAACTGGGCGGGAAAATTGCGATCGCCAGTTTGACTGGACTAGATATTTCCTCAACAGCCTATCGCGAACATGGAGATTCCCAAGCCCTCACCCCCCCTATAGTTGCCTATATTAATCGAGAGCATTTGTACAAATGCCAGGACGCAGCCACAAAAAGTTTCCAACTTCGCTAAATCAACAACCTTTGGCTGATTTCAAGGTTGGTGTTGATAATGTAATTTTTTCTGTAGATACTGCCCAAAATCGACTGCTCGTGCTGTTGGTTATGCGTCAGCAAGAGCCATTTTTAAATTTTTGGAGTCTTCCTGGGACTTTGGTGCGTCAAGGAGAATCTTTAGAAGATGCTGCCTATCGCATCATGGCTGAAAAAATTAGAGTAAAAAATCTCTATCTAGAACAGTTATATACCTTTGGTGGCCCCAATCGCGATCCACGGGAAGCCAGCGATAGTTTTGGTGTGCGTTATCTCTCAGTCAGCTATTTTGCCTTAGTGCGGTTTGAGGAAGCAGAATTAATAGCTGATGGAGTCACAGGTATAGCTTGGTATCCACTCAAACAATTGCCAAAATTAGCCTTTGACCATAATCAAATTCTCAGCTATGGACACAGGCGTTTGCGTAATAAATTGGAGTACAGTCCAGTGGCTTTTGAAGTTTTACCAGAAATGTTTACCTTAAATGATTTATATCAGTTATACACCACCGTTTTAGGGGAAAACTTCGCTGATTATTCTAATTTTCGCGCCCGTCTACTCAAGTTAGGTTTTTTGTGCGATACAGGAATTAAGGTATCACGGGGTGCTGGTCGTCCGGCTAGTTTGTATAAGTTTGATGCCGAAGCTTTTGCGCCTTTCAAAGATAAGCCTTTGGTATTTATTTAACTGCAAAGTCAAGAGTCAAGAGTCAAGAGTCAAGGGTCAAAAGTCAAATGACAAATGACAAATGACAAATGACAAATGACAAATAACAAATGACAAATGACAAATAACAAATATGAAAATTGCGATCGCTCAACTAAATCCTAAAATTGGTGACTTACCCGGAAATGCAGGGCAAATTCTCTTAGCAGCGCAAAAAGCAGTAGCATCTGGTGCGCGGTTGTTATTAACGCCAGAACTTTCTTTGTGTGGCTATCCCCCAAGGGATTTATTGCTAAATCCTAGTTTTGTGGCGGCGATGGCTACTACTCTGAAAAAGTTAGCCAGAGATTTGCCGCCAAATTTAGCAGTTTTGGTTGGTACTGTAGAAGAAAATCTTAAAGCCCATACTACAGGCGGTAAATCGTTATTTAATAGCATAGCTTTGTTACAAGGCGGACAGGTAAAGCAAATTTTTCACAAGCGGCTTTTACCTACTTATGATGTATTTGACGAAAACCGCTATTTTGAAGCAGGGTTACAAGCCAATTATTTCACCTTGGATGATCTCCATATTGGTGTCACTGTTTGCGAAGACTTATGGAATGATGAGGAATTTTGGGGTAAACGCAGTTATACAGTTAATCCGATCGCGGATTTAGCAATTTTGGGTGTGGATTTGATTGTCAATTTATCTGCTTCACCTTACAGTGTCGGTAAACAGCAGTTCCGAGAACAGATGCTGAAGCATAGTGCAGTGCGTTTTCAACAGCCGATGATCTATGCTAACCAAGTCGGAGGCAATGACGACCTGATATTTGATGGTTGCAGTTTTGCCTTGAATCGTCAAGGTGAAATTATATTTCGTGCCCGTGGTTTTGCAGCAGACTTGGCAATAGTGGAATTTGATGAGAAACAACGAGATTTTAAGAGAGGTACTATATTACCTGCTTATCAGTCTGAAGAGGAAGAAATCTGGCAAGCTTTGGTTTTAGGCGTGGGTGATTATGCCCGTAAGTGTGGCTTTTCTAAAGTAGTACTGGGTTTAAGTGGCGGGATTGATTCCTCATTAGTAGCTGCGATCGCAGTAGCTGCACTTGGTAAAGAAAATGTCTTCGGTGTTTTAATGCCTTCTCCCTATAGTTCCGAACATTCCATCAGCGATGCTGTGGCATTAGGAGAGAATTTGGGCATTAAAACCACTATTTTACCAATTGCTGAACCCATGCAATCCTTTGACCACTCCTTAGCTGAGTTGTTTGCTGGGACTGAGTTTGGCATTGCTGAGGAGAATCTGCAATCCCGGATTCGAGGTAACTTATTAATGGCGATCGCCAATAAGTTTGGCTACCTCCTCTTATCTACTGGCAATAAGTCAGAAATGGCAGTTGGTTACTGTACCCTTTATGGCGATATGAATGGCGGGTTGGCAGTAATTGCGGACGTTCCCAAAACCCGCGTTTATTCACTTTGCCATTGGTTAAATCGCCAGGGCGAAATTATTCCCCAAAATGTTCTGACTAAAGCACCAAGCGCCGAACTCAAACCCGGCCAAGTCGATCAAGATTCTCTTCCACCCTACGAGGTTTTGGATGACATCTTAGAACGCCTGATTCACAAACACCAATCAGCAGCCGAAATTGTCAGCGCTGGGAACGATCCAGTAATTGTAGACCGAGTTATCCAAATGCTGGCCCGTGCTGAATTTAAACGGCGACAAGCACCCCCTGGCTTAAAAATCACCGATCGCGCTTTTGGTACTGGTTGGCGAATGCCAATTGCTAGTAGCTGGGTAGCTTTAAAAAATACCTCGCAAGCTCAAACCATCCCTACCCTACTTTAGTAGGCAGAGATGGGAAAGATACTAAGGGAGCAAATTAAGTAGACAGATTATTACAAGAGAATAACTCTGGCGCTGGCTGGTTTCCAGTCAGCGTTGATGATAGGTTTGGCAAATATACAGTCAATGCGCGATCGCTTAAAGGCAACAAATTTATACTTAGAAACCCCCGATAAAATCTGAGTTTCTTCTTTTTGAATTTTGAATTGCTACAATCTACCTTAGCTTCAGACAGAGCAAGCAGCTTAATAAAACCAAGAATACTGAGATTAGAAATTAGGGAACATCAATTAACTACTACACAGCCGCAGAAATCAAGCTCTGATTGAAAATGGGTTAAAAGCCTAACGTACTTGTACTTTCATCCTTTAACCTTCTTCTATCCGAGACGCTACGCGAACATAATTCAGCCTTTTTGTACTAGTTCTGGTAATGTAGCTTCTAATTTGAGGCAGTTAGCACCATCTACTTGTAACTGGTACTCTACTTTATCCATCAAACGATTCATAATCAGCCAACCATAGCCACCTTCTTGTTTTTCTACAGGGTTTGGTGGGAAATAGGTAGACATATCAAAGCCTTCGCCATAGTCCCAAACTTCTAAAGCCAGATCTCGGTCTTTGAGTTCCAAACGCAGTAACACCGGCAAATTAGGCTGTTCTTTATGGGCATGACGTACTACATTAGAGTAGGCTTCCACTAAAGCAAGCCGCAAACGGCTTGATTGCCGTGACCAATCAACTGATTCTCCAAGCTGGATTTTCAAGCATCCCAGCAACCAGTTTTCAACGATGTTTAAAAAATTTAAGTCACTTGGTACGTGTAACTCACTTTTCATTATTTATAAAACCTCCAATGAGAGTATAGTTTGGTCATCTTCTTGAACTTGGTTGTTTGCTTGGATGCGAGTTAGTAGATGGGTAAGAGAAAGGGGTTTTGGTTCCTGTTGTAAAAGTTGCCAAAGACCATCTTGATTTAGCATAGAACGGCTAAATGCCTGACTTCCATTCTCAGTATTCTGGCTATTAAATACACTACTTGTTACCATTGCTTCTGTAATTCCATCGCTGGCGAGTAGCAGGGTATCTTGAGGATTTAGCGCTAAACGACCAGACTCTGCCTGCCACTTAGGCAAAATACCTAAAGGAATGCTGCGTACCTTGAGGTAATGAGGTTGTTCCGTAACAGTTGTAGGCGAAGACCAGAGTAAAGGATAAATGTGACCGGCGTTAGCATAAACGAGTTCCTTTGTGCTAGGGGTATAACAGGCTAAGACGAGAGTGATAAAGCAATTATTGCTAATCAAGTCATCAGACATAGCGTGATTCAAATTCTGCATTACCACATTCGGCTCAGCTGGCGTTTCTTGAGATAATTCCCGACGTAACACCGAAATGGCACTAGCCATGAACAAAGCTGCTGGAACTCCTTTACCAGAAACATCACCCACAGCCAACCACAAGTCCCCTTTGGGATGAACAAAGACTTCAAAAAAATCCCCTCCTACTTCTCGGGCAGCGTAGCAGCAAGCTTGCACTTTTACACCCTTGATTTCCGGTAAACTTTGCCTTAGCAAGTTATTTTGAATTTGGCGAGCCACTTCCAATTCAGCGCGGATTTGCTGCTGTTTTTCCTGGAGGCGCTGGTATAGCTTTGCCTGGGAGAGGGCTAAGGCAGCTTGTTCAGCAACACCCGCAATCAGTTGAATATCTTCGTGTTGCCAAGAATGAATGCTCCCTCTTTGGTAGAGAGCCAGAACAGCAAGTAAGTGTTGCTGATAAGACAAAGGCACAACTAATTGGTGGCAAGGATTACCGTCATCTGTACCTTGAGTTAGTTGATACTGATGAGTTTCAAGTACTTTTTCGATTAAAGAACTGGGGTCGAAAACGCCGCTTGATGCATTGTATTGGGGATCTTGGTAGGAGAATAAATCTGATGTCAGACAATCGCCCTCTACCGGTCTGAGGAAGCAACAAGTAGCTTCAAATGTTTCTCCAATAGTTGCAACAATCTTGTGCAGCATACTGTCATAGTCTAAAGACTCCCGAATTGCTGTTGTCACTGCATTAAACAAAGATTCTCGCCGCAAAGCGCGCCGCAACTCTTGGGTGCGTTTTTTCACGAGACGATAGGTATCAGTGGCTTGTTCAACTAGTGCTTTCAGGCGTTGCGGGTTCCAAGGTTTGGTAATGTACTTGAAGACCTGACCAGAGTTAATTGCATCTACCAAGTCTTCAACATCTGTAAAACCAGTCAGTAAAATCCGAATAGTATCTGGAAAGCGCTCTACTGTGCGACTAAGAAATTCCGTGCCATTCATTTCTGGCATTCTTTGGTCGGAAATAATCACAGCCATCTCGCCTTCTTTTTCTAATATTTCCAGCGCAGCACGGGCATGATTGGCTTGATATACTTCAAAATCTCGTCTAAAAGTGCGGTAGAGTAAGTCTAAGTTATCCGGCTCATCATCTACCACCATGAGCTTAAGTTTGCATATTTCTATTTCAGTCATATTTGACTTTAACTTTTTAGATACAGGAATTGCAAAATAGTGTAATTTTTATCACACATAAATAATCAAGTCATAATCAAAAAATTACCTATAAAGAGAAGTTACCCACTTTGAACATAAGAATTGTGTCAAAGTTGTAAATTTCTCTTTAAGTTTTTTTACTAGTTACTACACCTAAAATTAACCCTATCCCACTAATCCAGAACGCAAGGCACGAACTGCGGCTTGGGTACGGTCATCAGCGCATAGTTTGTTCAAAATATTCCGAACGTGTGTTTTTACTGTCCCGACTGTAATATAAAGTCTCTCGGCGATGACTGCATTGCTACAACCTTCGACGATCAACTGTAACACTTCTAACTCCCTTTCTGTCAGCGTATAAGCATCTATATGCTCTGGAGTTTCCCCAGACTCAGAGGTATTAAAGGGATTTTTGGTGTCTAATAATACTTTATCCTGTTTGGCTGGATTTTGTTGTGCTTGTTGTAATACAATCCGAGCGATCGCTGGATCAATCCAAGCGTTGCCATTGTATGTTACTCGCACTGCTTCCAGCAAATTATCAAATTTGATATCCTTCATGCAGTAAGAATCAGCCCCAGCAGCAAAAGCTGCCAGCACAGCTTCCTTATTATCTCTCAATGTCAAAATTAACACCTTAGTTTTTAAATCTTCTCCATTACTAGTAGATTTCAACTCCCGTGTCAGCTCAATGCCATCTTTATCTGGTAAACCAATATCTACAATCGCAATATCAGGTTGTAGCATTTTGAGCATTTTCAGTCCTTCCGCAGCATTGGCAGCTTCTCCTACAACTTCAATTTCTTCTTTTTGCAGTAGTGCTGTCCGAATACCCACACGGGTGAGGTCATGATCTTCAATTAGAGCAATACGAATTTTACTCATAGCCAAGTTCTGCCAGTTACACTACCTTAACTGTAAAATCGAGTTTACTCAAAAGTTGCCACAGATGCAGTTGTAAGACATTTGTCTACAAATGTAGAAATGCGTTGTGATTAAGGCTAACACTTAGGCGTGTTGCCCCTGCCACAGGCATTGACTCTCTCAGGGAACAATACACTTCAATCATAGAATCAACAGGGGTTGACCCCAATCCAATACGAGACATTAGCAAAAAAGGATTTTCATGTTTTTAGGACTTACACAAAACTACACGCACTCTGGGGAAATTCATGAATTACCCCTAGCTGAAAATCAGGTTTTCGGCTATTGTTTGCCTAAGTCATCGTTTTGTTGTACCCAAAGCAGGCTTAAGGGTCTGTCTGGAAAAAGTGTTCTGGTACTGAGTAAAAAATACTAGCCCCTAGCTCCTAACCTGTAGTCCCAAGTCGCTTTTACTCCATCCTGGTGTAACTAGCTGATGACAGCCACATATTTTACATAAGAAATTATTATGAATTTAAATATTCAATATAGCGTTTTCATCTAATCATTTAAATCACGTCTAGAAGATAATTTACTTACTTTTATAATGTCAAAAAGCTATTAGTTGTTGCTAAAATCACAACAGGCAATATATTAAAAAATTTGATAGACTAACGTTCTAGAAATTGCGGTGTGAGGCTAAGGAAGAATTGGTTATGTCTAAACAGCCTAAAGCGTTTTCAGTGTTGGGGATACCAGTTCACGTGATGACTAACTATCCTGGCTGGTTGCTAGAATGCTTGAAACAAGGCAAAGGAACTCATGTAGTAACGCTCAATGCTGAAATGACTATGCAGGCAGAGCGCAATGAGTCCCTAGCTAAAGTCATTCAAGATGCCGAGTTAGTCATTCCCGATGGAGCCGGGGTAGTTTTGTATTTGCGGTGGCTGTTATGGCAAAAAGTGCAACGTTGTCCAGGGATTGAACTAGCAGAAAGACTGTTGCGAGAACTAGGACAAAAGCATACAGACGCAAAGATATTTTTCTATGGAGGAGCACCCGGAGTTGCTGCAAAAGCGGCAGAGTTTTGCCAGGAGCAAATCTCTGGTTTGACCATAGCAGGTACTCACTCTGGTTACCATTCAAAAGAAGAAGAACAACAATTACGACAAACTCTGGGCCAATTGCAGCCACAGGTGATTTTTGTGGGTTTGGGAGTACCACGTCAAGAGTTATGGATTGCCGAAAATCGCTATTTGTGTCCCCAAGCAATTTGGATTGGTGTTGGAGGCAGTTTTGATATTTGGTCTGGTACGAAAACCCGCGCTCCCGCTTGGTTAGGAAATAATAATTTAGAATGGCTGTATCGGCTTTATCAAGAGCCTTGGCGCTGGCGACGGATGTTGGCTTTGCCAGAGTTTGCCTTAAAAGCCTTTGTTTATCGCTTGACTGCAAGAGGTGTAATTAGTTAGCCATACAAGTTTTGAGTTCTCAGTCTTAGCTAGTAATAATTACTTAGTGTTGAGATCCTCAAAAAATTTGAGATTTTTGGTTTGAGATGTGAGATTCCCAGGTTTTGTCTGGGAATCATTATTTTGGATGGAATTTCAAATCTTAGATCTCAATCTGTACCTAACAATCCAGCAATGCCAGTATTAACAACGCAGGAAACAGAAAACCAATTTGTTCATCAACAAGACATTGAAACTCAAAGGCAAAATAGTACTGCCTCAGCAATATTACGATTGTCTTCTGTCACAAAAACCTATACTAACGGCTGTCACGCTCTGTTGGATGTCAACTTAGAGGTAAAACAAAAAGAATTTTTATTTATCACAGGTCCCAGTGGTTCTGGTAAATCAACTCTCTTGAAGCTGCTGTATGGTGAAGAGTTAGCAACACAAGGAGAAGTGATTGTTGATGAGTGCAACATGACATCTTTAAAGGGCGATCGCTTGTCATTATTGCGGCGACGTATTGGCATTGTGTTTCAGGACTATAAGCTGATTCGCCAACGGACAGTGGCAGAAAATATAATGTTTGTGTTGCAAGCTCAAGGCTATACCCGAAAAGAAATTCAACGACGTTTAGAACCAACATTAAAGCTAGTGGGTTTGCTTTCTAAAGCTGACTGCTTTCCAGATCAACTTTCTGGCGGAGAGCAACAACGAGTGAGTATTGCAAGGGCGATCGTGGCAACCCCACCATTGCTTTTGGCTGATGAACCTACTGGAAACCTTGATCCAGATAATTCTTGGCAAGTTATGCAAATTCTCCAAAAGTTAAATTCTTTTGGGGCAACTGTGATTGTCACTACTCATGATGAACAACTTGTACGCAGGTGCAATCATCCAGTAGTACAAGTTATCAATGGACAGTTGTATCGCAAATAAATAGCAGTTATTAATCACTAGATCTCAGGGAAATTGATGTTATTAATAGCTGCCCGATTAAAGCATAGTGTTCGTGATATGGAGAGAATCATCAAAGATTTTCACAACTCATTTAGGATGACTATATCTTTTCGATAATGAGAAAATGGTTGACTCTGCATAGAATTTGTAGATAAGTCTTGAGACTGCCACCAGTTTGTATTACACAACTTTAGCAGTTGAATAGGAATCTCAATTATAAACTCTGCACCTTTGCCTGGGCTGGAAATACAGGACAATGAACCACCATGTTTTTCCACCACAATCTGATGGCTAATCGACATCCCTAACCCTGTTCCTTTACCTGCTGGTTTAGTCGTAAAGAAGGGGTCAAACACCCGTTTTTGAACTTCCTTTGCTATCCCTGGTCCATTATCAGCAATCCGAATAGCAACATGATTAGCTCCCACAAGTTCTGTCTGAATCCGAATCATCGGCGATAGAGTACCATAACTGTGCCCATCTCCCATTAACTCTTCCAAAGCATCAATTGCATTGCTGAGGACGTTCATAAATACTTGGTTCATTTGACCTGCAAAGCACTCAACTGGTGGTAATTTTCCATACTCTTTAATCACCTGAATCGGTTGATAGTCTTGTCTGGCTTTCAAACGATGGTCAATAATCATTAGTGTGCTGTCTAATCCATCATGGATATCGACTTGTTTGACTTCCGCCTCGTCATGGCGGGAGAAATTGCGGAAAGACTGAACAATTTCCTGAATCCGTTGAGTTCCAACTGCCATTGAAGAGATAATCTTGGGTAAATCTGCCTTGAGAAAATCTAGGTCAATTTCCTTTGATTTTTTAGCAATCTCTGGAGTGGGATCAGGAAACTGAGTCTGATAGATTTTGATCAGTTCTAGCAAGTCATTAATATAGGAACTGGCGTGATCGAGATTACCATGTATAAAGTTGACGGGATTGTTAATTTCGTGTGCTACACCAGCTACCAACTGACCAAGTGTAGCTAATTTTTCTGTCTGGATCAGCTTAACTTGAGCATTTTGCAGGTCTTGCAGTGCTTGGGATAGTTCTTTTGTCCTTTCTGTAACCCTTTGCTCTAACTCTTGAGTTAATTTCTGCAATGCTGCTTCTGCGGTAGCGCGTTCTGCAATTTCTTGTTTGAGATGTACATTTTGTTTCTCCATTGCTGCGCTGATATTTTGCAGCTTCAAATGAACCTGAATACGTGCTAGTGCTTCCACTTGCTGAAACGGCTTAGTAATATAATCAACAGCACCTAAAGAAAGACCTTTGACCTTATCTACTGTGTCACTCAGGGCAGTCATGAAAATGATGGGGATATTTTTGGTTTTCGGATTTACCTTCAGCCGATGACAAGTTTCAAATCCGTCAATTCCCGGCATCATTATATCTAACAAAATCAGATCTGGTGGCTCGTATTCAATTTGCCTAATAGCACTTTCGCCAGTAGTTGCAACTGCAACATCAAATCCTGCATCCGTTAGAGCTTCCGAAAGTACTTCTAGATTTGTAGGAGTATCATCAACTATCAAGATTAAATTTGTTTCTAAGTTCTGCATTATGCTGAATTTTAAATAATAATTTAAATAACCATAATTTAAATGCTTTAGCATTTAAATTATGTAGATTTGATATATTTCTCAATAATAAATTGAATTTTTTCTATTTGAAAATTTTGAGTTAATTGTTGAATTTCCTGGATAAATGGTGCAAATTTATCATTTATTTTTTCTAGGTCAGATAATGTATTTTGTAAAGCCTTAATCCGACCTTTTAAAGCCAATTCATATAAGCGATTCAGTTCCTCTAGTGGTGGAATTACTATTTCTTGGCTAATTGGCAATGATGAAGTTTCTTCATAATTCCATTCTATTTTTAGATAAGTCTGTAATTTTTCAAGCAGGTCAGAAGCTTGCACAGGTTTGGGAAGAAAGTCATCAGCACCTGCATCTAAACTCTTCTGCTTGTCAGTATCAAAAACGCTTGCTGATGAAACAATAATTTTTACATCTTTATAATCAGGTGAATTTCGCAGATGCTGGATCATATCAAATCCGTTCATCACTGGCATAGTAATGTCAGTAATAATCAGGTTAGGCCGAGCCTCAGCCACTTTGAGTAACCCTTCTTTACCATCTTCTGCCTCTACAATTTCAAAACCAATTGGTTCTAGAAAATTCATTAGCACAGAGCGATTTTCCCAACGGTCATCTACTACTAGAATCTTTTGCTTTTTGCCTTGAAAACCAGTTATAGATCCTTGTTGAGTAGCTTTAGATTTATCTGACCATTCTACTGATTCAGGTATATCGATATCGAACCAAAAAATACTACCTTTTTCTGGTTGACTTTGCACTTCGATAGTACCGCTCATCATCTCAACAATTTTCTGACTAATGGCTAATCCCAGCCCTGTTCCTTCTGATTGTTTTTTGATGTTACCTACTTGCTCAAAAGGTAAAAATATTTGCTCTATTTGCTCACGGCTAATTCCCACACCAGTATCTTCAACTTGGAAGCGAATTTGATAAGTTGATGCTTCTTGTCGCACACTATTTTTGAGATGCTGAATTTTTACAGTAAACGTTACACTACCTTTTTCAGTAAATTTGATGGCATTACCTAGTAAATTTATTAAAACTTGTCGCAAACGTTTTTCATCTACCTCGATACTGATTGGTAATTGAGTATCTAGTTGATAAATAAAGTTAAGGCCTTTTTGTTCCGCTTTAATTCTACAGATTTCAGCGACGGCTTGCAGAAAGGAAACGAAATGAAAATTTGTAGGATGCAATTCCATTTTCCGGGCTTCGATTTTAGAAAGGTCAAGAATATCGTTAATTAGGGTCAGGAGGTGTGAACCACATTGATTAATAATAGAGATGCCTTTATGCTGTTTCTCCGTCATATTATTTGAGCTTTGGAGAATTTGGGCATAGCCTAAAATACCGTTGAGGGGCGTGCGTAGTTCATGACTCATGTTGGCAAGAAAATCACTTTTAGCTCTGTTGGCACTATCAGCTAATTCTTTGGCTTCTTGCAGTTCAGATGTGCGTTCCTGAACTCGCAGTTCTAACTCCTCGAAAGACTCTTTTAATTGCGCTGCCATTTGGTTAAAAGACTGTGCCAAAATTTCTATTTCATCAGCATTCTGTAACTCAGATTGATAATTTTGCTTACTATTAACAACCACCCCAGAATCTTGACCCAAACGAAGTGCCCTTTGGGCATCAGCTTCTGCCAGCTTCTGGCACTCTTCAAGAATGGGTTGCAAGCGGTTATTGAGTTGACGGATAAATAAAGTGACAACTAACGCTAGTACCATACCAGCACCTAGGGCACCACCAACTGCAATGGATAATACTGGAACTAACACAACCGATTGAGGTACTACTGCCAGCATCAACCAATTCGTTCCCTGTACACGTTGAAATACCCAGTATTTACCCTTTACTTGCAAAAAACCGTCATGATCAGTTTCAATCTGCTGCCACACATCCTTAAACTCTGGTATGTCCTTATAGGTTGCTAATGATTTAGCTTTTTCTGGTTCCGGTGGATATGCCAGCAAATTACCTTTTTGACTGATAATTGCAAAGTAGCCGCCTCCCCAAGTTACAGGTTTTTTGATTACCTCAGTGAGTGCTGTAACGTTGATATCTAATCCTACGACACCAATGAGTTCATCACGGTTATTGAATACGGGAGATGTACTAGTTGTCATAGTAATTCCAAACCAGTTATATGGCTCTAACCAGACTTCTTTTCCTGCCGCCACAGGTAATGTATAGTATTCTTTTTCAAAGCATGTCGCTTCAAGCCCACAGATATCTGTAAGGCGATAGTCATTATGAGGAAACGGTAAGGGTTTCCCTACCTGACCAGGTATATTTTGATCTATATATATGTAAGGCCAATAAAACTTCCTGCCTTGTATAATTTTGTAAGCTGCTTGACCAAAGCCGGCCCCCATCGTTAGAGATGAGCGTTTCTGAAGGATTTCAAAAACTATTTGTTTGTAGGCATTTGGATCTTTTACTCCCATATCGTTCAAAGTCTTAGCCCCAGCAACCAGACTCAACATCGATTGTTCTGCTCTACCTAGTTTTTCCTCAATCGACATGACTTGCGTGCTGAGATTAGCTTCTATTTCTTTTTGCGCCCGGTATTCCAATGCTTTATAGAAAAAATAGGACATACTACCTAATCCCACCAAAGCGCCACTTAATACATAGAAGAATAATCTCGATCCGATGGACTTACGTAGGTGGGTTTGCATAGTCTTAAAGAGTCTTACCTTGCTCAACTGTTTGATGTTATGTTGCTGGTATCAGTTATTATTCATACTTCATAATTCCCTATTAAACTGAACGAATAACACTTGAGGAAAAATTAATAACCAATTGTTACCTAGTTGATCTCACAACTTGAGCCTTATTTCCACTAGTTTCCAAGTAATTGCAAGTTCTATCTAGTACAGCAAGGCGTAAATAGCGCAAAGTTGGCGGTGTCGGTTTCCGTCCCCGAAGTTTGCAAGGGCGCTCTTAACCCGCGCACGCAACTTCTCTTCGCCAAACTTTGTAAGACAACCTACCATTTAAAAAGGGTAAAAAGCTTGAAGTATAAGTACTTTTACTTTTTACTTTTGCCTTGTTGTACTAGTGATTTCCTGCTATCGGGTAATTTTGCCTCCGAGGATATTTTCAAAGGGTCATTTGCTCTTATAGTGAACACGCGAGGCATCTTATTACATAGCTTACACATTGATTTTTTGGTTGCAATTGATCCATGTCACATCGGCAAACCTATACATTCAGAGAATTTTTAAAAAACCTCTTCAACCAGACTTAAATTAGAGAATTAGCGGTACCATGTTTAATCACACTTTCGTGGATTCTTTATAAATAATTTTTGTGCCTTCAGTATTATTTTTAGGAGGTTTCAAAAAACCATTGTAGGTAAGATAGGAAAAGTAAGTATGTAGCATCTTGGTATTAACAGGTAGGCAGTTAATAGAAGTTCCTGCTAGCATATTGAGAGTATATTGGCAGTCAAATGCTTTAGAGGCCTTTAAGAAAATTTCTAAATAGGTCATTTTGGTATTAAAAATCTTTTCGGTAAATAGTGATAGAATTGGTTCTAAAGCATTCCCTTGGTAGATATCTAACTTTAGCAACTCAGCTTGCCATTTCTCATATGGTAGAAGTCGAATATGGTAACCGAAACTTTGGATATCACTAACAAGCTTGTTCCAAAATAATGGGTTAGGGTTGACAATATGGAACACTTTGCCTGTAGATTCTTGCTGTCTTGATAAATATAAAATAGCTTTACTTGCATAGTCTATTGGAGTCAAATTTATCCATTGCTCCAGATTAGGTGCAGATCCCATCTGAATCATGCCTTTGATGATTCTGCTTATCAAGTCGTTAGGTTGGGAAACACCTGTTTGGCTATGGACAGACATCATTCCTGGTCTGTAAATACATGTAGGAATTCCCCTAGATTGAGCGGCAATTACTAGCTTTTCAGCAACCCATTTAGTTTGGGTATAACCCTGTTTAAGTTCGTAAGGATTACCAAGATGTTCATCTTCTGCGATCATCTTTCTTTCCCGAAAACTTAGAGGTTTCAGTACATCAATGGTTGAGATAAAGTTAACAGGAGTGACTCTTCCTTGACTTGCTAACCTAAGAATCTCTTGAGTCCCTAACACATTGGTAGCTCGCAATGTATTATAAGGATAAACCAGATTTACGAATGCTCCAGAATGATAAATTAGATCGAGTTTGTTAGCTAGCTCTCGGAACTTTTCGCTAGTTAGCCCCAATAAAGGTTGCGATAAATCTCCTAAGATGGGAATTACCCTAGAGTTTAAATTTCCCCCTCCAAGTATGTAACGCTCTAAATTCGTTTGAATTTTCTGCCGACCCTGCTCAAGATTAGAAGCACGAACTAGGCAATAAATATTTGCCTGAGTTTGTTGTAGAATTTCATGCAGTAAAAAAGCACCTAAAAAACCTGTTGCTCCAGTCAAGAATATATGTTCTGGTTCAGTTTTTGATTCAACAAAGGGTAGCTCAGGATAAATTGTTGGATCTAAGATGGCTTCTGTGTGTAAATCTATCTGAGTTTCTTCAAGAGTAACAACAGAATCAAAGTTCTGGGTAGCCTTGATTGCTTTGATTAATCCAGTTATCGTCGGCTCTCTAAAAAAGTAAAATAAAGATACTTTTATTTGAATAGCCTCTTCTACTTGAGTAAGCAGACGAGCTGTTAGCAGAGAATGTCCTCCTAGTTCAAAAAAATTATCGTAAATGCCAACTTGTTCTATTTCTAAAATCTGAGACCAAATTTCAGCAAGCTGCTGTTCTAATAAATTAGAAGGCGCGACATATCCCTTTGTTAGCAAGGGTCGCTCTTTTTTCGGTTCAGGTAGCGATCGCCGATCAATCTTCCCATTTGGTGTCAGGGGTAATGTTTCCATAACTACGAATGCTGAAGGAACCATGTAGTCAGGTAGTTTTTCCTTCAGGAAAGCACGTAGTTGGGGAATCAAATTGCTTTTCTCGTTTACTTGAAGAGGATTATTGGCATAAGCACTCAATGGTTTTAGCTCTAATGGCTGCTCCGGCAGGACAAGAATAGCCCTTTGGTCTGTTGATTTCAACTGGCTTTGCAGCACAACATCATACGTACCTGAAGTGTATAACTCAGACCAAGTGATATGGGCGTTATAGGGTAGATTTTGACTTATATCCCAAAATTCCTCTGGATGTACTCTTGCTTGTTCATGGATTTGCCTGAGGGCTTCCCTTAGCTGTCCTACAGTTGCCGGTTTATTGACATCTGCTAACAGTTCCACTGCCTTCACATCTAGGGAAACCCTGGCATTAGGCACATTGATGATCTTGAGAGTTTTTGGTTGTTTATCTTGAAGAAATTTGCAGATTTGTGGTATTGATATATCCTGTTGTTGCCAATCCCAAGATAAAGGCTCTGGATCTGGATATATATCAGTCTCCACATGAAGAATGACATCAGAACGAAACCTGATAAGTTCGTTTTGAGATTGACCTCGCTTGAGTAAAGTTTGAACATGACTAATGCGGGGAATTCTCTGCTTCAGCGCCGGAAAGAAGTCTGGATGAAGCACTAGTTCTTTGTCATGGAACATTCGTTCCCGGATCATCTGTTGGAGTTGATGGCTGGAAAGAGAAGCAATAGCCTGGCTGAGTTGAACTGCGGTATGAAAAGTTTCTAGTAAAGGTAAACTACGAACATCACCAATAAAAATCTTTCCTCCTGGTTTGACCAAATTGATACTCTTCTCTATGACCTGCAATAGATAATCCACACTTGGAAAGTATTGAATCACTGAGTTGATGATTACAGTATCAAAACTGCCGGGTTCTAATCCTTCAAGTTCATGGGCTGTGCCCTCAGATACCTTTACATGCGACAAATCTTGCTTGTTTTTGCTTAATTGTTGCTCAATATAGTGGATAGCTTCTTTAGAGATATCCATGCCGAAGTAATGACTACAGTGAGGGGCAATACGAAATAGGAGAAGTCCATTACCACATCCAATCTCTAATACTCTCTGAGGGTTTAAGGAGAGAATTTGCTTAACTGTGGAATTCACATATTCATGCATCTCATCAACTGGTATAGGTTGACCTGTAAAACTATCATTCCAGCTAATGAAATTGAAAGTTGGATCGCAATCTCCATCAGGATGACTATAAGTAGCATTCCATACATATCTCCATTGCTGAAGTTGTTCAGTATAGAACTGATCGATTGACTTTAATGGCTTCAAATCACTGTGAGTTTTTGGCACAATATATGCGACCAAGCGTTTATCTCCAAACTCACCATCTCTAGGAACAACCACAGCCTCTCTTATCCCTGGATATTGGTTGAGAGCTGCTTCTACTTCCCCCAGTTCCACGCGGAAACCACGAATTTTGATTTGGTGGTCAATTCGTCCTAGGAATTTCAGGTTACCATCAGGCAAATAGACAGCTAGATCCCCGGTTTTGTAAAGCCGCAATTCTGTTTCTTGATTTAAGGAATGAAGAATAAACTTCTCAGATGTTAGTTCTGGGCGGTTAAGATAACCCCGAGCTAATCCAGAACCACTGATGTATACTTCTCCTGCTGTGCCCATTGGAACAGGTTTGAGCCGATCATTCTTCCTGCGTGCCGGTGCTTCTAACAAATAAATTTCTGTGTTCGGTAGAGGACGACCAATCGATGGAATCTCGGTTGATCCTTTTTGGATCAAAGCTACCGTGGAATAGGTTGTATCCTCTGTCGGACCGTAGAGATTGAAAACTTGTTGAATATGGTCTAACTGATAAAGTTGCTGTACCAGGGCATTTTGCAACGGTTCGCCCGCCAAGTTAATGGTGTTAACTGAGCAAGGAATACCTTTCATGCGGAGCAATGCCGCGATCGCCGAAGGTACAGTATTGATTAAAGTAACTTCTGAAGCTGCGGGTAGGTTAGGTAACTCTAAGGCATTCTGAGCGAGAATTACCTTACCACCACAGCAGAGGGTGACGAATAATTCAAAGACGGACAGATCAAAGCAAATAGATGTGGAGCCTAGTACTCCCTTTAATTGCTCAGGGGTAAAAAATTCTTTAGCCCAGTCAATTAGAGCGATTGTGTTGCGGTGCTCGATTGCTACACCTTTTGGTATACCTGTAGAACCAGATGTATAAATAACATAGGCAAGATTGTCAGGTTTTACTTCACTCACAGGGTTTTCTATTGGCTGTTGAGCTATGTGCTGCCAATCGCTATTTATATAGACAGTATGCCCCTGATGTTGAGAAACTAAGGCTTGTAAGTGCTGTTGGGTTAACAGGATAGAAAGTTGAGTATCTTCGATGATGAACGCTAAACGATCTTGGGGATAGGTGGGGTCAAGAGGAATATATGCTCCACCGGCTTTGAGTATGCCTAACAGCGCAATTACCATCTCTAGCGATCGCTCTATACAAACCCCGACTAAAGTCTCTGGTGTTACTCCTAGCGTTCTCAGGTGGTGTGCTAGTTGATTAGCTTTTTGATTAAGCTCCTTGTATGTTAATTGTTCATTTTGAAAAATGACTGCTACAGCATCAGGGGTTTGTGACACCTGAAATTCCACCAATTGATGAATGGAAATGTTTTTAATATTACTCAGCATCGATGTTTCCATATAACCAAATGTTGTTGAAGAAATACTCAGAGTACTCAGCAGTACCCTTGTGAAGTCTGTGGCAGTGCATCCCCTAATTTTTTTGAGTCAATGTAGATGTTGACTTTGACTAATAACTAGGTTCTTAATATTACGTTAATGTCTTAAGTAAAACTATTAACAACATCAATTAAAAGTTATTAGAAAAAAATCTGTAGATATATTTTAATTAGAAGTTTTACCTGATAGCCTGAGTAAAGCCACTGGATAAATTTTGAAGCGATTTCTGGTGAATTTTTCGGAATTTTATGCTGATTTTTCGGTAATTTTACGCTTAAATAAAACTTGTTTGTGAAAAGCACTTGAAGTCACAATGTCTAAATATTAAAGTTCTGTTCTCAAAAAGCCTTGAGTAGGAATTGTAATCAAACTTTATAAAAAATTTATTGATAAATACAAAGATTTTATGTAAAAACTGATATTAAGAGCCGGGAAATTTTTACCCTTTTTTCACACCGTCTCCCTGGGAAAATTGATTGAACAACGTTTTATGGTGTGAGGCAATTTAAAACAGTCCCGGTGATTAGGGAGAAGGTATTTGGCAAAAGTCTTTGAAAACAGCTTAATTCTCAACTTCTAGAAGTTGAGAACGTTGATTTTAGCGATTTATTAACAATACAGCCATGACCACAACTCTCAGAAGAGGCGAAAGCGGTAACCAGTGGGACAGATTCTGCCAATGGATTACTAGCACTGAAAATCGGCTTTATATCGGCTGGTTTGGTGTTTTAATGATTCCTACTTTGTTGACCGCAACCATTTGTTTCATTATTGCCTTTATTGCTGCACCACCAGTTGATATCGATGGCATTCGGGAGCCTGTTTCTGGCTCTCTGCTTTACGGCAATAACATCATTACTGGTGCTGTTGTTCCGACATCCAACGCTATTGGTTTGCACTTCTACCCGCTTTGGGAAGCTGCTTCGATGGATGAATGGCTCTACAACGGCGGCCCTTATCAGCTAATTGTCTTGCATTTTCTCATTGGTATCTTCTGTTGGCTCGGTAGGCAATGGGAATTAAGTTTTCGTCTAGGGATGCGTCCCTGGATTTGTGTCGCTTACTCTGCACCCGTAGCTGCGGCTACTTCGGTGTTCTTAATTTATCCCATTGGTCAAGGTAGCTTTTCTGACGGGATGCCTCTAAGTATTAGCGGCACGTTTAACTTTATGCTTGTATTCCAAGCAGAACATAACATTCTGTTCCACCCCTTCCATATGTTTGGTGTAGCAGGTGTATTTGGCGGTTCTTTATTCTGTGCAATGCATGGTTCTTTAGTGTCTTCCTCGTTAGTTAGGGAGACAACTGAAGTTGAATCTATTAACTATGGATACAGATTTGGTCAAGAACAAGAAACCTACAGCATTATAGCGGCTCACGGTTACTTTGGACGCTTGATCTGGCAATATGCCAGCTTTAACAATTCTCGTTCATTGCACTTTTTATTGGCTTCTTGGCCGGTGGTTTGTATCTGGTTAACGGCTTTGGGTATCAGCACAATGGCGTTTAACTTGAATGGGTTTAACTTTAACCAATCGGTGCTTGATTCTCAAGGTCGTGTAGTTAGTACATGGGCCGATGTGGTTAACCGTGCGAACCTAGGTATAGAAGTGATGCATGAGCGTAATGCTCACAACTTCCCGCTAGATTTGGCTGCGGGTGAGGTAATACCTGTAGCTTTGCAGGCTCTGGCAATGCATGGTTAATCTGAGGTTAACATAAATTAACAGCGTTCTCTACTTAGAGAGCGCTTTTTTAGTGGCATCAAAAATGTACTCGTAGCAACAAACGCTATTCTCTGCGTAGTGGTTGAGAAGATGAGATAGCAAAAATATCTGGTGTTGCTGAGTACATTTACGAGATTGCGATTAGCTTACAGTTAGTAAAATATGACATTTGAAATGTCCAACAGGTTTTTAATAATCAATTCAATATAAGATGTGAAATTTAAAATCTAAAAATCAAAATGGCAGACCTTACTCCTAATTCTAGTTTTAGTTTGACCCTGCGTTTGCAGATTCCCAATCGCGTCGGGATGTTGGCCTCAGTTACCCAGGCGATCGCTCTTAGTGGTGGACTACTCGGACAAATTGATTTAATTGAGCAAACCCGCAAAGAGTCTACCCGCGATATTACAGTTGATGCGGCTAGCACTGAACAAGCTGAAACAATTGTGCAAGCAGTCAAAGCGTTACCGCACATTCAGTTGCTGAGTGTCTATGACCGCACCTTTAATTTGCATCGTGGGGGTAAAATCAGCATTACCAGCCGAATTCCCTTAAGAAGTGTTTCTGATTTAGCAATGGCTTACACGCCGGGAGTGGGTCGCATTTGTACAGCGATCGCCGAAAATCCAGAGGAAGTTTATAATCTAACCATCAAAAAAAATACGGTTGCAATTGTTACCGACGGTAGTGCTGTTTTGGGTTTAGGAAATCTAGGCCCATATGCTGCTCTCCCAGTCATGGAAGGCAAAGCAATGCTGTTTAAAGAATTTGCAGGTATTGATGCTTTCCCCATCTGCTTGGCAACCCAAGATACTGATGAGATTGTGCGGACGGTAAAAAATCTTGCTCCTGTTTTTGGTGGTGTCAATCTTGAAGATATCGCCGCCCCCCGCTGCTTTGAGATTGAAAAAAGGCTGCGTCAGGAATTAGATATACCCGTTTTTCATGATGACCAGCATGGGACAGCAATTGTGACCTTGGCGGCGTTGTTTAACGCTTTGAAACTGGTACATAAATCACTTGCAGAAATCCGCATTGTCATTAATGGTGCTGGGGCAGCTGGCGTAGCAATCGCGCGCTTACTCCGCAAAGCTGGGGCAGAAAAAATCTGGATGTGCGACTCTAAGGGCATTATTTCTACCAGTCGTACTGATTTGACCGAAGAAAAGCAGGAATTTGCAGTTAAAGCCCAAGGTACACTAGCAGGTGCATTGCAAGGCGCAGATGTATTTATTGGCGTGAGCGCACCAGGAGTTTTGACACCAGAAATGGTGCAATCAATGGCAAAAGAGGCGATCGTGTTTGCAATGGCCAATCCGATTCCCGAAATTCAGCCAGAATTAGTCATAAAAGATGTGGCTGTGATTGCTACAGGCCGCAGTGATTACCCAAATCAAATCAATAACGTCCTAGCTTTTCCAGGAGTATTTCGCGGTGCGTTAGATTGTCAGGCGAAGACAATTACCACCACCATGTATCTGGAAGCGGCACATGCGATCGCATCTTTAGTTAAGCCTTCAGATTTAAATCCGGAACATATTATTCCTTCGGTTTTTGATGAGCGCGTCGCCTCATCTGTAGCAGCAGCTGTACAACAAGCAGCGCGTCAAGAAGGTATTGCTCAGAGTTGATGAATTTGTGGGATGGACATCTTGTCCGTCCCCCGTTAGTCAAGGTACGGGTGTGTTTCTTCCTGCTTGCAATTAGGCGATCGCAAAGATCATTTTTAATCAACTCATCAACAGCGTCCACCCAAACGGATAAAAACCTTTTTTTCTTCGTGTCCTCGTACCTTGGTGGTGTAATTTTTTACGCCAAGTCAGAAAGTAGCTGCATTTTTGTTGAAAAACTTGAGTAAAACATTACCCAAATGCTACCGTCTACAGGTGAAACCGGATTTGCAGGGATCTCCAATATGAAATGTAGACGAAAACTGGCTTATGGAAAACAATCACTCATCAGTTTCAGCTTAATATCTGCCTTACTTGCGCCTTATTCGGCGATGATTGCCGCACCACCGAGAAACCCAGATAAAACTGTAAATTGTGAGATGTTAGTTGTAGGGAGTGGGCTTTCTGGTGTCGCCACAGCTTACGAGGGATTACTTGCAGGCAGAACAGTTTGTTTAACAGAAATTACCGACTGGCTGGGGGGACAAATTTCTGCTCAAGGAACCTCTGCATTAGACGAACGACCAACCCAACGGGCGATGAAATTTTATTCTCGCGGTTATTTGGAATTGCGCGATCGCATTCAGCGCAAGTACGGTAAACTCAATCCTGGTAATTGCTGGGTAAGTGACTCTTGCTTTTTGCCCCGTGATGCTCACACCATTTTGACTCAGATGCTCAAAGATGCCGAAAGCAAAGGTAAAGGCAAGTTGCAATGGTTTAGCAGCACGGTGATTAAAGACTTAGAAATTAGTGCTGATGGCAAAATAATAAATAGTGTGATCGCAATTCAACATCAACCGGCAAAAGGCGCACTCCCTCTCAATACTTATCCTTTATCTCAAACCATTGAAGATTCTTATACTTACGCCAATTCATCCCGGTTTACCAAAACCATTATCCGCTTTTTACCTAACGCCAATCAGCAAACATCTCCAAATTGGTATGTCGTAGATGCTAGCGAAACCGGGGAAATAATTGCCCTAGCGGATGTTCCCTACCGATTAGGTATAGATGCTCGTTCCTACCTCGAACCTTCTGCTTCCAATCCCCAAAACGACCCCTTTTGTCCTCAAGGTTTTACTTACACTTTTGCAATGGAGGCAACTAAGGAAGCGCAACCCCAGACAATGCCCGCATATTATCCCCAATACGCTCCATATTTCAGCTATGAATTACAGCGGTTGGCAAACTTTGACTTAGTTTTCACCTACCGTCGGATTTGGAGTCCCAACAAAGGACAACCAGCAAAATTCGGCGGTGTTAATTTTACTGCCTCTGTACCAGGAGACATCTCCATGCAAAACTGGACTTGGGGTAATGACTATCGTCCTGGGACTGCTGCTGATAACTTAATTTATACTCGCCAACAGTTGGAAAGTACTGGACAATTACAACCTGGTGGCTGGATGGGGGGACTAAGAACAGATACCCTGCGGAAAGCCGAGGAAAATTCTCTCTCCTATTACTACTGGCTAGTTGCTGGCACAACAGATTCTCAATTAGGGAACGGTGTCAAGCAGCCATATCCAAACCACCGTTTGTTATCTGGGCTAGATTCTCCAATGGGGACAGTATCTGGACTGTCGAAATATCCTTATATGCGAGAAGGACGGCGTGTTATTGGCCGCCCTAGCTGGGGACAAGCTTCTGGCTTTGGTATTTGGGAAATTGACATTTCTCGCCGCGACTACAATGACGAATATTACCGCAAAACCTTGCCAGCAGATATGTATAAGCAGTTAAGAGCAGCATTAGCAGGTTTAGAAGCAACATCGGTAATTTCCGGGCAAATTTCACCAGATAAAGCCATGCGGCGGACTCGTTCTACCGTCTTCCCCGACGCTATCGGTATCGGTCACTACGCCATAGACTTCCATCCCTGCATGACACAAAGCCCCCCAGAAACACCTGGTAATACAGAACGTGCTGGTGAAAGACGCGGCGCAGGTCAAGCTTATCCCTTCCAAATTGCGCTGCGGGCAATGATTCCCCAAAAAATAGACAATTTAATCGTCGGTGGTAAAAGTATTGCTACCAGCCACATTGCTGCTGCTGCTTATCGAGTCCACTCCTTTGAATGGTCAGCTGGTGCAGCGGCAGGAACGGTTGCAGCGTTTGCTCTAAAAAATGCTGTTGCACCATATCAACTAGTAGATGACTTACCTAAGCAAGAACCAAAGCTAGAAGCACTCAAACGCCTGTTAGAAAAAAATGGCAATCCTACTGCCTTTCCTGATACTTCAATTTTCAACCAAAACTGGAACGATTGGCGGTAGACACTCAATATCAACGACTTCTTAAATGTCAATTAATTAGACCACAGTAAGGGCGCAATATTGTTGTGCCCTGAACCAACCTACTCTAACTTGCGATGCCACTAATTACTTAGGAATGCAAACTTAATAACCTGCAATTCTGATGGAACTGGGAATAGTGCCGTACTTTCAGCGCTAACACACCCTACTTTTGCACTTTATTTAATCCACGTTACTTACTTGCGAGAGTTTCGGATATATTATTTATCTGATCCGCATCTAAAGCTTTATCACGGTCTTTAAACTCATCCAATAAACTAAAAAAATATTCAAAACCAGCTTTTTCATCATGACAGTAAAGCATAATCATCTTTGACCAAGCACTTACCGTAGTTATCCCTAACTTTTTCTGCAACCAAGGTTGAAATTCTCCATAGAAATCATCTTCCTCAGGAGTGGGTTCAATACCTAACTCACTTCGCGAACATTCATAACCAACCAAAAACATAAATAAATCGCTCACTGAAGGACGACCAAGATACATTCCTGGCTTAGTTTTGATTTTTTCTAAAATCTCAAAAACTCCGATCATCCTCTTTTTCTCCTATACAAGCGCTTGTCACTGGGATTATTTATAAGCTATCTAATTCTTTGACATCAAAACCTCCACTCCGGCAAGAAAAATCATTTATCCACTGATCACGGGGTAATCCTTGAGCGGATAAATTGTCAAAAACTAGACCCAAAACTTCTACACCGTAATGATTGCCATTATCTGTAATTGACTCAGATGGATTATAGCGATCGCTAATGATAAAAAAATCATTTCGTCTTTTTGTCCTTAGGTGTAAAATCTTACCTTCAATTTTATTATCCTTTAACCATTCCATCACTGCTATTGCACATTTGTCACATTCCAAATTTCCAAATTGAGAGGCAATTTTGCCAATTTCTCGATAAATATCCTCGTGCGATCGCTGAGTCACTCACACCCCAATATTTGTCTTGTATACCAGGCTTGCTGATCAAATTCTCCTTTAATAGCGAATCCGTGGATCGACATAAGCGTTTAAAATATCAATCAAAATACTAGCACTCACAACGATCGCACCAAAAAATACTAGTACTCCCTGAACAGTGGGATAATCGCGATCGGAAATCGCTTGATACAGTCGGTTTGCTAGCCCAGGCCAAGAAAATGTCACTTCAGTCAAAATCGCCCCACCTAACAAAGAAGCAAAGGTTAATCCCAAAACTGTAATTACTGGAATCAAAGCATTTTTCAGAGCATGGGAAACTAAAATCTTGTTTTCTGCAATACCTCTAGCTCTAGCAGCTTCTATATAATCTGCTTGTAGAGTTTGCTTTAAATTGACGCGCACAATCCTCTCAAAAATCCCACTCAGCAAAATTCCCAGAGTCAGGCTAGGAAGGGCGATATGGTGCAATGATGTTAAAAATTGGCTGAAGTTACCAGCAAGTAAACTATCAATGGTATACAACCCAGTCATATGAGCCGGAGCCGGAAGATTGGGAGGAAAGCGGTTAGAATTGGGAAACCAACCGAGTTGTACTGAGAAAATCAACTGGAGAATCATTCCCGCCCAAAACATCGGGAGTGCATAAGTGATAATTCCAAATAAGCGTCCCCCAGCATCAAAAACTGTCCCAGGACGAGAAGCTGAAAGCGTCCCAACTATAATTCCCACAATTAAAGCAACTGCCATACTAAACACAGCTAACTCTACTGTTGCAGGAAAATATTGTCCAATAATGTCCCCAACGTGCTGTCCCCGACTCGTCAAAGAAGTTCCTAAATCAAAGTGCAGCAAGTTTCCTAAATAATTTAAATACTGTAGCCCCAAAGGTAAATCTAAACCAAGTTGTTTGCGTAATTCTGCTTTTGCACTTTCTGGCGCACGTCCACCCAAAATGGCATCCGCCGGATCGCCTGGTGTTGCTCTTAGTAAAAGAAACACGATAGTGATAATAGTTAATAGCTGAAGTGGTGCTAACAGTACACGGGAAGCAATGTAATATTGTAGAGCTTTAGATCGAGACATATTTATTGAGTCATTGGTCATTAGTTATTAGTCATTAGCCATTTACACAACGAAGGACAAATGACTAATGACAAAGGACAAAGTTACTTTTTAATCGGCTTATAAACTAAATTTTGGGTGGGGTCAAGTTGGACATTGCTGACACCTTTTTGGGCAAATACATAATCTTTGTTTTGCCATAAGGGAACGTAAGGCACATCATTCGTAACTTGGGTTTGAATCTGAGCAAATATTTGTTTACGCGCTTCTGGTTTTTGTTCTTGGCGTTGCTGATCAATTAGTTTATTGACCACTTCATTGTAATAGAAAGAACCTTGACTTTGGCTACCGCCGTCTTCGCATCCCTTAGCAACAGAACCCTTCTGACAAGCTAAAAACGGTTGCACGTAATTATCTGGATCTAAAAAGTCTGGATACCAATCAAGCAAAGCTGCTGGATATAAACCCTTACCAATGTCTTTAAAGAATGTAGCGCCTTCCACAGTTTTGACTTCAAATGACAGTATGCCATCCATCTTTTGATCAACAAGTGACTTTAGTGTCTGCGCTGCCAAACTTCGACTAGGCGAACTAGCAGGATACCAAACTTCTACTTTTGCAGGATTGTCTTTAGAGAAACCAGCGCCAGTTAATAGTTGTTTCGCCTTGTCAAAATTAGCATCCCCATATTTATCTTTCAATAAAGGCAGGGAAACATTAAATGTCGTCGGAATCATGCTGTAAAGCGGATCAGCTTGATTAAACAGGACTCGCTGATTTAAAAGTGGACGGTCAATTAAAGAAGCGATCGCTTGTCTTACCTCTGGTTTATCTAAAGGCTTCTGATTCCGATTCAACACCATATAGCTTACTACACTACCTTGGGCGGTAATCGCTTGCCAATCTCCTTTTTTCGCACCTTCTTCCAAACTGCGAATTTGATCTGGTTGCAAAGAAAGGTAGGCTACATCCACCGCACCTGTACGGAAAGCATTAAACAAATTCACTGGACTAGTCTGAATTTGGACGTTGACACCTTTGTTAGCGGGTTTTTCTCCCCAATACTTATCAAACACATCCAATCGCAATGAATCAGTACCATAGGCAGCTAATTTGTAAGGGCCAGTTCCCACAAATGTCTCTGGCTTAAATTTCCCCGCACCCAATTCATAAGCTTTCGGCGAAACTGGACAAACTCCAGAAAACGCTAGTAGTGAAGGAAAAGCCGCAAAAGGTTTTTTCAGCTTGATACTTAACTCGTACTCACCCGTAGCTTTCACCGAGTCTACAGTATCGGCTAGTAAGAAGGAGGGTTTACCCTTATTTTCGATAAAACGTCTAATACTAAACGCCATCGCTTCCGCATTAAAGGGAGTTCCATCATGAAAAACTACTCCCTGGCGTAAAGGAATGGTGTAAGTTAAACCATCTGGACTAACTTTAGGTAATGCTGTCGCTAATTGGGGCTTAATTTCCGTACTACCTGGTTCATAAGTATAGAGGCGATCGCTCATATTAAATACTAAACCCAACGATGCCAACTCATAAGCATCAGCAGGATCTAGTGTTCTCGGCTTTGCTGTTGTCCCCACCGTAATGCGACCATCCCCTGTAGCCGTATTCGCTGAACCTGTTGATGTATTTGTCTGTGGACGAGGAGTACAACTCACAACCAACAATAAACATAGACAAAATAAAGAAAGGAATTGTGTCATCCCTCTCCATCGTCTAACCGATAAGACAAACCTGGTCATAGAATTAAAATTATTGATGTTGGCGGTGAGTCATTTTACTATAGGTTGGTGAATTTTCTCTAGAAAAATCAGACTTCTACACCAAAAATGCATAAGTGATCCTCTATTAGTTGTTTGCCTAAATGCATGGGATATGGCAAGTGAATATTACCCATAGACCATGCTGGTGAGCATCGTAAGTAGTGTGCCACTCGGCAAATTGCTTTTAGGCTTTCGTCCGTTTTTTGAAACTCTGGGTGAACAAAAAAAGGAACCATCTTTAACATCTGTTGGTGCTTGAAAGCAATATTTACACCGTATTCCTCATTTTGGGAATCGAGCATATAAAGTTCTCGTGCGGTTAAAGTATCTTGTGCTTTTTGTGTTCTCGGTAATCTTCCAATGGAGAAGTAATGTAACAACTCAGGTACAGATGTATCGTAAAAGCCACTTAAATTGATCAGATCTCGTGCTGGCGAATTTTCATTCCAAGCTTGTCGATTTGTGATGTATTGGGTTGTTTCATCGCCAGTACGTAAGCGAATTACTGCGAGTAAATTTCTAAGTTCAGAATGGTCACGAGGATACACACAAGCATGACCAGAAACGTGTTGAAAATCTAAAACATCTCGCTTTGCAAGGAGATATTCATTTTTTAGTTGGAACCAAGCTTGACCGCCATTGTCCTCACCACGCTCATTACGCCATCCGTCTGCTTCAATTAAGACAAGAGTAGGATGAGCGCGCATTTGCGTCAGTACATCCGCCGCAAACTTTGCCAGTTCTATTCCCTTTAACTGAAGTGTTTTCAGATTAGCGCGATCGCGGCGTACCCGTGAGAAATTCAGGTAAAGTGTTAAGCCGAGAGGTAGAGTCAAGGGGAATGTTGTACTCCTCTCAAAATTTCCTACTAAAAAGAAAGACTTTTCCGTAAACTTCGTGAATGTATTGGTATTATAAAGAAGACTTTTTGAATTTACTAGGTGTCTTAGATAGCTAGTTTTGAAGAACTCTACCCAAAAAAGTTAGTTTAAGAAAAAACAAGTATGCCTACCAAGCTGATTCAGTTGGAAGATGGGATTTTAGTAGAGGTAGAGATACCAGGAGAACAAATTCAACAGATATCTGGTGGTATAGCTGACCGGGTGAGTGCGACCTTTGATATGGTTAAACCCCTGCTGGTCAAAACTTGCCGTCCTATTGCTGCTGCTTGGGCAGAATTGAGTGAGGAGATAAATATTGAACAGGCTGAAGTTCAAATAGGTCTAAGTTTTGAGGGAGAAGGCAATCTATATATAACTAAATCTAAGGCAAATGCGAACTTAACAATTAAATTAATTCTGAAACCCAAGAACGAATTGAAATGAATCCAGAGGAGCTTCAGAAATCAGTTGTTTTAATTACTAGTGCTGATTCTAATATCAATCGCTTTGGAACTGGCTTTATTGTTCGCCGTGCCAATGGAGCATCCTACGTTTTGACTTGTGCTCATGTACTCAAAGATGTTAAAAGCACAGAAGGTATTAAAGTTGAGGGCATGATGGCAACAGTTGTTGCTTCCGGTGAAAATGATGGATTAGACTTGGCTGTTTTGAGAGTTTATGGATTATGGAGTAAGCCTGAATTAGCCTTAAAAGCATCTGGAAAGAAAGAAAGCCCATTTGTAACTGCTGGCTTTCAGTTGTTTGATAAGGCTCATTTGATTAGATCTCTACGAGGCACATTAGGAGAGCCGATAGGCTTACAGTCTACACGACTTGGAGAGAGAGTTCAGGCTTGGGATTTGTGCATTTTGGATGACTACTTTTTACAGCCCGGTTATAGCGGTTCTCCTGTAGTAGATGAGACGAGTGGTTGTGTTTTAGGTATAGTTACTCATCGTCAAGGTGAGGGCAAAAGGGGACTGGCTATTTCTATTGAAAGTCTGAAGAAAATTTGGAAGTTTATAGATATCGAACAGTTATATAAATCGCTATTAAAATTAGGTTACAGCAGGCAAGTACGCTTATTTCGTCAGTTAGTAAAGGAATACTCAGTTGCAGCATTGTTGATTTATGGCCCACCGATTCATGGTCAGCGGTGGCTATTGAATTTGTTACTCATCAAGCATCTTCCTTTCATTACAGCAAGTAGAGTTGTCAAGGTTGGATTAAATCGTAGTGGCAGGAGAATTGATGCAAAAGCTCTTTGGCGCGAATTGAGCCGTTCTTTTGAACTACCTGCAAATTCTTCTGTAGAAGAAATCATTCAGCGAGTCTATAAGTGTTGGCAAACTCAAAATATTATTTTGATTTTTCATGAAGTAAATTGGTTGCCGAAAGAAAGCTTGAAAGAGCTTATACACAATTTCTGGCTACCTTTGGCAAAAGAAATTCAAAATTCTTCCTCTACTTTCATCAAGTCTAAGTTACTCATGTTTTTAGTTGACTATGAAGGTAGTGTAGGGAGTTTAGAGGATTTCTTTGCAGGTCAGATGAACTCTGAAGGACAAAGCTATACCCCTGTCAAAGCTCCAAAAATCGATCAGTTTTCTGAGGACGAATTGCTGAACTGGTTAGAGAGTGAGGGTGATGAGCTACCGGCCGAACTTGTTGAAGAAGTTGATAGTAGCGTTAAAGAAATTTTAATGAGTAGTGATGGAGGTGTTCCAGAACTGACACTGGAAGAAATTTGTGCTCGGTGTGGATGTAATTGGTACGAGGAGTCCGAAAAATGGCTGAAGTACTAACCAAGAAAATAGAAAAATATACTGGAAAAGTTCAGCCTAAATCAGGTGAAACAGATCCAGAGACAGAACAATTCATATATCCCTACCTACCAAATCAAGAGTTAATTGAAGCTGTTAATTTGGCTATTTATCTAGAGCGCCCTTTATTACTCAAGGGAAAGCCTGGTTGCGGCAAAACTAAGCTGGCAAGGGCTGTAGCTTATGAACTAAATTTACCCTTTGAAGCTTGGTATGTGAAATCAACCAGTCGGGGACAGGATGGTCTCTACACTTATGATGCGGTTGGGCGTTTACGAGATGCCCAGCTATCAGCATCAGGTCGAATAAAAGACGAAGAGATTGAGAAAATTAACGATCCTGAAACCTATGTGCGTTGGGGGCCGCTAGGAAGGGCTTTTCAAAATAGCCAACGCACAGTTGTACTCATTGACGAAATTGATAAAGCTGATATTGATTTTCCCAACGATTTGTTGTTAGAGCTTGACGAACGGCGGTTTTTCGTAGAGGAAACTGGAAAAGTAATTCGAGCTAGAACTGCACCAATTGTTTTTATCACAAGTAATGATGAGAAAGAGTTGCCTGATGCCTTCTTGCGTCGGTGCTTATTTCATTATGTTGAATTCCCAGATCATGATCAGCTTCTTAGAATCGTCCGTAGCCGCTTTGTAGATGCATCAGAAGCCTTAGTCGAGCAAGCAGTGAATCGATTTGTGGATTTACGTAAAGAAATGCAGAAAGAAACAGGCAGAACCAGTAAAAATGTCAGTACTAGTGAATTGCTGGATTGGTTTAAAGTACTCCACTCCTATCCTGAGGATGAAGCATTGGCAAAACTGGATGGTAAACTACCCTTTTTGGGTGTGCTTTTGAAGAACTGGGATGACCATATTCGCTATTTAAAGCGCGTGAGGAACCATGTATGACCTACCACTGCTAGAACTGTTTAATAAACTGCGTGAGGCAGGAATTCCCCTCGGAGTAGGGGAATATCAGATGGTTTTGCAGGCATTACAAGCAGGGTTTGGAGTTTCTAGTCGGTCTGAGTTAGCAAGGCTTTGTTGTACTTTGTGGGTTAAGTCATCTGAAGAGAAAAAAATATTTAACTACTACTTTAATCAAATAATTCCTAAAGAATCTATTCCTACAGTTTTAAATTCTGAAGTTTCTAGTTCTAATAAAGTAGTCAGAAATTCAGAAAATTTACGACAGTATAAATATCATCAAAACTTTCCTCAATGGAAGCAATATCTTGTAATAGGAGGAACTATACTTTTAGTAGGAACTTTTGTTGTGGGTGTAAAGCTGTTGTATCCATTTGTGAATTTATCATGGTCTCTACCAACACTAACTATTCCATCAACAGAAACACACAAGCCAATTAAAAAAGAACCCGTTAAAATTGACATTATATCTGGCTTAATTATATTTAGTATTGTTGTTTTACCTCTACTTTTGTTATATATATTATTCTTATTTACTCTATCTAGATGGGAGCGATGGATAGAAAACCGCAAAAATAGATATAAAGTTACTTACAAAGTAATTCCTCCAATACCACAAATTAAACCTTCTCAAGTTTCTCTATTTTCTGAGCTGATTCGAGAGATTAGTGATGAAGTTCAGCTTGCTAGGGCTGTTAGACAATTTAATCAAGATAGTGAAGATAAGTTAAATTCATTAGCTGCATATATACCTGTAACTCGTCGGCAAATGAAGCAGAGTTGGCGATATCTACGTTGTTTAGTCAGAGAAGGAGTACCAACTGAGTTAGATTTAAAGGCTACTGTTAACCAGATCGGACGAAAAGGGGTATTACTTAATCCGGTTTTAATTCCTCGTCGAGTCAACCGGGTTCAAGTTCTTTTACTTATCGATCAGGGTGGATCAATGATGCCTTTTCATAATCTTGCACAACGTCTTGTAGAAACCGCTGTGCAAGGAGGACGTTTAGGCAAAACAGGTGTTTACTACTTTCATAATTGTCCACTAGATTATCTTTATCGAGACGCAACTCGCTTAGAAGCCGAACCAATTGATGTAATCTTGGCTAAACTTCACCAGTCAAAAACCGTTGCAGTTGTTTTTAGTGATGCAGGCGCAACTCGTGGAAGTCTTAATTGGGATCGTTATCAATTAACAAAGATATTTATCGAGCGTCTCAAACAACAGGTACGATATGTAGCATGGCTTAACCCTATGCCAAAAGCACGTTGGCTCAATACTACTGCTGGAGAAATTGCCCAAGTTATTCCTATGTTTGAAGCAGATCGGCAGGGTTTAGATAGTGCGATCAATGTACTGCGTGGACGATATTCCTATTCAAAGGAGTCAAGTCAATAATGACTCAAGCAGACATAAGATCAACGCTTACGGGAGCGGCAGGGTTGAGCCAACGCATCCGTTACGTTCGTGAGCGATTTGGGGAGGGGCATCTTTACTTTGCTTATCATGCTGCCTTTCCATTAGCACTGACATCTGATTTGCTATACCGCCTCTGGGCAAATTTTCAACGTGATATTCATGGTGAGGTCTTAAATATTCCCTGGATAGCGGTGGCAGATTTGCTGTTTTCTGCCCTCTGTGAAGAAGTGGGGCATGAACTCTATGAAATGAATAAGGTAGTACGTGCTCAATTATTGGGTGAATTAAAAGCTAGCCCTCGTTTTGGTAATCAAAGAATGCAAGAACTAACTGAGTTTCTGTTAAATGAAGTACAACAGGATTTAGATAGTTCTGACCTCGACGTTCGGGACTTAGCCCAAGCTCAACGATGGGCTGCATTAGCATATACACGAACTGGGGAGGCGGCGCATGAGTTAGCCTTGACTCTTGCTGGGTTGAGCTTGGAAGATACATCTGAGTGGGCTCGCATGACTTCATTAGTAGAAAGTTTTAGAGAGCCACTGCAAGAAGCTCAATTTGAAGACCTGTTGACATATATTCGAGGAATGTACCATTTTGTTCGTGATGAACACGATCAGGCAGCGGCAGTGTTTGATAGATTATCAATACATAATTATCAGGTAGAAATTGCCGGGGTCAGTTTACCTATTCCCAAAATTGAGAAACAAGAACAAATAGAGTCATTATCTTTTCTAGCTTTAAAAGTATTTGAATTCGATATTGTTCAAATACGATACAACTCTAAACGATATGTATTGAATAGTGGTTGGGAAATTATCAGAAGTCGAAGTTTTGCTGAATGTTTTGTTGAGGATATGAGTGCAGGTCTCGATCTGGAAATGGTATCCATTCCTGGTGGTGAATTTTACATGGGTTCTCCACCAGAGGAGGGAGGAGAAACTAGTGAGCATCCACAACGGTTAGTAGTAGTTAACTCATTTTTCATGAGTAAATATCCTATTACTCAAATGCAGTGGCGGATAGTTGCTGGATTACCAAAGGTTTCAATTGATTTAGAACCGAACCCTAGTTATTTTGTAGGCCCTCATCGTCCGGTAGAAGGCATCAGTTGGTACGATGCTGTGGAATTTTGTGAACGATTGCAGCAACAGACTGGGAAACCTTATCGTTTACCTAGCGAAGCGGAATGGGAATATGCTTGTCGATCTGGAACGACTACCCCCTTTCATTTTGGCGAAACCATCAACTCCAAATTAGCTAGTGTAAGCGGTAGATATGGCAATGGCCCAAAAGGAACTTGGAAAGAAACTACAGTGGTAGGTTATTTCAAAGTGGCAAATGCCTTTGGCCTATACGATATGCACGGTAATGTCTGGGAGTGGTGTGCTGACCAATGGCATGAAAGCTACAGTCAATCTACAGGAAGTGAGTTTCAACAGCCAGTTCAAGATCAACATCGAAAGCGAGTTGTTAAAGGCGGCTCTTGGGATAGCTCTCCAAAGAAGAGCCGCTCTGCTAGTCGCATAGGTGTCCAGTGTGATTACAAAAATCAGTATATCGGCTTTAGAGTTGCGGTTTCTTTTGCCGCTATATCGTAATTTCTAAGTATCTGGAGGAATATTAAGTTTTATGATTCAACAATCCGAAGAGAAGTTAACACTAGCTACAAAATTAAAGAATCAGGAATTAGGCGTGATATCTCTACTTTTGGGCGGGCTGCAAGTGCTTAAGGCGAATTTAATACCAATCATTACAATTGGGCTAGTTATTAATTTGCCTCTTATTGTGATTTCTGAAAAGTTACTTCCTATTTTTACGGAACAATCAGGACTAGCAATAATATCACTCTACGGCCAAATTACAGCGTATTTCAGGTAAATGAGGTACGCGGGTAGGGGCACGGCACTGCCGTGCCCTTACAATTATCTGTACCTCACCAACTTGCAATCTGCTGTATATTACTTATTTGTCAAATTCCAGCCTGGGCAGCAGTCATAACTATTGTTGAACAATATGTAATTAATGGTAAGGCAAATCCTATCTCAGCGTTGAAAAGAGCTTTTTCAAAATGGAGCAAGTTTTTGTGGAAAGAAAATAAAACTAATTGGGAAGCAATGATTGCTTTGGCATTCTTTTTTGCGTCTGATTATTTGGCAAATATATTTCCTTTTAATCTGCTACTTCTCATACCTGGTTACATATTTCTTGTGAGAATATTTTTCATCATGGAAGCTAGATATCTAAGAGATTTAGATATTGACTCTGCTGATATTTACAGTAAATCAATTGTACAAGGAAGATGGAAAAAGGTTTTCTTTATCATTACTTCTCTCGCAATTAACAACTATTTGTTAGCTGTGTTGTTTGCAATCACTTTAAATTTATTAGCTGAAATCATTCCAGCCATCAAGCCGGGAGTTGATATGACTTTTTATTTCATTCGTACATTAATAAATGATATTTGGTTTATTGTTGGCACTCTTTTATTCTTAAATTTAGAATATAGAAAGAACTGAACATAAAACAAGGGGTTCAGCACCTAAAATGTTTGTAGTATTCATATAATACTAATTACTAATTAACGCGTTTTTCTGTTTCGATGATACTTGTACCCCATGTCGTGATAAACAAGTTTGCCGCCAACACAGTGATCGCTAACCCCGTGGTGATTCCTCCCGTATAAAAATATTCAAAAATCCAAAGCAGAGATCGCGTTCTGCTTCTGCTTCTCAGTTACCCCCAGATATCGCTCCAAAGCTGCCAAAGTCCGATGCCCCGATATCTCCTGTATGTGGCGCAACGGTATCCCGGCATCACTCATCCTAGTTAAAGCTGTTCTCCGAAAGCTTTGCGTACTAACGCCCTCAATGCCCAACCGCACACAGGTATCTCTGAGGATTTTATCAGCACTGACCTTATGGATATGTAAGAGTCCATGCCGACTAGGAAACAAGAACTCCTTGCGGCGGTTAGGATTGTACTCTTCCAAATACTGCTTGAGCTTCGGATGCACCTGAATTTCCCTAGTGTCCCGCTTGCCTTTGGTGTTGACGCTCCGTAACACTAACACGCCTCTGACACCGTTGCTGCCAAACACATCTTTCACGGCTAAAGTGCAAGCTTCGTTGATTCGGCAGGCTGCGTAAAGGCACACGCCAAATACAGCGCGATGGCGTGGGTTGACAAAGCCCTCGTTAAATAGGAGATTGATTTGGTCGGGGCTAAGGATTTCTGCCCTGCCGAAGCGGTTGATTTTCATAGGGTCTAGCTTACATTGTCTAATAGTACTTTATATCTACTGCTAGAAGTGCCACCTGCAAAGTTGTTTGGAACCACAGACAACAATCAATTGAATACACCTGAAGTGATCGCGATTCAACTACGCGCTGACAAAAACCTTGATCCCGCGATCGCCAATGCTTTAGCATCCCTAGTCAAAGCCGCGTATCGCGATCTGTCTCAAAATGATGGCGAATTGAAGCAAGATCCCTAAAGATATGTCATTAATTCAAAGTCTATCGCCTGAGTTTAGGCAACGCTGTGAGGCGATCGCAACTGAACAAAGAAGCTTACTTCGAGTGCGAGCATTTGAACCATTACCCGCAGAAACTCTAGTAACCAAGTTAGGAGCAACTCTTCTAACACCCGATCAAGTTCCAAGTTCAGAGGCACAGCAAATTACATTATTACTAGCTAGCGATGAATGGTCAGCGGCGATTATACGCTATAGCCCACTCTGGATTGTATGTAACCCACGTCATGCACCTACACGGCGGGAATCTAATTTGATGCATGAGATAGCTCATCTGTTGCTTAATCATCAACCTGTTGGCTTTGATCTCGTAACTGGACAACCGAAACGTCAACAAAACAACGAGGATGAAGCAACTTTTCTGGGGGGATGCTTGCAAATTCCCAAACGTGGTTTACTGTGGGCAACACAGCAAAAGATGCTGCTACCTCAAATTGCTGCACATTTTGGTGCTAGTGAAGGGATGGTGCAGTTTCGCAGCAATGTAACTGGTGTGCCTATCTAAATGCTGATGCCTGATCTGTTTGTATCTCACCAGGTCGGGAACCGCTATATTACAAAATTTTGTAAAAATACATACTTTTAGATTAAATTCTTAAATCAGAGAAAACTTTATTTATATTAAAAATTTCAACAGTAGCTTCTTTTGTCGTAAATTTTAAAAGCATCAGGAATATTTGGGAGAGTTTAGCCTTGAAAATCGCTCAAGTAGTGTACAGCAACAAAAATTTGCTACTTGGTGCCTAGCTTTGCTGAAAATATAGCAAGCGATATACATCAGCACTTAAGGCGATCGCGATATCGTAAACAGCAGATTAAGAGTCTAATAGTGAGACTAAGAACGTGAAGTATTTCTTTCTATCTGAAGGATGGGCTGTTTCCAGAGTCTGGGCATCTGATGGACTTTGGCAGATTACTGCATGGCGACGACAACCAGATATTCAGCAATTGAATATTTGTCTCATGGAAAATAACGAATTGTTGTGGCTTTATCGAGTTGAAGATGCGATTTTAACTGTAGAAGTAAAGCCCACCACAGCAATTTCAGCTAACAATACCATCGGTCAAGTAGTACTGAAACGTCTAATGACAGCCGAACAGGTAATCGAACGCTTGGGTACAGCAGAAGCCAAGTGTCAACTGCAAAACATCCAATCACTCACACAGTAGAGATTAGAGATTAGTGGCTAGGGACTGGGGCTGGGTACTAGGGATTAGTTAGTAGATTCCCCCTTGTCTCCTTGTCCCCCTGATTCCCCTAAGAATACGCAAATTAAATATGTGTTGGGGAGTTGTAGCAAAATTTCTCCCAGATGCTACGCGATCGCATCTATTTACACGCTTGCAAACAGTTCCATCAATAGTTACACTTTTTAAAATATTCTCATTTTTGCTAGGCAATTGCCAAGCACGCCTAAACTACCCAAAATGCCTTAGGGCGTTTAGCTTGTTCCAGTGGAACAAGAAAAAGTTTTTCGCAAGAGAACTCTCAGGTGGTTCAAATTCAGAGCGATCGCTACCCCATAGGGTAAAGAGCGCCAAGCGTGTAAGCATTGCCAGAACACCCACGCTGTCTGATTTATTTAAGACTAAGCTGTGGTAACCAAGACCCTGGCAATAACAAAAAACAACAGAGAAGTCCCTACTGTGACTTCTGCCGCGTATTACTTCTGTAAGAAAATTGCTTTGTAAACTAACTCTTCGAGGAGGAGCGTAGTCGATGGGACTACCCTGGTACCGAGTACATACAGTCGTTCTGAATGATCCAGGACGACTGATTTCTGTACACTTGATGCACACAGCTCTAGTAGCAGGCTGGGCTGGTTCGATGGCACTCTACGAACTAGCTATTTATAACCCCAGTGATCCAGTTCTCAACCCCATGTGGCGTCAAGGGATGTTCGTATTACCCTTCATGGCACGTTTGGGTGTGACTCAATCTTGGGGTGGTTGGAACGTGACTGGTGGCCTAGCAACAGATCCAGGTTTCTGGTCATTTGAAGGCGTTGCTGCTGCTCACATCATTCTTTCTGGTCTGTTGTTTTTAGCCGCAGTCTGGCACTGGGTTTACTGGGATTTGGAACTCTTTAGAGATCCTCGTACAGGTGAACCTGCTCTAGACTTGCCAAAGATGTTTGGCATTCACCTATTCTTATCTGGTCTACTCTGTTTTGGCTTCGGTGCTTTTCACCTCACTGGACTATTTGGCCCAGGAATGTGGGTTTCCGATGCCTTTGGAGTCACCGGTAGTATCCAGCCAGTAGCGCCAGAATGGGGGCCAGATGGCTTTAACCCCTTTAACCCTGGTGGCGTTGTTGCTCACCATATAGCTGCTGGTATCGTCGGCATTATTGCAGGTTTATTCCACCTGACAGTCAGACCACCCGAACGGCTCTATAAAGCCCTACGGATGGGGAATATTGAAACCGTACTTTCTAGCAGTATTGCTGCAGTATTCTTTTCTGCCTTCGTGGTTGCTGGTACTATGTGGTACGGTAACGCTACCACTCCAATTGAACTGTTTGGGCCTACCCGTTACCAATGGGATCAAGCCTACTTCCATCAAGAAATTGAGCGCCGTGTGCAAACCAACCTTGCCCAAGGAGCAACTCTTTCGGAAGCTTGGTCACAAATTCCCGAAAAACTTGCCTTCTACGATTATGTCGGCAATAGCCCTGCTAAAGGTGGTTTATTCCGTACAGGGCAAATGGACAAGGGTGATGGTATTGCTCAGTCTTGGCAAGGTCATGCAGTATTCAAAGATTCGGAAGGCAGAGAATTGACCGTGCGTCGTCTGCCCAACTTCTTTGAAACCTTCCCAGTTATCTTGACCGACGCAGATGGTATCATCCGCGCTGACATTCCTTTCCGTCGGGCAGAATCCAAATATAGCTTTGAACAATCTGGTGTAACTGTTAGCTTCTATGGTGGCGATTTGAATGGTCAGACCATTAAAGATCCAGCGGAAGTGAAGAAGTACGCCCGTAAAGCTCAAGGCGGTGAAATATTTGAATTTGACCGGGAAACCTTGAACTCTGATGGTGTGTTCCGCACCAGCCCCAGAGGTTGGTTTACCTTTGGACACGCAGTATTTGCTCTACTGTTCTTCTTTGGACACCTATGGCATGGCGCTCGCACAATCTACCGCGATGTGTTTGCTGGTGTGGAAGCGGATCTAGAAGAGCAAGTTGAATGGGGTCTATTCCAGAAAGTGGGTGACAAGTCAACCCGCCGTAAGGAAGCTCTCTAATTTTTAGGGGCTAGGGACTAGGGACTAGGCACTAGAAGCTAGAAAAAAGTTTTCTAAATACCTAATACCGATTCCCCAGTCCCAAGTACCTCATAACCTAGCTTGTTACAATATTATTACTGGCTGGATAGGCAGGAACTTTTGATATGGAAAGCGTTGCGTACATCTTAATTTTCACCCTGTGTATAGGAGTTATCTTCTTTGCGATCGCATTTCGCGAACCCCCCCGCATTGCGAAAAAAGATGATTAAATTACTATTACCAGGTTTTTAAGGTCATCTAAACCTATTTATCCGCTGTTATCTCTTGGGTAACAGCGGATATTTACGTATACTCACTCTTAAGATAATTTTATAGCCAAAAATTACACAATTTAGTATCACTGTGATTACCGATTTATCATGATCATGCAAATAAGAAGGCAAGACTTTGGTGTAAGCTAGAGGCTGGGTAAGATACTTTAATTATGAATCTTAGGGTTGAAACCCTTGGCGCTAAACATCAACTTTTCATAAAAGACTTGTCACTAGATATTATGATATAATCTTCTATCTGGAAGTTGATATGTGTTGTTACTAGCTTTTCTGCGCTAGGATAAAAAAGATTTAGGCTAGCATGATAGCGCTAGCCTATTAATTGCACTCGCGACAAAAACTTTACGGAGACTAGAACCAGGAACAAATCAGCATGGTCAATCAGAATTTAACCGCTACAGAAATTGGATTCACTCACGAAGATTTCGCTGCTCTACTTGATAAGTACGATTACCACTTTAGTCCTGGTGATGTTGTACCAGGTACAGTTTTCAGTATAGAGCCGCGCGGCGCTCTGATTGACATAGGTGCGAAAACAGCAGCATACATACCCATACAAGAAATGTCTATTAACCGGGTAGATAGCCCGGAAGAAGTTTTACAGTCTAACGAAACTCGGGAATTTTTTATTCTCACTGACGAAAACGAAGATGGTCAGTTGACTCTTTCAATTCGTCGTATTGAATATATGCGCGCTTGGGAGCGCGTGCGGCAGCTGCAAGCTGAAGATGCTACTGTGCGTTCTGGTGTGTTTGCTACTAATCGTGGTGGCGCATTAGTGCGGATTGAGGGATTGCGTGGCTTTATTCCCGGTTCTCACATCAGCACTCGCAAACCTAAAGAAGAATTAGTAGGCGAAGAACTACCACTGAAATTCCTTGAAGTAGACGAAGAAAGGAACCGCTTAGTTCTATCTCACCGTCGAGCACTAGTTGAGCGGAAGATGAACCGCCTCGAAGTTGGTGAAGTTGTGATTGGTACAGTACGCGGTATTAAACCCTACGGTGCTTTCATCGATATCGGCGGTGTTAGTGGTCTGCTACACATCTCCGAAATTTCCCACGAACATATTGATACGCCTCACAGCGTATTCAATGTCAATGATGAAGTCAAAGTTATGATCATTGACCTGGATGCAGAAAGAGGCCGGATTTCCTTATCAACCAAACAGCTGGAACCCGAACCAGGCGACATGATTAAAAATCGTGATTTGGTTTACGATAAGGCCGAAGAAATGGCAGCTAAGTATCGTGAACAGTTGTTAGCAAAACAACAAGGCGTTACTGCGGTATCTGCTGAAGCTATTGTTGAAGAAGATATCCCAACAGCTATCGAAGAAGATATCCCAACAGCAACTGAAGAAGATATCCCAACAGCTATCGAAGAAGATATCCCAACAGCTATCGAAGAAGAAATTCCAGCAGCAATTGAGGAGTAAAAGACTGATATTTTTCTTTAACTAAAGGCATGAAGCTTTTGCAAAAGGGGGATTTTCCCTCTTTTTTTATGGTAACAAAATCAGAATATCTTTTAATATCAATAGGTGAAATATTTTGTTAACTATTAAATGTAAAAATATCACATTTCCTCATATCAAAGGAATTTTATTTGACAAAAACGGTACTCTAGAAGACTCAGAAGCGTATTTGCGATCGCTTGCCCAAAGAACAGCACGGTTAATAGACGCGCAAATCCCTGGGATTGGGGAACCCCTATTAATGGCATTTGGTGTGAATGGCAATAACCTAGATCCAACAGGTATAGTAGCAGTTGCAAGCCGCCGCGAAACAGAAATTGCTGCTGCCGCATATATTGCTGAAACAGGTAGGGGATGGTTTGAGTCGTTGAAAATTGCTCGTCAAGCTTTGAATGAAGCAGAAAAATACATTGGTCAAACTCCTTCCCCACTATTTGTGGGTAGCTTGGAGGTTTTGAAATATCTCTCACAAGCAGGATTAAAACTCGGCATCCTCTCAGCAGCCACAACTCAAGAAGTGCAAATGTTTGTAGCGCATCACCAGATAGGTGGTTACATCCAGCTAGAAATGGGCGTAGATAAAGGGCCAAGTAAACCAGATCCCATACTATTTTTGCAAGCTTGCCAAGCTTTGGGAGTAGAACCAAGTGCCACATTAATGGTAGGTGATTCTGTGGGTGATATGCAAATGGCACGCAATGCTAAAGCTGCAGGTTGTGTTGGCATCACTTGGATTGGTAAATCAGATCATGTCCAAGGTGCAGATGTAGTGATTAATCAGCTTGATGACATTAAAATTGTATAGCCTTAAATCCTAGCTAAAGGCAAAATTTTTCGATAGTATATTTTATTTAATATACATAAATTAGGTAACTCCCTAGGTATGACTGTAAGGATAATTCCATTGAGAGAAGAAT
>JAVRCF010000031.1:0-81281 GCA_034530935.1 Aulosira sp. DedQUE10 | reverse complement strand
GCCCAACGGAGTGGCTCCCCTACCCATCTGTCGCATTCTTTTTTCAAATTGGTATAACTTACCTGAGATTAGTACCATCACCCCCAGACAAAGCCGCTTAAAAATTAACGCACATCTTACAGAGATTTTTATTTAAACAGACCCCGTGGTAGCGTTTTCAGACTATTATTCACTAAGATAACTTTGGTTCAGATAAATCTGGAATTCATCAGTTTTTTTAATGTTTAATCAATTAGGCATAAAAAATGGGCGATAGTCTGTCCATAACGGCAAAAAATAAGTTATCAAAAAGATACATAAGTATTATTTATAAAAATAAAATACATCAAAATTTCATAGGAATAACAAATCAATGACATACACATTTGGGATAGTTGGTTTGTTCAGTTCTTAATCAAGGAAATCTCAAGCCTCAAATGAATAAATTAGCTAAAGGTTTATTTTTTGCTTTAGTAATTGCTACCCCTATAGCTATTGCTGCTCCAAGTTTTCAAGCTGAAGCTGCTACTCAACATAATACTCATAATCTTGTAGCTGCTAAAACTAAAAGTGGCAAAGTAGTTAAACATAAACATCACAAGCGTCATCTGAAGCAACATACTAATTCTCAACTTCACAAAAAGTAATAAGTTGTTTCTCCAAACATTTTATTGCAGAAGTATTGGCTCCTATCTCCAATATTTATAGTTGCTTTGCCAGCAATTTTTTCTTTATTTATCTTTGCTCAAGATTACAATATTAAACCTCACTGCGTTCTTCAGTAATTAGCGAGGTTTTTTCTTTTTGAACCAAATTAAAGCAGTTTGTGGTTAATTGCAATACGTTTTTTGTTTACCAGCCTTGTTCCCTGGTCTACGAGTAAGCCAGCGCAAATAAAAATAACTGTGAAAAGTCGTGGTGTCCAGATCCCCGACTTCTTTGAGGATGCTGGCAAATAGGGGGTAAGACCCCTCATTTAAACGATAAAACAAGGCTTTCACTCATGCGATCGCATTATGAGGATTGCGTCTTAAACCCTATAAAATCGTGTGGGTGAGGGGTGTCACCTACGATTCGCCAGCTGTATCCTTTGAGAAGTCGGGGCTCTAATTTTTCACGAATGATTTAGGATTGCATCTAACTTGCTCTAGACCACGCGATCGCGTAAGAATAATAGTTAAGATGCTGTAACTTGTCTTAACAATGCCGCAAACTCTCACCCCTCCCCAAACATCCACAGATAAGCGTGGATATGACTATGATTTGGTAATTGTAGGCGGCGGGATTATTGGATTAACCCTAGCCTCTGCTTTAAAAGATTCTGGCTTGACTATACTGCTGGTAGAAGCGAAAGTAGCATCAGCCGCAGTTGCCAAAGGGCAAGCCTATGCAGTGCATATGCTTTCGGCGCTAATTTACCAAGGAATTGGGATTTGGGAGCAAATATTGCCTCAAATCGCCAAATATAAACGTGTTTGCCTATCTGATGCTGATTTTTCTGAGGTAGTGCAATTTGAAACAGCAGATTTAGGTACGCCAGAAATAGGTTATGTAGCAGAACACCAAGCGCTGTTGCAGCCCTTGCAAGAATTTGTGCGCGATTGTGCGAATGTCAGTTATTTATGTCCAGCCGAGGTAGTTAAAACAGAGTACCAACAGGACATAGTAGCCATAGATATTAAGGTGGCACAGGAAACACGAACAGTTCGCAGTAAATTACTAGTAGCCGCAGATGGGGCGCGATCGCCGATTCGCCAAGCGGCGGGAATTAAAACTCTGGGCTGGAAATATTGGCAATCCTGCATCGTCGCCTTTGTGGAACCAGAAAAACCTCACAACAATACCGCCTACGAGAAATTTTGGACTAGTGGCCCTTTTGCAATTTTACCTTTACCGGGGAATCGTTGCCGGATTGTTTGGACAGCCCCCCACGCCGAAGCCAAAGCCTTATGTGATTTGGATGACGAGCAATTTTTAGCAGAACTCAGCCGTCGCTTTGGCAATCATATGGGTAAATTGAAATTACTAGGCGATCGCTTTATTTTTCAAGTGCAACTCATGCAAAGCGATCGCTATGTCTTACCCCGATTGGCTTTAATTGGTGACGCAGCCCACAATTGCCATCCTGTAGGGGGACAAGGATTAAATCTCGGCATTCGAGATGCCGCAGCTTTAGCACAAGTCATCCAAAAAGCCAACTCAATTGGGGAAGATATTGGCAAAATTCAAGTACTCAAACGCTATGAACGCTGGCGACAACGAGAAAACCTGACTATTTTAGGTTTCACCGATTTATTAGATCGGATGTTTTCTAATAACTTCCTACCCTTGTTGTTAGTTCGTCGCTTGGGCTTATGGATTATGCGACGAGTACCAATCCTCAAAATCAATGTTCTCAAATTAATGATTGGGTTAAAAGGGCGAACTCCAGAATTGGCAAAAAGGTGAATTTGGCATTTGTCATTTGTCATTTGTCATTTGGTATTTGGCATTTCTCCCTCTCATCCCCATTAGCAATTACCCATTACCCATTACCCAATCCCCATTCCTCAACACGTCGTCCAATTATCCCGCCCAACAGCTTTAGCAATTGTGGCAGTTAAATCCGTCGGGTTGATGGGCTTGGTAATATGGGTTTGAAAGCCAGAGGAAAGGGCTTGTTGCTGGTTAATCTCACCAGCATAGGCAGTAAGTGCGATCGCGGGAATTTGTCTTCCTGATTCTGATGGCATGGTTCTCAGTTGCCGAATCAGCATATAGCCATCCATGTCAGGCATTCCAATGTCGCTTAATAAGACGTGTGGCTGGAAGTGAGTTAAAGCCTGTAACGCTTCTAAAGCCGATCGCGCTTGCATGACTTCTGCTCCTGACTGTTCGAGAATAAAACTAATCAACTCTCGTGTATCGACATCATCATCGACAACGAGCACTTTGACTCCAGCCAAATCAGGAGAGAAATTGAGCTGTTGATCGTTGTGATTGCTTTCTAAATGTAGCTGTATTAGCGGCAGCGTTACTGTAAAGGTAGCGCCTTGTCCTTCGCCGGGACTTTCGGCTTTGACTGTGCCTCCATGTAACTCTACAAGGTGACGGACAATGGCTAATCCTAACCCTAATCCGCCAAATTTTCTGGTACTTGTGCCATCGGCTTGTCGGAAGTAATCAAACACATAGGGTAAAAATTCTGGGCTAATGCCTTTACCTGTATCCTGCACCTGCAACTGTACTTGCGAACCCTGGGATTCTAACCGAATTTCTATCTGCTCATTTTTCGGGCTGAACTTGACAGCGTTGGAAAGTAGGTTCCAGACGATTTGTTGTAAGCGTGCTGAATCTCCGACAACGGGAGCAATATTTGGTTGCACTACCACCTGTAGCTGAATACGTTTAGCTTCCGCAGCGAGGCGGATAGTTTCGATGGCTGTGGCGATGGTTGATCCTAAATCAACTTGAGTAATATTCAGACTCAGCTTACCTTGGAGGATGCGAGAGACATCCAGCAAGTCTTCAATTAGTTCAGTTTGCAGTTTAGCATTGCGCTCAATGGTTTCTAAGGCGCGATGTGTAGTTGCCCGATCATAATTTTGAGTCCGCAACAGATGCGACCATCCTAAGATGGGGTTAAGTGGTGTACGTAGTTCGTGGGAGAGGACTGCTAAGAATTCATCTTTGATGCGGTTAGCTTGAATTAATTGCTCTGTCTGCTGCTGCAATGAAGCCACAAGTTCAGCACGTTCGAGAGCGATCGCTATTTGGTCAGAAGTTGCTTGCAGCAGCGCTATCTCTTCTGGGGTAAAGTGAGTGCGGGTGCGGCTGCCAAAAGACAGTACACCAAGTAACTTGCCGCGAGCAATTAACGGCTGAGCTGCATAAGCTGTAATATTCAAATTGCAGAGCATACGAGTATTGGGATGGGTGGAATGCTGCACATTATTGACAATAATTTGACGATGTGTCTGTGCTACTAATCCGCAAACTGCTTCACCAATTTCCAGCCATTCTATCGATTGCACTGTCTGTTCATCAATCCCACTCCACGACTTCAACCGCAATTTTTGCCGATTGTCCTGTGTATCGATGAGATAGTTTAAATACAACTGTAAATCCATCTGCTCTGAAAGTTTGGCGAACAAATCGTTCATTAACTCTAGAGGATGCTCAGTTGAGAGCAAATCGCTGGCTGTTTCCGAGAGCAACTTAAGGCGATCGCTATGCTTTTGTAGTGCTTGTTCTGCTTGCTGGCGTTCTCGCAGTGCCCGTTCACGTTCGGTAATATCAACTGCAACTCCTCCTACTAGGCGTTGCCCAGAGGAATCGGCAATGGGAAATTTATATACTAAAAAGTCGCCCATTGTTTCATCTGGCAGCGGGGCTAACTCAATCGCCTCAACTACTTGATTTGTCTGGGCTACCTTTTTAATATTGTCGAGAAATTTCTCCGCAATGTCAGCCGGGTAGAGATCGAAAATGGTTTTACCGATCGCGTCGTCGGTTAATAATTTGAATGTTTTAGAGTACGTAGGACTCAAGTAAACTATTTTTCCTTGAGCATCAGTAATCCAGGCGGCAGCTGGACTGTTGTCCATAAAAGCCTGAAATCGTGCTTCACTTTGGTATAGCGCTCTCTCGGTTTGTTTGCGACTACTAATATCCAGAATAAAAGCCACTGACTGCTGCCGTGATTCACGTAATAGAGAGTAGCCAACTACCACTGGCACACGGGAACCATCTTTACGAATAAATTCTTTCTCATAGGGGGTACAAACTCCCTTAACCTTGGCTTCGGCGATACCTAATTCATCTTGATCAAAGTATTCTGGTGGTGTAATATCAGCCCATCTGAGTTGACCTGTTTGCAAGTCGGCGCGGGTATAACCAACAATCCGCAAAAACTCCTGATTGGCTTCTAAAATGCTACCGTCTTCATCGCCAAAAATAATACCTACTAAGTTCGCTTCAAAAAAACTTCGCAGCCTTTCCTCGCTAGCTTGCACCGCTGCTTCTGCTTGTCGGCGTTTGCGTAGCGCCGTTTGCTTTTCGCTAATATCTGTGGTACTACCAACTACACGTGTTGGCTGTCCATCAGCCCCCCACTCTACGACAATTCCTTGATCGAGTACATTGATATACTGGTTATCGGAGTTGCGAACTCGATACTCAACAGCAAAGCGGTCTTGATTATTTGCCCAAGCAGCCACAGTTTGTGCTTGCACATGGGGCAAATCTTCTGGATGCACTAGTTCACGCCACCACTCGCCGGTGGGTTGGGTGTCCGCTAGGGAATAGCCCAAAATTCGGGTTATTCCCTCGGTTCTCTCAACAGTATCATGCTGAATATCCCAGTCATATATTAGACAATTAACGGCTTTGGCCGCTAACTCAAAACGCTCATTAGCTAACCTCAGACTTACTTCACTCTCCCGCAATGCTTGCTCAACTTGCTTGATCCGAGTGATATCTATGGCGGTAATTCCAACTCCCAGTAAATAGCCATCAGATAAACAAACAGGGTAGTAACTCACTAAAGTGTGTCGCAAGTCGCCTGCGGAATTGATTTCCTGACTAATTTCCTGATTTAACACAGGTTCTTGGCTCTGAATCACCTGCTCCAAAATGGGTGTAATTTGGGATGCTCTCTCAGGTAGCACTTCTGATAATGTGCGTCCTATATGTTCGCTCACAGGAATGCCATTCATCGCCGCTAGTGCTTCATTAGCATGAACATAACGGAAGTCGCGATCCAAAAAAGCCAAAGCTGAGGGGGAACTAGCTAAAAAGGCATTGAGTACAGTTTCACTTTTTTGCTTTGCCCATTCTGCCTGCTGGCGATCGCGTAGCGCCATTTGCTTTTCGCTGATATTGTGAAAATAAACTGATATTCCCGCTTCTGAAGGGTAAACGTGGATATCGTACCAAAAATCACAAGGTTGATAGTAAAACTCAAAGTTAATCGGCACGCCTTCTGTAATGGCTCTATGATAGTGCGGATAAATTTGTGTAACTAATGCTGGATATAACTCCCAGAGATTTTTACCCAGCAGTTCATGGCGAGATTTACCAAAGACGCTCTCTCCGCCTCCGTTAATATAGGTCAAACACCAATCGCGATCTAGGGTATAGAAAGCATCAGTCATGCTTTCTAAAATGTTGGTAACTTCCTGTTTTGTGGTGGCTAACTCAGCTGCTAATTCCTGCTGGCGGATTACGGTAGCTTGACGCACTTGGCGCATCTTCAAATTGACTTCAATCCGTGCCAAAAATTGATAGTCTGAAAATGGTTGGCTGAGATAGTCATCAGCACCAGCCGCTAGTGCTGCTGCACAAATCTCTTCTTCAGCTTGTGCTGACAACAAAAATACAGTTAAATCTTGCGTTTGTGGATTTGAACGGAGCGATCGCAACCACTCCCAATCATTGCTTCCTGCTAAAACCACATCCGCGATCACCAAGTCCGGAGGTGGCTGTTGTTGTTGGATTGTAGTTAAAGCATCTATCCCATCTACTACCTGCACTTCATACCGTTGGCTCAACAGATGTTGCAAGCGATCTGCCGTAGGCGGCAGCGCTCCGCTATCGCGCGTTTGGGCATCGTTGTTAGCTAAAAAAATTTTAGCGGCGGGAGTATTTACCTTTGCTTCCCAAGTCACAGTCTCAGCTCCTCATTTTTAAAAGTATCTGCACTAGGAGTACAGTAACTCCTCAATCTGCTTCAAAGGCAACTGTGATGGTTGTTTCCATCAATGCCGACAGTTTTCTGTCTCATAGAACCTCCTAATTTGGCGGTTAACTGTTGTACTGACAGAGAAATTTTCTACCGCAGGACATAAACTAAATCTAAAATTTTCAGATGTTTTATTACCAGCAGCTTAATTTTTTTATTTTTATATATAGATCAAACATTAAAACAAATTGTGTGATATTTGTCTCTTACTTAAGAAACATTTTAATGATTAATATCAATCTTAAGTGTATATATCCCTGAGGCAGAATAGATTATAGGCTTATCTCAGAAGAGAAATTAGCAGTATTTTCGGTTTAATTTTATAATTATTAAGATTGACTTTAACTTGACACTTATTTCTCTGTGAGCATCCAAATGAACATATCACAACTCTAAAAATGTTATCTGTCATAGATAAGGCGTGTTAATTGATTTAAATATAATTAAGTAGTCATTAATCAATTAATACAAAATCCCTAAATCAATAATTACCAAAAACTTAAAATAATTTTCTTGTTAAACTAATGAACGAATTATCACCAAATAATAACATTACAAATTTTGAAAAAATCTCTTACTTAAACTGGATTTAGATCCCCGACTTGTTGAAGAAGTCGGGGAGCTGGGCAACAACTTTTGCTTAGAAGTTGTTTGAAAAGTGGTTGGCTGTAATTTTAATTGCATTGTTATCCGTTACATAAAACTTACCCAAAGCGACCCATCAATATACATATGAAGGACTTTGGTGTTTACTTCCTGCTTCATCCTAGAGAAGTCGGCTTCACCTAGTCCACAGGCTAACACTGTCTAACTGACAGCTTTGCTCACGCCACTTGCTACAACTCTTGGAACCCCGGCAACGCAGTGGCTCAAATTAATTGCTGCGTTCAAGTCTCTGTCTAAACTGAATCCGCAATGACTACATTCAAACACTCGCTCATCAAGCGTGAGTGTTTGTTTTTTGGTTCCACAATTAGAGCAGGTCTTAGAACTCGGAAACCATCGGTCTACAACGACAAGCTTAGAACCATACAACTCACACTTGTAAGTTAATTGACGGCGAAACTCATAAAAACCCATATCAGCAATCGATGCCGCCAGTTTATGATTAGCCATCATGCCTGATACATTAAGGTCTTCAATCACTACTGTGCCGTGGTTCTTAGCCAGTAGATTCGTGAGTTTATGTAATGTATCTTTTCTGATGTTGGCAATCTTTCTATGCAATCTAGCTAGGAGCATCTGCGCTTTCTTCGAGTTATTTGAACCGATAATTTTATGGCGGTTCAACCATTGCATTCTAGACAATTTTTTGCTCTTGTTCTTGTAAGATTTAGCACCTAGAATTACCTCACCAGTACTAAGAGTAGCCAATGCTTTAACGCCAAGGTCAACGCTGACAACAGAGTTTCCTGGATAAAACCAAGTATCTTCATATTCAATGGATTCAGGATTAACATCAAACCGAAAACTGATAAACCATCTATCAGCTTGGCGGCTAATTGTGACAGATTTAGTTAATACCTGTGGTAATCGCTCATAAGTCTTGAGAACACCAATCACAGGCACTTGAATCTTGTTACTGTCCAAGATTTTGACTGTACCTTCCAAGGTAAAAGAGTCACGTTTACCTTTTTTCTTGAAATTGGGAACACCAGCAATTTTGTTAAAGCATCGTTTCCAAGCTTCACGCAAAGCGCATAGTGCTTGCTGTGGTGTACTTTTTGAGCATTCGTAATACCATTCGTTTTCAGCCTTTACTAATGCTACTAACCATTTATGAAGGTCAATAGCACTAGGAAATTTAATTTTGTCATCGGGACTTTGTTTGTTGTGGTCGAGTATTTGTTTGGTCAAACAAAGTCCCCAATTCCAAGCATGGCGAGCTACACCACAATGCTTTATCAATGCTATGCGCTGCTGATTATTCAGTTTCAATTCAGTTTTGAATCCGAGTAGCATGGTAACTCCTTAATCCATTCTCTAAAGGCTTGAGACATATTCCAGCCTTGCTTATCTGCGTATGTTTGAAGCTTGTCTAATTCTTGCTGAGTGAGCAAGACCTTAAACCATCTATCTCTTTTTGGCATTTTTTTTGTTTGATTGCATGGTCTTACTATAACCAAAAATAGACCATATTCTAAGTAATGAAAACCCAATAAAGACCAAACAAATATAAAATAGTTACCCAAGAACGGGTATTAATGGGTAGTTATGTCCAACAATTAAGTTACAGTTAAGAACCCCTTGAGAATTCACGCATCAAATAGGATACAGGTGAAAAATTAGCGGATTCACAGAAAATTGAAAGCAGGCAAAGAATAAAACAGGACTTACGCAACTGGCACATCTATCTTCTGGTATAAGAGTAAAGAGTCAAGGGTAAAGGGGAGCCAGCGCTGTGGGCGGGTTTCCCGACTTGTTCGCGTAGCGTCTCCCCTTCTCCCAAAGGGAGAGGCTAGCGCCAAGGGAGAAGCGACTGGCTCTCAAAAATTAAGGTTTTTTGGACTCTTGAGAGCCAGTTGCTACAACGGAGGGAACCTTCCGAAGCTTTGATCGGAGGAAACCTCCGCTCAAACTTCTCTCCGCAACGCACTGGCTCCTTTTGACTTTTGACAACCTAAACGCAAACAATATGACACTTGCGTAAGTCCTATAAAAATTAACTTTTATTAAGTGTATTTAATTGCCAAATATTCGCTGAAATTAGCCTATCCTATACTGAAAGATAAATTTGATGGGATCGCTAATGAGCTGAAACTCAGGACAAATTTAGAATCAGTAGCTTTGCAGCTTAGCTCATCAAGTTAACCGTGAGCGTAGCCGTACCACTAAGTGGAAGCAAGCTACGCGTAGCGTCCCGTAGGGAAGAGTTAAAAATCAAAAATTAAAAAGTGGCAACACTGACCGCGAGTAATGTTAAAGTTTCAAAGACTTCATCTGAAAATTTCAGCGGGTATTCATGCTGAAGCAGCTTAAAAAAAATCCAATTCCTGTCATTGCTGGTGCTGGACTGTGTGCCTTCTTAGCCGGGGCAATGGTTTCCGCACCTGAGATTGGAAAATCCGTGGGGCAATGGCTCAAATATGGCAATGATAAAACTGAACAGATATCAGAAGCCAGCAAAGCCAAATCAGCCGTTTATCCACTGGTATCACAATCTCTGCCAGAACGAGCCGCGAAATTAGCAGAAATTGCCGAAAATTCCCGTTCAACAGACCGAGAACGGGCGCGTTATCTCTTGGCTAGTGATTACATTGAAAGAACGCAAGCGAAAAAAGCGCTAGTTTTACTGCAAGGGCTAGACAAAGACTATCCCATCCTCGCCCCCTACGTATTACTGAAACAGGCGCAGGCGCAGGATATGCTGGGTGAAGATGGCAAAGCCTCAGATTTGCGGCAAAAAGTGCTGAAACAGTATCCTAAAACAGCAGGCGCAGTTAAAGCCATCTATTTAATTGCCCAACCAAAACAACAGGATCTCGCGATCGCGCAATTTCCCTCCCATCCCTTAACCTGGGAAATTATCCGCAAGCGCTTAGAAACAAATCCCAACCAGCCACAATTGCAGTTAAAGTTGGCAGAATACGCTGCCGATCAACCAGGAACTGTTGGCGTGTTGGATGACTTAGCCAAGGAGTCCAATCTCAAACCCGAAGATTGGGAAATTATCGGTACAGCTTACTGGACAAACAATCAATTTGAGCAAGCTGCAAAAGCTTACGCCAAAGCACCCAAGACACCCCGCAGCCTCTACCGTGCTGGACGCGGTTTGCAAGTGGCAGGTAAAGAACCAGACAAAGCGATACCTACGGTAAGCTCCGCTAACGCAATTTATAAACAACTAGTACAACAATTTCCCGAAGCCCCAGAAAGTGGGACGGCGTTCCTGCGTTTAGCAGAAATGGCTAAAACCCGTAAAGATGCATTACCTTATCTTGACCAAGCGATCGCTAAATTTCCGAATGTCGCAAGTCAAGCACTAGTAGAAAAAGCCAAAATATTCCAAACCCTCAAAGATAATAAATCAGCTGCTCAGTCTTGGCAATTACTTATCTCCAAATATGGAAATTCCGATGAGGCGGCAGAATATCGCTGGAAAATTGCCCAAGAAAAAGCCACAGCTAAAGATTATGTAGGTGCATGGCAATGGGCAGAACCAATCACCACCAACAACCCCACCAGTATTTTGGCTCCCAGAGCAGGTTTTTGGGTAGGTAAATGGGCAACTCAATTAGGGAAACAGCAAGAAGCGAAAACCGCTTATGAATATGTAATTAGTCAGTTTCCTTACTCTTATTATGCCTGGCGATCGGCAGCTATCTTGGGGTTGAATGTCGGTAACTTTAATACCGTGCGTCAAATGCAGCCGGAAGTCGTCCCACCCCAGCGTCCTGTCCCGCCAGCTGGTTCAGACACATTCAAAGAATTGTATTTGCTAGGACAAGACCGAGATGCTTGGTTGCAGTGGGAAGCTGAATTTCAAAATAAAGACCAGCCTACAGTAGCAGAACAATTCACTGAAGGCTTAATGCAACTGGCAAGAGGCGAAAATAAATTAGGAATTGACACAATTTCTAAATTAGAAGACCGAGAAATCCCAGAAGAACAAGCTCAATATCAAACTCTCAGCAAACAGATCACTTACTGGCAAGCCCGTTATCCCTTTCCTTATCTTCCAGAGATTGAAAAATGGTCTAAGGAACGTCAACTCAATCCCTTGCTAGTAACTGCTTTGATTCGTCAAGAGTCGCGCTTTGAAGCCAACGCCAAATCCGTCGCCAACGCGATGGGCTTAATGCAGGTATTACCCAGCACCGCCCAATGGATTGCCCCACAAATCAAAGTCGATAGCAAAACCTTGAAACTAGACAATCCTGACGACAATATAATGCTGGGGACTTGGTATTTGAATCATACCCATCAGCAATATAGCAATAACTCCCTGTTAGCGATCGCCAGTTACAACGCGGGGCCAGGCAACGTTTCCAAATGGGTACAAAACCTGGCCACACAAGACCCAGATGAATTTGTCGAAAAAATTCCCTTTGATGAAACCAAAAATTACGTGCGTCAAGTATTGGGTAACTATTGGAATTATTTGCGACTGTACAACCCAGAAATTTCTGGACTAGTCGGACAATACTCCAGCGAACACCCAAAATTGCCAACGCAGTGATTGAGAGGGCAGAAGAGGGCGGCAAGGGGGACTAGGAAGAAATAACTAATCACCCTTGTTCCTTAACCCTTGACCCTTGAAAAATTCTTCCTGACTGCTTCCCCAGTAAAATAGTTAGCAAATGTTGCCTAATTGCTAAATTATGTCGCCACAAAACTTAGACACGGAAACGCAGTCTGATTCACCGGAAAAATCCCCAGATGTATCAGCTACAACTTCATCCGATATCAACGTAGAAGTAGATGAGGACTCTGAGGTTGATCCGCTTGATGAGTTACCAGATGAAGTTGAAATGTCATTTTTCGACCACCTGGAGGAGTTGCGCTTACGGATTTTCTATGCGCTAATTGCTGTTGCTATAGGTGTTGTAGGCTGTTTCTTAAACGTCAGGCCGATTGTGCAGCTATTAGAAGTTCCAGCACAAGGAGTAAAATTTCTCCAACTTGCACCTGGGGAATATTTCTTTGTTTCTTTGAAAGTCGCAGCCTACAGCGGCTTAGTACTTTCTACTCCCTTCATTCTTTACCAAATTATCCAGTTCGTTCTTCCTGGTCTAACTCGCCGTGAACGCCGCTTATTAGGGCCTGTAGTTTTGGGTTCAAGTGTCCTATTTGCGGCTGGGTTAGTGTTTGCATATTTTCTCCTCATCCCCGCTGCTTTGAATTTCTTTATTAGTTACGGTGCAGATGTAGTAGAACAACTTTGGTCAATTGAAAAGTATTTTGAATTTGTGTTGTTGCTATTATTTAGCACAGGTTTAGCATTTCAAATTCCTGTGATTCAACTATTACTTGGTGCTTTAGGAATTATTTCTTCCAAACAAATGTTTTCTGGTTGGCGTTACGTAATTATGGGTGCAGTAGTTTTAGGTGCTGTCCTCACGCCTTCTACCGACCCCCTTACCCAAAGTTTGTTAGCAGGCGCAGTTCTAGGGCTTTATTTTGGTGGGATTGGTTTAGTGAAGTTGATAGGGAAGTGAAGGGGAATTTGGGATTGGTAATGGGTAATTGTTAATTGGTAATGGGGAGATAAGGAGGATGAGGACGCAGAGGAGAAATGCCAAAGCGCAAAGTCGAGCCAGTCGTGTGGGCGGGTTTCCCGACTTGAACGAACTGGCGTTGAGCGGAGGAAACCTCCGCTCAGAACTTTGTAAGAATGACAAATGACAAAATTAATGCAACAAATCACATATGACGACTTTGAAAAAGTTGAAATTCGTGTTGGTAAAGTTATGCAAGTGGCAGATTTTACCACAGCAAGAAAACCTGCTTATAAACTTTGGATAGACTTTGGTGATTTGGGCATTAAAAAATCTAGTGCCCAAATTACTACCCACATTCCGCACTTCATTTTGTAGCACACTATGATTACCAATATGTGGCAAATAATGGTTAGATAGCGATCGCATAACTACCAATAAAACTCAGTATTAATACTTAATAAAATTATCCTTATTTGGTAATATTTTTTGAAGTATTAATATATGACAAGTTGAAGTGCGGAATGTCGGTTACTAAACTTTATCAGCCAGAAAATTTACTCAACAAATTAATATTAGCTGTGACCAACTTCCCACCTCGCCAAATTGCAGATTTTATGTCTGAAGTTTTGGTTTTAGGTGTGGTTTTTGATGATGGGGAAGTGGTTTTAATCCAGCCAGATAGAGATGTGGCTTTGGGCAAACGAATTTTCTAGGCTACTCGAATGCCAGCAAAGTGCTAGCATAAAGTCATGATTCACTAGTAGACTAGCACTAGTTATTGAGGCAGTATGGCAACAATTACCATTCGTAATATATCTGATGAGTTAGTCGAGCGGATTAAACGCTTGGCGGGACAAAAGGGGATTTCGATGGAGCAAGAAGTCCGCGATTTGTTGCAAAAACGCTATGGGCAACGTGATGAAGTGCTTGCTCGTATTCGTCAACGGGCAGAGGCGTTACCGATGGAACCAGAAAGCCAGGTGCAGGCTTGGAAATCAGAAGGACGACTCTGATGGTGATTGATACGATGGTGTTTGCTTATGCGCTCTTACACGTGGAGGACAAGTATGAACAAGCGATCGCAGCTTTAGAAACTGTAGATCAGATTGTGGTGCCTGATTCGTTGTTTGCCGAGTTGGGTAATGTGATTTGGCAATGGATACAATTTCGGCAACTACCGTTGCAAATAGGTTTAGATGCTCTGCAAGATGCGGAAGCATTGGTAGATGTGATGATTTTTAGTTCTCAAATTCGGGATATGGCTCTAAAACTAGCAGTCGAGTCAAGTCATTCGTTCTACGATACGTTATTCGTGGCAGCAGCAATTCAATCTGATACTCAGGTGCTGACTTATGATCAGAAACTGGCAGCTAAGTTTGGCGATCACGTGGTATTTCTAGAATAGGGATAATTCTCAACCCGCTAACACTACAGAAACTAAAATTAGCGAGCGCCTGATTTTAAACGAAAAACGCGATATATAAAGCAAATTTAACGCAAAATTTGGTCAATCATTCGATTCGCTTGAGAACCATAACCACCACCGAATAAATTGAAGTGATTGAGAATGTGATATAGGTTATAAAGCGTTTTTCTCTGCTCATATCCGGCATCTAAAGGAAACACTTCGTTATAACCTTGATGAAAAGCGGTTGGGAAACCACCAAATAATTCTGTCATGGCGATATCAACTTCGCGATCGCCAAAATAAGTTGCTGGATCGAATATCACTGGTTCAAAAGACACCGTACACCCAGCGTTTCCGCCCCATAAATCGCCATGTACTAAGGACGGTTCCACCTGATGATCTGCTAATAGTTCTGGGATAGCGGCTAATAACTTGTCTTGTTTGGGAAAATTACCTCCCTTTCGCCTAGCTAACTGAAATTGATAACCCAAGCGGTGTTTAGCATAAAATTCTGCCCAGTCTGCTGTCCAAGTATTAATTTGGGGTGTGGAACCAATAGTATTGTTAATTTTCCAACCAAAACCTTGACTACTAGTCGCTTTATGCATTTCTGCTAGCTTCCGTCCCATTTCTTCCCACGATTTGATGTTACCTCCGCCTATTTCCAACCACTCCAACACAATGTAGCTAGAATTATCATCTGTACCCCAGCACAAGGGTTGCGGAACGCGAATACTAGCTGTAGTCAGCATTTCCTCCAAACCCAGCGCCTCAGCCTCAAACATAGCCACTTGGGATGCTTGATTCAGTTTGACAAAGTAGGTAAGTTGAGAATCAGAGACAGCATAGCCCTGGTTAATACAGCCACCACTCACAGAACGCTTTTGCTGACTCTGAAATTTTTCGCCAGTCACCTGGCTAATATGAGCATCGATTTCATTCCAAATCGTATTTGTCATTTGTCAGAGACGCGATTCATCGCGTCTGTACAATTGTCTTTTCTCCTCCTTGTCCCCCTTGTCCCATCCCCTATGCTGGCTTGAGGACAACTACACCATAAGCATCGGGAGAAAGATACTGTTGGGCGGCTTGCATCAAGTCGGTTGCTTCTTGGGCTTGAATATTCGCAGGGTAGTTAAAGGCTGGTTCTAAATCTCCTAGCATGGACTGATAGTAACCATACAAGCCGGCGCGATCGCTTGGTGTTTCATTGCCAAAAATAAATCTGTTGGCTACACGTCGCCGTACACGGGCAATTTCCGATTCTTTCACCAGTTCTGTGTGTAAAATCCGGATGTGTTGTGCGATCGCTTCTTCTACTTCCTGTAAGTTTTCTACTGCACATTTAGCCGACATCAAAAACGTCCCTTGCAGTTGATGACTCATATTACTCACAGAAATCGAAGACACTAGGCTTCGTTCTTCCCGCAAATCATGCACCAGTCTTGATGTTCGTCCGTGCGCTAAAACTCCTGCTAAAACATCCAGTGCATAAGTTTGATGGAGATATTGCAACCCTGGCACTCGCCACACCATTACTAATCGTGCTTGCTGGAGACTTTCATCAATAAATTCTTGACGGACAATTTCTGTAAACGCAGGTTCGGGATGAGGTAGTGCGTGCTGAGTGGTGAGTTGTAATTCTTTAGTCTTAGTAGCTTCAGTAATTCCTTGGGCCACAATATCAATTAATTCTGCTGTGGGTAAATTACCTACAGCCACAGCCGTAATTGACTGGGGTTGATACAAACTCCCGTGGAAATCTCGCATTTGTTGGGGTTGGAGTTGGGAAATTACCGATTCTGGCCCCAATACTGGACGGCGATAAGGTAAGCGTTCAAACGCCATTTCCATCGCCCGCCGAAAAGTCCGACGCTGGGGATTATCTTCGGAACGCTTAATTTCTTCTAGTACTACCAAGCGTTCGCGTTCAAAAGCATTATCCTCAATACTGGGATTCAATACTACATCTAGTTGTAGCGGGGCAAGCTCGGCAAAGTCCTTGGGAGCCGCAGTTATATAGTAGTGAGTATAATCTTGGCTAGTAGCGGCATTAGTAACGGCTCCCCGTTCTTCAATCCGGCGTTCAAACTCGCCACTAGCTAGGCGTTCTGTGCCCTTAAAAATCATGTGCTCTAAAAAGTGAGCCATGCCATTAATGGTATCCGATTCTACCGCCGAGCCAACTTTAATCCACAAACTCAGGTTAACGGCATCAATCGGCATTTGCTCCACTACTATTGTCAAACCATTGGGTAACTGGTGCAGCGTTGGAGCATTGAGACGCGGAAATTTTAGCAGGGTTGATGTCATTGGTAGTTATTGGTGGTGAAGAGGAGAGCTTCTTTACTTCTCTATCTTATCTATGACTTAATAGTTGACCGAAGAAGAAAAGGATACAAGCCCCATTTATTTATGGACAACGTAGAAACAATTGTGCCTTTTGCTTACGCATCACGGCACAAAGAGTATTTATTTAAAGCTTTCCTCTACACAAGCAATACCTCGGTTAGGATACATCTACGGATACCCTAGAATTACCAAATTATCCCAATACTGAAAGGTCTAGCATTTTAAACTGGAATTTTGTTTGGGTAAAAGTGAAAAATTTTTGTAGGGGAGCCAGTGCGTTGGACGGGTTTCCAAGGCAGCCGCTTGCGGGGGTTCCCCCCGTTGTGCGGACTGCCGCCGGCTTAAAGCAACTGGCGTTGGGCACCAGTTATCATCAGGGTTTGAACGAAAGATCTCGTGGTGCCCACCCGAAGGTTTAAGTATATCAGCACCAAAAATCATCACTGGTTTGTAGTGCGCTGTCTTCGAAGACAGCGCAACTACGAGCCAAAAACAGGGATTTTACTTTTCGTTACATAGTTGTTTTTTTCTCGCCGACTTACTATGATCTACTACGGTTTGCTGAATACTGAATTGGTGTTCTAGTTGGTGAAAAAATAAAATTTTTCTTTATTCATCACCAATTTTTTTATTAGTGGGTTAATTTTATACTTCATCCTTCTCCTGCGGAGACGCTACGCGAACATCCTTAACAAACAAATGCAACAAAACAGTCTTCTGATACTGATCGCTGGATCTATCTTGTTCTCGGTAATTTTGATTTTCGTACTCAGCGTTGATTGGAAGAAGTTGGCAAACCTTTACAGCACTAATGAACCAGCACCAGCAAATCTCTCACGCTTTGAATATGGTTCTGTGGGTATGGCGTATTACAAAGGAAGTTTAAATATTGGTGTCACTCCCCAAGGGCTGTATTTGAGTATTTTTCCTTTGTTTAACTTTGGGCTTCCGCCGTTGTTGATTCCTTGGAGTGCGATTAGGAAAATTGAGCCGGCTAACCAATTGTTTGTGCAGAGGTTTCGTCTATATCTCACTAAGCCAGATCTAAAGATTGTTCTGAGGAAAGAGGCTTTGGAGCCGGCGAGGAAATATTTGGCTGCACAGGGTATTGAGTGGATTTAGATTTTGCCTTCCAGAATTGTGCCGCGAACATTTGCTCCTTCAAGAATTGCCCCTTTGAGAATTGCCCCTTTGAGAATTGCCCCTTTGAGAATTGCCACTTTAAGATTCGTCTCTTGAAGATTCGCCTCTTGAAGATTCGCCCCTTGAAGATTCGCCCCTTGAAGATTCGCCCCTTGAAGATTCGCCCGTTCAAAAATCACCCCTTTAAGAATTGCCCCTTGAAGATTCGCCCCTTGAAGATTCGCCTTTTGAAGATTCGCCCCTTCAAGAATTGCCCCTTGAAGATTCGCCCGTTCAAGAATAGTCCGTTGAAGATTCGCCCGTTCAAGAATAGTCCGTTGAAGATTCGCCCCTGTAAAAATCGCCCGTTGAAGATTCGCCCCTGTAAAAATCGTCTCTGTAAGAATAGCCCGTTGAAGATTCGCCCCTTGAAGATTCGTTCCTTGAAGATTCGCCTTTGTAAGAATAGCCCCTTGAAGATTTGCCTCTGTAAGAATAGCTCCTTGAAGATTCGCCCCAAAAAAATCTTGGTAGAGGAAAACACAGTTTTGCAAATCTAAAAAACTTAAGCAATTTAAGCAAAAAACATCACTATAACGATCAACTCTTTGCCCACGCAGGCGAGAAATCCAATTACCAAAAGTCTCAGGAGAAGGCCATTTAATGTGAGAAACCTTTTTTGTCGCCCTAGCACAAGCATTCAAAACAGCTAACAATGCCTCTTCTGCATTACGTGCTTGCCGATTTGCTTCCTGAAAAGTGGGTAACTGCAATTTCTCCATCGGCATTCCATTTTTTAGCATATAACTAATCAAATCACACATTGTCTCCTGCCATTCACTAACATCAGCCTTATCCTTATCCTTCAGCAACCGAATTTCATCCACAATAAAGTTGAAAATATACTCATCCATAGCGGTTGAACCGCATAACTTTGCCCAGCGTTCTAAAGCTTGTAGCTTATTCCATCCATAATCTGAATCTTCTTGGTTAGCTTTTAGCTGGTTATTGATGAGTTTTAATTCTTTCACAATACGTCTTGCTGTTAAATATTCACCAAAGCTTTTGTGTGTAAATTCAAAAGTCTCCTCACGACCTTTTAAGCCATGTTGCCGGAAATAGAAGGCAGTTAAGAGACGAGTCAAGCTAGCTTTTTTATCTTGCTTAAATATATTCAATATTCGTTCCAGAATGTTGCTGTCACAATTTTTTTCAATTTCTGAAACTGTCGTTACTCTGATATCTCCTCCATGCCAAGCAGCGACAGCGATACTTTCCAGGATGCGAACAAAATCTTTTTCTGTAACTCCCTTAATTACTGGGTTATCATTAGCCCAAACTCGTTGATAAACTGCTGTGAGTAAATCTGCATAAATTTCATTGAGGTTGCTATCCGCCGAAAATTTAATTGCACCGCGAACCAAACTCAAAGCAACCAAGTAATTTAATAACGGCTGGGACGTAATTTCCTTTAGATGACTTTTATTTAATTGTGGAGGTAAGTGGTCATAGATATAACCGCTAGCTTTACCATATTTACGCCACCAAAACTGCCGTTGGTCTTGCGCTAATAATTTTTGAGTATCGATGTAATTATTCTGCTGTCTTTCTTCCTTATCTACAAAATAGGGAAGAACATGAAGGATTTGCTTGGGTTTACGAAAATCGCTTTGATTTTTTTGTATAACCAATTCTCGACCACTAATTAAAACCTCCAAGCGAGTTTGAACATGATTAAATGCATGGACTTGTCTTTGTACTTCACGCACAAACTTCTGGGCAACTTCCTCTCCCATTTTGCCCTGCATGGCTAATTCATCTAAACCGTCAAAAATAATTAGTAATTTTTCTACTTTGTTTTCTTTATCCAAAGGATTAGGTGGTAGAGGAATATCACGCAGGTCATTAATAAACTTGTCAATGCCATTAACTAAATCATCTTCTGGATCGAATAGGTGCAGAGGAATAAATAAAACTGAAATTTTGCCTAGCTTTGCCTGTGTAGCTGCAAAAACTTTAGAAAAGGAAGATTTACCGCTTCCTGGCCCACCACTAATTACTCGGATAGCATCATTTTTATCAGCTTGATCTAACCAAGTTTGCAGTTCTGCTTGTAAATCAACAACAATTCTTTCAGTTTTTTTATCTTGTTTATAATTCTGTCTTCCTGCACTGGTAAAATCATCATCATCTTCACCTTCAATTTTGCGTTCATAGTAAGCGCGGAGGGGAACATACACCTGTTCAAGGCTAAAGGCTTCAGAAAACATCCGTTCATTAATTTGTTTTTGCAACCATGTAGAGTATCGTTGCCAAGCTTGTTCTCTTTCACCTGCTTTAATAAAAGGGGTATTTAGTTCATTTTGCAAAACTGCATAACTAGCGCTATTTTTTTTCCATTCTTCATGGAGTGAATACACAAACTCTTTGGAAAGCCGATTACTAATTGCTTCAGCCTGTGCAGAAGTTTCTACAAAATTTTCTAACCACTGATAAAAAGGTTCTTTAATGGCTGCAACAATCGCTAATTCTTCAGGATGAGCAAAAAAGTTGCTATTAATTGTTAATTCTGTGGCTTCCAGATTTTGTAGGCAATTTTCTAAACGGTGTTTAACTATAATCTCAATTTCATTGTTATCGACTTTTTTCAGTAAATCCTGATTATCATCTACTAAACTAGCCATTGCTTGAATTAAAGAACGAAAAATCAGCAGCCAAGCTATTTCTCCCGGTTCTTTAGCCAAGCCAACTGCTGCACCCATCTCTACCAAATTTTCAGGGACGTTGCTAACATTACCAGTCAACCCATTTACTACAGCTTTGCTTAGTGCTGTGAAGCCACTTCCGAAGTTAACATTAAGGCGCTTGGTTAAGAAGGAAACAGGCTGCTTGATGAGAATTCCAGGTTGGCTGCTCATAGCTGTTGTGTTTTGTTAGTAGATATAGTTAGCCAATATATTTAAACAATATTTGTTGGTAATTTTACGAAAACTCATCAGTAAATTTTGTGATTTATACTTAAAAGGCTCAAGCTTCAGCTTCAGAACCTCAAGTTTCAGCCTCAGAACCTCAACCGTCAGCTTCTGAACCTCAAGTGTCAGCCTCAAAGCTTCAAGCTTCAGCTTCAGAACCTCAAGCTTCAGCCCCAAAGCCTCAAGCTTCAGCCTCAGAACCTCAAGCTTCAGCCTCAAAGCCTCAAGCTTCAGCCTCAAAGCCTCAAGCTTCAGTCTCAGAACCTCAAGCTTTAGCCTCAAACTTTGATAGTATTTCAAGTTAGTCATGATACCAACACATGGGTAAGGGCACGGCAATGCCGTGCCCTAAAGCGCAATCTATAATGACTCAACGTGTTGATAAATGGGGAGCAATAATCAGCTCTATAGCGGTTCTCACTTGGATGCAATACAACCGAAGGCGGGGAAACCCCGCCCCTACAGGCTTTGCGATTTAAAACTGTACCTCACCAGTCTGAAAACCGCTATATCAGGTCTTAACTAGCTGTCGTTGCAGCTTTCTTTTTCTTAGAACTGCGGGTGAACCTGCGTCCCATCTCATCTATGACTGCATCTAAACCAGCAACATCACCGCTAGCCTTGGCGTAATTGTAAACTGCCAAAGCTGCTGTATATGCTTCACTACCAGCTGCGATACAGGTATCATCCACGAGTTCTTGCAGTTGCGTCAGCGATAACAGCACTGGATACAACGCCTCATATAGCGCTAAATCCTGGCGCATCTCCTCTAAATCAAAAGAACGGGGTAAAAAATTCGGGTTTTGTGTTGCCACTTCCAACGCCTTGCTGACAAAAGCACGACTTTTATCACCCATCTTCAAGATTGTTCGTCGCTCATCTGTCGTCAAATCTACCAAAAACGGTAACTTTTCGCGAATTGTTGCTATAGCCTGCATCACCACTTCCCGATCTGCGAGGGAAAGATTAGCACTGATACGATTATCTGCCATTTTTATCACTCCTTAGGGAGAACTCATCTCAGTATTCCCAAAGTTAAACCGGCGATCGCCTTATACCAATTCATACTTCATCCTTCACCGAAGCCCAACGTGCCGCAGTTAGTGAGTAATGAGTAATAAGTAATAAGTTTTGCCCTTTATATGGTATGAAGGCTCGTCAGGTGGACGATAAGAAACAAAACATAAATCCATACTTGAATCCTCTGACTTAAGAACAGAGGTATTACTCATTACTCATTACTTGTTACTCATTACTCGTGAACAGTCCTGCTTTTGTTAAAATTAGGAATAATATTAAGAAATATAAACTAAAGTCTCAATGCCCAGTCTATCTCTTGACAAAAAAGCATCTCGTGTCATCGTCGTCGGTGCGGGAATAGGTGGGCTAACTGCTGGCGCATTATTAGCCCATCGAGGTTACAGCGTCTTAATTGTCGATCAAGCCTTGGTTCCTGGGGGTTGTGCTTCTACTTTTAAACGCAAAGGATTTACTTTTGATGTGGGTGCAACCCAAGTAGCTGGATTGGAAGCTGGGGGGATTCATCACCGGATTTTCTCAGAATTGGCAATAGATTTGCCTGAAGCGACACCTTGCGATCCGGCTTGTGCTGTTTATCTCCCTGGTGAGTTTACACCAATCAACGTCTGGCGTGACCCTGAGAAATGGAAAGAAGAACGTCAACGACAGTTTCCTGGTAGCGAACCATTTTGGCAGTTGTTGGCGACTTTATTTCAAGCTAGCTGGGAGTTTCAAGGACGCGATCCAGTACTACCGCCACGCAGTTTATGGGATTTATGGCAGCTAACTCAGGCGGTACGTCCGAGTACATTAATTACTGTGCCCTTTACTTTGTTTACCGTCGGCGATGCTTTACGGCTATATGGATTAGGTAACGATCGCCGTTTGCGGACTTTTTTAGATTTACAACTCAAGTTGTATTCGCAAGTGAATGCAGCGGAGACAGCTTTACTTTATGCAGCCACCGCGTTAAGTGTATCCCAATTACCCCAAGGATTATTTCACCTCCAGGGTAGTATGCAAGTTTTAAGCGATCGCCTGGTAGAATCCTTAGAAAGAGATGGCGGTAAGTTGTTGATGCGCCACACTGTCGAAAAAATTACCGTCGAAAATAGCCAAGCTACATCCGTCACGATTCGCAATCAGCAAAGCGGCGAAGTCTGGACAGAAACTGCCGATCATATAGTTGCTAATGTCACTGTCCAAAACCTCGTGCAGCTTTTGGGCAAACAAGCGCCATCGGGCTATAAACAGCGAGTAGAAAAATTACCCCCAGCATCAGGGGCGTTTGTCATATATTTAGGCGTAGACGCTAGCGCCATTCCCCCAGAATGTCCGCCGCATCTGCAATTTTTATACAATGCCGATGGGCCAATTGGCGAAAATAATTCGCTATTTGTCTCCGTCAGCCATCCCGGAGATGGTCGCGCCCCGGATGGTAAAGCGACAATTATTGCCTCGTCCTTTGTAGATCCACTGAGGTGGTGGCAGGCAGAGAATTATGCTCAACTCAAGCAGAAGTATACAGAAGATGCGATCGCTCGCCTAGCAAAATTCTTCTACCTCAAACCAGAAACCATAGTACATCAGGAAGCCGCCACACCCCGAACCTTTGCAAATTACACAGCACGCGATCGCGGTATCGTGGGAGGTATAGGTCAACGCATCCCCACCTTCGGCCCCTTTGGTTTTGCCAATCGTACACCCATTAACCATCTTTGGTTAGTCGGCGACTCCACCCACCCCGGTGAAGGGACGGCTGGGGTTAGTTACTCAGCGCTGACTGTGGTTAGGCAAATATTAAACGCTTGAGTCAAAAGTCAACATCGAAGATTTTGGTAAAGTAAAACATCTATGGAGGTAAGATGATGACTCAAGCGTTGCCCAAATTAGTCACCTTCAATGAATTTAGCGAATGGTATCCCAATGATGGCAAACGCTATGAATTGCACAAGGGAGTAATTGTTGAAATGCCACCAGCAAGTGGAGAACATGAAAAAGTTGTGGGATTTATAGCCCGTAAGCTAACTGTCGAGTTTGATCGCTTAAACTTTCCTTTCACCATCCCTAAAACTGCACTCGTCAAAACCCCATCGGGCGAATCGGCTTATTCTCCCGATGTATTGTTATTAAACCTGGATAATCTCAGTAATGAACCGCTTTTTCAAAAGCAATCAACAGTCAGTCAAGCCGCATCTGTGCCTTTGGTGGTTGAGGTTGTATCGACTAATTGGCGCGATGATTACTACGACAAGTTTGCAAACTATGAGGAAATGGGCATTACCGAATATTGGATCGCTGATTATGCGGCCTTAGGTGCCAGAAAGTTCATCGGTAATCCTAAACAGCCTACTATTTTTGTATGCGAATTAGTTGATGGTGAATATCAAATGACACCTTTTCAGGGAAATACGGCGATGCCTGCGGCAACCCCTGCGGGGAACGCATCACCTACCTTTCCCCAATTAAATCTAACCGCCCAACAGATTTTTGATGCGGCTAAATAAAGGTTAGCTTGCAGGTAAAACCACGCTTTGATGAACAGTACGCTTGCGATCGCCTAGAAACCAAAGCCATCTACTATACTAAAAAACAACAGCCATCCTCCTAAAACGTGCAGTTTTCCCCACTCCTAAACGATAGTCATGGCCTATCCCCTGCAAGATAAGTACATCAGCTTACTCACTGACTTTGGCTTCAAGCGTGTCTTTGGTACGGAGCCAAATAAGCGGTTATTGATTGATTTCTTAAATACACTCTTGCCCGCCCATCATCGTATCCAAAATCTCACATTCAAGAATAATGAAAATTTAGGCAATACGCCTGTAGATCGTAAAGCCATTTTTGATATTTACTGCCAAGCAGAGACCGGTGAACGATTTATTGTTGAGATTCAAAAAGCAAAGCAAAATTTCTTCAAGGATCGCAGTGTTTACTACGCTACCTTTCCGATCCAAGAGCAAGCTCTCAAAGGAGAGTGGAATTACGAGCTAACATCCGTTTATACCGTTGGGGTTTTGGATTTTGTATTTGATGACCACAAGCATGAAGAGACTTTAGTGCATACGGTTGAACTGAAAAATCAAAGCTGTGAAGTCTTTTATGACAAACTCAAATTTATCTATATTGAATTGCCAAAGTTTACGAAATCTTTGGATGAGTTGGAGTCTCATTTTGATAAATGGCTGTTTCTGCTCAAGCATCTCGCTGAATTGAGCGATCGCCCCCAACCGCTCCAAGAAGAGATTTTTAACGAACTATTTGATGTCGCTGAAATCGCTAATTTTTCTCCAATTGAACAACAGAGCTATCACAACAGCCTCAAATACTACCGAGATTTAAACAATGTTGTGGATACCTCCAGACAGGAAGGTAAAGAAGAAGGACGACTAGAAGAACGATCGCTCATACTTGAGCGACAGCGATCGCTGATTCTCCGACTCCTCTCGCGAAGGGTAGGAGAACTGCCCAGTGATTTAAAGGCACGGGTGAATCAGCTTTCATCGGAAAAGTTGGAGGTGTTAAATGAAGTGTTGCTGGATTTTGCCAAGCTTGATGATTTAGTCAATTGGTTGAATCAATCTTGAATCAATTCCTTTCCTCCGTTTTTCTTCAAAGTTTACATAGATGTGATCGCACTTCAAGTTTCCCGAAAGGCGATCGCCATGTATTGCAATTTAAATATGGAACAGTTTAAAAAAGAATGCGACAGATGAGTAAGGGCACAACAATATTGTGCCCCTATCTGTATACTTTTACCTTTGTCTAGAAATTAAGTTGTAGTTCCAAACCCGTCATTCGATTTTGGATTTTGGATTTACGATTTTAGATTAACCTCTTCTTTAAAGAAGAGGCTTGAACAACGATTTTTTTCTTTATTTGCTCCATGAATGGAGAGGCTTGAAACCCTTTATTTTAGATTTCAGATTTTCATTTTAATCCAAAATCTAAAATCTAAAATCTAAAATTGTTCGGTCAATTTTGGGTGCCAGTACTAGTTGGCGATGGTGATAATGTTTGAGGAACTACTGGCGAAGGCTCAGGATTAAGAAACTCGCGCCAACTTCTAATTTGCTCTTGTGCCGCCCTGTAAGCTGAACTACCTCTGGGAATTAACTTCGCAGTCTCAATGCCTCTATACATATCAGACTGTCCCTGAGAGCGGGCTATATCTAACAATTGCTGACTCCATTGGTCAATGCCTACGCTAGCATCCAGACGAATGATGCTCCGCCGAGGAATCTGTTGTGCTAGTTGTATTGCTCGTGCCAAGGCTTCTGGTGTACCAGGTAGCGCGGCATCCCGCGCTTTCTGCCAATTTTCTTTGGCGCGGATTTGCACTTGCCAGTCGTCTATAGCTTCTTGGGCTTCACCGGAAAGTGCCCGTCCTGATGATGCAATTCCTTGAGCAGCGTTAATCGCACCAGGTAAATCACCTCTTTGCGCCAAGTCTCTTGCTTGATCTAAGTAAGGCTGATCTTGAATTCGCTGAATCTTCGCAGTCCAAGTCCGAATTTTCTTGCGTGCTTCTGCATACAATGCCCGACCATTCCGAATTTGGCTGGCTTCTGCGATCGCGGCTTGCAAAGAATTTGCATCTTCCATTAATGCGATCTGATCGGCACGATCCAAGAAAGGTCTATCTTGGATAGTCTCTACTTGGGCTTGCCAACGTCCCGCCTCTTGTCTGGCCTCGCTACCACGGGGGTTACTATTAGGTATCTGCTGGGCTTGTGCGATCGCGGCTGTTAAATCGTTGATTGATCCTTGGCTAGCTAGTGTGCGCGCTTTTTCTAACCGGGCGACATCTTCAATTTCCAACTGCCAACGGGCAATCAATTGTTGTGCTTTATCATACACAGCCCTAGAAGGCTCGATTTGTTGTGCCTGGGAAATTGCTGTCTGTAAACCCTCAACAGTTCCCAGCCAGGCACTTCTTTGGGCTTCAGCCAAGCTGATAAAGTCTTCAACCTCAGTTTGCAACCCAGTATTTTCAGGAATTTGTCTGACTATATCTAGTGCTGTATCGGCATCCCGCTTATCCAACTTTGCCTGTGCCAAATCCAGCATCTTGCGTCCATACGCGGGAATTAACTCTTGAGCTTTTTGATAGATGTAACTACTGGGACTGATTGACTCCGCTAGCTTAATGGCTTCGAGTATCTGATCGGCAACGCCGCTTTTGGCTAAACTATCGGCTTTTGCTAACTTTTCACCATCTTCTCGCGCTGTAGCAATGATGCGATTTAATTCATCGTATTTAGTACTCGCCCAGAATTTATTGTCCACACGCAGCAATTTGGCAGACAGCATAAAAGCTGATTGCCAATGTCTTTGCCGCAGTTCGGCTATAGCTTCTTGGTAAGTCCCATCTGCTTTTGACCAAATGGACTGCCATTTAGTAACTTGTTCTTCTACAGTGTTATAAGCAGCCAGATCGTTAGGTATTTGACGCGCAGTGGCGATCGCTTCATCTAATTTTCCAGCTTGAAAACTTTGATCTGCTAGTTGCAAAATATCCTTAGACCACCGTTCTATAAAGCGATCCGCTTCTCCCCGCAAGGGGTGGTTTTTTGGCAATTGCTTCACTAGGTTGATCGCTTGCAGTAAGTCGGTTACTGTTTGTTTAGAAGCCGCCAATTGCGCGCAGTGTAGGCGTACCGATTCACTAGCCAATGGCCAGAAAATCTTTGGGCAATTGGGAGCCGTTGGCAACTTTAAAAGCATTGCCATTGCGAGGAATCCTATCCCCCCAGGAACCAACATTAATAATATTAACCACAACACCCAGTTTTTCATCCAGCGGGGCAATTTACTGAATATATAATTGGGTGAAATAGTTTTCTCTGACTGACTATTAAAAGGCAATTCTTCGGAATGATTGTTTGTTTGCCGCTTCACTGACTTAGAGTTAGAACCAGTAGCTGGAATACTAAATAAATGAGTTTCCCCGAATTTTTGTGTTTCGGATAATCTCGTCATTTCATCCTGATCTCTGGCGCTGCCTCGGGACCAACTATCTGTAATATCCCGCTCTGTCATCTCTCACACCAAAATAATTGAATAGCGATCCGTTGTAGATCGATAATTCCAATGTTGCCATAGTAACTTTCTCATCATTAAAAAGCTACCTTTTTTATGATCTTTCTCCACAAATACCATTAACAATTTAAAAAATCAGTGTGCTTTTACACCCTAACCAGAGACCGAAGATTCCGTCTGCAAATCGACAATTAACTGAGCCAACTGATCGCTGCTTGCCTGGTATACTCGGCCGCAAAAGTCGCAAGTTGCCTCAGCGCCATCATCTTTAACGATCATATCTTGTAGTTCGGCCTCTCCCAATATTTTTAATGCTCCCAACATCCGATCAAACGAGCAACCACAGTAGAAGCGCAGGATTTGGCTTTCGGGAAATATTTTTAGCCCCATATCTCCCAGCAAATCTGTAAAGATTTCTGGCAAAGTTTTACCTGCTTGCAATAATGGCGTAAATCCTGCTAAACCAGCTACCCGTGATTCCAAGGTTGCGACTAAAGCTTCATCTCTAGCCGCTTTAGGTAACACCTGCACCAACAAGCCACCAGCAGCAGTTACTCCACTTGCTCCCACAAATACACCTAAAACCGTAGCTGAAGGTGTTTGTTCGGAACTCACCAGGTAATGAGCCACATCATCACCAATTTCACCGGAAACAAGTTCTACCGTACTAGAGTAGGGGTAGCCATAACCGATATCTCGCACAACGTAGAGAAAGCCTTTACCCACTGCACCACCCACATCTAACTTACCTTTAGAATTGGGTGGTAATTCCACAAATGAATTGCCTACATAGCCACGTACCGTGCCATCTAACCCAGCATCTACCAAAATGCCGTTCAAAGGGCCATCACCCTTCACCCGGACGTTTACCCTAGAACCAGTTCGCTTCATACTAGAAGCCATCAACAAGCCTGCTGCCATAGTCCGACCCAGCGCTGCTGTTGCCACATAGGATAGCTTGTGACGTTGTCTTGCTTCCTCTGTGAGCCGAGTAGTGATCACACCTACGGCTCGAATCCCACCGTCAGCTGCCGTGGCGCGAATTAATTGATCCGCCATGAAAAACTTTACCAAATAGTAGTTACCTAACGCCCCTGCTGTGAGGCTCGGAAATGAAAATCTTATTTAGTATAACTTAGTATATCTAAACTAAACTTAAACATCTCATACCAGGTTCTCTAGGGTGGGCATTCCCTAGACAAACACAAATATATGGGCAATGCCTACACTCAGAAGGTTTCACAAATCGGATAGGACTGCTATATACGAAAAAATAAATTATTGATTGTAATGTATCTTAGCTATATCCAGATCCCCAACTTCTTTAAGAAGTCGGGGATCTAAGGTTTCACAAATAATTGAGTAATGCTATATTTGCCATACTAAAATAATAATTAATTTCGGCTAAATCTGACTATTAAAAAAATGCTAGGTAATTTTCAACAAAGTCAACTGCGAATAGAAATAGAAGCGTCAGCAAATGCAATTCATGACAGCCTGCTGCGTCCAGCACAATTACAAAAATGGCTTTTAGGACAACGTTTTGCTTCCGGAATGCCAGAAGAGCTACACTCAGGGTTTCATTTTACTACCTGGACTGGGCCAATCCAGATTCACCATCAAGTGAACGTGATTAAACCTAATTGTCTACGTTTGTTACTGAGTGGCGGAATTGATGGTTTTCACGAATGGTATTGGGGAGAAGGTTGGGTGCAGTCCCGCCTAGAAGGAGTGTCAATGCTACCCATCAATTTGGGACAAACTCTTAGTTTGTTGAGTTTGCGACAGTTTTTGGCAAGTCAAAAATCTTAAATATTTTTTATTATTTTTGATAGGTTTGTAGTAAGGACTTTAGCCCTTACTACAGCCTACAAATCTGTTAGTAACCTGGCTTTTCTTAATATAAAAGTTAATACTGTTTCTTCTTGGGCAATTATGTCTGCTGTAACTTCCATCCCAGGTTGAATGGTATAGGATTGATTGCCTTTGAGTAGAGCAAGTTTGTCCGGCTCGATTGTTACCTCATAGTAAGGTACAATTGCAAGATTGCTATTAGTTTGAGGTGTAATTGCATCAGATGTAATGCCTCTAACAGCACCATTGAGTGTGCCATAATCTGGGTAAGGATAGGCGGAAATCCGCATAATGACTTTACCTTCTATACATTGTGTTACCTGTGTAGCTTTACATACTCGTACTTTACTAATATCAGCAGCAGCGACACGGGCTTTCACAACTAAAGGCGCTTGATTGGGGGAAATTTGCGCGATCGCATCTCCAGCACGTACCACCTGTCCAGTATTTCTAATTTCCAGTTTCAAAATTGTACCCGCCTCTGATGTGCGAATTACAGTTTTTTGCAGTTCTGTGGAGACTTGTTTTAAGTCTTGTTGGGCGCTGTTAATTTGGTTTTGGATTTCAACTTGACGGCGAATCAGTTCTTCTTGCTCTTTCTTTAAAGTCGCCAGCGTAGATTCACCCTTTGCTTTTTCCTGGGCAATGCGTTCATTGGCGATCGCTACTGTGGCATTACTGGGGTTAAGTCCAGCTTTAGCACGTTCGAGTCTAGCGAATGCCGCTTTGAAAGCCTGTTCTTTCTCCTTAATTTGGAGAGTGGCGATCGCTCCTGTATTTCCTAGTTGCTGATATCGCTTCATTTCCTCCCTAGCCAGTTCTAGAGCGGCTTCTGCTTCTTGCACTTGTGTTTGAGTAGTGATTTTTTGGTCTTTGTAATCTCTTTGGTTGCGGCTTAAGTCAGCTTCCGCCGCCGCGATCGCTCGTTGCATGGAATTCGACTCGGCAGCCATTTGGGTTTGTAGTGTCTTGACTTGGGCAGCAATTTGTGATAGTTGTAATTTATTCTGGTAAATTGTGTCTAAAAATTGACTTTTTTTGGTTTCGAGTTGAGAAGAATCAATGTAGGCGATCGCATCCCCTTGTTTCACTAGCTGATTTTCTTTCACCAAAATCTTTTTGACAATTCCCTCACTACTTGCTTGCACTAAGCGTACATCTCCCGTCGGGCGGACTATGGCGGGTGCGGTAACAGTAACGTTGTAGTGAGTTAACGCAGCCAAAATAAAGGCTGTACCCACAGTTGCAACAATAAATAAACCCCCTAAAGTTGTCCACAGACTAATTGGTGGGAGAAATTGGTCACTGCTAATAGAGCGAAATAAGTCTGGGCTGGGGTTGCTAGACATGAGGGCGATCAGGAGTAGGTAGTATCTCAATTCATGCATAGACAACCCACTGGCAGCAATGGAAATACCACTGATTTATAGCAATTCAAAATTAAGAAACCAGATTCAATATAGTTTTCCAGCCTTAGTTAATCGCATTCTTTATTCAAATTTGGATTATTTGAAGCTGCCAAAGTTCAACCAATTAATTTCACTTAGAAAGTAAACATTCAAAAATTCCGCTACCGCCTCATGTTCCCCATTTCCTAAACTCATCGAAATTAGTAAACTGTAGTGTGGGCAATAGTTATAATCAGAGTTTGAACGAAAGCTCTGTTAGTGCCCACCCTACAAAAATTGTTCTTAATGATAAGTCTCTTAGCAGACACGATATTATTTAAGGCTGCCTAAATGTAACTCTCATATTCGGCTGTTAAAACTTGCTCAACTTTTGAATTTAACGCTAGAAAAGTTTGAGATTGTATGCGTGGACGCGTAGCGGCTTGTCGCAAGACATCACTATTAACAAACTCCGCAGGTTCGTATAAGCCTTAAATTAATGTGAATATAGTCACTTTCTAATTGGGCTTCACCACCAAAACCGAACAACTAGCCTCTTCTACAACCTGACTACTCACAGATCCTTGGACAATTCGTGTCATTCCTGTTAATCCACGGCTACCAATAATGATCAAATCAGCCTTGTAAATATTGGCAAGGCGAATAATCTCGTCAGCCGGATCACCAGTGACTAGTTCTAATACACTTTTAACTGACAAGCTTTCTTGGTAGGATTGTAGCTGTTTTTCAATATGGAAATAAGATAATGTTGGTGGCTCTAAAAGAGGCCTATCGGCGGGTAATTCCATCTCCGACTCTGGCGTAGGAAACACATGGCAGAGAATAATTTTGCTATCTTCTGACAGCGCCAATTGCTCTAAAGTCTGAATTACTCGTTCTGCGATTTCCGAACCATCCAGAGCTACCAAAATAGATTTTAGCACTGCTCGTGTCTCCTCAAGAGTCGACCCCTTAAATAAATACCTGTAAAATTTTGTTGGCAGCTATACCAAAAACTGTCCAGATGTTAACCAAGATTTGTATATTACTTGATTCCCCAAACTTTTGGTTTGAAGCCACCTATTGACTTTTACCAAAAGTATACGCAAAAATTCAGCATTTTCAATCATTCTTCATGCTGAATTCGTCGTCGTACTGAATCGGAGTGGGAAGGTAGTCCCTCAGCTGTTGCTAGGGTGTCAATTGTACCAGCCACCTTTTGCAGGGCAGATTGTGAGTATTGAATAATACTAGAGTGCTTGAGGAAAGTTTCTACGCCTAATCCTGAAGCATAGCGAGCAGCACCAGAAGTTGGTAAGGTGTGATTTGGCCCTGCTAAATAGTGTCCTACCGCTGATGGTGTTGAGTCACCTAAGAAAATTGCTCCAGCATGGCGAATTTTTGGCAGTAGTTCCCAAGGATCTTTAATTTCTAATTCCAGATGTTCGGGTGCAAATTCATTGGCGAGTTCTGCTGCTGCTTCTAGGGATTCCACAATCACAATTAAGCCATAGTGAGCGATCGCTTTTTCTGTGTCTATTCGCCGGGGATGATCTACCAGTTGTCTTTCCACGGCTACTTGGACGTTTTTTGCCAATGCAGCATCCGTAGTCAGCAAAATCGCTGCTGCCATTGGATCGTGTTCCGCTGGTGCTAACATATCAGCAGCTACATATACGGGATTTGCGGTTTCGTCAGCAATAATTAGCACCTCACTTGGACCAGCCAAACAATCAATGCCGACGGTGCCGTATACTAGTTTTTTTGCCAATGTGACATAAATATTTCCCGGGCCAGCAATAACATTGACTTTAGGAATCGTTTCTGTACCATAGGCTAAAGCCGCGATCGCCTGTGCGCCCCCAACGCGATAAATTTCTTGGATTCCCGCTTCCTGGGCAGCTATTAAGACAGCTGGACTAATTGCTTTTCCTGCTCCTGGTGGTGTTACCATTAACACCCTTGGAACACCTGCTACCTTGGCTGGGATTGCATTCATTAGTACTGTGCTAGGATAGCCAGCGCGCCCACCAGGCACATATAAACCAGCGCGATCCACAGGAGTGTAGCGTTTGCCCAGCACTACATCATCATCGCCAAACTCTACCCAACTTTTCGGTACTCGCTTACGGTGAAAAGCTTCAATTTGTTGACAAGCAAGCTTAATCGCCGCTAGCAACTCCTTAGAAACCTGTTGGTAAGCCGCATCTAGTTCTGAGCCTGTAACACGCAGTTCCTCTGGCTTGAGGGTTTGGTTGTCAAATTCGGCTGTATAATGCAACACAGCCTTGTTGCCTTGGCGCTTCACTGCTTGTAACACTTCTCGCACCGTTGCCTCTTTGTGAAGCACCTGTTCGTCATGGGTGCGATCGCAGATACGTTGTAGTTCTGCTCTAACGTCTGCCTGCTGAGTAATAATTCGCAGCATGGAGTAAGGACAATGCCAAAATTAGAATATTCCCGCCTGAGAATCAGTCTTGCTTGTTCCCCAAAGAGGTACCAAGCTTGCTCTAATTCTCTTCTCTAGCTTAACCTGGATTTTTTTGATACTTCCAGCGTTCTCACTTCTGTGTTGCTTGAGTAGGCGACTTCATTGCTCAGTCCAACAAGCCTTGGCGACTTGTTGCAGGGAGTAGGCGTGCCAATTTCCACTACCCTTTTACCCCATACATCAATTGCCCGCCAGCATGGATATAATGTGTTTGCACATTGACTCACCCTGAATCGAGAATTAGTTAGGGTCTGAGTATAATTTTTACTTACTTTTCTTAATTTTACTAGTTAACATGGATAGAGGAACAATGTATCGAATCTCTAAATTTCAGCCTTGACTTTAGCTTTGTGATAGTTATTTGCCGCTGACAATCGACATAATACATACATTGGTAGTTTTACTCCTAACGCATCTGCTAGTGAGCTAGGATAACTATGATTAATTATGGGAGTAACTTATTTTAACGCATTTCTCAGGTTGAAGGCACATTTATTAAGCTCATACCATCACTGCTGGACGCTACACGTCGCTTGCTTCTCCAAAGAGGTACGCATTGAGGGCAGGGGAGCAGGGGGAGGAAAAGTCGTGTTAGTTTCTTCAGAAATTGGGATAATTTATTTTTTGGAGTTCCCTATCTCCTAAGATTGTATGTCATGCCTAGAAAACTAAGTAATGATATTTTTTCGGAAATCTTAACATTGGCGATCTGGATGCTATATTAGTAAATCTAGTAGTGTGTGTAAATATTAATAGTCTTTTTGGAACTGACTGTGGCGAATACAAAGTCTGCTCTCAAGCGCGCCGAAATCGGAGAACGTAACCGACTGCGTAATAAAGCATATAAATCAGCTGTCAAGACGCTGATGAAGAAGTACCTGAATGCTGTACAAGTCTATGCTGCTAATCCAACTCCTGAATTAAATCAACAAGTACAGGAGCGATTAGCTGAGGCTTACAGCAAAATCGATAAAGCCGTAAAGCGAGGTGTGCTTCACCCCAACAATGGGGCTAGGAAAAAGTCAAGATTGGCTCATAAACTCAAAACACTTACACAAACAGCACAGTAGTCCAAAATCATTAGTCATTAGTCTAGTACTAATGACTAATGACCGATGACTAATGACTCTTAAACAAAAATGCAGCTAATTGACACCCACGTTCACATTAACTTTGATGTTTTTCAGCAAGATTTAGCAGCAGTGCGATCGCGATGGCAAGAAGCAGGTGTAGTGCATTTAATACATTCCTGTGTCGAACCATCAGAATTTCCTAGTATCCAAGCCATAGCGCACGAGTTTCCTGAACTCAGCTTTGCCGTAGGTTTACATCCCTTAGATGCTAAACAATGGAATGATCAAACAGCTGATGAAATCTCAAAGTTGGCTAGTTCTGACTCGAAAGTAGTAGCGATGGGGGAAATGGGCCTGGATTTGCGTAAAGCAGATAACTATGAGCAACAGCGCATAGTGTTTGAAGCGCAATTAGTGATCGCCTCTGAACTTAACTTACCTGTGATTATCCATTGCCGTGATGCAGCAGCACAAGTAAGAGAAGTGTTACAAAAATTGCGGAAACAGAAAGGAGAAAGCGTCCGGGGTGTCATGCATTGCTGGGGTGGAACGCCCGAAGAAGCTCAATGGTTTATTGACCTAGGCTTCTACATTAGCTTTAGCGGGACAGTTACTTTCAAAAACGCCAAGCAGATCCAATCTACAGCCGCTATGGTGCAGAGCGATCGGCTGCTAATTGAAACAGACTGTCCTTTTCTGGCTCCCGTCCCCAAACGAGGTACAGGGAGAAATGAACCTGCCTACGTCCGTTATGTAGCAGAGAGCGTAGCCCAACTGCGTGGGGAAACAGTAGAGGCGATCGCTAATCAAACCACCCAAAATGCTTGCGAATTATTTGGTCTGTTACTATAAAGTGTACCTGTCAGTGCAGTTGGATGTGTAAAAATAAATAAACACCTCGGAGGACGCAAATATGCTAAAATTATTTCCTCCAAAACATTTTGCTTGCGCCATAATGATAAAGGAAGGAAATTAAAACTCCTAAGATTCGTATTGCACTGTTATCAACTTGACCATCGCTACCCTGAAAGCAGCCACCCTTGGGGTGTTTTTGCTCCTTATGTGCAGGGGACGAACATCCTCCTAATCTCTACAAGCGGATGCGCTCAGGCGATCGGCAAGCCAGACATCTAGGTTGAGCTAGAAACTTTCAGAAAATTACCTTTTCCGTATTTAACCTATAGAAAACTGTTAAACGTAATTGCCTTGTGAGAATAACCCAGCAAGATAAAGCCATACTAATTCAGAGTTGCTTAGAAGCCGCTTGGTTCCTTAGTTTTAGGATATCACCGTGAGTCTAAATATAGAGGGGTATTGAAGACACAACAGTAGAAAGCTGCGGAGGCTAATTCACGCGCTCTTAGGAGGGGAAGTGACAAAAGACAATTTAATTCCAAACTATCTCAACCATCTGCTTTTGAGCAATCAACCTAGTAGCTGGTTATTGGTGATAATTGTCACTCCATAAAGGGTGTTTTCCCCCTTGTCAAGATAGCACTTTCAAGCTTTAATTTCTGCGTTTGCCCGCACCTGTAAATAGCAGGTGGCGTTAAGGAGAAGTTCCCAAACAGCTAAGGACACTGGCTGGCGGTGGGAACCGTGAAAAAGCAGTGTCCAATGGTAAGTTTAACCAGGTTGACAAAGGTAGAGGCATGACTAACGAAACATATATGGAACCCGCCTTTCTGTTGCCCGACTTGATTGAAATCCAGCGTTCCAGCTTCCGTTGGTTTTTAGAAGAAGGGCTAATAGAAGAACTTAACTCCTTTAGTCCGATCACAGACTACACTGGCAAACTAGAACTGCACTTTTTAGGTCAAAACTACAAACTCAAAGAACCAAAGTACAGTGTCGAAGAAGCCAAACGGCGGGATAGTACCTATGCCGTCCAAATGTATGTTCCCACAAGGCTGCTCAACAAAGAAACCGGGGATATCAAGGAACAAGAAGTCTTTATCGGCGATCTGCCGTTGATGACCGATCGGGGCACCTTTATTATTAACGGAGCCGAGCGGGTAATCGTCAACCAAATCGTGCGATCGCCTGGAGTTTATTACAAATCGGAAATTGATAAAAACGGTCGGCGTACTTATTCAGCTAGCTTAATTCCCAACCGGGGGGCATGGCTGAAATTTGAAACAGACCGTAATGATTTGGTGTGGGTACGGATTGATAAAACCCGCAAACTCTCAGCTCAGGTACTCTTAAAAGCCCTAGGTTTATCAGATAACGAAATCTTTGATGCTTTACGGCACCCTGAGTATTTCCAAAAAACCATCGAAAAAGAAGGGCAGTTTTCTGAAGAAGAAGCCCTGATGGAGTTATATCGTAAATTGCGTCCTGGTGAACCGCCAACAGTCCTAGGTGGACAACAGCTATTAGACTCCCGATTCTTCGACCCCAAACGTTACGATTTGGGTCGTGTCGGACGGTATAAGCTCAACAAAAAGTTACGGCTGTCTGTCCCCGACACCATGCGCGTGTTGACTCCAGGGGATATCTTGGCAGCAGTAGACTACCTGATTAACCTGGAGTATGACATTGGTAATATTGACGACATAGATCATTTAGGTAATCGCCGAGTGCGAAGTGTGGGTGAACTACTGCAAAACCAAGTGCGGGTAGGCTTAAACCGCCTAGAGAGAATTATTCGGGAACGGATGACTGTATCTGACGCGGAAGTTCTTACCCCTGCTTCCCTCGTCAACCCCAAACCACTTGTAGCCGCAATTAAAGAATTCTTTGGCTCCAGCCAATTAAGTCAGTTCATGGATCAAACCAATCCTTTAGCAGAACTGACTCACAAACGCCGCCTCTCTGCCCTTGGTCCTGGTGGTTTAACCAGAGAAAGGGCCGGGTTTGCTGTTCGAGATATCCACCCCAGTCACTACGGACGGATTTGCCCCATTGAAACCCCAGAAGGCCCCAACGCCGGTTTGATTGGCTCCTTAGCAACTCATGCGCGGGTAAACCAATACGGCTTTTTAGAAACGCCATTTAGACCGGTGGAAAATGCCCGCGTCAGGTTTGACCTACCGCCAGCGTACATGACTGCCGATGAAGAAGACGACTTACGAGTCGCGCCAGGGGATATCCCCGTTGATGAAAATGGTCTGATCATTGGTCCCCAAGTACCAGTACGCTATCGCCAGGAATTCTCCACCACCACCCCAGAGCAAGTGGACTACGTAGCTGTATCTCCGGTACAAATTGTATCTGTAGCTACGAGTATGATTCCTTTCTTGGAGCATGACGACGCTAACCGGGCACTGATGGGTTCTAACATGCAACGGCAAGCAGTACCCCTGCTCAAACCAGAGCGTCCGTTAGTGGGAACCGGCTTAGAAGCCCAAGGTGCCAGAGACTCGGGGATGGTAATCGTATCCCGTACTGATGGCGATGTGGTGTATGTCGATGCCACAACAATCCGAGTACGAGTTAAGAACTCAACTACGGAACTGAAATACACCCTTTCTAAGTATCAGCGCTCCAACCAAGACACCTGTCTCAACCAAAAACCCCTCGTGCGTACAGGTGAGCGTGTTGTTGCCGGTCAGGTGTTAGCTGATGGCTCCTCTACAGAAGGTGGAGAATTGGCCCTGGGTCAAAATATCGTCGTCGCGTATATGCCTTGGGAAGGCTACAACTACGAAGACGCAATTTTGATTTCCGAAAGATTAGTCCAGGATGATGTTTACACCTCAATTCACATTGAGAAATATGAAATTGAGGCTAGACAGACAAAACTCGGTCCCGAAGAAATTACACGAGAAATTCCTAACGTCGGGGAAGATGCTTTACGCCAACTTGATGAACAGGGAATTATTCGGATTGGAGCATGGGTAGAAGCAGGGGATATCTTAGTTGGAAAAGTCACACCTAAAGGTGAATCTGACCAACCCCCAGAAGAAAAACTGCTGCGGGCGATTTTCGGTGAAAAAGCTCGGGATGTTCGTGATAACTCTCTGCGAGTTCCCAACGGTGAAAAAGGGCGCGTTGTTGACGTGCGTCTATTTACCCGCGAACAAGGAGACGAACTTCCACCAGGAGCCAATATGGTAGTCCGGGTGTATGTAGCTCAAAAACGGAAAATCCAAGTCGGCGACAAAATGGCAGGACGGCACGGCAACAAGGGAATTATTTCCCGCATCTTGCCTCTAGAAGATATGCCTTACTTGCCAGATGGTTCACCAGTAGATATCGTCCTCAACCCCTTGGGTGTACCTAGCCGGATGAATGTCGGACAGGTATTTGAGTGTCTGTTGGGATGGGCTGGTCAAAACTTGGGTGTGCGGTTTAAGATTACACCCTTTGACGAAATGTATGGGGAAGAGTCATCTCGCCGGATTGTGCATGGAAAATTGCAAGAAGCACGGGATGAAACCAGCAGGAATTGGGTGTACAACCCGGATGACCCCGGCAAAATCATGGTCTTCGATGGTCGTACTGGCGAACCCTTTGACCGAGCTGTAACCGTGGGCGTAGCTTATATGCTGAAGCTAGTGCATTTGGTGGATGACAAAATCCACGCCCGGTCTACAGGCCCCTACTCCCTTGTTACCCAGCAACCCTTGGGTGGTAAAGCTCAACAAGGTGGTCAGCGTTTCGGAGAAATGGAAGTGTGGGCATTGGAAGCCTTTGGTGCTGCTTACACCTTGCAGGAATTGTTGACGGTGAAATCGGACGATATGCAAGGACGCAATGAAGCCCTTAACGCCATTGTTAAAGGTAAGGCAATTCCTAGACCTGGAACACCAGAGTCCTTTAAGGTGTTGATGCGAGAGCTGCAATCCTTAGGGTTAGATATTGCCGTCCACAAAGTAGAAACCCAAGCAGATGGCAGTTCCTTAGATGTGGAAGTCGATTTGATGGCAGACCAATCAGCCCGTCGCACACCGCCTCGTCCCACCTATGAATCTCTTTCCCGTGAATCACTGGAAGACGACGAGTAAAAAGTGATGAGTGCTGAGTAGTGAGTAACAAGCTCACTACTCAGTACTTAGAACTCTGTAAATTTCAACCGAAAAACTAAATATACTCAGAACTCAGCACTTAAGTATGAGAAACGCCCAAACTAATCAGTTTGACTACGTAAAAATCGGCTTGGCATCACCAGAACGCATTCGGCAGTGGGGTGAACGCACCTTGCCTAACGGTCAGGTTGTTGGTGAAGTTACCAAGCCAGAGACAATTAATTACCGTACTCTCAAGCCAGAGATGGACGGCTTATTTTGCGAACGCATCTTTGGCCCAGCAAAAGATTGGGAATGCCATTGCGGTAAATATAAAAGAGTACGTCACAGAGGCATCGTCTGTGAACGCTGTGGTGTAGAAGTTACCGAGTCACGGGTGCGGCGGCACCGTATGGGATATATTAAACTCGCAGCCCCGGTGGCCCACGTTTGGTATCTTAAAGGGATTCCTAGCTATATTTCCATTCTGCTGGATATGCCCTTGCGGGATGTAGAACAAATCGTCTATTTCAACTCTTATGTTGTTCTTAGCCCAGGCAATGCCGAAACCTTAACCTATAAACAGCTACTGAGTGAAGACCAGTGGTTGGAAATTGAAGACCAAATTTATAGTGAAGATTCCCAGCTTCAGGGTGTAGAGGTAGGAATTGGTGCAGAGGCCCTGTTGCACTTGCTCGCTGATATTAATTTAGAACAGGAAGCCGAGAGCCTACGCGAAGAAATTGGCAATGCTAAAGGACAAAAGCGAGCAAAATTAATTAAACGCTTGCGGGTGATTGACAACTTCATCGCTACTGGTTCCAAACCAGAGTGGATGGTAATGGCGGTCATACCCGTGATTCCCCCCGACTTACGCCCAATGGTGCAGCTGGATGGCGGTCGGTTTGCCACCAGCGATTTGAATGATTTGTATCGGCGGGTAATTAACCGGAATAATCGCCTTGCACGCCTCCAAGAAATTTTGGCACCAGAAATTATTGTGCGGAACGAAAAGCGGATGTTGCAAGAAGCCGTAGACGCTTTGATTGACAACGGTCGCCGGGGGCGCACTGTAGTTGGAGCCAATAACCGTCCGTTGAAGTCCTTATCGGACATTATCGAAGGTAAGCAAGGACGCTTCCGGCAAAACTTGTTGGGTAAACGGGTTGACTACTCTGGTCGTTCTGTAATTGTGGTGGGGCCAAAATTAAATATCCACCAGTGTGGTTTGCCTAGAGAAATGGCAATTGAGTTATTTCAACCCTTTGTGATCAATCGCTTGATTCGCAGCGGTATGGTCAACAACATCAAAGCCGCGAAAAAACTCATATCACGCAATGATCCCAGTGTGTGGGATGTACTGGAAGAAGTGATTGAAGGGCACCCAGTAATGCTGAACCGGGCACCCACACTGCACCGTTTAGGGATTCAGGCATTTGAGCCAATTTTAGTGGAAGGTAGAGCAATTCAACTCCATCCATTAGTCTGTCCGGCATTTAATGCTGACTTTGACGGCGACCAAATGGCGGTACACGTCCCCCTATCGTTAGAAAGTCAGGCAGAAGCCCGGTTATTGATGCTGGCTTCTAATAATATATTGTCACCAGCTACCGGTAAGCCAATTATCACACCCAGCCAAGACATGGTGTTGGGAGCATATTATTTAACGGCAGAGAACCCCAATGCTACCAAAGGGGCGGGACGGTATTTTGCTTCGCTTGATGATGTAATTATGGCTTTCCAGCAAGAGCAAATTGACTTGCACGCCTATATCTACGTGCGATTTGATGGGGAAGTAGAATCAGACCAACCAGATACAGAACCGCTGGAAGTGACAGAAAACACCGATGGTACCCGGACTTTGCTCTATAAATACCGCCGAGTCAGACAAGATGCTCAGGGGAATTTGCTGTCTCAGTATGTCCGCACCACACCAGGCCGCGTTATTTACAACAATGCAATTCGGGAAGCACTGGCAAGCTAACTTGGGGATGAATCACTAATGACTAATGAAAACACGATTTTTCGCAATCGCGTAGTTGATAAAGGCCAACTGAGAAATTTAATTTCATGGTCTTTTGTAAATTACGGTACAGCGCGTACCGCAGTCATGGCGGACAAATTGAAAGACTTGGGATTTCGCTATGCCACCAAAGCTGGGGTGTCCATCAGTGTAGATGATTTGATGGTGCCACCTTCCAAGCGAGCGCTCCTAGAAGCAGCCGAAGAAGAAATTCGCGCTACCGAAGCCCGTTATCAACGGGGAGAAATTACGGAAGTAGAACGCTTCCAAAAAGTAATTGATACCTGGAATGGTACTAGTGAGGCTCTAAAAGACGAAGTAGTCGTCCACTTTAAAAAGACCAATCCCCTCAACTCCGTGTACATGATGGCATTCTCCGGCGCACGGGGTAACATCTCCCAAGTCCGGCAGTTGGTAGGAATGCGGGGATTGATGGCAGATCCCCAAGGGGAAATTATTGACTTACCAATCAAAACCAACTTCCGCGAAGGACTCACCGTTACGGAATACATTATTTCGTCTTACGGTGCCCGCAAAGGCTTGGTAGATACAGCCTTGCGGACGGCTGACTCTGGTTATCTCACTCGTCGTCTGGTAGACGTATCCCAGGATGTGATTATCCGGGAATTTGATTGCGGTACTACCAGAGGCATTCCTATCCGGGCAATGGTAGAAGGTGGGAAAACTAAAATTCCTCTAGCTACACGCTTACATGGACGGGTAATAGCAGCAGATGTAGTGCATCCCACTACAAAAGAAGTGATAGCCCCACGCAATACCCCAGTTCCCGAGGAATTGGCCACAAAAATTCAAAAATCTGGGGTGACTGAGGTTTTCACGCGATCGCCCCTAACTTGTGAAGCTGCACGTTCAGTTTGCCAACATTGCTACGGCTGGAGTTTAGCCCACGCCAAGATGGTTGACTTGGGCGAAGCTGTCGGGATTATCGCCGCCCAAAGTATTGGGGAACCAGGTACTCAGCTAACCATGCGGACATTCCACACCGGTGGGGTGTTTACTGGGGAAGTAGCACAACAAGTACGCTCAAAAATTGATGGTACTGTCAAAATTTCTCGGAAACTGAAGGTCAGAACGTATCGTACCCGTCACGGTGAAGATGCTCTATATGTTGAGGCCAACGGTATCCTAATTTTGGAACCCAAAAAAGTAGGAACCGATACCCCACCTCCTCAAGAGGTGCATCTGACTCAAGGCTCGACATTATATGTATTCGATGGACACCAGGTAAAACAAGGTCAGTTACTAGCAGAAGTTGCCCTTGGTGGACGCACAACTCGTGCCAACACCGAAAAAGCTGTAAAAGATGTAGCTACAGACTTGGCAGGGGAAGTACAGTTTGCCGAAGTTGTGCCCGAACAAAAAACAGACCGTCAAGGCAATACCACCACCACAGCCGCCAGAGGTGGTTTAATTTGGATTTTGTCTGGGGAAGTTTATAACTTACCTCCAGGTGCAGAATTGGTAGTTAAAAATGGGGATGAGATCGCCTCCAATGGTGTATTGGCAGAAACCCAATTAACTACCTTACATGGTGGTACAGTCCGTTTACCAGAAGCTACGCCCGGAAAGAGTACCAGGGAAATTGAGATTATCACCGCTTCTGTGGTCTTAGACCAAGCTACTGTTACCGTTCAAAGCTCCCAAGGTCGTAACAACTACCTAGTTTCTACTGGTAACAACCAGGTATTTAACCTTAGAGCAACTCCCGGCACAAAAGTGCAAAATGGTCAAGTGGTAGCTGAATTAATTGATGACCGCTATCGCACCACCACCGGAGGCTTCCTGAAATTCGCTGGCGTAGAAGTTCAGAAAAAAGGTAAAGCCAAGCTCGGTTATGAAGTCGTACAGGGAGGTACCCTGCTATGGATTCCTGAGGAAAGCCACGAAGTTAATAAAGATATCTCCTTGCTGTTGGTGGAAGATGGACAATTTGTGGAAGCCGGCACCGAAGTAGTTAAGGATATATTCTGTCAAAATAGTGGTGTCATCGAAGTTACCCAGAAAAACGACATCTTGCGGGAAGTCGTGATTAAGCCAGGTGAACTGCTAATGGTAGACGATCCCGAAGCAGTCATCGGGCGAGACAACACATTCATTCAGCCAGGGGAAGAATTCCAAGGTACAGTTGCCACAGAATTGCGCTATATCCAGTATGTGGAATCCCCAGAAGGACCAGCTTTATTGAGCCGTCCAGTAGTGGAGTTTGCTGTTCCCAGCAACCCTGATGTCCCATCCACCACATCAGTCAGCCAACAAACTGGGCGTTCCATTCAGTTACGGGCAGTACAAAGACTACCTTACAAAGATTCCGAACGGGTCAAGTCTGTGGAAGGCGTAGAACTGCTGCGTACCCAACTAGTTTTGGAAATCGACCAGGAAGGCGAACAAGACCACAATGCTTCTCCTTTAGCAGCCGATATTGAATTAGTACCTGATGCTGAAGACGCAGATGTTCAGACGACATTTACTACAACTCTTGGAACCCCCGCATCGCAGTCTCTCCGCTTGCAACTGGTGATTTTGGAATCCTTAGTAATTCGTCGCGACATCACAGCAGACGCTACCCAAGGTAGTACCCAAACCGCACTGGAAGTACAGGATGGGCAAACAATCGCCCCTGGTGCCGTCGTCGCCAGTACCCAAATCTTGTGTAAAGAAGGTGGTACAGTGCGGGGTGTGCAAAAAGGCGCGGAAAATGTCCGCAGATGTTTAGTTTTACGTGACAGTGTTGACAAAATTACAGTCAATACTAACGTCCAACCCAATCTGAAACCAGGAGACTTGTTAGTTGAAGGTGCAGAAATCGCCCCTGGAATCTTTGCTCCTGAATCTGGACAAGTCATAGATATCAAGAATACTGCTGCTAGTTCTGCTGCTGGTGAATCAGCTCTGAGTAACGCCAGTCTGCTCAAGTCGGGAGACCCGCCCACGCAGCTGGCTCCTCAAAAATACTCCGTTTCTATCCGCGTTGGTCGTCCCTATCGAGTCAGTCCTGGTGCTGTGTTGCAGATAGAAGATGGCGATTTGGTACAGCGTGGTGATAACTTGGTGTTGCTGGTATTTGAACGTGCCAAAACTGGGGACATTATTCAAGGTTTGCCCCGGATTGAAGAACTACTAGAAGCCCGGAAACCCAAAGAAGCTTGTATCTTATGTCGTCGTGCTGGCGAAGTCAAGGTAGTTTACGGCGATGGTGATGAAGCGATCGCAATCAAGGTAGTAGAACCGAATGGAGTTGTCACGGATTATCCCCTTGGCCCCGGACAAAATTTGGTGGTGACAGATGGTTCCCTTGTAGCAGCGGGACAACCCCTCAGCGATGGACCTTCCAACCCCCACGAAATTTTGGAAGTCTTCTTCAGCTTGGGTTCCGAAGATGGAGTTTACGCTTGTGCTAGCCATGCTTTACAAAAAGTTCAAACATTTTTGGTGAACGAAGTGCAGTTGGTATATCAGTCCCAAGGTATTGATATTGCCGACAAACACATAGAAGTGATTGTTCGCCAGATGACCAATAAAGTCCGGATTGATGATGGTGGTGACACTACCATGCTTCCTGGTGAATTGGTGGAATTGCGCCAAGTTGAGCAGGTGAACGAAGCAATGGCAATTACAGGCGGTGCTAGGGCACAGTACACCCCCGTATTGCTAGGGATAACTAAAGCGTCTTTGAACACCGACAGCTTTATTTCTGCTGCTTCTTTCCAAGAAACCACCAGAGTATTAACCGAAGCCGCCATTGAAGGTAAATCTGACTGGTTGCGGGGGTTAAAAGAAAACGTAATTATCGGGCGATTGATTCCTGCTGGAACTGGGTACAATGCCTATGAAGAAACAGGAGCAATTGATGACTACGCGGCGCTAGAAAGTACTAGCGTCTTAGATGAAGTCGATGATCCGTTAGATATGGTGCTAGATGACCGCACAGCTCGCACCTACAATTTAGATTCTCCTTCTCTGACTGAACCTACTTTTGGTACTAGACGTACAGAGCGGTCTATTTTAGATGACGATGACTTAATCGCTGATGAAATCACCGACCTTGTAGAAGAAGACGAAGAGGACGAATACGAGGACGATGACGAGGACGATTACGAAGAATAACCTTACAAGGTGAAATATTAACTAAAGGCAAAAGAAAATTTTCTTTTGCCTTTTTTGTCGTTATAAAAATTATGAATTGGGATAAATATTGATGGCAGTGTGTGGTGTCAAGGGCGGTAGAATGTACCTCATGGCGGTTAGCCTTTTTTGCAGTTTGCTCTTTGCGATCACTCTCAAAATGTCGCCTACGCTTTAGTGTCACTAAATTGTTAATTATGAGTACGCACAATGCCCCTCAAAATCGTCCAGAACTTTGATAGCAGTTTTACACTCGAACCCCAAGCCCAAGAAAATCTCTATAAATTATTAACAAATGAAACATTTTTAAACCAAGTTTGTCAACAACTGCAATGTGAAAAAGTAGAATTTACAGAATTACTTTTCCAGCCAGTTCCTTATAGTTTAAGCACTCCCAAAGGAATGCCAGCAGAATTTGAAAAATATCAGACATCTGACGAGTACGCTATCATCAACGTACCGCCGAATTTTATGTTTAATGCCAAGATTTTTAAACCCAGTCGCCTGTGTGCAATTTACAAAATTGGGTAAGCACAGCTATCAAGAAATAGAGATCTTCTCTATGTTCTCCGTGCTTTTGTAGTTAAAAAATCATTAATTATAAATTAAGGTTATGACGACTGAAACCAATATTTCTTTGTTGGCAACGCTGGAATATGTTCCTTACATTGATGATAATGGGCAAATACCAGAACATTTTCTGGGAAAAATCGGGGTTTACGCGATTTTTGACCAAGACAAAGTACTGCAATTTGTCGGCTATTCTCGCGATGTTTATCTTAGCCTCAAGCAGCATTTGATACGTCAGCCCCAACAATGCTATTGGGTAAAAGTTCAAACCATTGACCGTCCTAGCCGCACGGTGTTAGAAAATATTGAGCAGGCCTGGATTGCAGAAAATGGTAATGTACCATTGGGTAATAGCGATCGCAAAGAACAATGGACAAATCCCATTAACGTGAAAGCGATCATGACACCTGAAGAACAGGTAAATTATCAAAAACCAGTCAATGATGAATTGACACAGATGAAAATCCTGAAAAATGTAGCCCGGCGAGTCGAAGCTGAAATTTTATCGGTATTGGAAAGCCGTGGTTTACAAACACCAATTCGCTTCAATCCTAAGTTGAAGGAAGAAGGACTGCTGGATTTGAAATAAATGTGGTTTTTTCTAAACTTACCTGAAGAACTCAAATTATTACTATGCAGCCAAAAAGCCCCCAAAAAATCAATGGGGGTATTAATATTTGTTTTATCAACTTTATTAGGATGTTTACTTTACTGCTTGTAGGGTGCCTAAGATGACAAACACGCCTCCTGATCCTGAGTCATCCCCAAAAACTGCCCTTGGCTTTGACGAATTTATAGCCGTTCTGGTCGCTTTTAGTACAATTGGCGCAATTTTATTTTGGTCTTTGTCCCGTAAGGATTCTAGCTGGGATTTTAACGGGGTACTATCTCTATCTCCAACGACTTCACCCAGCACTCAGCAAAATCCCGCGTTACCCTCTGCTGTACCTACACTACAACCAGATGCAGATAATTTGCGATCGCCTCTGCCTACACCTATTGTTGAACCTAGCAGCGCTCCCTCTATAATTGACCAGGTCCCTGCAAATTCAGTTTTATCACCTACTCAGATCGCGCCAAGCACTCCCCCGCAGGTACAAGGGCCTTTACCATCTTCTAAGATAGTCAATCCCCAGCCATTTTCGCTGGTGACTCCCTCAAAATCAAAGTTAACAATTCCGCCACCAATCGCATTTAACGATGTCCCAGCTGATTTTTGGGGTCGGCGTTTTATTAATGTTCTTTCTTCTCGTAGTATTATCAAAGGCTTTCCAGATTATTCCTTTAGACCGAATCAGCCTGTAAACCGCGCTGAATTTGCAGCTATACTGCAACGAGCATTTGAATATAAGCCAGCTAAGAGTACACTCAGATTTAAGGATGTCACCGCTAAATCTTGGGCAACTCCAGCAATTAACCAAGCTATCAGTGCAGGATTTTTGAAAGGGTACCCTAACCAAACTTTTCAACCAGAACAAACAATTTCGCGATCGCAAGTTTTGGTGGCTTTGGTTAGTGGATTGAATCTCAAAACACCTGCATCCCCAGATCAGGTTTTAAAAATTTACAAAGATGCTAAAGATATTCCTAAATACGCCACTGACAAAATAGCATCTGCTACTATTAATGGTCTGGTTGTCAATTATCCAGATCGGGATGTCTTTGCTCCCAACAAAGAAGCTACCCGTGCTGAGGTAGCTGCAATGGTCTATCAAGCCTTAGTCAAAATGGGGCGCTTGGAACAAATTCCATCAAAAAGCATTGTACTCTTACCACAGTAAAGCTGGAAATTTCAAGAAAATAAAGGGAGTCTGTTGAAGCAGACTCCCTTTATTTAGAAGTAAACTCCTCACCTTACGCGGGTGGGAAATAAACTTAACCGAACTGTATTGTGACCACTTTCAGCAATATTTGTAGCCAATAGCAGCGTTAAGCTGGCATAGTAGTCTGAAAAACTGTGTTCAGCAATACATTACTCGGAAACGTTTTTGCCAACAACCTGTGATTTGAGTGTTGTAATTTCGTGAGTTAACTCTTTCCTAGTTGAAGCTTTAAGTAAATAGCGATAAACAAACCAGGATGAGTAACCAATACCGATCAATTCAAAGGTAGGCGCTATCAAGGGAATATCGTTCAAAGAGTCTAATACTGCCAAGAGTACCCTAACAGCGACAATTGCTCCTACAATTAAACCCACGGAAATCAAGGGCTGCTTGTATTGATTAAAGAAGCTGCCTAGATATTCAGGTAGTGTACCTAAAAAGCCTGAAATCTGTTCTCCGTATTTTACCCATTGCTCTTGAGACTGCACAGGAGGCTGGAGTTTGGTTATGGTTCCTGTTTGGTTATTGATATCTGTCATCGTGGTCTCTGAGGACTTGGTTTCTGTGAATTCCGGTTCTGGCATTTTCGTTTCCATAAATTGTAACAGTTGAGTTTCTCTAATCCGGACAATTACAACCAAAAGGCTGTTGATTAGGCGATGCATGAGAGCATCAGCACAACTGAAGTTTGGGGTTCAAAAGGGTTTTAGTGTCCTATCACCATAATTGCCCCTTAACTACTACTTGATCAACTACTAGGTAGCAAGTCAGTAGGAGGATAGAAGTCAGAAGGCGGCAGGAGCTATTAAAATTAGCTTTCTGAGTCCTGTGTTTTTAAATCAACTGGAATCCTCAGGTTGCTATTATCCCATGTCATGTCAATTGCCCATTATCGTACTTATTAGAAGTACAAATCATGCAAAAGTCAGTCACCTCTCATTTATACAAGTTTAAAGCCCGATTTCAGCGAATATTAAAGCTATCTTAAGCACTATTGGTCATTTAACCCATAGGTAGTGATATTAATACTTAATAAAAATTTTTATGTATTCAAATATACTAGACATAAAATTTATTTCATGATATGTGAGCTTACCTTATACCCGGAAAGGTAGGTAGAAAAAATCTAAATCTGGTGTACAGAAGACTGTTTTAGTCTTTGTGGCTTAGTGCTAACAAAATAATTTGTTCACAACCAAGATATCCACAAACCAAGAACAGATTATGTTTGTCTCAAACAACTTATGAGATTTCGGCGATGGATGATGCCGAAAAATTGGGGTCAATGCTTTTAAAACAAGGTGTTTTTAAATCACGCACCCTGACTGGAGAAAAAATGACAGTACGCTGTTTTTGATGGTTACTCAAATATTTTATTGATAGATACCCTATCTACCTGTACCTCTTCAGGAATAAATAGAGTCCTCCAAATTTTATCTACAGGAACACTGAGGGGATTTTTGTAATTCTCGTAGAGAAATTTGGGGATAAGCGCGATACCTGCGGTAACCTCTACGGGGAACGCAATTTCGTTTGTCTTATCCCCAATCTACTACTCTATGTAGTGTTGATGCTTACCTAGTTCAGCCTATTTCCAATCAGGAATTTCTGCGTCTTCTCCACCAATACCGATGCCAGTGTGATAGATTTCTGCATCAGTGAGAGTCAGATTATCCATTGATGCGCGATACACATTAGAATCGTAAATTTTAGCGCGAGTCAAATTGACATTATTGAGATTCGCTTGCTTCAAATTCACGTTGGTTATGTAAGCTGAAGTTAAGTTAGCGCCTGCCAAGTTTGCACCAGTAAGATCAGCACCTTCAAGGTTAGCTCCGGTAAGATTTGCATTTTGAAGGTTTGCGTCTCTCAAATCGGCACCAATCAAATGAGCACTACTGAGGTTGGCTCCTGATAGATTACACCCGATACATTCCCCAGTTGCCAACAACTTTTGTAAATCTTGCGGATTATGAGCTTTCACTGGAATAGTGAAAAACAGGGGAGTTGCTAAGGCTAATGCCGCTAATAGCTGGAGTTTCATAATTGTCCCCCTTGATACTTAAGTTATGTCCGTTCTTTTCCTCACAATTCTATTATCTCACTAAATTTCAGAAATTATATTAATTGATAGCACAAACTGCTAGTATCACTGCGTGGAATTTAAAATACAAGCAGGTATAGAGCCTAAGCTTATGATTTATTTTTAATCTTATGATTTATTTATGCTGTACTGTACAATTACTTATGGTTTAGGGGCTAGTTATGACTGAGCTATTTGTAAATTTGTTCCTATTAAATAACTGTTAAATATTATTAAGAAAATCTACGTTTCACGATACTTTGTCATGAAAAGCTAATAAAAATTTTTATCTTGTCTAGTACTAGAGTAGTACAACACGGCATAAATAAATATACTATTCCAAATGGTATAAAAGCCCAGAATACAATTGTTGTGACTTGAGACTTCCTTACTGAGGTACTAGACAAGAAAAAGTAACTAAATTGAAACCCTTAAAAAATCTCGCATATACTGATTGACTAAATCAGGTTTTTCTTGCTGTACCCAATGGCTACAGTTCGGAATATATTTAATTTGAAAGTCTTTGACATAGGCTTCTGTGCCATAACTAAGTTCTTTACCAAGTGCTGTATCTTCTTCACCCCAAATCATCAGCGTCGGCACTTGCAAAACCCCCCAATTTTCTTGTAATAGTTTCTGGTCGAAAATATTGCGGTAATAATTTAACATTGCGGTAAGGGCACCGGGTTTAGCAGCAGCACTTTTATAAGCGTCAATATCTGCTTGGCTAAAAGCATTTTTGTTAACTGCCATACCTTTGAAAGCTGTTTCAATTGGTGCATAATTTCCCATTTGTATGGCTAATTCTGGCAACCAAGGTAGTTGAAAAAAGGCCATGTAAGAGCTACGTAGCATTTGTTGAGGATTGCGTAGACCTTGAGAAAATTTTGCTGGATGAGGCAGATTGAGTATAATTAGTCTCTCTAACATCTCTGGATGAGTATAGGCGAAATTCCAGGCGATCGCACCTCCCCAATCATGTCCAACTAAAATACATTTGTCGTATCCTAAGCCTTTAATTACCCCCTGAACATCTTTGACAAATTCATCCATCACATAAGCAGATTTTTCTTCTGGTTTATCACTAAGGTTATAACCACGTAAATCTAGAGCAACTACTTTAAAATCTTTGGCAAATTCTGGTATTTGATGCCGCCAAGAATACCAGAACTCTGGAAACCCATGTAACATCAACATCAAAGGGCCGTCACCTTGGGTGACGTAATGCAGTTTCACGCCATTAGTAGTGATATATTCGTGTGTCCAGGTAGGTTGAATTACAGAAGTCATGAATTTTACTCCATTTATCTAAAATACTGTCGAGTTATCCCAGAGATGATTGCATTATCGTGTCTAGCAACTCGCCCTAACATCTGTTAAAAGAAAAGTTTCAGTAATAAATTTATAGAAAATACTTCCAAAAATATCTCTTCAGTAAATAGAAATATTGCCATTAGATAGATGTAGATACTAGGTAAAATTTGATAGAAAAAGTTTCATAAATTCGGATAATATTATGGCACAACAACTGATACATCATCCATCATTATGGGTAGAAAGATTAGCAAGATTTGGTTATGCTTCCAAAGGAGTAGTTTACGCTATCGTTGGTTTACTAGCAGCCCAGGCAGCTTTTGGTACAGGCGGGAGAACAACTGATACCAAAGGAGCTTTACAAACGCTTGTGAAACAACCTTTTGGTAAAATTTTGCTGGCTTTGGTAGCAATTGGTTTAATTGGATACGTACTTTGGCGCTTTGTAGAGGCAATCAAAGATCCAGAAAATAAAGGCAACGATGCCAAAGGCTTGGCACAACGAATTGGTTATGCCATCAATGGTTTTATATACGCAGGTTTAGCTTATAGTGCCGTGCAAATTATGCTAGGTTCTGGCGATAGTGGTAATAGTAACTCTACCCAAGATTGGACAGCACGCATACTTTCTCAACCTTTTGGACAATGGTTAGTAGGAACTGGAGGGGCGTTAATAATTGGTCTAGGTTTTTATCAATTTTATAAAGCTTATAGTACTAAGTTTCGGAGAAAATTTAATTTAACTGAGTTGAGTAATAGAGAAATTCAGTGGGTGATAGGTATTTGCCGATTTGGTTTAGTAGCAAGGGGAATTGTGTTCTGCATTATTGGGTGGTTTTTCATTCAAGCTGCAACTCAATATAATGCCCAAGCTGCTGGAGGTTTAGATGAGGCGCTACAGGCTTTGGCACAACAACCGTATGGCCCTTGGCTTTTAGGCTTTGTAGCCTTGGGTTTAATTGCCTATGGTATTTATATGGTGATCAAAGCGCGGTATAGTCAGCTGGTCGTGAATTAAAAATTACGAACGCACGCTTTGTTTTTAGATACGCACATGAGCTTAATAGAAACACGTGGTGTCTGGCTGACCAATACCGATAGTAAAGTACTCAAGTCACAGCAGCGCATTGCTGAGGCAATGGATTTTCTGGCCGCGACAGGATTTAATGTCGTATTTCCTGTGGTTTGGAATAAAGGAGTCACTCTGTATCCCAGCCAAACGATGCAGCAAACATTTGGTGTCAAAATTGACCCCAGTTTTGTTGGTCGTGATCCCTTAGCAGAAGTAATTGTAGAGGCGCGACGGGTTGGACTAAAAGTTATCCCTTGGTTTGAATACGGCTTTGCAAGTTCCTACAACTTGAATGGCGGAATGTTGTTGCAGACAAAGCCAGAATGGGCTGCCCGCGATCGCAATGGTAAACTACTCAAGAAAAATGGCTTTGAGTGGATGAATGCCTTTGACCCGCAAGTGCAAGAATTTTTGTTGAACTTAGTGCGGGAAGTTGTGCAAAATTATGATGTTGATGGCATCCAAGGTGACGATCGCTTTCCGGCATTACCATGCGAAGGTGGTTATGATGAGGGCACTATCGCACGTTATCGCCAGCAGTTTAACCAAAATCCGCCACAAAACCCCCAAGATAGGCAATGGTTACAATGGCGTGCAGATATTCTGACTGAATTTTTAGCGCGTCTTTACCAAGAAGTTAAAAGTGTTAACCCTAATTTAATCGTATCGATGTCTCCTAATATTTATGATTGGGGATTTAAAGAGTATTTACAAGATTCAGTTACCTGGCTAAATCGCGGAATTGTGGATATGATTCACCCGCAAATTTATCGCCGCGACTTCCGCAGCTACAAATGTATTGTTAATAGATTAATAACCGAACAATTTACAGATACAACTTTACCAAAGTTAGCACCAGGAATTTTAATGAAGCTTGGTGCTTACAGTATTACTTCTGAACATCTTGTTAAGGTAATTCAATGCAACCGTAACCGTGGCATTAAAGGGGAAGTATTCTTTTTTTATGAAGGTTTGCGAGAGAATAATAATGCCCTAGCTCAAGTATTGCGAAATGACCTCTATGCTCAGTCTGCATCATTTCCGACCTTAGCAGATTTGACAGTAAGCGGTGTGACTAGCAGGAATACATTTTCAATTTGGCAGAAGTTGGTAAGATTTTTCAGAAATCTTTTTTAATCAGATTGAGGGAATATCGATGCAGGTAGAACAGGTAATTAAGACTCTCAAAAAAGATTTACCAACTCTGTTTGAGAAAGATATCTCTTATGAGATATATACACAAGATATCTACTTTCGCGATCCAGTAAATAAATTTAAATATAAATTCAATTATCGGATTATATTTTGGACTTTACGATTTCATGCGCGGCTATTTTTTACGCAAATTTACTTTGATGTACATGAAGTTTATCAGTTAGCCGAGGATACAATTTTAGCCAAGTGGACGGTGCGTGGTGTATTGCGTGTCCCCTGGAAAGCGAAGATATTTTTTAACGGGACTTAAACATTTTTGAGGTCAAAACAAGCCTCAAACCTTTGCAGGGAAAGGGAAATACACCAAATACATAAAAATGCCTGAAACCCATATATATCAACAAACAAAGCAAAATGATGTCAAAGTCTTGTGGTATATGCGTTTGAGGTTATTTTGTCGGTGTTTTTTGTCTAAGTCCCATTAATGGCTGTTCTACATATAAACTCAATCCAGATAATTTGATATATGAGCATATTGATACTTGGGATAGGAAACCAGGAGAGATTTTGCTACAATTTTGGCAAAGGGCAAAAGACAGATGATTAACTACTAGCTACATATTCTCCTTTTTGATATTGGATAGTTTTACATATGATAATAAATAGGATCATGGAATTTTAAATTGTGTCTGTTCTGCTATCTTGTAAGCCAAATCCTTAAAATCCTTATAAACATTTTTCACTACTTTAGTATGAGCGCCAATAGCACCATCAGCGGGTTTTAAGTGGAACATAGGTTTATGAGCTTCTTGAGCCATTGGCATCAAACTTTGGTAGTTTTTGAGCAAAGCTAAACAGTTTGGATCATTTTCAATAGACATTTTATTTCCACTAGGCTGATTTAAAACTACTTCTTGATAAACTGTTGGAATACGAGCTATCCAACGTTCATATGCTTTAACTGGACGATCTAATCTTACTGAGTGCTGTAAAACAATGTAACCAACAGGTTGCATTGTTCCGTCAGGAAGCTGTAAATCTGTTGCAAAACCTTTCTTATCCGAAGAATTTTTCTTGGCTAATCTTTCTTGCCATTCTTCGCGCCAAGTTCGCAATGTAGGCCCAAGATTACGCAAGCCCTGTAGAGAAAATAAATCTGGTGCAAGAGGAACAACAACATAGTCAGCTGCAATTAGTGCTGCACGATTTATCGCACCTAAATTAGGACCTAAATCCATTAATATTACATTTGCTTTATGATTAACAGCTGCTTTTTGGAGAATTCTCCAAAAAGCAGAGATTACCCGGAAAGCTCGTTCCTGAGCAGCTCCACCTAGACAATAAGACCACTGTTCTGAAAGCTCATATTCAAAACCAGAAAGCGCTAAATCTCCAACTAAAAGAGCTAATGATTCTAATTCTGGAGACAAGGCTAACTGCCGTGATGACTCAGTTTCTTGAATATATTCTAAATATGGATTATCAATATCACCAATACCCTTTAACAGTGGTTTTACACAATCAAAAACAGTGGTTGTTTGACCATTTTCCCAAATTTGTTCCAAGCGTTCCTCATCTAAGAAAGCAGCACTGAGGTTAGCTTGAGGATCAAGATCAGCCGCAACCACCCGCAACCCTAAATCTTGATACATCCATGCCAAGTGATAAACCAAGGAAGTTTTACCAACTCCTCCTTGATTATTGAAAAAAGCAATAATCTTTGTACTCATAGTTTTATCTTGAGCGTGACTAAGACATGAGCATCTTCCACAGTGAATTCCAGAGGTGGATTACCATTTTTCTGAAGTTGCTGACGAGCGAGTTGGACTCCCATACCAAATCTCTGGACATAGCCAAGATTTTTCATCGCTTCGGCAAGGTGAGGATTTCGATAGTCTGTTATGCCTGGTTGTCCAAAGTTTTGCCGATTTACTTGACCAAAAGGGCCGCCGGGATTTTGGATTTCGATGCGATCGCTAAACCAAGTAATTCTTACTGGCGCATTTGTCCCTTCATAAGTGCGATGCATCACGGCATTTCTTCCTAACTGTTGCAAAGCAACTATTGGATAGTCAGGCTGTCGCAACTCTATTGGTTGAGCAGTGATGTCTGTTGCTACTGAGATATTAACTTGAAAAGTTTCATCCAGCATCCGCAACAAATCTGGAAGCGGCCCGCCAATTTCTTTTTGGTCTTTAATTGGGTCTGTTAACTCGATACCATCAATGCGAAGAAATTGAACATAGGCACAGGGAACAAATTGTCTAGGATCGTTACCCACAACTAGCACGCCCAAGATAGTTGGTTTAGGCAACAGATCAACTGTTGCAAAACGCATTGATTGAAGTTGTTGTTTAACAGTGCGTTGATTCTCTTGAAGAATATCGTCTGCCAACGCAGAAGGCAAATAAACTCGACGAAAAATTTCTAAATCGAGGTCATCTAAACTGGCTGATGATAGGGGCCGTAGATCGAAAGGTAAGTCTTTTGAGCGTCTTTTTTCAGCTAAACGACGTTCTTCTTCTGCTGTAGCAGTGGCTCTGCGCGGGCCAACTCTTATCCAAACACGTCCATTGAAGCGTACAGGAGGTGCATCTGATGGTTCTACAATTACTACAGCCAGTTCACATCCGTCAATATTGTGCTTTTGCACAATTATTGTCGGAAAAGGCAATATGTTTCCATCAGAACGCATAGCTGAAAGTGTGAGTAAAAGCCTATCATCTATGGAAAGATTTGCACAGCTACCATTATCGTTAACTCCAATAAATAAGACTCCTGGTTTTTGATGGTTGGGTAAGTCATTAGCAAAAGCACAAATTGCTTCACAGAGCTTACCTTTATCAGATATTGAAGCCTTGCGTTCTACTCGATCTGATTCCAGGTCATTGAGGAGAAATTCTAACTCCTGATCGTTCATTAAGCTTGTCCTTTTCACGACCCATAAGCTGCTCTATCTATTTTTCATAGTAATTGCTTGTGGCGGATACTGCTGCAATACCTGACGCAAATATTGCCCAGTATAAGACCTGGGATTAATTGCAACTTCCTCCGGTGTACCTGCTGCAATCAATTCTCCTCCTTTATCGCCGCCATCAGGCCCTAAATCTATCACCCAATCTGCACAACGAATTACATCTAAGTTGTGTTCAATTACTAAAATTGAATTACCTTTATCCACCAAACGTTGCAATACATCTAGCAATTTGTGGACATCATAAAAAGATAAACCTGTTGTGGGTTCATCTATTAAATAAAGCGTTTTACCTGTAGCGCGACGCGATAATTCTGTTGCTAATTTTACGCGCTGTGCTTCGCCACCAGATAAGGTAGTTGCAGGTTGACCTAATTGAACATAACCTAAGCCAACATCAAATAAAGTTTGTAAGCGGGTCACAGCTTTGGGTATGTTTTGAAAAAAGTCTAAACTTTCTTCAACTGTCATGTTGAGAACGTCAGAAATTGTTTTATCTTTGTACTTTACCTGCAAGGTTTCACGGTTGTATCTTGCACCTTTACAGATTTCACATTGCACGTAAACATCGGGTAAAAAGTTCATTTCAATGACATTTACACCCTGCCCGCTACAAGCTTCGCAACGTCCACCTTTCACGTTAAAAGAAAATTGTCCGGGTTTATAACCTCTAGCTTTAGCTTCTACGGTTTGGGAAAATACATCTCGAATGACATCAAAAACACCTGTGTAAGTTGCTGGGTTAGAACGTGGTGTTCTCCCAATGGGTGATTGGTCAATAACTATGGCTTTATCAACAGAATTTAATCCCTTGATTTCCTGTAAATCTTTTGGTAAGGGAACTCTCTTGGTTAAATGATGTTGTAAAGCAGGGTAAAGTAACTCATTAATTAAAGTAGATTTTCCCGAACCAGAAACACCGGTGACAGCGACAAGTTTACCCAAGGGAATTTCTACATCAATATTTTGCAGATTATTGCGGTGAGCATTTTTAATTACCAAACTTCGCCCATTTCCTTCGCGGCGTTCTGCTGGTGTGGTAATTACCCGCCTTCCTGATAAATAAGCACCTGTTAAAGAATCTTCTGCTGCTAGCAACGCCTGCAAATCACCTTGGGCGACAATATGACCGCCATGAATTCCTGCACCAGGGCCAATATCAACAATGTGGTTAGCTGCGCGAATAGTTTCTTCATCATGTTCTACCACAATTAACGTATTACCTAAATCGCGTAATTTAGTTAAAGTTTTGAGTAATCTATCATTATCTCGTTGATGCAAACCAATACTTGGTTCATCTAAAACGTAGAGAACTCCTGTTAACCCGGAACCGATTTGTGTGGCGAGACGAATTCGTTGGGCTTCTCCACCGGAGAGGGTCATTGCGGGGCGGTCTAGGGTGAGGTAATCTAATCCTACATCCAACAAAAATTGCAATCTGGCTTTAATTTCTCTGAGGACTAAATCAGCAATTTGAAATTGGCGATCGCTCAATTTTAACTGTTCGATGCTCTGCCGACAATCTCTAATTGAAACACCAGTGAAATTTAAAATGTTGTATTGTCCTAAACGTACTGCCAAAGCTTCTGGTTTTAACCGCTTTCCGTTACAAACTTCACAGGGCTGGTCGATTAAATAATCTTCTAATTTTTGCTTAATTAGCTCAGAACCACCCTCGTATTGTCTTTGCAGGATGGGAATCACGCCTTTAAAACTCTGTCTCTTCTCAGCAGCGGTGCGCTTTTCTTCTTCTCCATACAACACAATTTGTTGCTGTTCTGCTGTTAGCTGACTCCATAGCACTTGTAATTCAAATCCGTAAGTTTGCCCTAAACTATAGAGCAATTCTAAATAATAAGAATTATCTTTTTCTGACCAAGGTGCAATTGCTGCATACACTGGCGCTGCACTATCAGGTACAATTAAATCTGGTGAAAATCTTTTTAAACTGCCTAGACCATGACAGTTAGGACAGGCACCATAAGGAGAATTAAAAGAGAACAATCGCGGTGATAATTCTTCCATAACCGCCCCATGTTCTGGACAAGCAAAATTCTCGGAAAATACTAATTCTTCTTCCGAGTCATTTGTTGTTTGTCCTTGATCGTGACCGATGACAATAGTGGCAATTCCACCTGACAGTTTGAGACAGGTAGAAAGTGAATCAACTAAACGTTCCTGAATGCCATCTTTTTTGATTAAGCGGTCAATTACTACTTCAATAGTGTGAGTGAAATTTTTATCTAATTCAATTGAATCAGACAGTTCTCTGACTTCGCCATCAACACGCACTCTAACAAAACCTTGAGAAGCCAGACTTGATAATAATTTGCGGTGTGTGCCTTTTTTACCTCGAACTACGGGGGCGAGGATTTGAAAGCGAGTGCGATCGCTAAATTCTATAATTCGATCTACCATCTCATCAATGGTTTGCGGTGAAATACAGCGAGCGCATATCGGACAATGAGGTTCACCCGCCCGCCCAAATAACAGCCGCAAATAATCGTAAATTTCTGTCACCGTCCCGACAGTAGAACGGGGGTTATGGGAAGTAGACTTTTGATCAATCGAAATCGCTGGACTTAAGCCTTCAATCGCCTCCACATCTGGCTTATCCAACTGTCCCAAGAATTGCCTTGCATAGGCGCTGAGAGATTCCACATAGCGGCGTTGTCCTTCAGCGAAGATGGTATCAAATGCCAAAGAAGACTTACCCGAACCAGAAACGCCCGTGAACACAATCAGGCGATCGCGTGGTAATTCTAAGTCAATATTTTTCAGATTATGCTGCCTAGCACCCCGAATACGAATTGTATTCTGGTTGAGGTGGCCCGAGTGCGGAAGATGTCCATTTAAGGATACGGCTAGCTTTTGATCTGACATATCGGCAAGCTGATTGTGAGAGGAGGCGTGAAACAGTCCTTAATAATACTATCTTTACTGCGTTTATAATAGAACAATCGTACTGTTTTTGCTGGCAAAGACCCGCCAACGCGCCGAACAAGAACACCAACGCGCAGAAATATTGGCAGAGCAGTTGAGAGCTTTGGGAATAGAACCAAAGGCTGAAGTTTTATGTAATGCGATCGCCAACTAATCTCTTATTTGAACAAAAGAGCGATCGCACAAGTAAAATCTGGCAATATCGGTGATGTCAATTCATCATCCCGGAACAAAGTCGCGGCTAACTTTAAAATCCCTTGTTCTCGTCGATAGACTTCTATCTGTTGCTTGCACCAATCCACAATCCAATATTCCCTCACACCCCGTGATGAATAGAGCTTCAGTTTAAGTTCTCTATCTCGCTTTTCATTCTCCATCCCCGCAGATAGCACCTCTACTACCAATTCTGGTGCAGCAGTCAAGTGTCCTGCCTCGTCTAACACAGTAGCTAGTTTCTCATTGCTAGCCCAGACAACATCAGGAATGACATTATCATTGTCGCCAAAAATTATACCTGGAGCCGTCACAACTTCTCCCAAACCACTAACTTGTGACCAGTTATCCAAAACCCCGCTAATTCTGACACAAGTTTTTTGATGCTTCCAGTGAGGCGCTCTCGTCACAAACAATTCCCCGTCAATAATTTCATAGCGGTTTCCGTTCTCTGGAAACAACTCCAAATCAGCGGTTGTCCAGCGCACTCTCTCACTTGTCTGCTGGTTCATTAGATATTTCTCTTGGGGTATTAACTATTTTAGCTTAGGGGGATTGGTTAAGGGTCAACGGTCAACGGTCAACGGTCATTCAGTTATTTCTCCCCCATTCCCCCATTCCCCCTTCCGCAATCCCCAAACCCCTACACCACCACCTTTTCTAAGCTCAACTTAGAACGCTTCACCTGCTCAGGAATAGTAACGGGGTAATCTCCTGTAAAGCAAGCAGAACAGAAACTATTGGTGTCTTCTCTGGTTGTTTCTAGCATTCCTTCCCAACTGAGATAAGCGAGGGTATCTACTTCCAACTGCTTGGCAATTTCTTCCACTGACTTGGTAGCAGCAATTAGCTGATCCTGACTATCGGTATCAATGCCATAAAAACAGGGATGAGTCACTGGCGGGGAAGAAATTCGCATATGTACTTCCAGCGCACCCGCTTCACGCAGGGTTTTGACTAGTTTCCGGCTGGTGGTTCCTCTCACAATGGAATCATCTACAATGATTACTCGTTTACCTGCTAACACATCTTTCAGGGGATTGAGTTTCATCCGCAGACCAGACTCGCGCATGGTTTGGGTTGGTTGAATAAAGGTGCGTCCCACGTAGCGATTTTTAATCAGTCCTTCACCATAAGCAATACCAGAAGCTTGAGAAAATCCAATAGCAGCTGGTATACCAGAATCAGGAACACCAAATACAAGGTCAGCATCAACCGCAGATTCTGCTGCTAGTCGCCGCCCTAAACGCATCCGGTAACTGTACAAAGTCTCCTCATGCATGATGCTATCGGGACGGGCAAAGTAAATCATCTCAAATATACACAACTTCCGCTGCGGCTGTTGATACCAGTTAATGGAAGTTAGACCTTCTTCGGTGATCCAAACTAATTCCCCCGGTTGCACATCTCGCAGGTAATCTGCACCAATGATGTCTAAGCCACAAGTTTCGGAGGCTAAAACATAACGCTCTGGATTACCAGCCAAAGTCCCAATTACTAATGGGCGAATACCATTAGGATCGCGCACACCCATCACCCCAAAAGGAGTACCAATCACTAAACTAAAGGCTCCTTGACAGCGATTAAACGCCCTGATGCAACCATCTAGCCAATCTACACCAGCATTTACTTCTTCGGCGATCGCAAAGGCAATCATTTCTGAGTCTGTTGTCGTGACTAAGTTGCATTTGCTCTTGAGCAACTCTTGGCGCAATTGCACTGTATTGACTAGATTACCATTATGTGCTAATGCTAATGAACCTAAGCAGCTCTCGACCACAGCAGGCTGGGCATTAACTTTGCGGCTGGAACCTGTAGTTGAATAACGAGTGTGCCCAACAGCTAGGCTACCTGGCAACTCCTTGAGGACTGATTCATTAAAGACTTGAGACACCAAGCCCATATCTTTATGGAGGTGTACTTTTGTACCCTCAAATGTGGCAATACCAGCTGATTCTTGACCCCGGTGTTGGAGTGCAAATAATCCAAAATAGGTTAGTTTTGCAACGTCTTCTCCTGGTGCGTAGATACCAAAAACACCACAAGCTTCTTCTGGCTTGTCTGGACGATTTTCATCAATATTGATTGGGTTGTCAGATTGTTGGGGGTAATCATCCGGAGTGACGGGATGGTGGGGAATCATGCTAGCTTTGCTCCTGGTGGTGGTGTCAAGTCACTGGGATTATGCGATCCCAAATGGGCACAGGTAGTAATGTTGGAGATTTCTGGATCAACCTTGTGGATTGTAGAAACCTTGTAGGCAACATCTCTACAATCCCAAATTTAAAATTCCAGACTGGTATGAGTGGATAGTCACAGTTTTCTTAACAAAACTTTAACTGTCCATTAAAACAGTACCGTAATTATGCTAATTGACGCTAATGATCCGCATAGGGGGGATTGTACGAATTAACTAGGGGTAGTTATGTGAATAGCTAACCGTCTAGCGATCGCACCAGAGTAGCGCTCTATCATATCGTTGATACTAACTTTTATTAAGGTTTGGTTATTAGAGGTTAAGACCCCCAAACCAATCTCTGAATTAGCCACTGTGCCCAGTTTTTGCCATTGTTGACCGAGATGTTCCTCTAAGTAGGATTCCCAAATGTCTTGTTGTTTTGAAGCCACAGACACTACAATTTGTCCACCACCTTCGCCAAATAGCAATGTATCCAGACGTGTTGAATGATTTGCAGGCAATTCTAAAGTGATTTGGGCACCGAGATTGCCAGCAATGCAAGATTCTGCTATTGCGATCGCTAATCCTCCCTCAGCGCAATCATGGGCTGAACGTATCCAGCCTGCACGAATCCCCTCACGGCAAACTTTCTGGATGCGACGTTCCGACTCAAAATCCACCTTGGCTGGTTTACCAGCAATAGTATTGTGAATTGCGGCTAAATACTCTGATGCTCCCAAACTGTCGTCAGATGTAGGCAAGAACCCTAGAAGATAAATTACATCGCCAGCAGCTTGCCAAGCCTGACCACAAATTTTGTTGATATCTGGGATTAATCCCACCATACCAACAACAGGGGTAGGATAGATAGGCTCTTGATTTCCTTGAGAATCAAGGGTTTCATTATAAAGAGAAACATTACCACCAGTTACAGGCGTAGCAAATTCCAAGCAACCTTCCGCCAAACCGCGACAAGCTTCTGCTAATTGCCAATAACCGATTGGTTTTTCTGGACTGCCAAAATTCAAATTATCCGTCACCGCCAGAGGTTCAGCACCCACACAGCTAAGATTGCGTGCAGCTTCAGCCACCACAGCCTTAGCACCTTCATAAGGGTCAAGATAAACATAGCGCGGGTTGCAATCTACCGTCGCCGCAACACATTTGTTGCCCCCTCCGTTTACGGGGGGGGTTGGGGGGGGTTCTAAAGGACGTAGGCGCACCACAGCAGCATCAGCACCACCGGGGAAAATCACAGTGTTATTTTGCACCTGATGGTCATATTGGCGATAAACCCAGCTTTTAGAGGCAATGGTGGGAGTATCGAGCAAAGTTAACAAAATCTCATTCCAACTTTGCAAGCTTCCAGAAATTTCGATGCCAGATGTAGTGCAGGGAGGTAAAGAATCAGCCTGCCATTCCCAAGCTTGGCGCGCATATTCGGGAGGTTCCGCCAACAATTCCCGATGATATAGGGGAGTGTTTTCTGCCAAAGCATCCGCAGGAATTTCTGCGGCAATTCCACCCTCAAAGAAAATCCGCACAATCGGTTCAGCAATCACCGTACCAGCGACAACAGCTTGAAGTCCCCAACGGTGAAAAATATCAATTAACTCCTGTTCCCGTCCCTTGTGGGCAACAAACAGCATTCGTTCTTGAGATTCCGAAAGCAGATATTCGTAGGGAACCATACCCAATTCCCGCACCGGAATTTTATCTAAATCTAGTTCAATACCGACACTGCCTTTAGCAGCCATCTCTGATGTTGAACAGGTAATACCCGCAGCACCCATATCTTGCGCGGCGACAACTGCACCTGTTTTAAATGCCTCTAAACAAGCTTCAATTAATGACTTTTCTAAAAAAGGGTCACCAACTTGCACCGCGGGGCGATCGTCTATGGACTGATCGCTTAATTCTGCACTAGCAAAACTCGCTCCTCCCATACCATCTCGTCCCGTGGTGGAACCAACATAAAGCACAGGGTTCCCAATCCCAGATGCCCCAGATTTGACTATTTCTGGGGTTTCCATCAATCCCAAAGCCATGACATTTACTAAGGGATTTCCAGAGTAAGCAGGGTCAAAGTAAACTTCACCACCAACGGTGGGTACTCCAACGCAATTACCATAGTGACTTATCCCAGCTACCACACCTTGAAATAGCCTTTGGGTTTTAGCATCTTCGAGGGAACCAAAGCGCAGGGAATTTAATAAGGCTATGGGACGCGCACCCATTGTAAAGATATCTCTAAGGATACCTCCTACTCCCGTTGCCGCACCTTGGAAGGGTTCAACTGCTGAGGGGTGGTTATGAGATTCAATCTTAAAAGCCAGTTGCAATCCATCGCCTAAATCTACAACACCAGCATTTTCTCCAGGCCCAACTAAAATACGGGGGCCTGTCGTAGGAAACTGTTTGAGTAAAGGCCGGGAATTTTTATAACAACAATGCTCTGACCACATCACCCCAAACATTCCGAGTTCAGCTTTGTTGGGATGTCGCCCTAACCGTCGGACAATTTCTTCATATTCTTCTGGTTTCAAACCTTCAGCGGCGATTTCTTTGGGTGAAAAGGGAGCAGAGGATTTGGCGGTCATGGAAATAATGCACCAAAAGGACAGAGCATTATTCTATCGGTTTAACTGATGCAAATGCAGGTAACTGCTTAATGACTTGCTCTTAGGTTAAACCGAGAAGTTCACTAGTAACGCGAAGACACTGACCAAGCCGTCCCTTATTCAATTATTTTTTTTTCAAATTGAGCAGCATAACCCAGGTGGAAATTGTCAGTCCTCCGATAAGACAACAAAGAGTACAAAAGTCAGCTATTTCTTGGTTTGTTGCTATGTAGAAAGGGTGCGTTTGGGAACACCAAGAGCAAGAACCAAATTCACCAGCTTCTGCTGCCCAATCGAGAAACGACTTAGAATAGTAGGCGGGAACAGAGAATATGACAATTACCATCGCAATAATAGCAAGTTTGAGTTTTATCATTTATATTCCATTCTTAAGAAACAGAAGTTTTCAGTTTATAACGTGTCCTATTTTGGGAATATCTCGGTAGACACCCTTGTTCAACTTTTTACTTACCCTCTGTGCTTCCTGAAGTAAAATAGATATAGCGCGAATTGACCTGACAAGCAAAGGCATGAAGTTACCAAATTTTGATCCGCAAACTATTGATCGCATCATTGAAATGGCATGGGAAGATAGAACACCTTTTGATGTTATTGAAACTCAGTTTGGACTACAAGAGAAACAGGTAATTGTCTTAATGCGGCAGCAAATGAAAGAATCCAGTTTCTGTATGTGGCGAAAGCGAGTTACCAAACGCAAGACAAAACATTTAAATAAGCGAGAGTTTATTGCAGGTAGGTTTAAGTCACAAAATCAAAAATCATGAACATGAATGTATGATTGCCAACGTTAAAGGCAATGGTAGAATTAATTGAGAAATTGGCAAGGCGTTGAAAGACTGAAAGTGGCGAACGCACTCTCAAACTTCTCCTGAATCCAGAAACCCAAAAATAAATTGCTGAAATATTTGGCAGTTATCAATAATTTCGATGCGATCGCTTTCTCATAACTAAACTCCAAAAGCGTGATCGCGCTTTTCTGATATAAGTTACAGTGCTACAGTAATGGTATCTTCAAGCCTCAGATCAAACCATGAATACCATCACAATCAAAATTCCGGATGAGCATTTACTGAAGTTGCAACAAAAAGCTAGTCGTCTTGGTATATCAATAGAAGAATTAGTATTAATGGGTGTTGAAGAATTATTAAATCAGCCAGAAACATCTTTTAAAGATGCAATGGACTACGTACTCAATAAAAATGCTGAACTGTACAAGCGGCTGGCATAATGCGCTATCTGACTTTCAAAGAAGTTTTGGAACTTTATAATCGCATCATCGAGCAGTCAGGTGGTTCAGCAGGTATTGCCAACCTCGGTAGCTTGGAATCTGTTTTAGCACAACCAACAATGACCTTTGGTGGAGAGGAACTTTACCCCACCATAGTTGAAAAGGCTTCAGCACTGAGTTTTTCACTGATTAAAAATCATCCTTTTATCGATGGCAATAAACGCATCGGTCACGCCGCAATGGAAGTCTTCTTGGTTTTGAATGGTTTTGAGATTAACGCCACCGTAGATCAACAAGAACAGGTTATTTTGCAAGTAGCATCTGGTGAGTTAGGACGAGACGAATTTACTGAGTGGCTTCGCGGTCATATCGTTTCCCTAACTGATTTTGCATAGCGTTAAAAGCGATCGCTCTTTTCTCAAATATCCAAAAATATCAGGGTGCGTAAGCACCCATTATTTTTCATAACTGTTTACTATTCACTGATTTCATCATCAATACTCCCGCTTGCTTTCTCCAACGCAAAAATAATAAGCCAGAACCAGCAAGTGCAAATCCTGCTAAAGGCGAAGACTCAGGAACGGTTGCTATGCGCTGAAACTCGATAGGGGTATTAACCAGCAACTGACCACTGCTGCTAAAAATCTGGTCTAATGAGTTGACTCTGTTGGCTTGAATCGAGACAGTGGATACAACCTTACCGCCAGTACTGCTTGGACAACCCGTTGGTGCATTATTGCCCACATAGCGATTTGGCTCATAAGTGAGATTTAGACTACAAACAGCAGCAGCGAGATTATTCTGGCTAATAATTCTTTGGGATGCGGGGCGATCGCAAAGTCCACTCAAACTGCTTGAATTGATAAAGCTACGAATCCCAAGGTCTATCGCACCACTGCCTAATCCAAAGGAATAAAAGCGTACCCGATTGAACACTGCGCTTTGCTGTTCCAAATAAACATTTTGAGTTCCATTTGTCCCCATGCCACCATCTAGCTGCACCTGGCAATTGCTCATAGTAATGAATGGTGCTGAAGGATTGCTGGCTACTTCGTTGGCATTATCAAATTTGCCTGTAAACCACTGTACTACTTCTCGAATCTGAGATGAAAGAGGCGGTGCGTCAGCAGCATGACTCTTTTGTGGGAAAACGAATCCAGCCAATAAAAACGTTAACGTGTAAGCTTTCAGTTGATTAATCATCGGTATCGCCTGTTAATCTCTCATCACCAATTTTTTGGATTAAATAAGGGGGATTTTAAAGGAATATGAATTCAAAATCTACTGCCTAGCGTTAGATTTATCCGTCAGCAACATCTCTATAATTTACTACTGAGTCTGTTGGTTGTATTGGATAAATGAATTTTTTTATGTATTTCATTTACGAAAAAATATTTAGCAATCAGCCATCACGATTAAATCAGAGTCTGCTTGGCTTAATTTCAACCACCTACTTCGAGATTTTGTAAAATCAAATTTGCTCTTGCTGGAAATCCATCGCCGTATTCTACTGGAAACTGGCTAATTACATAGAAAACTTTGCCATTTTGCTGACAAAGGTAAACAGCACCCACGATGTTTTTACCTTTACTAAAAACTATCTTTTCTTTTGCCCAAGAATAGGAAACTTTTTGACTTCGCTCAACAACCCGCCAGCCATTAGATGCAATTAAACCATTCTTACTATTTACAAAGCTTTTTAACTGTTGTAAATTTTTTAAATTTTCCAGAAAGGCAACGTGGATATATGCATTCTCGTTTTTGGTGCCACCAAAATTAGCAATAAACCTAACTCCCGTCCCTTCACCAGAACTACCGCCTTCTACAATAAATTCTTTTTCAGGAAAGTAGGTAGTAAATAAATTGCTGTATTGATCATACAGTCTGAGGGTAATAGGAGTTTTTTCCCCTTCAACACTAATAGTGGCGGTTTTAGTGGCTGGTCTATTGGTTTTTGAGTTATAACTGGTTTGGATAGTAGTGGGTGCAGGTATAACGCTATTCCCTGATTCAAACTGGTTATGTACTGGTGTAGCGCAACCTAAGGTTGTTACCAACAGGATTGCTCCAGTCATAAGATTCACAAGATGAAGATGCATTTTCTATTACAGACATTATTTTTACATACTAACTAGACTTTGTAACTGAAGTTACAGTTCCTAATGCTATAATGTGCAGTTTTCTCATCCTAGCGAGAAAATCCTTGAGCAGATACAGGTAGGCTGTAACCATCCAGTGACAACAATCACTTGTGCCCATGATTAAGATCCTCCCTGTGCAATGGGCAAACTGCCATACTTCTTACAACTGAACTCTAGCCGAGTCATTAATAGGGAACACAATATTTGCCGACAGTCTTTATATCAAGGGCTGTCGGCTTTTTGTCATTCTTACAAAGTTGAGGCAGTCCGGTGGCGGGGTTCCCCCGCTTAAAGGAGCCAGCGCGTTGGGCGGCTTTGCCGACTTGAAGCGACTGGCGTGAACTGCCGTCTGAGCGGAGGAAACCTCCGCTCAGACTTTGCGCTTTGGCATTTGGCATTTCTCCTTGTCCTCAATCCCCTTCCCAACCATAAAATTTCCCCACAAATGGTTAATAACTTGACATAGAGATTGCCAGAGCCACAACCAGTTGTGGGGAGAGTATGATCAAATTAGAAATGTTATCGATTTTGAGTGCTCATATTTAGCACTCACTCTAGTAGACAAAAAGCCCACTACTCGAACCAGCACACACTTTGTATCAAGACATCGCCTGAATAATGTAATCAAAGTAGGGTGATGCTTCCGCAGCGTCTTCTGCACTCAGTAAGTCAAGGGCGGCTTTTTTGAGGGAAGCGATCGCTTCTACCATTCCAGGTACAGGAACACCGAGTGAATTGTACATTTCCCGCACGCCAATCAAACCAATTTTTTCAATTGGCTCTTTGTCGCCAGCAAGTACGCCATAGGTAATCAGGCGCAAATACCAGCCAAAGTCACGAATACATAGAGAACGCTGACGTTCGCCGTAAGCGTTTCCACCAGGAGAAATAAAGTCAGGACGCTTTTGCCATAATTGTTTGGTTGCTTGTTGAACGATCTTTTTTTCGTTCTCAGCTAGAGTTGCGGCAATCCGTGTCCGCTTTACGCCGGTTTGTAAAAAGTTTTGGATACTTTTTAGTTCGCCACTGCTGGGATAACGCAGTTCATCGTCGGCTTTGAGAATAACTTGGCTAATTACAGTCATGATTATTGAAATCACGCGAAATATTATTATTTGCTAGTTTAACGAGTCGGAGGTACACAAGTGAAGGGTTATACTCTGCGATGTATTGAATTGAAATGATTTAGGTTTGGGGTTGGGTGCTGGGTGTTTGGTGTTTGAGGGACAAGAGAGACAACAGGACAAATGACAAATGCCAAAGCGCAAAGTCGAGCCACTGCGTTCCTGAGCCACCCCCGTGCGGAGAGAAGTTTGAGCGGAGGTTTCCTCCGCTCAAAGCTTCGGAGGGTTCCAAGAGTTGAGGGGAGTGGCGTGTCGCCCTGCGTCGGAAAGCATGTGGCGTTGAGCGGAGGTTTCCTCCGCTCAGACGGCAGTTCACGCCAGTCGCTTCAAGTCGGCAAAGCCGCCCAACGCGCTGGCTCCTTTAAGCGGGGGAACCCCGCCACCGGACTGCCTCAACTTTGTAAGAATGACAAAGGACAAAGGACAAATGACTAACACAATTTGGCAACAGGGTGAATTAATTGAAGTTACGATCGCGGATTTGAGTGATACGGGTGATGGTGTAGGAAGATATAATGATCGCGTAGTTTTTGTTCCAGATACTGTACCAGGCGATCGCGTTATTGTCCGCTTGTTACACGTCAAACCTAAATACGCCCACAGCAAACTTCAAGAATTATTGCAAAGATCGAGCCATCGCCAAAGGCCAAGTTGCATTGTGGCGGATAAGTGTGGCGGTTGCCAATGGCAGCATATTAATTATGACTTCCAGCTAGAAGCTAAACGCAATCAAGTTATCCAGGCTTTGGAACGCATTGGCGGTTTTACGCAACCACCAGTAGATCCTGTACTTGTGCCTGCTTCACCTTTGGGCTATCGTAACAAAGCTACTTATCCTCTAGCTAAATCAGCAACAGGACAGTTACAAACTGGTTACTACCAAAAAGCCAGCCACCAATTAATTAACTTGAATCAATGTCCAGTGCAAGACTCTCGATTAAATCCAATACTTGCTGAGGTGAAGCTGGATATTCAAAAGCGAGGTTGGCAAATTTATGATGAACGCCGCCACCAAGGGCAAATCCGTCATCTTGGTTTACGCATTGGGCGGCGCACTGGGGAAATATTACTGACTTTAATTGTCAAAGATTGGCATTTACCAGGAATTGAAAACCAAGCGCAAGAATGGTTGCAACGCTATCCTGAGTTAGTAGGAGTATCTTTAAATCGCAATAGCGATCGCACAAATGCTATCTTTGGCAGCGAAACTCGTTGCCTTGCTGGTATACCATACTTGCGAGAAAAATTTGCAGAATTGGAGTTTCAGGTACTACCCGATACGTTTTTTCAGGTTTATACTGAAACAGCAGAGGCACTATTAGAAGTAATTCAGTCAGAACTGAATCTTCAAGGGTATGAGGTATTGGTGGATGCCTACTGTGGAATTGGAACTTTGACTTTGCCTTTAGCTAAACAAGTTCGTCTTGCTACCGGGCTAGAAGTACAACCAGAGGCAGTACAACAAGCAATTTTGAATGCTCAACACAATGGAATTAATAATGTCACCTTCCAAACCGGAGCAGTAGAAAAATTGCTACCACAGATGGAAAATGTCCCAGATGTGGTATTACTCGATCCACCCCGTAAAGGGTGCGATCGCGCTGTCATCGAATCTTTACGGCAAACGAAACCATATAGGATCGTTTACGTCAGCTGTAAGGTAGCTACCCTGGCTCGTGACCTGAAATTACTTTGCCAAGATGACCTTTATACTCTCACACGGGTACAACCTGCTGATTTTTTCCCTCAAACTGCTCACGTGGAAGCAGCCGCATTTCTTGTGTTATCACATGGAGACGGGGGTACTGCCACCTTGACAAAAACTCAAATTTGAAATTTGTAGTCTATTGCATAGTAAAAATGCTAAAATTGAATTAAGCTTAAAATAGATTGATTTTGTTTAAAAAACTGAAGTTGCATAGGCTCTTAAAAATTATGAATCAGATTGTTAAATGCCAAATTGGTTAACAGACATAACACAAAAATGCTATTTTTAATTGCGAGCATTTTTTAAGTTATTGACTGCCTTTGGAAGTGACTCCAAGCCGTTTTAGGTATCCAACAATCACAACTCATAAATCGAGTCAATGCTCCCTAGCATTTTCAAAATTTAGTTTTAAAGACGCAAGTTTGAAGGCAGCATGACCACCTCCATTTTTATCAGGGTGCCTGTGATAGCAAACTGATGTCTAGCTAACTGAAAGCTATGGGGTTTCTCTTGTGATTACCATCTCGCTCCGTCCAGTTGGACGTTATTGGGGCACTATTAGTTTTGCCTCAACTCTATATCTTTGTCCAATCTTAGATTTGCTTTTGGCAGAAATTCCCACAAAAATGCAAGCAGAACTGCGGCTAGGACTTCAAGAAGCCTTAGTCAACGCAGCAAAACATGGTAATAACCTAGACCCTAGTAAAACAGTCTTAGTGCGTTTTTCGTTAATAGATAATCAATATTGGTGGATTATATCAGATCAAGGTAACGGTTTTATCCCCTCATCTGATTCTGATTGTGATTCCGATCCAATAGAATATCTACCACCAGATGAAGCCGAAAGCGGTCGAGGTCTCTGTCTACTGCATCAAATTTTTGATCAAGTAGAGTGGAACCGCAAAGGCACAGAATTAAGGCTTTGTAAACAACTAGAAACCCGCCCCCGCCTATCTCTGCGGCGGTAATAAGGGGACTGGGGATCGGGTATTTGTGACTGGGTATTGGGCATTTATCATTGATCCCCAGCCCATAGTCCCTATTCCCCCTTCCGCATTTCCCCATGACCATGAGTAGGACAAGGGGGAGCAGAAATAGAGCGATCCAACCAACCAGCGGCCTGTTCTAATCTGGCGAGGGCTTCTTGTGGCTGATCCTTGAGGAGAAACACAAGAGCGGCAGCGGCTTGTTCACGAGCGCGAGAATTGCGGTTAGACTTGAGGCGATGCCAATCATTAGGGGAAATGCCTAGCCTCTCCATGAGAACTTGGGCTAGTTCCAAAGTGCTAAATTCATTCAGTTGACTGGTTTTAGGCAGCTGGGTAGGTTGAGACATGACTCTAAGTGCTTAGTGCTGATTAATAAGTGCTGAGTTAGTCTATAGTCTCAATTTTGGCTATTGACTATTGGCAGACTTACATTTAATCATAGTTTACTAGTGGAAAATGAAGCCGCCTAAACAGTTTTCTAATTCTTCACCAGAGGGAAATTCGGAATCAGAATTTGAAGAAGAACTTCAAGAAGTAGAGCGATCGCTTTTATCCTTAAAAGAACGTTATGCCCAAGTGCAAAGCGATCGCGAACAAAAGGCACAATGGCAACAGCGTCGCCACGAATTGCAGCAAAATAAACATCCTACACCAGAAATCAAGGCAGAGTTACGGCAAATTCAACAGCAGTTGGAAGTGCTAGAACTAAATTTAGAAAGTCAATTATTTTCTTGGCGTAGTTTCAAGAAACCTTTCTGGCAAGCCGTCCGCTTTGGTGGAATGGGCGTTATCATAGGCTGGATATTAAAGTCCTGTGCTGGGTAAATTATGGTAAATCGAAGGATTGTAGAAATATTAAGAAATGGTCAACCTGATGAGTCCCTCTTAGTTCAAGGCTGGGTGCGGACAAAACGCGAGTTGAAAGGGTTTGCTTTTATTGAAGTTAATGACGGTTCATCTCTGGCTAATTTACAAGTTGTGATTAATGAGGATTTGCCAGACTACGAAGTTATTTTAAAAAATTTGAATACAGGTGCGGCGGTTGAAGTAAGTGGAATATTGGTAGCTTCCCAAGGTAAAGGGCAGCGAATTGAACTCAAAGCCGAAACGCTGAAACTCTATGGGGAGGCTGATCCCGAAACATACCCACTGCAAAAAAAACGCCACTCATTTGAATTTTTGCGTACTATTGGACATTTGCGATCGCGCACTAATTCCTTTGGTGCAGTTTTCCGCGTCAGAAATGCTTGTTCTACAGCAATTCACCAATTTTTCCAAGAAAGAGACTTTTTGTGGGTACACACACCTATTATTACTGCTAGCGATTGCGAAGGCGCAGGTGAACTGTTTAGTGTCACCAATTTGGATTTAAAAAATATTCCTCGCACAGAAAACCAAGCAGTAGATTACACCCAAGACTTTTTTGGTAAACCTACTTATTTAACAGTTAGCGGTCAATTAGAAGCAGAAGTTATGGCGATGGCGTTTAGTAACGTCTACACCTTTGGCCCTACCTTCCGTGCGGAAAATTCCAATACCTCTCGCCACTTAGCAGAATTTTGGATGGTCGAGCCAGAAATGGCATTTTGTGATCTAGAAGGTGATATGGATTTAGCCGAGGCGTTTCTCAAATACATTTTTCAATATGTGTTGGAAAAATGCCCAGAAGACATGGAATTTTTTAATCAACGCATTGATAATTCTGTATTAGCAACAGCTGAAAATATTATTAATAATCAATTTGAGCGCCTAACTTATACAGATGCAATCAAACTTTTAGAAAAAGCTGATTTCAAGTTTGAATATCCCGTTAGTTGGGGCTTAGATTTACAATCAGAACACGAGCGCTATTTGGCTGAACAACTGTTCAAAAAACCAGTCATCGTGACAGATTACCCAGCGCAAATTAAAGCTTTTTATATGCGTTTAAGTGACGATGAAAAGACAGTGCGCGCAATGGATATTCTCGCACCGAAAATCGGCGAAATCATTGGTGGTTCCCAACGGGAAGAACGCCTAGAAGTCCTAGAACGCCGTGTATTGGCCCAGGGGATGAAGCCAGAAGATTTGTGGTGGTATCTGGATTTGCGCCGTTATGGTACTGTTCCCCACGCTGGTTTTGGCTTGGGTTTTGAACGACTCGTACAATTTATGACGGGTATGGCAAATATCAGGGATGTGATCCCCTTCCCACGCACACCGCAAAATGCCGAGTTTTAAAAACTTAAAAGTGGCTTTAGCCTGGAGTGAAAACTCCAGGCAGAAAAAAAGTAACACTGGAGACATCAATTAATGGTTAATATTGCTGCTTACTCCAAAGTGGAAATTAACGCTATAGCTTTGAAAGCCAATATCTATAATAGGGCTTGCAACTTATACCAATTCTTCAAAATAAAGCTACACATGGACAGCAGGGGGGCAGAGGGCAGGGAGCAGGGGGAGAATTATCTGTAGCAAGGATTTAGAGAAATGGTATTATTTGTACTGAATAAACTTCCCCACTCTTCTGAAAGATATTGCAGCTAGCCTAAATAAATAAATAGCCAAAAATCCTTCTTTACCCTTGGCAAAAAATGAGCTTTTTGGCGATTATAATTAAAGATTTAAAATTCAAAATAAAAATATCAGACTTTTAAATTTTGAATTTTAAATCTTATTCGACTTCATTAAAAAGATGTTCTTCTAATAAAGGTTGTACCTTGCGGAATTCTTCTGGGGAAAGGAGTTCAGGCTGACCTGTTTTTGAGATGCGAGCAAAAAACAGCAGGGGATCTAGCGGTGTATAAATTGCGTACTCCTGTTCTTCATCGTAGAAGCTAGCCAATAGCTGTAATTGCTCTGGCTCTAAATCAGCCTCATCATCTTCGATTTCTAAGGTGAAAAGTTCTGAGTCTTCTACAGGAGGTAACTCACCCGCAACTGTTAGCGCATAGGCGGTATTTTTTAAGACGAGATTCTGCTCTGAAAGGACAGCTTGAGCAGTGCCAAAAATCTTTTCCAGAGTCAAGTCATCTTCTACTAGAACGGCTTCTTCTTCTTCGTCTTCACCTTGCCAAGCAAAAATTTCTACAGGTGAATCAACAGGTAGAAGTAACACATATTCTTGTCCATCTACTGACAGGGAATGTTCTATATAACATTCCAGGGTACGCTCTTTGTCGTCGGTCAAGGTGATGGAGCCAGCATGAGCGTGATCATTTTCGTCGGGAAATTGTGAGGAAAACATAGCCGAGGTGTGGAACTTTACAAATATCAGCAAATTTGGAAAATCGTTTAACTATTTAAGGACACAATTTATGTCTAAATAAATAGCCGAGGATTTAATACAACTGCCTGGTAATAGTTTTCAGAATATCATGTTAAAAGGTATCAATACTCAGTCGCTATTGCCGATCTGTGAGATTGAGCGCTGCGAGCATCCAGCCATTGTTGCAAAATTAAGGCAGCTGCTTTGCGGTCAATCAAGGCTTTGTGGCGTGATGGCGAACGTTTTTCCTCTTTTAGCAGTTGTTCTGCTTGATATGAAGTTAAGCGCTCATCTATGTATTCCACAGGCAGTTGTAGAGCTTTAGCCAGCCTTTTAGCAAATTTTTGCACTTGGCGGGCCTGAAAGCCAAGTGAGCCATCCATTGAATAAGGTAAGCCAATGACTAGAACTTGTACTTGGCGTTGATTAACTAGTTGTCTTAGTTGTTCGACATCTTGTGCAAAAGATGTGCGTTCAATCGTGGTGATCCCGGTTGCAATTAAGCCTGTGCCATCACAACCAGCTACACCAATACGCTTGCTACCGAAATCTAATCCTAAGGCTGAAATCAATGTCCGTGGTTGTTCTTGGAGTGTCACACTACTTCTCCTGCTGTGCATCTGCTGGTTCAGGCTGACAAGATGCTTCAAAAGCAGTAGGTTCTGACTTAGTTGGTACTGTTCTCTCTGGCGATCGCCTTTGCAGTTGTGTCCATGACATACCACCTGGGATTGGTTTACGAGCCGGTTGCAGTCCTTGCAACACTTCCGGCCATTGAATTCCTTCTAGGGAGACGAATTTAGATTCCCGTAATTTGTGCCAAACTGAGCGAGACATAATTAAGGTATGTTCGATGCGTTTGGCTCCAATTCGTTCTAAGTACTCTTCTCGCTCTGGCTGATAATCTGAGGAAGCTAGTTGCAATCCTTGCTGGGGAAAATCTTGGACAATGCGAGCGAGTTGAGACAGCAACTCTGGATACAGCCAAGTATAGGCGGGGTGAACCGTCAGCGTTGCTACGTGAGGGGTGATACCTTGGCGATCAAGTTGCACCTGAAAATGTCCGATCGCTGCTTTGCGTTGGGGTTCAAATACGTAGCCACTAACTACTTCTGTTTTCGTTACCCATTGTTTGACAGCATCGCTTAAGGCCCCGAACAGACTAGTTTTGAAGTCACGGGTGTTGCGATCAAATACCTGACGCACTAAAGGCGGCATTGATGCCGTATCTAATTGATAGAGCAACTGAGCATCAGCATTACTTATGGGCAGGAGATTAGGTAAATCTGGTTCTGCTTGAGCTAATTCGCTCAACAATTCGGGTTCGATTTTCCAGTAGGTCATCTCTGCCAACCGCTGAAATCCATTTTGTCGATATAATGCCAATGCCTCTAAGTCATTGACATTAACTTCTAGTATCCACGTCCGCGCTTCTACCAGTGACTCAAAGCAATGCCGTAGAAGTTGGGAACCAGTTACTTGCTTATCAGTAGCACGGTCAAGCATCACACGATCAACCCGCCAAGTACTGCGTGTGCGGTTAAACGGAGACACTTGGATCATTCCAAGAAGCAGCCGCCCTTGCTCTGCTACATAGGAACAAAACAGATACTGTAAAGGGTTAGGAAACCAACTTAAAAATTTCAAAAAGCCGTACCAGCGTCGCAGCCATTGCATCTGGCGAGTGGCAGAATCACCTCCCTTGGGAGTTAAGGCTGCGAATGACTCTTGATTTAAGCGTTCGATACCGTCCAGATCCCGGTATTGGACTGGTCTGATGATCACGCTGAGATTTCGAGGAAGTAATGAAGTCATTTTAATTCGAGCCGCCATTAAGCCTTAATTAACTGCTCTTGCTGAGTAATTGCTGCAATAATACTGCAATAATAATATTAGCGGCTTTCCGCCTCTAGCTAGTGATCCAAAAGAGTGATCTTGGTGAATAAATACTGAAAATAAATAAAAAAAGCAGATTTGATGATAACACTACTAGCATACATCAACAATATCTGCTTTTATTTTTAATATTTAATTGAAAATTTCTATAGTTTACAACCCTTGCCGAGATGCGAGTTTTTCAAAGTTGGCTTGGGTTTGATGGAGCAATTGCTCCCGACTATCTTCTAGGTTTTGTTTTAGGGGTGGAACCAGATTGCGAGCTTGTAAAGTCATGTGTAGCTGTAGGTGGGCAACATACTCGCTAAAATCTTCATTTACTACACTTGTGCCCGTTAAGAGATTTGATTCCAATGCCACTGGTATTCTCCTTGATTAGTCTTGTGCAGTTTTTTCACATGAGCAAAACCTATCACGTTGTTTTGCTTAACTTTTTATTTTGCAATGAAGTGTAATGTTGGAAATTGGGGATTGGGTAATGAAAATTTCTCCTCTGCTTTTTCATACCCTTGCTTCTACTGCTCCCAGAGTCCCGAGGTTGGACTTTTGCGCTGCTGTTAAACCTGTAATTTTGTAAATATTCATCTGTTCATAAATTTGTTCTACCTTTAGGGTATTGACACATCGTTAATTTTGTGTACTTAAGAATTTAATGGCAGCGTAGCCATCTCCAGAAATTAGGGTGTTGCCATCTGGACTAAAGGCGACTCCTGTTACCATGCCTGTATGTCCATACAAGATTTTGCTACACTCACGAGTGGCGACATCCCACAATCTGATTGTTTGGTCGGCGCTGGCGCTGGCTAGGGGCTAGGGGCTAGGGACTGGAAGGGGGACAAAGAGGACAAGGAAGCAGGGGAGAAATCCCTGTTACCAATTACCAATGCCCAATGCCCAATGCCCAATGCCCAATCCCAATTAAGGCACAATCAAAACTGGACAAGGGGAAAGATTAATCACGCGGGCGGTGACACTATCTGTGGCTCCTTCTTCAGTTAAGCCTAGACCCCGACAACCCATAATAATTAAATCTGCCCCAATTTCGTCGGCAACATCACAGATGGTAAAAGCTGGTTTGCCTTGGCGTTCTAGAATTTCGGCTGTAATTCCTTGTTGAGAAAATAAAGTTTGGGCATTTTCTAAGAGTTTAGCAACTACCTCTGGAGACACCATTGGATCGCCGCTAGTCGCTTCTTGTGAAGGTTCTTCCACGACGGATAGTAGCACCAAACGACTACCATACTTCTGCACAACGTTGGTAACTACGTCGGCAGCTTCTCTCGCTTCCCGACTTTGATCTATAGGAAATAGAACTGTCTTGAACATATCTCTCACCTGCGTACCCCGGACTCCGGTAAAATCTGGATGGTTATACTTTCAAAACAATAACAAAAAGGCGATCAGGAGGGTCTGGCTGTGTCCAAAAAAACTTTAGCAAATTTATCTGCCGCAGATGTATCTGGTAAACGTGCCTTAGTGCGGGTGGATTTTAATGTGCCTGTGGATGATCAAGGCAAGATCACAGACGATACTCGCATTCGTGCCGCTCTGCCAACTATCCAAGATTTAACGCAGAAGGGAGCTAAGGTAATTCTAGCAAGCCATTTTGGTCGTCCCAAGGGCGTGGATGACAAATTGCGTTTGACACCTGTTGCTAAACGGCTGTCTGAATTACTAGGTCAAGAAGTCATTAAAACTGACGACTCTATCGGTGATGAAGTTGCTGCCAAAGTTGGTGCTTTACAAAATGGCCAAGTGCTGTTGCTCGAAAATGTCCGCTTCTACAAAGAAGAGGAGAAAAATGAGCCAGAATTTGCCAAAAAACTGGCAGCCAATGCTGATTTTTATGTAAATGACGCTTTTGGTACAGCACACCGCGCCCATGCATCTACTGAAGGTGTAACTAAATTCCTCAGCCCTTCTGTGGCTGGATATTTGGTTGAGAAGGAATTGCAGTATTTACAAAACGCGATTGAAAATCCTCAACGTCCTTTGGCAGCAATTATTGGCGGTTCCAAAGTTTCTAGCAAGATTGGCGTAATTGAAACACTGCTAGAGAAGTGTGACAAGCTGATCATCGGCGGTGGGATGATTTTCACCTTCTACAAAGCCCGTGGTTTGAGTGTTGGTAAGTCTCTAGTTGAAGAGGACAAGCTAGAACTAGCAAAATCTTTGGAAGCTAAAGCTAAAGAACGCGGCGTTACTTTCCTGCTACCTACAGATGTAGTAGTAGCAGATAAGTTTGCCCCTGATGCCAATGCTACAACTGTCAGCATCGAGAACATCCCCGCTGATGGCATGGGTTTGGATATTGGCCCAGACTCAGTAAAAGTATTCCAAGAAGCCCTTGCTGATTGCAAGTCGGTGATTTGGAATGGCCCTATGGGTGTGTTTGAGTTTGATAAATTTGCTGTAGGTACAGAAGCGATCGCTCATACCCTCGCTGAAATTGGTAAAACTGGCGCTACCACTATCATTGGCGGTGGCGACTCTGTGGCAGCTGTAGAAAAAGTCGGTTTAGCCGATCAAATGAGCCACATCTCCACCGGCGGCGGCGCTAGCTTGGAGTTACTCGAAGGTAAAGTATTACCTGGTATTGCAGCTTTAGATGATGCGTAATTACTAGTTCGTCATTCGTCATTTGTCATTCGTCATTCGTAATTAAAAAATGGGTAAGTGCAAGCACTAAATCAAAAATTTAGTGGGCTTTAATCCGTTAAAAGTTCCAGCAAAAACTGATTGGAACTACGAATTACAAATTTGTTTGATTTCTCTGTCTGGAAAAAGATAGGTATTCTCAGTGTCAGCGAAGTAGGAGGTTAAAGCCTCGTGCTTCGCTTCTTCTTGGCAACAACAAGCATACGCTGTTCCAGATGACAACCAATAGTTGAGCAAGAATATTCGCCCCAATCAATGTGTTTGAATTTACTTAATGGAGGTTAGCGGACTCGAACCGCTGACATCCTGCTTGCAAAGCAGGCGCTCTACCAACTGAGCTAAACCCCCATAAAATGAAAAAGGTAGCTTATTTCAAGCTGCCTCCGTTATTGTACATGAAATCGGTTCATTTCCAAAGGGATGAAGCAAGAAAATATCCAAGTTGTTGTCACACTTTATAAATTCGTCACTTTACCAGATTTTGCCGAGAAGCGAGACCCCCTGTTGTCTTATTGCCAACAGCAAGGTATCAAGGGAACAATTCTGTTAGCAAAAGAAGGTATTAACGGTACAATAGCAGGGTCACGCCAAGCTGTTGACTCAGTTTTAGAATTTCTGCGTTGCGATCGCCGTTTAGCAGACATCGAACACAAAGAGTCTTACGCTAATACGCCACCATTTGAGCGCATGAAGGTGCGGTTGAAGTCCGAAATTGTGACTTTAGGATTGCCAGAAGTTGATCCCAATGAACAAGTTGGGACTTATATTAATCCTCAAGAATGGAATCAATTAATTTCTGACCCGGAAGTGACTGTGATTGACACCCGTAACGATTACGAGGTGAATATTGGTTCTTTCACAAGGGCACAAAATCCTCAAACTCATACATTTCGAGAGTTTCCTGACTATGTGAGCCAAAACTTAGATCCTCAAAAACACAAAAAGGTGGCTTTGTTTTGTACAGGCGGGATTCGTTGTGAAAAAGCCTCATCCTTTCTGCTTTCGCAAGGTTTTGCAGAAGTCTATCACCTCAAAGGCGGCATTCTCAAATATTTAGAAGAAGTTCCCGCCCAAGAAAGCTTGTGGCAAGGGGAATGCTTTGTATTTGATGAACGAGTTGCCGTCCGTCACGGACTTGAAGAAGGCACTTACGATCGGTGTGAAAGTTGTGGTCGCCCAATTTCTCAAGAGGATAAGGCTTCACCTAAGTATGAGGAAGGCATTGCTTGCCCCTACTGTTTTGATAACCTCACCGAAGAAAAAAGAGTACGTCAGCAAGAAAAAAGGCGACAGTTTCTTTTAAAGGGTAACGATAAAACATGAATAATGCCAACTTTCATAAGAGGTAGGGGGCAAAAGTCAAAAGTCGGAGAGACGCGATTAATCGCGTCTGTACTCAAAAGTCAAAAGTTAAGATTTCTTCCTTGTCCCCTTATCCCCGATCCCCTGTCTTCAGACGCTACACCAATCCCCTATTCCTAGTCTCTACTCACCAATCTCAAGTCTTCAGTGCCAACGTTTTAACTATTCACTGACTATGCCTAACCTCAAAGATGATGATAATGCGGCGTTGCATAATGGCGGTATGAATTGAGGTAAAATTTGGATGGAATGTCCGCGT
>JAVRCF010000030.1:0-82402 GCA_034530935.1 Aulosira sp. DedQUE10 | reverse complement strand
GATGCACTGATTTATCTTAATTAGTGTACTTCATTAGACTGGTAAACGCTATAAAGTCAAAGTCATAGATGGTTCATTTGATTTAATCAAAATTAAAAATATTGGCTGTGATGCCATTTTTCACAAAAATCAGATCCGGAAAACTGATACCAAGTTGAAAAAAGAATGCGACAGATGGGTAGGGACACGACAATTTCGTGCCCTTATGAATAATTTATGTGTCGTAAACATTATTTGAATTGGTATGACATTTAAAATTTCAGCAATTTCTCTAATTTCCTTGATATATCCCTAAAGAAACCAACTGCAAAAACGCAAACATAGCAAAAAAATCTAGAAAAATTAGCTCTAAAAGTTGTCAAACTAGTTACACTTTGATAACTTTCTGACAAAACGGTTAACACATCGTTTACTATTTGGTTATTTTGCGCTAACACAATACAGTAAAAAATAATTTTGGTCTGGTTCAATGTGGACAAAGCTGAGACAGGTGCTTTGGCAATGGCGTAGCTTATGGATTATTACCCCTGGTGTTACCGGATTGATTATCTTACTACGCTTTTCTGGTTTACTTCAGTTCTTGGAATGGGCAGCATTTGATCAATATATGCGTTTACGCCCGCAAGAATCACGTGATGATCGCATCGTCATTGTTGGTATTAATGAAGCAGACTTACACGATTTGATTGGTCAGGACTATGTACCAGACAAGCTTTTGGCTCAGTTACTCGCAAAACTGCAAACGAGAAAGCCTAGAGCTATTGGTCTTGATATTTATCGCGATTTACCTGTAGAACCAGGACACGCAGATTTAGTCAAGGTTTTTCAAGCTCATTCTAATATAATTGGTATCCAGCAAGTAACTGGTGCAGATGTTCCTCCTTCTCCTGTGCTAAAAGCTAAGGGACAAATAGGTGCTAATGGTCTACTGAGTGACGCAGATGCTAAAGTTAGGCGTGGGTTTTTGTCAATTAGCGATCGCCAAGGGAACAAGATTTGGAGCTTTGGGATGCTGCTGGCTTCACGATATTTGCAAAAAGAAGGAATCAATCTGCCACAAATTGATGCACCAACATATCGCCTCGGACAAACTGTATTTCCAGCTTTTGGTGCAAATGATGGTGGTTATGTCGGTGCTGATGCCAGAAAATATCAGATTTTATTAAACTATCGCGGGCCAAAACAGTATTTTGACTCCGTATCGATGAGAGATGTTTTGCAAGATCGTTTACCACCAGATTGGGGACGCGATCGCATTATCTTAATTGGGAATGTCGGTGAAATTTTTGAAGATTTCGTCTTTTCTCCCTTTAATAGTAGTTTTCCTCTAGGTATCGAACGTACACCCAGGGTAGAAATTCATGCAAATCAAATTAGCCAAATTCTTAGCAGTGTACTTGAAGAGCGTCCCTTAATTAAAACTTGGGCTGAACCATTGGAATGGTTGTGGATTTTGTTCTGGTCTGGATTGGGTGCTACCTTAATTTGGCAATTACGATCCACCGATGGCATGAGTAAAATCTCATTACCTAAAGTATTCGCACCAGCGATCGCCGCAGGTGCTTTGGGAGGTTTTTCTTATACTGCTTTTTTATCAGGCTGGTGGATACCAGTTATACCACCATTATTCGCTTTAGCAGGAAGTGCGATCGCAGTCACAGGTTATCTAGCTCGCACCGCTGGAGCCATTCGTAAAACCTTTGGTCGTTACTTAACTAATGAAGTAGTGGCAAATTTACTAGAAAATCCCGAAGGACTCAAGCTTGGGGGCGAACGGCGGAAAATTACCATTCTTACTTCAGATATTCGCGGCTTTACAGCCATATCTGAGCGATTACCAGCTGAAGAAGTGATTAAAATCATCAATCTCTACTTAGGATACATGGCCGATGTGATCACCCAGTACCAAGGAACCATCGATGAATTCATGGGGGATGGGATTTTAGTGCTATTTGGCGCACCCACCAATCGAGAAGATGACGCAATAAGAGCGATCGCTTGTGCTGTAGGGATGCAATTAGCGATGCAGCCTGTCAACGAAACCATGAAACAACTAGGATTACCTTATTTAGAAATGGGGATTGGGATTAACACTGGTGAAGTTGTAGTAGGTAACATTGGTTCCGAGAAACGTAGTAAATATGGAATTGTCGGCGATCAAGTTAACCTCACCTATCGCATTGAATCCTACAGTATTGGCGGTCAAATTTTGATTTCTGAATCAACCTTCAAAGCAGTAGAAAAAGTAGTGAGAATTGATGGACAGAAACAAGTTCAACCAAAAGGTGTACACCAGCCCATCACGATTTATGAAATTGGCGGTATTGGCGGACAATATAATCTTTACCTACCTAAAGAAGAAGAAGTATTTTTGACTTTGCCTGAAGTAATTAACCTACAATATATGGCTTTAGATGGCAAGCATCTTGATGGCACTATCATGCAGGGAAAGTTGAGTAAGCTTTCATTGAAGGGTGCAGAAATTTCTATTTATCAAGATGAATTTTCTATGGTATTAGCACCTCTCACAAATATCAAACTAAATTTACTGATGCCTAATACTGAAGTATTCAGTGAAGATATTTATGCCAAAGTTTTAGACCAAGCAACAGATAATAGTTTTTATATTCGCTTTACAAATAAGCCACCAGAAGTTGAGAAACAGTTGAGCATAATCTACAAAAATATGATTGATAAATTATAAATTAAAAATCCTCATAACGTTTTAAGCCACGATTAATTTTCAATAATTTATATTTAATAATCAGAAATCGCTCGGCTGAATAAATGACAAAAATGGAAATATATGTTCGTCTAGCTCACTCAGAAGACATTCCTGCTTTAGCGAGTCTGATTCCAGAATCCGCTAGAACACTTCAAGCAAACTACTACACGCCGCAACAAATTGAAGGAGCGTTGGGAACCGTCTTTGGTGTCGATAGCCAATTGATCAAGGATGGAACCTACTTCATCGCAGAGAGTGCCAGTCAGATCGTTGGCTGTGGCGGATGGAGTAAACGGAAAACGCTTTATGGAGGCGATCTGTGTAAGAAAGTAGAAGAAGAGCGGTTACTCAATCCAAGCGTTGAGCCTGCAAAGATTCGGGCGTTCTTTGTTCATCCAGCGTGGGCACGTAGAGGAATCGGTAGCCAGATTATGAGACAATGTGAAGTGGCAGCGATAGAGGCTGGATTTAAGACCATTGAGATCATTGCTACGTTAGCTGGTGAGCCGTTGTATCAAAGGTTTGGCTATCATCCGAGTCAGCAATTTGAGATTTCGCTTCCAAACAAAAGCGTTCTTCCTGTCATTCGTATGGTCAAGAATTTTTCTGAAACTCACTCTTTTGATTGAAGCAATAACAAGTCGGTTTAGTAGTATTTGTAGGGTGCCCACCCTACTCCTATATTAAATTGGCATAACATCGTCGAGCTTGAGTTGCAAATTAGGAAATAGATAGGATCTAATTGCATCTCCTAAGCGATATTGTTGCTGTTGATACGTACCATTAATTAGTTGACAAACAGTAAAAGTAGGTTGTTTCGGATTACCAATAAATTGCAAGCCTCCTAAACCACGAAAATCTATAATCCAGTATTCGGGAATATTTAAGAAAGCATATTCTTCTATTTTCCTAGCATAGTCATCTTGCCAATTTGTGAGGCAGTGCGTTGGACGGGTTTCCCGGCTTGTTCGCGCAGCGTCTCCAACAGGAGAAGCAACTGCCGTACTCACGACTTCGGCAACTAGCTTAATTGTCTTACCATTACAAATAATAGGCTCTTTTTGCCAAAGAGGTTCGTTATTAAGTTCTGTTTTATCTAAAATAATTACATCAGGACGCAGTGCTGTAGCTTCAGCGTATGGTGGCTTAATTAAACAAGTTTTGGGAATCAGCCAATTTAAATTATCACGCAGAATTTCAGCATAAATTCTACCAGCAATACTCCCTGAAACTTCTTCATGGGGGCCTGTAGGCTCCATATCACGTAGTTCTCCGTCAATAAGTTCGTAGCGAGGGTTATCCCCATACTTTGTAATGAATTGTTCTACAGTGAACAGCCTAGGTGGAGTGTATGTCATAGGTCATATTTTGAAAGCAGGAATCTGGCATTTTCTGTGCTTAATATCAATTTTAAGAATATTTCTTGAAAGCTAAGGTAACATTATGACCGCCAAAGGCATAGGAATTTGAAAGTGCGACCTCAACTTGATGATGACGATATTGATGAGGTACATAATCCAAATCGCAAGCAGGATCGGGATTTTCTAAATTGATTGTAGGAGGAATTTGGTCATTTGCTATGGCCATAACTGTGGCGACGGCTTCAATTCCACCCGCACCACCCAATAAATGCCCTGTCATTGATTTGGTGGAACTCACAGGTACTTGATAAGCATATTTACCCAAAGCTTTTTTAATCGCTGCGGTTTCCGTGGAATCATTCACTAAGGTACTTGTACCGTGAGCATTGATATAACTCACTTGATTGGGATGAATTCCTGCATCTTTGAGGGCAAATCTAATCGCTCTAGCGGCTCCTTCGCCACTGGGATCTGGTGAGGTGATATGGTAAGCATCGCTCGTCATACCGTAACCCACAATTTCCGCATAGATTTTGACCCCCCGACTTTGAGCGTGTTCTAATTCTTCCAACAACAAAATCCCTGCACCTTCACCCATCACAAAACCATCGCGATCGCTATCGAAAGGACGAGAAGCACGAGTAGGATCGTTATTACGCCTAGATACAGCTCGCGCCGCTGCAAAACCAGCAATCGAAAGTGGCGTAATTGCTGCTTCTGTACCGCCACAAATCATCGCTTGGGCTTCCCCTCGTTGAATCAACTTGAAAGCATCACCCACAGCATGAGCACCAGCTGTACAGGAAGTTACGGTACATGAGTTAGGCCCTTTCGCGCCAGTGTAAATGGCTGTGAATCCCGCAGCCATATTTGCAATCATCATCGGGATCATAAATGGGCTACAACGATTTGGCCCTTTGCTGAGGTATATTGCTTGTTGGTCTTCTAATACTTTAATTCCACCAATCCCAGAACCAATAATCACACCAATCTGTTCAGCATTTAGCTCGTTGATTGTGAAATTAGCATCAGCAAGCGCCTGCTGACTGGCTGCAATCGCAAATTGCACAAACCGATCTGTGCGTTTGACATCCTTGCGTTCTAAATAATCAAGCGGATTAAATCCTTTAACTTCTCCGGCAATTTGACACCCATGATTTGCCGCATCAAATAATGTAATAGTGCTAATACCGCTACGTCCTAAAATCAGATTTTGCCAATATTCTGAAACTGTATTACCTACAGGTGTAATCGCTCCTAAACCTGTGACAACTACTCGCTTTAATTCCACAATAGCCATATTAAAACCTCTCAATTAAGAATTTATTGTTGTTTGATATCATGTCCGGTTGAATACTTGTCATTGCGACCGGATGGTTCGCCAAAGGCGTTCTCGTAGAGTAGCAATCGCAAAGGCTTTGAGATTGCGTCGTTCTATTTCGTTGCACTCCCAATGACATATTTAGGGTGATTTGCCGATCATGATATGATTTGTGTTTTGGTAATCTAAATATTTCTGCTGTAATTTTTCGGGAACTCGTACAGAGCGATTATTTTGAAAACTTACAAATGCACCTTTCTGTGTAGCTACCGCCGCGATTACATTGTTAGCTAATATTTCTGCTTGCACAGTCCACTTCAAACGTCCTAAACTGCTTACCCATAAACGACCTATAACTTGGTCAATCAGTTTTACAGGACGTTTATATTCAATTTCAGTCCCAGCAAGAATTGGTACATATCCTTGCTCTATTTGTTTATCAATTGGCAAATGTTCATTTAAAAACTTTAAGCGTAAATCTTCTAACCATCTGATATAAACTATGTTGCTCACAATGCCAGCAAAATCAATATCATAAATCCTTACAGGTATGGCAAGTTCTACTTCTAATGGTCTTTGCAAGTTGTCATTTAATAACATAATTACTCCTGATTGAGCTTTTTAAGACCGTTCGGTTTTTTAAATTGTAAAAAAAATGAATGATAACTGTAGCTAGGACTATGCAGTAAGAAGTTGTTTGAAAACTGGTTAGCTATGATTTTAGGCACTTGTTGATCCCCCCTAGCCCCCCTTAAAAAGGGGGGAACCGGAATCAAAGTCCCCCTTTTTAAGGGGAGCCACTGCGTTGCGGTGAGCAGTGCGTTGGGCGGCTTCGCCGACTTGTTCGCGCAGCGTCTCCCCTTGGGAGAAGCAACTGCGAACCCGAAGGGGGGTTCCAAGAGTTGTAGCAAGTGGCGTGGATAATGGTGGATCTAAAACGTTTTGCTACCAAAAAAAGGACTTTTCAAACATCCTCTAAAAGATATGGATAGAATGAGCTACAAAATTTCCAATGCTTAAACTTCTACTTGATAATTCAAGATTAATTCATCTCCTGGTAAGCCCCTAATACCCCAGTTAGATTTAGGCGTTTCAAAAATAGTAATTTCAATATCAGCTACGGCGATATCAAACTGTTCATTAATCTTTTTGAATAGAAGGTGAATTAACTGTTTCTTGGTTTCTACCGCTCGTCCTTCAAACATAATAATCTCAATAATGAGATATTGCTCTGACCTATCCGAGGGATAGTAAAAATCGTTGGCTGCTAGTGGAAAAAAACGGTGAAATCGTTTTTCAGAACTAATTTGTAATACATCAATTAGAGCAGCATGAATAGTATTGGATAACTCCGCTTTAATCGGGTTTATTTTGCCTGCTAAACCATATACTTTGATTTGTACCATAATTTATAAAATGCGTTAAAATTACGAATTAATTTGACTTTTTATGTATTGATTCAGATGATTAATCGCCCTTTGCATATGAATCGCATCTCCATATAGCTTGCTCATCATCATGGCTCCTTCTAGGGTTGCAATGATGATAGTGGTGACTTCATCAGCATCAACACCAGCGCGAATTTCACCCCTGGTAATTCCTTTTTCAATAATTAAGCAAATCAGTTCGCGCCAAGAATTCATGGCTTTTTGAGTACGTTCTCGTAATGCGGGATGAGCATCATCACTTTCAATAGCAGTATTCAGTAGTGGACAACCTCCTTTGATTGGTGGGTTCTCTACAAAGCTGCTAAATACCCCAATGATTGCTTCTATACGTTCAATTGCATGGCGTTTACTACGCAATGCGGTTCTAGTATGCTGACTCACAGAGGCGATCGCAAAATCAAAAGCCTGTAGTGCTAGGTCATCCTTACTTTGGAAGTGATTGTAAATTCCTCCTTTTTGCAATCCTGTAACCCGCATGATGTCGGAAATTGACGAGCCAGCATACCCCTGTTGGTTAAACAGTTCGGCTGCTTGTCGGATAATTTTTGCTTTTGTTTCTTCGCCTTTGGACATCAAAGTTTTAAGAGACCACTTGGTCTTAAATAAATTAGCATGGTCAAGAGTCAAGGGTCAACAGTCAACAGTGGCTTCTCCGTCATCTCCAATTTTGAATTGGTATTATTCAAGCAAATGATAAATCTTGAAACAGAACGTCTACTCCTGCGAATGTTCCGCGAGGAAGATTTTGATGAGTATGCTGCCATATTTAGCGATCGCGAAGTCACCCGCTATCTTGGTGATGGCGAACCCTTATCACGCTTTGCAGCTTGGCGCAGCATGGCTGTAATGGTGGGACATTGGCAACTGCGAGGCTATGGGATGTGGGCTGTTGAAGAGCGCCAGACCGGAGTTTTGGTTGGTCGTATTGGTTTTTGGAACCCTGAAGGCTTGGGTAAGGTGACTGTAACTTTAGTTCCTTGCCCAATTTCACTGGACAATTTGATATTACCGCCATGTAGCTCTACACAAGATTTAGCGATCGCCAATCCTAAACCTGTACCCGGAATTGTCCCCACGTTACTTCCTCGGCTAAAGGATTGAAATAAGTTTTCTTGATCTGCAATTGGTATGCCAATACCCTGGTCTTTGATGGAAAACATCACCTCTGATTCTGTGCCTATCAGCTCAACTTCTACATGGACTCCTTGGGGAGAATACTTAATGGCATTGGACATTAAATTGACAAATATCTGCTGTAAAAGTCCGCGATCGCCCCAGAAGTCTTGCGTATTTCCACTGCTGTGAAAAATTAATTCATGGCGATCGCTGACTATCTCTTGCTCTTGTTCCATCAAATCACGGAAAAATTGCAGCAAATCGAGCGGGATAGGCTGAAACCTGGTTTTGTCAAGTTCAATTTGGTTCACCATCAGCATATTATCCACGAGTTTGGACATATAGCGGGCTTTATCTTCAATTATGCCCAGTAACCTCTGTTTTCTAAGGTCATCCAACTGCTGGCCATGTTTAATTACAGTTGATGCCGCCGCCAAAATTGAAGTTAATGGCGTTCGATACTCATGGGAAACTGTCGCGACTATTTGAGATTTAAATACATTGAGTTGCTTTTCTTTCGCCAAGGCTGCTTGAGTTTGGGCTAGCAATTCCCCTTGTTGGATAGCGATCGCTAATTGCACTGACAATTCATTGAGCATTTCCACTTCATCAGCTTGCCAATCTCGCTCGCCCGAACTATGGTGAGCAATCAACAAGCCCCAAAGCTGATCTTCCATCTGTCCATTGTTACTCAAATGAATGGGAGCTACCAAATTTTCCTGGGTCTTAAATTGTTCTAGCAGCTTTAAGTAACAATTACTCCAGCCAGCCTCAAAGGGATGAGAAAGGGCTAATTTGCATCCCCAATGATGGTTTTCACCCCCCACCTCATGACAGACATCTTGGATGTTATTGTAGGGTGGGACAATTGGGCATGGCTCAATTGAGCAAGCAATAGTTTTACCCTCGATATCTGAGATGAACTGATAGACCATAACGCGATCGCACTTGAGAAGTTGCTGTACCTCTACCACCGCCGTGTTCAAAATTTGCTCCAAATCGAGGGACTGACGAATTCGTAGCGCTGTTGTGGCAATTAAGCGTTGTCGTTCTCGATTTTTGCACAGCTGGGCTTGCAGGTACGATTGCTTGATCGCATTGCGGACAGCTAGTTGCAATACCTCTGGTTTGAGATATTGCTTGACTATATAATCTTGGGCACCCCGTTTCATGGCTTGGACGGCGACCTCCTCATCACCTCTTCCAGTCAGCATAATTACGGCTATAGGTGTTTTAAATATTTCCTGGTTCAGCTGATCAAAGAATTCTAAACCACTCATATCAGGTAGGCAAAAATCCAGCAGAATGACATTGCAGCCAAATTTTTGACACAATGCCAGTCCGCCCTCTGCACAGTCTGCCTCTAAAATCTGGTAGGACTGGTACGGGTCTTGTAAAAGATACCGACGATAGATTTTCCGATCCGCTGCACAATCATCAATGATCAGTAGCGTCGATGTGTCCAACATAAAAGTATGAGGATCTGGGAGATTAAGTGAGATTTTGGGAATCAACTTGCGAGCTATTGCATAATTCTAAAAATAATCTAAAATAAATATAAATAAAAGCTAAAATTTGTAGAAGAAACTTTAAATTTTCGATTAACTTGCCGGAAAAATCAGGTAAGTATTCAGTTCTCAGCAAGTACTGGATAAATCCAAGAAATCGCCACAGAGAGGGGGAGACGGAGTGACGCGAAGAACGAAGCGATCGCGCAGACATAGAAATATCGACACACTGAGATCTACAATTCAGTGTGAATATCAAATGCCAGCACAAACGGACACAGACAATCTGCTGCTGTATCATGTTCCGCGTCCTGATTTTCCGCCTACTATTTCATCAACAAAAAATACACAAATTCATCTCAGACTGGCGGAGTATTAACCTCCAGCCAATAGGCGACAAATGCTTGAATCGTCTTTTGTAGCTCTTGTGCATCCATCGGCTTGACAAGATAACCATTTGCGCCTTTTTGGTAACATAATTCAATATCCTTAGGATTAGATGATGTGGTGAAAACCACAATCGGGATTTCTTTGAAACTTGTGTCTTGCTTAAGACGTTCGAGAATATCACGACCGTCAATCCCTGGTAAATTAAGGTCGAGCAAGATCACAGAGGGTTTAATTCCTAAAGGAGAATTTTCATTGCTGCCCTCTTTATAAAGCAAGTCTAAAACCTCGTCTCCATTAGTACAGCGATATATAGGATTCTGAACAGCCATGCGTCGCATCAGGCGTTGCAGCATCTTAAAATCTTCATTGCTGTCCTCAACCACCAGCAGAGGTTCATGAAGTTTCATTGTCATCAGTTGTCTTAACAAAATGTAATCATTAAAAGATTTTTGTTACTTATCTTAAACTATTCCAGCGTAAAATAAAACGTTGACCCAACGCCGACAGTAGACTCAACCCAAATTCGGCCGTTATGCAACTCCACAATCTTCTTCACAATTGCTAGCCCTGCACCTACTCCGCCACCGAATTTTTCTTGGGAATGGAGTCGCTTGAACAGTCGAAAGATGCTTTCTCGGTGATGTTCTGGAATTCCAATCCCGTTATCTCGCACATAAAACACAGGTACAGAAGTTTGTTCTGTTGCGTGTTGCTCAATCGGATCTAAGTAGCCAATCTCAACCCATTGTTCTGGTTTATCGTTATATTTGAGCGCATTGCCAATCAGGTTACTAAAGACTTCGTTAACCAAAACGGAATCACATTGAATTGTTGGTAAAAGTCGAGGAATGCGAATATCGAAAAACCCAGAGTATTGGCGACTAGCACGAAACAGATCAATTACTTGGTTAAGCAAGTCGTTAAGATCGGTGGTTTGCTGGCGCAGTTGTGCTTTTCCTAACTGCGCGAGTCGCAGCAAAGCATTAATCAGCCCTTCCATCCGCACCGATAAAGCTATGACTGTTTCCACACACTCAATCGCGTCCGCATCGAGAACTTGGGCGTAGTCTTCTAGAATAATGGTTGAGTAATTATAGATACCCCGCAAAGGTTCCTTGAGATCGTGAGAAGCGGCGTAGGCAAAGGAACTGAGTTCTCGGTTACTACGTTCCAACTCTAAGTTAATTTTGGCTAACTCATCGGCTTTAGAAAGTACAATACCCACGATCGCATTTCTGAGAGCGATCGCACTGTCAAGTTCACATTGTATCCAAGCTAGGGAAGTTAATCGCACCGTTTCCTGCCATTTGGCAAAGGATTTTCGCGGCCCCAAGGTAACACTACCATCCGCATCAACTTGAATAGATGGATGGGGGTTCCCTGCCCAATTTACCGTTTGAATAACTTCGGGACGAAACCAGAGAATGTAATAGCGCCGGACTTGAGAAATCCGTAGGAGCAACAAGCCACTAGCAGTATCTTTAAAGACAATGCCATCAGGGTAAAGCTTTGCTAAAGAATCGGTATAAAATAAATTGTCCCTCACCTGATTGTCTGCCCATTCAATTAAGGCACGAACTTGCTCAATATCGGGTGTTGTACCCACAAGGGTAATTTCATTATCCAAACAAACGGCTGCGCCAGAGGCACTCACAACATCCAGCAAGCGCAGTTCTGGTTTGATCAAAGCATCGATAAAATTATCGGCTTGGGAAATGGAGGCTAAGAACTCAGACTGTAGCGATTTGAGCTTTACCTCATAGTCCCATTCCGAGTAACTAACTTTGTGTGCTAACTCTGAGGACACAATCTGTCCCAGAAATTCGCACATTGTTCGCACTTCGTAAGGAATATACTGTGGTGTGTGATGATGGCAAGATATTAATCCCCAAAGCTGTCCTTCTTTCATCAAAGGAATAATTAGGATAGCTGCTAAACCCATATTTTGATGAAATTCCACGCAACAGGAATCAACACTCCTGAGTACAGACAAGCTTAAATCGAGAGGTTGATGGGTTCTGGGGTGATTGATTGGTACTAGGTTGACTGCTTGAGCCTTGAGATCTGGAATAAATCGTAGTTTACAGCGCGTATATAAATCTCTAGACTGGGCGGGAATATCGGTAGCGGGATAATGTAGCCCTAAATATGGTGATAAATCCTCCCGTTTGGCTTCCGCAACTACAGTACCTGCTGCTTGCTGGTCAAATTGATAGACCATCACCCGGTCAAAATCAGTAATTTTTCGGACTTCTATGGCGACCAAATTCAAGAATTCTGTCAGGTTGTCAGTGCTTTGCATTTGCGCGATCGCATCACTTACCAAGCGGTGAAAACTCAAGAAACTGAACTCAGATTGAGATGCGTAGGCGTAGCCCGTCGTAGCGAAAAGTCGGAGCGGCGGTTTCCGCCGTTCGCGTAGCGTCTCCGTTCGCGCAGCGTCTCCGATAGGAGAAGGAGATTCTGAACTTTTCAAGATAGACATCGCTTCCAACTCTACAATCAAAACATCTACTGTCCGATGAACAATGCAATCGAAATATCGATTTTGATTATTTGTAACTATTAATACCTTAAAACTACTGGCAATGCCAATTTTTTTTCCCCAACATTGTTTGATAGCTTCAACTTGTTGCTCATCAAGCAAGTAGTTTAAAGATTGACCAAGTAAATCTTGGGTAGCTATGCCAAAGTATTGCTGGGTATTATTGCTAACTTGCAGAATCTCTAACTGGGGACTCAGTGCCAGTAGGACACCATGAGGTTGGATTGAGCCAGGTAGATGAATCGGCTTGCGATCGTGGTTAGTCAAAGAAACATTTTGGACAGTTGTGTCTTCTGACTGGCTCATAAATTAGTATAATCTCAAGCTTCTTTTTACAATAGCGCAATTAAATTTTACGTTTCTTCAAGCTATAACCTAAAAGTATACAGAAGTTTTTACTTTGTGATGATACAACAATACTGCCAATCGGGAAGAGTCGCCACCAACCTCAAATTCAAAATAGTATTAGGCTAGTTTTGTCTATGGGCGATACTCCCTTGGAGTGGCTCCGCCAACGCTTAAGGGACTATAAAATAAGGTTATTTATCATGGAAACTCAATTTTCATGGACTCAGCAGTGGTATCCAGTAAGTCCATTAAGCTATCTCAATCCTTCTAATCCCAGTAGCGTCACACTTGTTGGTAAAAAGCTGGTGATTTGGAGGGATGCACATCAAAAGTGGATAGTCATGGATGATTTTTGTCCTCACAAATTGGCACAGCTATCTCTAGGGAGTCTTAATGAAGATGGAAACCTGATGTGTAGACATCACGGTTGGTGTTTTAACGGAGAAGGAAAATGCACCAAAATGCCTATGTTAACGGAGGTTGCACAGGAAACAGCTTGCAATAGTTTAAAATCTCGCGTTACTACCTATCCCACCCAAGTTCATCAAGGGCTTCTTTGGGTATGGCCAGATGATAGTGCAACAGCCTTTAAGGATTGTACCTTCAAGCATCCGGCTTCATTACCAGAATGTGAATTGGACGTATCTTCCACTGACTGGTATATGTCAGAAGTTCCTGTTGGCTACACAGTGTCCGTGGAAAGTAGCTTTGATCCCTCTCATGCCGAATTTTTGCATGAGGGAATTGGCTATTTTTCGCCTAAAACAGCAGTACCAATCCAAAATTTTGCCGTTGTTGGCGAAATCTCTAGTGAAGATGGTTTTACTCTCCAGCACACAGGCTACAATGTCTTTAACAAAGATATGGAGGCTACACGTAAGTTTACTCCGCCCTGTAGCAATACTACGGTTTACCGTTATCCTAATCAGAAAACTACAATATTTCAGTTGTATTTTGTACCGACACAACCAGGCTACTGTAGATATATTAGCAAGTTTGTTTCTGATGGCGGTTCGATTCCTCAGAAATTTTGGTTTAAGCTCTTACCACAATATCTTAAAACTGGGTTACAGCATTTATCTACATACAAGCTAAGTGACCAAGATTTAACAGTAATGAACTCTCAAGAGGTAATTGAGTCTTCATTAGATAAAACATGGCACAAAGCTTACTTTATGCCTTCTCCTGCTGATGTGGGTATAGTCACTTTTAGAAAATGGCTAGATGGAGCAGGTGGTAGTCCTAAGTGGGCAAATAGTCTAGAAAGCAGTGCCAAAGACTTGAATAATGAACAACTATATGACAGATGGCACAGGCATACAAAGTTTTGTCCTAATTGTCGCAGTTCTGTGATTTTTATCGAAAAAGTACGAACAATTTGTCAGCTAGTTACTGGATTATTACTAGTATTAACCTTGAGTTTCCTATTAATAGGTATTCCCCTAAAAATCGTAGCGATCGCAATCATCTTGGCAATTATAAGCTTTTTATCGTCCTTGATGATAGACGATTTTAAGCAAGTTTTTATTAGCAGTATTCCCAAAAGAGGTTTACCTGTACTTACAGTCTATAAAAGTAACGAAATTTCTGCGTAATGGCAATAAAAGCGTTGCTATAGCAAAGCAACGCTGAATCTGAGATCATTAACTACAATCTAGTTTTCCCCAAAGTAACGCCGTGTGGGACTTTTTCAAAACTCTTATTCTACAAGCGTTCCAAAGATGAGCGATTTAGATAAAGACAAAATTCTCATTTTTGGTATTTTGCGAAATATCTGGAAAGCTAACGGTTTCAGGAAAAGATAATTTGGATGCTAAACCCTACCAAGAAAAAGATGTGCAAAAAGCTATAAAAGAGGTAGAGTCCAAACAACAGCAAGAGAAGCAGGAAGATGAGTAAATTGAAGTATCAAATGTTAATTCAATGGTCTCTTGAAGACAACTGCTTCTTAGTTGGATTTCCTGATTTTCCTGGACAGCGTTGGCGGACTCATGGCGATACTTATGAAGAGGCTGTGACAAACGGTATTGAAGCATTAGAATCTTTAATTATGGCTTACGAAGCTACAAATGAACCGCTTCCAGAGCCAACTGTTAATCAAGCTGCCTAATTGTGCTTGTTACCAGATTTGTCAGCAGGAATGGCGATGCGATCGCTCTTACTGTATTAGTGTAAAGGGATGGGTAGTGCGTTCCCCGAAGGGGTTGCCGCAGGCATCGCTTCAACATCGCTTGCATATCTTGTGCGATCGCACATTCAATACATGTCAGAATTGGTGATACGTTCCCCAAAGGGGTTGCCGCAGGCATCGCCACAACATCGCTTGCATCATTTGGCTTTTGAATTATTACGATTTTTTGGTTAAACTTCGGCGGTAATTTTATCTGTTTTATCTAAATTTTTATCACGATTTGTGAACTCGTCCAATAATTTATAGAAAACATCTAAACCTTCTTGCTCGCTACTGCAATGAAGCATGATTATCTTTGCCCAAGAATTAGAGGTTGATACATGGTACTTTTGTTGTACCCACGGTTGAAAGTTTTCATGGAAATCATTTTCCCATTCTGTGGGTTCGATATCTAATTCTCCTCTAGCGAATTCATATCCCACCAGAAAATGGTATAAATCGCTCACCGAAGCTCTACCAATATACATTCCCGGTCTAGGTTTAATTTTTTGTAAAACTTTATCTAGTCCACTCATATTGATTAATACCTTGCTATTAATGACAATATTATTTTATAACTCTGATATTTCTTCAATGATAAATTCTTCGTTTGGGCAGTGAAAGTCTTTAATCCAATATTCTTTCGTCAATCCTTCCATCGAGAGATTATCAAATACCAGTCCGCGAACTTCTACACCGTAATGTTTCCCATTGAGTGTAATCGACTCATTTATCCCACGATTTTCCAAGCGTGTACTGAGAATATAATATTCTTTACGCTTCTTGGTTCTAATCAGAATCACTTTTCCCTGAATACCGTTTTCTTGCAACCATTGCATGACGGCTTTTGCACATTCTTCACATTTATACAATTCAAATTTTGCCGTTATTTTCCCTACTTCTCGATAAATTTCTTCATCTGATAAACGATTCACTCATACACCCCAATATGAAGCTTGTACAACTAGTGCAAGTAGCAATTTCAGCTGAAGTTAAGCCTTTAACGCCTGTGTTCTGCGATCGCTATTCCTGTATTGGTGGGTAGTGCGTTCCCCGAAGGGGTTGCCGCAGGCATCGCCTCAACATCGCTTACATATCTTCTGCGATCACGCATTAAAGACGTGTCAGAATTGGTGATGCGTTGCCGCTCTGCGGCTTGCCGAAGGCATCGCTCTTACTGTATTAGTGTAAAGGGATGGGTAGTGCGTTCCCCAAAGGGATTGCCGCAGGCATCGCCTAACCAGATACTTTGAGGCTGGCTTTTTTTGGTGAGTCCTATTTAAGGTAGTTTGACTTCACAGGTAGTTAGTCCCTTAGCTTTTTTTACGAATTTATCATCAAAAGTGTAAAATTCTGCATGATTTTGACTTTGGGCTAGATGAAACACATCAGCGAAATCTAAGCCCAATTCATGCCATTGCAGCGCCTGAAAAACTAGGCTAGCATTACTTAGATGAACATTTGGCAAACCAAAAAGCTTTCTTAAGGCTGTACATATTTCAACAGGTTTAAACTTATAAGCAAACCTTAGTACCCACTCAGTTTCTAGAACAACAGTATCTGGGATGAAAATATTTTGGTTTTGAAAAATCTCTAGACTTTTTCGATACTGTAATTCATCATCTTGGGTCAATAGACGTACAATTATATTAGTATCAACTGCCACCATGCCATGATTCCTCTACACCTTGACGGATGGCATGATTCATATCTTCTAAAGATTTTGGCGCTCCTTCATATTTTAAGCAGCCTACAACATCATTTAATGTGGTTTCTGCAAAAGGTTTTTTGGGTTTGAGAAGAATACCATCACCGATATTAATTGCTATCAATTCCTGTCCAATTTCCCAGCCTGAAGCTTTTAGCAATTCTTCGGGAATAATTACTTTTCCCTCACTGGATACTTTTGTTATTTCCATATATTGTTGTGAAAATTTGATGATTAGAAATTAAAAATTTGTTTGGACGGTATTTTTAATTTTACATTCTTCCACTGCGCCTAGTGCTTTGAGAGTAGCAATTTCGGCTGAGGTTAAACCCTTAACGCCTGTGTTCTGCGATCGCTCTTACTATATCAGTGTAAGCGAAAGGGTGGTGCGTTCCCCAAAGGGGTTGCCGCAGGCATCGCCTCAACATCACTTGCATATCTTGTGCGATCGCACGTTTATAATGTGCGATCGCTATTCCTGTATTAGTGTAAAGGGAAAGGTAGAGCGATCGCTTCAACATCGCTTGTCTATCGTCCCAGATCTATTCTCCATCTTCCACCGCACCTAATGCTTTAAGTGTGGCTTTTTCAGCTTCGGTTAAGCCTTTAACGCCTGTGATGTTCATGCGTTCGTAAGGGCGATCGCTTCTAAAAGTTTTAAAGCACTCACCTGTTTCAATATTCCAAAATTTGATTGTTTCATCACTACTACTACTAGCAAGTATTTTGCTATCTGGACTGAAGGCAACAGAAAGTACCCAGCTAGTGTGTCCTTGTAGAGTCTTGAGGCATTCACCTTTATGGTTGTCCCATAATTTTATCGTTTGGTCAATACTACCACTAGCTATGGTAGTAGCATCTGGGCTAAAGGCTAATGATGTGACTCCTTTTGAATGTCCATACAAAATTCTCAAGCATTCACCTGTATGACTATCCCATAGCCTGATTGTTTGATCATCACCACCACTAACAAGCCTTTCAGCTTGAGGATCAAAAGCAACTGAGCGTATCCAACTGTTGTGTTCCTGTAAAGTTTTGAGGCACTCACCACTTTGGATGTCCCATAGTTTCACTGTTTGATCGCGGCTAGCACTGGCAAGAATTTGACTTTTAAAGGCAAAGGCTATTGAACATACCCAACTGGTATGCCCATATAATGTTTTTAGGCATTTACCAGTATGTATATCCCATAACCTGATTGTTTGATCATCGCTACCACTGGCAAGTATCTGACCGTCAGGACTAACGGCAACTGACCATACCGATTTAGTATGTCCTTCCAAAGTTTTCAAACATTTGCCATTATAAATATCCCACAAGCTTACTATTGATCCATCACCACCACTAGCAAGCGTCTGACCTTCAAGACTAAATACAACTGAGCGTACCCAACCATTGCCCTGTAAAGTTTTGAGGCACTCACCACTTTGGATATCCCATAGCTTGACCGTTTGGTCATTCCTAGCACTAGCAAGCATCTGACCATCCGGGCTAAATGCGACTGACCATACTGGGCTACTCTGCCCTTGCAAAGTTTTGAGACACTCACCACTTTGGATATGCCATAGCTTAACCGTTTGGTCAGTCCCGCCACTAGCAAGTAGCTGACCATCTGGGCTAAAGGATACTATTCTAATACCATCAGTATGTCCTTGCAAAGTTTTGAGACAATTGCCACTTTGGATATCCCATAGTTTCACTGTTTTGTCCACACTATTACCAGCACTAGCAATCATCTGACCATCTGGACTGAAGGCCACTGACCAGATTTTACCAGTATGCTCTTGTAAAGTTTTGAGGCATTTGCCACTTTGGATATCCCATATCTTTACTGTTTGGTCACTGCTACTACTAGCAAGCATCTGACCAGTCGGACTAAAGACAACTGACCACAAGGACTTAGAATGTCCTTGTAAAACTTTGACACATTCCTCACTTTGAACATTCCATAGCTTGACTGTTTGACTACTTCCACCGCTAGCAATTATCTGACTATCTGGGCTAAAGACTAGTGAACGTATTTGCTCATGCGGTTGCAAAGTTCTGATGCAGTCACCAGTGTGGATATTCCATAACTTTATTGTTTGATCATCACCCCCACTAGCAAGTATCTGACTTTCATGACTAAAAGCTACTGACCATATAATATCGGTATGCCCTTGCAAGGTTTTCAGGCATCTCCCTGTATCGACATCCCATAACTTTACTGTTTGATCATTACTGCTGCTAGCGAGTACCTTACCGTCATGACTGAAGGTGACCGAACGTACCCAATTAGTATGACCTCTGCAAATTAAAATTTCTCTTGTACTTGTGACTTCCCAGACTCTAACTACGCCTGTAAAATCGCCTATGGCTAATAGTTTACTATCCGGACTAAATGCTACTGCGAAAACTCTACCTAAAACCTGAGCAAAAATGGAATCAACCAAATTTGATTTGGCTAAATTTACACGCCTCAAACTTGCGCCTGAAAAATCAGCGCCCTTAATCACAGCACCATTGAAATCTTTACCTTCCAAGCCTACCTTATCAATCTTTACCATTAGTGTCGCCGCATTCCCGCCAACAAAACCAGCCTCATCTTCACTTGTTCCCTGCGTCGCTTCAATTACAGTAATGAGAGATTCGCTATTACTCAAAATCGGCAAAAGTAAATCCATGACTGCTTTTGTGAGTGGTGCTTTGCCAAAAGTCTCTCTCAACTTATCCAAAGACTCACTTTTAAATTCTCTAAGCAGTGCGATCGCCTCAGTACTTCCATAACGCGAAAAATAACCAGACCAAGTATAATCAACAGGCGCGGCAGTTTTATCTACAAGCGATCGCGCTTGTGCCAATTCCGTAAAATCACTAGCTAATGCGCCCAATTCAGCCGCAAATTTATACGCCACAAAAAACTCTAACAACGACCGATGCGCTGGAGTATAATCACCATCAGCATTGCGGACAAGCATTGTCTGCGCCATCATGTCATAATGCCAGTGGTCTAAATCCTTCTCTTCTTGCACAACAGAACCAAATAAGCGGCGAATGCGTTCGGGGAAAAGCCGATAATTCAGGCTCATTTGGTCATTAGATAGCATTTCCCAGGAGAGTTCGCACAAAAAGTACAGTTTTTCTGCTAAAGAAGTAAAAGTACGTTCCGCTTTGATGTCCCGTTCCATCTTGCGCCGCACTGCATACAAATAAACCCGTGACATATCCACAGGTTTACCTGCTTCAATATCTGGTAATGCTTCCAAGATTAAGTCTGTCATTACTGGACGACGGGCTAAGTCTAGTAATTGCGGATTGCCGATTACTTGTTCAACTGTCGCTGCTTCAGCTTGGTATGACAGCACCTGCCGAATTTGCTCATCGTTGAATTTCTCCAATTCCAAGACTTCAAATTGCGGTGTTTCGCCAGTTAATTTTTTAGTTGATGCTTGCAGTTCTGCATTTAGCAAAGCGCGTCCTTCCTTCGCCTCTGGGAAATGTTCAGTACGACAGGTAAGGATAACTTTAGCACCGGGAACTACCACCTTTGCCAGTTCCCAGAAGTTGTTAATCATCTGTTGACGATCAACTTTTGCTGCCATTTCGTCAAAGCCATCGAAAATGAGCAGCAATTTACCCATGCGGTTGAGTTGGTCAAAAACTTCGCTATTGATGCGGATGTTGTGTTGGGTAAAAAAGAAACCTGCCAAAACATTCTCGACATTTAGCGCCTTAGCAAAGTCACGCAAGGTAATTACTAAAGGAAGGCGGGGACGTTCAACACCACGTTTTTGGGCATCGCGGTAACGTTGCAGTGCAGTCCAAGCATAGTGAAAGACAAACCAAGTTTTACCTGTGCCAAATTCTCCCAGAATGGAAATATGCTCTTTAGCAGGGTCATCAAGCCACAAGTCGATATAACCATCAATCCAACCGTCTTCTTCTTCATATCGACTCACCCCAATTCGCCGCTTACTAACTGGGTCAATTTCTTCTTTTGTACAAGCAAGGGGTACATACTTGGTATCTATTTTTCGGCGTTTGATTTCTGCTTCTAGCCAGTCGAGATACCCACTAAAGTCAGCATCCAAGTCAATCAGTTCGTCAAAAGTGAAACAATCAAGGCGATGATTTTCTTCCTTCTTAACTTCATCCCTTGCTGCACGGGAAATGCGGCGGGTAGTTACTAACCATCCCTCATCAGTTTTTTGCTCATTAACTGAGGAACGCAACGCCATCACATCACTCAGTCCAATTTCTCCAGCAACACCACGTATAAGAATGCGGTCATAACTGCGACGTACCGGAATGTGAATGATCCATTCAAAATATTCCTCTGCCCAGACTTCATATTTTTCAAAGTCATAGCCCAAGGTTTCAAACCATCCTCGCATTTGTTGAGCTAAGGCGATCGCTCTACATTGGTTTTCAGTTGCAGTTCCTGGTAATGCTGGATAATTATCTACTGCCAACCTTGCTATTTCTGTGCGAATTCCTTCTAGCGTCGGCAATCTTTCCAGTTGTTCTTGGATACTCGCAATTCTTTTATGTAGAGAACCAATTTTCTGGTTCAGCAATACATCAGCAGGTGTGCGAGTGCGTTTAGCAACTTCGATAAATACTGTCGCAAATTCGGCAACCTCTCGCCTGACATCAAGTTCCAAACTTCTGATATCATCACCCAATGTATAGGCATCTAGAAACGTATCAACCTCAGAAAGCAGAATTGAGGGGTTATTGTGGTCTAATGCTGTGTGAAAAGCTTGTTTAATTGCTTCTTGTCGGAATAATTCCAGCAATGGTTTTGGTTTGCCAACACCGTACTCTACTAAGGCGTAAGCATAAACACCACTAAAATCAGCAGGTGGATGCTCTGGATCTAGGTTAAATTGCTGGAGTAACTTAATTACAGTCTCCGATCGCAGAATTTTTTCTTTAATCAAAGGATTGGCGATGCTAGTAATTGCGCTGAAGACCAAATCCAGGTTAATGAAGCTCATTAGGATACTCCGAAAGCACAGAGCTATCTTGCTAACTAAGGGTTAATTACCATTAGAAATGATCTAGTGCCAAAAAATGTTTTATTTTATACTTTCTCAATCATTCTCGAAAAAATACACTTCATAACTGTAATATACTCAAGCTTTGAGATTTTTCGCAGCGATGCATTCATCAGGTAGGCAGCAGGTGAGGCTTGCATTATGGCTGGAAGTGAGCAACTGAATATTAATTTGAGCCTGTCTTCACAGCGATCGCTTCTTAAGTAAACATTAATTTACAGCCGCAAGCCTGTATGGATACAAACACACGAATAGCGATCGCCTCACTTGCCTTTACCAGGTGACGAAATCGTTCCATCCTCCTGTGCTTTTTTAATTGCTCGTTTCAAAATTAACACCGCCATTTGTGACAAAGACCGCTCCTCTGCATCCGCCAGTTGTTGCAGGGCATCTTTGTCTTCTTCTTCCATGTAAATACTTAGTGTGATTTTTCCCATCTAATTATTATAAGCCTTTCTATGTTTTTTTATATTAAATTCATAGAAAAACATAAATTTACATAAAATTAGATAAAAAATATGTATAATTACTTGTAAGTCAAAAGCCAGGGCGCAACTTTCTCAGGGATGACGCACTGGCTTCTGGCTCCCACTTACAGGAGACCATTCCATGTTAAACCCTGTTTGCGATAAAACAGATGAACACCGAGGTTATCTACAAGCTTTAGATGACTTCGGGATAACTCAACTATTGGCGAAACTCCACAATTATTGTGAACAGCCAGAACAAGAAAGTTTAGCAGCACTGTTGATTTCCCAATTAACCCAGAGTATTGATGCTGAACTGATTACTAATTATTTGAGTGCGATCGCTCAAAGCCAACAAAATTTACTTTTAGGATTCATCAACCATCAACTTTCTGTTGATTTACCTGAAGATTTTCCGAATACAGCTAAGACACCCTGCTTTTTATACGGCGACAAATTGCGTTGGGTTGGTTGTGACACAGATTGGGGAACTGCGATCGGCAGATTTTACAGCTTTGCTCCCCATCTTTGCTGCTGGACTTGGTGCTACCTGATTTGGTTGAGCAAAGATAGCCCCAGTGCAGCTTGGATATCTGCCGATATTGCTTGGGAAGAGGATTTAGAACCATTGGAAGGATCGCTGCTATGACTAATCCGCGTCCTTTACAACCACGAGAGCAAAACTTGATTGATCTATATAGCCATTGTCAACTAGGAATGACACCTAAGAGTTTTTATGCGAAATGGGATGTCAATCATGAAGCGATCGCTCGAATTTGCTCTCGTTCACTTTCAACAGTCCGGCGTTGGTTTTCCAAAGGTCGCAATTACCGTCGTCCAACACCTTCTGATTTACGTCATCTTGCCCTGATGGACTTTTTACTAGAACAGTTTGAGGAAATTCCAGAAGAATTTCTAGAGATGCTTTGTGTCCCCAAACAAAGTCAGCATTAATTGAAAAGTCAATAAATTTCAATGTCAGGATGACATTTTTTTACAAGTCACTCTCGCTGTAGGGTGGCTTTTATCTATGAAATAAGAATTTATCGGAGGTTACTGTGACCTACGCTGAAAGATTAAGCCCTTGGTGTATAGTTCGTCATTTTCCGAATATGCAGCATCAAATGATTGGGCGTTTTCGCCGTCGTAGTGATGCAGAAGCCCATTTACAGGCACTCAGGCGGCTAATTCCAAATGTGAGTTTAACAATCATTTTCAATCCGATAGTGGAGCAACAACAGCAGTTTGCTTCCAATTAACTTCAGCAATACAGCATATCAAAGTTACGCTGTTAATCTGTCATCTGGTGGTAGCAATCATGCGTCTAATTTAAGAACTCTGTGCCCTGTATGCCATGCTCTTCGACTTGATAGAAAGCATCGTCTGCGCCATCATGTCATAATGCCAGTGGTACAAATCCTTTAGGATTGCATGGGTTTGATGCAACTAATATTTTTGTGGAGCGCAATTAATTTATGACTGCTTTAACCTTACAATTACCTCCTAATCTGCAATTTACTGATGATGAATTTGCACAGATTGTAGCTGTGAATAAAGAATTACGGCTGGAGTTAACATCTGAAGGGAAATTAGTAATTATGTCACCAACTGGGGGAGAAACGGGAAACCGTAATTTTGATTTATTAGGACAACTATGGTTTTGGAGCAGTCAAAATAATTTGGGGAAAGCTTTTGATTCTTCTACTGGGTTTAAACTTCCCAATGGTGCCACTCGTTCACCTGATGCTTCTTGGATAAGGATAGCAAGATGGGATACTCTTACTCCAGAACAAAGAAAGAAATTTCTCCCTTTGTGTCCTGATTTTGCAGTGGAATTAGTTTCTGAAACTGATGATGTGGAAGATACTAAAGCCAAAATGCAAGAATACTTAGCAAATGGCTTAAAACTGGGTTGGTTAATTAATCCAAAAAATAAACAAGTAATAATTTATCGCCCCAATCAAATCCCAGAAGTTTTACAATCTCCCACAAGTTTACCGGGTGAAGATATTCTTCCTGGGTTTGTTTTAAATTTAGAGCATATTTTTGCATAGATAACTGATTATCTAGATTTTATTTCTAAAATTACTGAACGTTCTCAAATTAAAACTTTTATCGAATCTGATTCTAATGTACAGCAGCAATAAGGCAAACTTTATACTATGGTTGCTGATTTAGTAAGCAAAGAAAATAAGTTAAGTAATATGCTGAAATTTAAGCAAGGCAATCTATTAGAAGAAAAAGCGGAAGCCCTTCCCTTGTTAACACAGTTAATTGTGTCGGTGTCATGGGTAAAAATGCGAGCTTTAGGGTGTGGGAATAGTGGCTTAAACTGGTTTGATGTTAAGCCACTGATAGAATCAGTCTTCGTCCAACTACCAGATGTACAAGTGATTATTTTTGAGCCATGACTTCAAGCCAGCACAATATAGAGAGCAGATGTTGTTAATTCCTAGAAGTAGACGACCAGCCAAACAACTTACGCCACCGCTGGGAAGGATTAAATTTGAAGACCCAGCTTTCGCGTTCTGCTCTTACATAGAAAGTACCAAAGTTACGCAGGGAGACACTATCCCCCTTTTTGAGAGATTCATAAATTTCTTCTAAGGTAGCGTCTATGATTTCTTCTACTGTGCCAGTTCCTTTAATTACTCGGTTGGAAACACGGCGTACCAGTTCTTTCTTGTCGATAGACATCCTAATTTACAGAGAATTGAATTTGAGTTTTGGTTAATTATCATGACACATTTAGGACTACTGTACTCAGAGGAAATTCTAAAAGTATGCGATCGCAATAATCCAAAGTTACTACCTTAATCCAGAAACTCCCATCGGCCCACGAGTCACCCCTAGCTGATTTTGCAGCTTCAACTCGCGCCACAGTTGGGAACCTGTAATCTCTCCACGAAGAAGTTGACTGTAGCAATGTATTGTTTTACTCACTTGCTGTGGTGTTTCATTCACAAATTCAATGCGGAAGTGGCGTAATCCCAAATCTATCAAGCGCTGTACGTACTCGGCTCCAGTTTGAGCAGTGCCGTTAAATACAGTATTGCGACAGCCAACATCAGCTTTAAGGACGTGTTCACTACCAACGCGATCTTTTAATTTCACTTCATGTTGTTCACAGGGTCGTCCACAGTTAGTGTAATCTGTTCCCTGGGAGAGAAAAGCACAAAATACGCAATGCTCCATGTGGAACATCGGCATATGTTGATGAATTGTGACTTCAAACCACTGGGGTGGACAGCTATTAAGTAAGTCTTCGAGTTGGCTAATATTCAAGTCATAGGATGCGGTTAATCGTTCCAAACTATAGCGCTGCTGAAAGTAGTCTGCGGTTAAAGCGTTCGCAACATTCAGCGAAAAATCTCCAATACAACGGTCTTGGGCAAAAAATTGCAGTTGATCGTAGTTCCGCAACAGATAGCCATCTGCTTCAGAGGCGCGTACTTGCTGCAAAATCCAATTTTCTCCGGGTTTGGTAATTCGGGGAGGTGCAACCCAAATTGAGGGGAGTGTTGAGTGCTGAGTGCTGAGTTCTGAGTGAGAGAGTAGTAATTTCTCCTTTTCTCCTCCATGTCCACCTTCACGTACTATTTGCACGGCTTCCCGATAAAAGCGGGGGTCTTCAAATTCACAGTAAAGTGTTTGGATTCCGGCTTGGAGTGCAGCTTGGAGTTGCTTGAGGTTTCTGACTAAGACGATGAGTGAGGGGGATGAGGGGGATGTAGACGCGTAGCGGCTTCCCGATAGGGTGGGGGATGAGGGAGAGGGGAGTAGGTTTTGTAAAGAAGCATGAGAATTTAGTTCCCAGCGTTTGGGTTGACGGCGTAGTTCTTCTAACTGTGTCACCATGTCTCGCCGCATTCGGTTTAACTCACTCACTGGTAGCATCACCGCACCATTGAGGTGATTGGTTAGCTTTCCTAAACAGAAGGGTGTATTCCCCAGACGGCCTAGCTGTTCTTGCAAACGTTCTGTAGTTAAAGGTTTAGTGTGCGCCTCTACCAGTGGAATTGTCGAATCCACTTGCACAACATGACCTTGTTGATCGCGGGCGATCGCAGTTAGTGGTTGATCGACTTCGCCATAAATCTCTAAGTCAATGGGACGCTGAAATTGGGGATTATCTCCCGCAAAACTTTGACGCAATTGCTTATCAAGTTCTGGATCGCTGGTTTTCCAAACGCGATCGCCTATATGCACTCGGCGGAAGTTTAGGTCACTTCGGCCAAAGATCAGCACAGCTTCTTTACCTTTCTGTACCACTGCATAAACCCGCCCTCCTTCCTCCTTCGCTTCTGGATGACCGGAATCGAAGACAATTCCATCTCCTGCTTTCACTGCTGCTTCTAGGGTGATTGTCACCTGTTCATTGCGAATGCGGGTAACTTCCCCTAAGTAAACCCCACGCTTTTTGCCAAACCGTGCATGAACTAATTCTTGATTGTTAATCCCGCCAAACCAACCTGTGTAGATACCGCGAGAAAATGCCATTTCCAAGTTGTAGTGTTCTTGAGAAGATGGGGAGATTTTTTGTGATCCATTCCCCTCCATCACCCGATCCAAAGCTTGCCGATAAACACGAGTAACATTCGCAACATACTCTGGTGTTTTCAGCCGCCCTTCAATTTTTAGGCTCGTTACCCCCGACTTTACCAAATCTGGCAGAACATCTAATCCTGCAAGGTCTTGGGGGCTGAGGAGATATTTGCGTTCGCGTAGCGTGTGCGTTCGCGCAGCGTCCCGAAGGGAAGCACTCTCGCCTAAATTGACAACTTCCCCATCTGCGATTAACTCGTAGGGCATTCGGCAAGCTTGGGCACATTCGCCGCGATTGGCAGAACGCCCACCTAATGCTTCACTAGTCAAGCACTGACCGGAATAAGCGACGCACAAAGCACCGTGAACAAAGACTTCTAAAGGCAAAGATGTCTCTTTTTGTCGCAGCTGCTGCTGAATTTTATTAATTTCCTTCAGGGAACATTCACGGGCTAACACCACTAACTGACAACCGAGTGACTGAGCAAATTCCACCCCAGCCGCACTTGTAATTGTCATCTGCGTAGAAGCATGGATAGGAAAATCAGGTGAAAGGTGACGTATAAGCCGACATATACCCACGTCTTGCACAATCACTGCATCCACACCCGCAGCAATAATCGAGCGCAGATATTGCGCTACCTCTGGCAGTTCTTGGGGAAAGATGAGTGTATTGACAGTCACATAGCCCTTCACACCCCGCAGGTGGAGGAAAGCCATCAATTCTGGTAAATCCGCCTCAGTAAAATTTTGCGCCCGCATTCGGGCGTTGAACCGATCCAAACCAAAGTAAATTGCATCAGCCCCATTTTCGACAGCAGCTTTAGCACAATCCCAGCTACCTGCTGGTGCAAGTAATTCTGGACGTTGCAGGGTGGATGTAGTGGGTTGAGGAGTCAAAGAGCGATCGCTTTTCATCAGGCTGGGAAAGTTTAACTAGCACCATAGTGATTCTATCGAAGTTAATCAGCAACGGAGGCGATCTCTTCCTTTGCAGTTCGACATATCATGCTGAGTGCTAAAGTGCCTAGAGAGCCAGTCCAGTAGAAGTGATTGACAAATTAAGCAGATTGTAAGGTAGTAAGGTAAGAAATTTCTTCAGCATTAGTTTTGGAGATACGCGCAAGAATGTGGAGATTGGAAAACCGTTGCTAGTTCTGTAAAGTGGCGAACCCGTTGGCGCAGCCTCTCGTAGAGAAGGGTGATAGGGTTAAAGTCGGTTCGCAAGCTTTGCCACCATTGCAATTAACTCTGTTGGCTGTGCTAATTTATGTATATGTGATTGAAAACCTGCTTTTATTACCTTTGCTCGGTCTTCTGCAAGATAAGCTGTTAAAGCAGCAGTAGGAATTTGCCATCCTTTCTCGGCTTCTAATGCCTTTATTTTGCGAATCAAAGTATAGCCATCTTCATCGGGCATTCTAATATCACTGATTATGACATCAGGGCGCGATACTCCAGAGGAGTCACTTTGTGAACGCTCTAATTCTTGCAAGGCTTGTGCTACTGTTGCTACTGTTGTGACTACAACCCCATGTTGCATTAACACTGCTGCAATCAGCTTGCGGGTATCGGCTTCATCATCTATGAATAGTACGTGTAAACCATCTAGCCCATTGGGTCTTTCCATAGGTGCTATCAAGCTTGGTATCTGCCCAGGCTGGGCTAATTGCTTGTACTTAGTAATATCATGCAGGCATATCTGTAACGCACCCAAAGCTCCCGAAGTTTCTCACCCAGATTTCACCAATAAACCATCAAAAGCTTGGCGTTCACGGGGACAAATGGAAACTTCCAATTCTTGCACAGACTTTTCATTCAAAGACTGCTTCAGTTTGCTAAGAAAAAATTGATGCTTTTCTTGAGCTACAAAATTAATTAATGATTTGCCAATAAGCAAGCTGGGAAACACATTTAATAAGGCAGCAGCAGTATAATTAATTTCTAAAATTATTCCTGCAGCATTTGTTACAAAATAAGCATTAGGAGCTAATTTGAACAAATCATGACAAACCTTACATTCTGATATTAAGGTTTCATTTTGTTGTAGTAATTCTTTTTCTACGGTTTTGATTAATTCTAAATTATTCTGAATTTCCTCTTTAAAAAATTCCAGATTTTTTATAGAAGTGTTGAGAGTTTTCAATGCTGCGATCGCCTGTTGCTGCTGTATAGGCGATTGAGTTAGGTATTTTTCCAGTGCTTCTATTTGCTGTTGAATTTTTTCAAAAATATAGCTAAACTCTTCTTGTCTCATATCAATTTACAATGAAGCTGCATAGAAAAGTGCTTCGAGAATAAAGTCGTAAGAAGTTAAAGAGATAATACGTTCAGATGTAATTTTGCTGAAGGCATCGTTGAGGCGATCGCGAAGTTCGTCAAGTGTGTTGAATAGTTGACCTTTGATTTGGGACTTGAGAAATTGCCAGAACCGCTCAATAGGGTTGAGTTGTGGACAATAGGCAGGTTGGCATATTGGAATAATATTTTCCGGCCATTTCAACTTATCAGCCAAATGTGCTGTGGCTTGGTCAATTTGAAGGAGTGCGATATCTTCTCCCAATTGACATGAAACTGCATCTAAAAACTCTTGAAAATATTGTGCGTTTAGATGTGGATACTCCAAGCAAAAATGCCATCCGGTCAGTGGTTCAACAACCCCATACAGCCAAAAACTTTGTCGCTTCCATCCAACATGAACAACTGGTTGAACACCACGGGTCGTCACAACACGCCTTGGTTCAGTTTTTAGTCCCATTTGGCTCTCATCTTGAAATAGATAACGCAACCGTTTACCTTGACCAAATAGTTTTTGTAGAACTACCAATGCTTGTGGAATGTTTTTTTAAATGTCTCTATTGCCTTTGGGTCTTGAGTAGCACTACATGGTCTTGGAACTTTCAACTTCGCTTGGAGCTTATATCTAACCAAGTAATGCACCATTCGATAACTGACATTTAACCCATGATTCTCTTCAAGCCAACTGACGATTTCTCCGTAACTGCTAAAACCAGATGGTGAGTTTAATCGTGCTTTGAGGGATTCAAGCACTTCTCCTTTGATTGTTGAAACTTGTCCAGGTGGTTTTTTGATTTCTAGCAGACCTGCCAATCCTCGTTTCCGGTATTTCTGTAACCACCGCGTTATCGTTGATGAGTCCCGTGCTAATCTTTTAGCTAGTTCACAGTGCGCTCGCACTTGTCCTATTTTCAGCCACCAGAGCATTTGCAGTCGTTCTTTGTGGCTTGCACTCCTTGTATTTTTTAAGGTTTTATCCAAATACTCGACACTTTCTGTAATTTCCAGTTCTAGGCGACGTGCCATCATTGTGATTTTCAATGTCATCCTTGAACTTTATTATCTGCAAGTTCAATGTAATTTGATATCAGATAGTTGTCATTGACGATTACCGTTTTGCCGTCGGGCGTAATCTCGGCGTACATCGCGCGGTCAAGCGCGAGATACTCGCCCAGATTATGCATCGCCGCGCGTTGAATTTCCGACGGGTCGGACAGCGGGCGCAAAGCGTCGCTCAATTTTAAGAGAAACGCCTGCTGTTGCTCGTTGAGTTTGCGATCGCTGATGTCGTTGAACACGATCGCCAGTTGTTTGTTTTGAGGATCGCCGTACCGATACGCCGCCACTCGGAAGTATCGTCCTAGATCGGCTGGTTGAATTTCAAACTCGATTGGTTCGCCCGTTGCCAAAACCGTTTCATAGTGGGTGAGAAACACGGCTTCTAGATTCGGCGTAAATTCGCGGGCAGTTTTACCGATCGCTTGCGTCAGTCCACTCTGTTGTTCAAATGCTGGATTCGCTTCCACAAAACGGTAATCGAATGGCTGCCCGTCGTCATACAGCAGTTCGATAATGCAGAAGCCATCATTGACATTCTCGAACAGCGATCGATATTTTTCTTCCGATTCGCGCAGGGATTCTTCGGCGCGTTTGCGATCGTGAATATCGATGCCGATGCCGAACCATTTGACGATTTCGCCCGTCTGCGGGTCGCGGTTGCTGTTCGTTCCATATCACGGTGTTAGCATAGATGTTCCAATCCCAAGTTGCGAGTTCTGCCGCTTCCAGCACAACCCGATTTCGCTCTTCTAAGGTTTCTAATCTGGCATTTGCCGCCAGTAATTCCTGAGTCTGTCGCTGATTTAAGAGCAGGGTAGCCGATTTGCTCTAGTTTGGTTGCCCAGAGAGTAACACTATTAAAAAAGAGCTGAAAAAGTTGATCTTCCACAAAGACGGCTTCGCCCGTATTCTTGATACCCTCAAGCATCGGCTTAACCTGGTCATTCCACACTTCTGACCATATCTCTCTAAGACTGTACCCCAACGCTTCGGGGTGCTTTGCGCCATAGATGGGAATCATAGCATCGTTGTAAAGCTGGATGTAGTCCTCTCCCCAAAGAAGGGTTTGGGCAAAGCGAGACGCGAGCATCGTGCTGACAGAGGTACGAAGGCTCTGCGGCCAGTTCTCGACTGAACCTAATGGGGTGTTTGACCAATCCTTGCGTCGCATCAACTCGCCCATCTCGCCACCGCCTGCGAACACATCGAAAGCGATCGCTTGACCATTACTTTGGGCGATCGCGCCCTTCTTGCCTTCGGTTAAGCTATCCATATTTCCTGGGAAAGATATTTAGTAAAATTCTTAAATCCTCTAAGGGACTTCCAACTAAAAAAATATACAATCACTTTGGTGAGCAGGGGAGGCTGGGGGAGCAGGGGAAGCAGGGGAAGCAAGGGAGGAAGAATTCCATGATGATATTTGCTCTGACTCATTGCATAATTTATTTTCTGGAAGTCCCTAAGAAAATTTTAGACTGTTGCACTACTTCCAAAACTGGAAGCAGTGTTTCTACTCATCCTGATGAGCCGTTATTGAGAGAATTACAACAACGTCAATTAACGCCTGCTGGTCGTGCTCATTGGTGTCAACTTAAGCCCAAACGCTTACCCCACCTCTAACCCCTCCCCGATACCTTGGCTACGGTGTACACAAAAGTCGAATTACCCCCCTTGGAAAGGGTGGAAACCGGACAATCTAGTTCCCTCACCTTTCCAAGGGGAGGGTTAGGGTGGGGTAACGCGGATCGTGATGGTAAATGAGCGATCGCATCTGGGCAAGAGTTTCACGTTAAGTTGACACGTATGTATGGGTCTTGCTAAACTCCGCGAACGTGTTGCTGCCCTTGCTTCCTTATCTCATATTAGTCGGTGGCAAGGAGATCAAGCTCGTTACGTTGGTTCTGGCAAAAATCTCTTTGACCTTCGCCGTACTGCTGTTGTTCATAATCTTCATGTACTTAAGAAGAAAGTACCATGTTTGCAGCGATCGATAGAAATTGCAGCGACGGACAAAAATAGCAAATGGCTACAGACTTCAAAGCTGCCAAGAGCAAGATTCAGCAAGAAATGTCAGCCTCTATACAATAACAGCAAACATCTTTGCAGACGACAGAGCGATCGCTATCGTTAGTGATCGCTCTGTTTTAGTGTGTTTGCGATCATTTAGGCTTGCGTCGGTAACACTCATGTCTCGTGTTAAAGCTGATGTATGCAATCACGACTCGTAAAAATATTGTTTTAATCCCAGACGCACAGCAACTTCCCACTGTCTACCACTCCAGCCCCAGAGCACACGGACAGATCACAAATAGAGATTCTTACCAATGGTTTAGGATTGCTATAGTTTGGGATGATGGCCCTAAAAAGCAGTGCGTGATTTCAGAAAATTATAAATAGCAATAGCAATTGCCAGCAGTAAGAATATATGAATTAGATTGCCTGCAATGTGCAACGCTAACCCTAAAGCCCAAAAGACAAAAAGTACAACTGCAATAGTCCAAAGTATACCAAGCATAGTTTTTTCCTATCATAACGCGTATTGCTAAATAAAATTCTAGATCCCTGTTGAATTACTTGTTAACTATCTTGCGGATGAACTATTACTAATTATTTTGATATATATTTTAGAATCTAGTAATTTTCAAAATATTTTAAAAAATTTATTGCCTCTCATTACAGGTAACTTTAACAATCAAATATGGCTACCATAGCAATTCAACTATTCCCTTAGGCTAGCGTAATTAGTTCTGATGGTAGATATAATTGCCTGGTTTTAAATGTTAGATATAATTCATCAACAAGGTCAAAACAAAAAAGTTTTTCAACTCAAACATCATGAACATTCTTGCTTGGATTGTTTTAGGACTAATTGCTGGGGCTATTGCTAAAGCCATCTACCCTGGTCATCAAGGCGGCGGTATTCTAGGAACAATCTTGCTAGGCATCATCGGTGCATTCGTTGGTGGTAGCCTAGGTATATTTTTCAGCACGGGTACTCTAGCATTAGCCGCTCCAACTCTCAGTATTACTGGTGTTATAGTAGCCGTTCTTGGCGCAATCGTCGCAGTTTTCTTGTGGAACTTACTCACTCGTCGTAGCGCTCTATAGAAAGTAAAACAAGCGTCAATGTTTTAGTAAGAGTCAGGGAAATCAAGTTTAAACATTTCTGTACCTGAATTTAATAAAATCATAGCGCCAGCTTGTAATCAGGCTGGCGTTATCTATTTATATCACTCTTATTTGATACCAGTTTGAAAAAAGAATGTGACACATCAATCAGCGGTGCTAACTTACAGATGATTGATGTGTCACAAAGATTTTTTGAATTGCTATAAGTTGTGAAAATCGATAGGTTTAGAACGTCGGTTTCTTAGAAGAAGGGTAATTCAATATATAAAGGTTAAGAGATAATTATCTATTGGCTATTGCCATCAGTACCAAGAAGCGCTTGGAAAATATTCCCTAATAACAATAAAAATCCAGCAATTAACAATATAAACATTAAACCAGCGAGGGCAGCAAAGGGAGAAGTAACGAACAAGAATAAGAATACAAACATCAGAATTGATATCAATATCCTAAACATTTTTTCACCTTTGAGAGCTACTCATCTTAACCTAACTTAATAACTCACAAAATGGTATATATCTAATAGAGGAAATCATGAGTACCTCCTTAGTACAGCGTAGCAGAAATAAATCTACCATCATCGCCAATAGTTCATAACATTAAAATTACCCGCGCTAAGTTGAAGTAGATTAAAACCCCAAGAACATCGACTGCTGTGGTAATAAATGGCGCAGACATCAAAGCCGGATCGAGACGGAGTAAGCGAAATAAAAATGGTAGTGCGGAACCGGAAATAGAAGCTAAAACAGAAATAGCTACCAAGCTAGTTCCTACAGTGATCGCAACTTCTAATTTTCCTTGGAGAAAGTAAGCCCAGACAGTGGCGATTGTACCTAACATTACACCTAATAATGCACACGCGATCGCTTCTCGTCCAATTACCTGCAATGGCCCTAACAATCGGATTTCTTCGGTGTTCATCCCCCTAATTACCACCGTGGAAGATTGCGCCCCCACATTCCCGCCAGTACCAGTCAGTAAGGGAATGAACGCTGTCAGTGTGACGACTTTTGCCAAAATATCTTCCTGGGACTTAATAATCGTTCCCGTAACTGTATTTGTGATTAATAAGACAAATAACCACACAACCCGTTTACGCGCAACTTCCATTAAATTCATCTGGAAGTAATTATCGCCCCCCGACTGCACACCACCACCCAAGGCGTAGATCATATTTGTAGTCTTGACAAAAAATATAAATAATCTCATAAATATCAAGATAAGCTTGATATTTATCTTTTTCTTAGCTTGATATTTATAAAATTTTCACTAACGCTATAGCTAATCTTATGCTCATCTATAATAAAAATTTTAAATAGCTTTCAATAATCTTTTTATTTTATAAATTTTGGACAAACTAAGCTTTTTGTTACTCTTCTTGATATCCAACTAGATATGTATTCTTACTAGCTGTTTTAACTAGTGACTTTAAAATAATTTAATCTTTCTGCCGAAAAGCAACGATAATTGTGAATCTTTCAAGAAAAGCTATCATAAAAATTGACATCAAAGATAAATATAAGTTCCAATGATGATTACTTAGTCAGTATAAGGACTGAAATAAGGATTATCTAATTAACAATTTAAATATGATTTTTGCTACGTATTCCTAAATAAAAAATCATAGCGAGGTTTACAGTCATGAAATGCATTCATGTGCTGACAGATTTTATTGCAGTTCTCGGTTGAGTCCAATACAGACCTAACCCCCAGCCCCTTCCCTACTAGCGTTGGGGAGTAAGATTCAAAGCCTCTCTCCTTTTAGGAGAGAGGTTAAAGTGTATTGCATCCAACCGAGAAGCGCTATATTGCACATACCTGAAAAATAGATTTTCATGGTTTGGTAATGTTCATATATAGCAATCCGATTTGACTCCTGAAATTATTTGCGTGGTGCGCGAAGCGCGATAGGCAGGGAAGAAGGAATAAAAGTGTACTGAGTTTTTTTCAAAAATTAAACAGGAATCCTATACATATTCAAAAAAAGTAATGAGCAAAATAACTTTAATGTTTTAAAAACTTCCAAATACACAATAGTTTTGGCAATAGTAAAAACATTTCTTCATTAGGTCATTACTTGTTATATTCTTTTGGGTTCATTTTTTTGAATTTAAATGTTTTACACCAAACTCCAAAATACAGCAACAATTTCAAAGTCGCAAACCCAGATTAAATCAAAGTTTATTAATTACAAATTACAAATTGCTATTACTCAACGGCAATGAGTCCAAAAAAAATAATTATTTTTTGGACTCATTGATGTTCGGTTTACGAAAAATAAAATGTTAAATTCTCCAAATATAGAGCCTAATTCTTTTGCTCAGGGAACATATACTTCTTTAAATAATGCCCCTGGGGGATTTAGTAGCCAGAATTTGGTTTTTATTGATGCTGCTCTTGCCAACAATTCTAGTTTGTCCCAAGGCTTTCGTAATGCACAAGTGTTTACACTCGATCCTAACCTTGATGGTGTAGCACAAATCGCGGATGTTCTCGCGCATTACCAAAACGTGAAGAGTGTACATATTGTTTCCCACGGAAATGTGGGGGATGTGGCAATAGGCAACACACATTTGAATTCCCAAAACCTCAGTGTATACAGCAATGCGCTTAAAAGCTGGAGCAATGCTTTTACTGCGGATACCGATGTATTATTCTACGGCTGTAATGTCGGAGCCGGTGCCGAAGGAGAGTCCTTTATCCAGCAATTGAGTCAATTCACTGGTGCAGACATTGCTGCTTCCAATAACCTTACGGGTAGTTCCAAGCTAGGGGGAGATTGGAATTTAGAAGTGGCAACTGGTAGCCTTGAGAGTATTGATGTATTAAATCAAGCTACTATTGCTGATTATGATGGTGCGAGCCTCGCCACTATTGATCATGGTTTGATTGGTCGTTGGCAATTTGATGAAAGTAGCGGTTTAACTGCAACTGATACTGTTCAAAACAACAATGGCACCCTGGTAAATAATCCCAATCCACAGTGGTCTACTGGCAAGTTTAACGGGGCTTTACGATTTGATGGTGTGGATGACTACGTGAGTGTGCCAAGTAGTCCCAGCCTCAATCTCAATGGTGGGACATTCACCCAATCTGTATGGATTTATTCTCAAATTACAGACAATGGCTATCATGGCATCCTCGGTTATCAACCCGTTGGATCAAGTTCTGGTCGTTATCCGGGTATTTGGGTTTACGATCAAACGAAAATTCATGCTGGTTTTGGGGATGGTAGTAACTGGAACTCTTTTACCACAGGTGATGTACTGAAGCTGAATGCCTGGAATAATGTAGTCACATCATTTGATGGCACAGCCTACAAGACTTATGTAAATGGGCAAGAAGTCTACTCTACAAATCAGTTTGCTGGACGTAAACCCGCTGCGACTCAACAACTAAATATTGGGCGAGTTGATAACTACTTCCAAGGGCAAATTGATGATGTGCGAATTTATAATCGCGCCCTCAGTGCAGCGGAGATTAGCAGCCTCGCACAGCTTGGGACATCCACACCGCCCACTCCTACCCCTGGTGTGATTAGTCTGGAAAAGAATGCGATCGCTGTCAATGAAGTTGATGGTACTGCAACTCTCACTGTACTCAGACAACAGGGAAGCGATGGCAGTGTTACTGTTGACTATCATACAGTTAATGGTACTGCTACTGCTGGTGCAGACTACACCAGTAAATCAGGGACACTGACATTTGCTGCTGGCGAAACCAGCAAGTCTGTTGTAATTCCGATTCTGGATGATACTCTGCCAGAAGTGAATGAAACTTTTAGCTTTGCAATTGACAATATCACTGGTGGCGCTACGTTATTAGCACCCCAGACTACTGAAATCACAATTATAGACAACGAGAATAATCCAGGTTTGGTGGGCTATTGGAAGTTAGATGAAACCAGTATTGGTGCAACTGTCGTTGATTCATCCGGTTTGAATAATAACGGCAACCACGTCAATATCACGTCACCTAGTGGCCCATCTACCAACGTCCCTAGCTTAAACTTTACCGATCCCAACAGTTTGACTTTTGATGGCGTGAATGACTATGTGAATGTCGCCAGCAATCCAAACCTGAATTTAAGTGGTGGGACATTCACCCAATCTGTGTGGATCTATTCTCAAAATACAGACAATGGCTATCATGGCATCCTCGGTTATCAACCAGGCTCGACCAATCAGCGCTATCCTGGTATTTGGGTTTTTGAGCAAACGAAAATCCATGCTGGTTTTGGAAATGGTAGTAACTGGAACTCGTTTAGTACTGGAGATGTCCTCAAACCCAATGCTTGGAATCATATAGTCACATCTTTTGATGGCACAAACTATAAGGCTTATGTAAATGGTCAAGAAGTTTACTCCACCACTCAGTTTGCTGGACGTAAACCCGCGGCAACTCAACAACTTGATATTGGGCGAGTTGATAACTATTTCCAAGGACAAATTGACGATGTGCGAATTTATAATCGTGCCCTTAGTGCGGCGGAGATTACTACCCTCGCACAGCTAGCCACACCCACACCCCCCCCTCCTACTCCTACCTCTGGCCCTGGTGTCATTAGGCTGGAAAGCAGCACGATCATCGTCAATGAAGCCGATGGCACTGCTACTGCCACCGTACTGAGACAACAGGGAAGCGAGGGCACTGTTACCGTTGACTATCAAACAGTTGATGGTTCTGCTACTCCCGGCACAGACTACATTAGACAAACAGGGACGTTGACATTTGCTCCTGGCGAAACCCGCAAATCTATTCTTATTCCCATCTTGGATGATAATTTGGCAGAACCAAATGAAACTTTTGGCTTGGCAATTGATAACATCACTGGTGGGGCAAGTTTATTAGCACCCCGTACTGCTCAAATTACGATTGTAGACAACGAGAATGTATCGGGACTAATAGGCTATTGGAAGTTTGATGAGACTAGTATTGGTGCAACTGTCGTTGATTCATCCGGTTTTAATAATAATGGTAACCACGTTAATATTGCCGCACCGACCGGCCCAACAACAAAAGTACCTCTGTTAAACTTTGCTGACCCCAACAGTTTGAACTTTGATGGAATTGATGACTACGTGAATGTGCCCAGTAATCCTACCCTGAATTTGAGTAACGGCACATTCACAGAATCAGTATGGTTTTATTCCAACATTACAAATAATGGCTATTATGGCGTTCTTGGCTATCAACCACCTGGTACTGGGAACAGTCAGCGTTATCCAGGGATTTGGGTTTATAATCAAACACAAATTCATGCTGGGTTTGGAGATGGTAATAGCTGGAACTCTTTTACCACAGGAAATGTGTTGAGGCTCAATGCCTGGAACCATGTGGTAACAACCTTTGACGGTACCACATACAAGGCTTACGTGAATGGGCAGGAAGTGTACTCTACAGCTGACTTTGCTGGACGTAAACCAGTGGCAACTCAACAACTAAATATTGGCAGAGTTGATAACTACTTTCAAGGGCAAATTGATGATGTCCGAATTTATAATACTGCCTTAGGAGCAGCAGAAATCCAGCAGCTATACCAAGCACAGCCTCTACCAGATTCGCGCCAGCTATATACAGACACAGTTATCACTGGGTTGGCACTACCAACAGCAATAGACTGGACACCTGCTGGACAGTTGGCTGATGGACAGTTAATGTTTGTTGCCGAAAAGAGTGGAGTCGTCAAAGTCTTCAAAAATGGTTCTTTGTTAGCAACTCCCTTTATCGATATTTCTCGCCAAGTTAATAATGTAAGCGATCGCGGCCTGTTAGATATTGCGGTTCATCCCGATTTTGCCCACAATCCCTATGTTTACTTGCTGTTTACCTACGATCCCCCTGAAGTTTACCAAAACGGTGGTTTAGCAGGGCCAGACCAAGAAGGTAATCGCGCCGGTCGCCTGATTCGAGTGACGGCTAATGCTAGTACAAACTACACCACTGCTATACCTGGTAGTGAAGTTATCCTGCTTGGTAAAAATAGTACCTGGAACAATTTCAATGGCTTTGTTAACAGCACAGTAGACTTTAACCAACCCCCAGCCGGGATTCTGCCAAATGGACAAAATATCCAAGATTTCCTAGCTGGCGATAGCACAACTCATTCGATTGGGACAGTGAAATTTGGCCCCGACGGCGCACTGTATGTCAGCAATGGAGATGCAACTTCCTATAACCAAGTTGACCCCCGGACATATCGTGTCCAAGATATTGATAACTTATCTGGTAAAATCCTGCGTATCGACCCGATCACTGGTGAGGGTTTGGCAGACAATCCCTTCTATAACGGCGATTCCAATAGTAACCCTTCCAAAGTCTATCAGTATGGATTGCGAAACGCCTTCCGTTTCACTATCTCTCCTGAATCCGGACAGGTTTATATCGGTGAAGTCGGTTGGACTCAGTGGGAAGAAATCAATGCAGGCGGCCCAGGAGCAAACTTTGGTTGGCCCTACTATGAAGGTGGTAGTGGTATTAGCCTCCAGACTAGTGGCTACAAAGATTTACCCCAATCCCAAGCCTTTTATGCTACTGGGCAAACCACAACACCATCAATTTTTGCCCTTAGCCATAGCACTGGAATTAATGCGATCGTTATGGGCGATGTTTACACAGGCACTGCATATCCAGAACAATATTGGGGAGACTTGTTCTTCAACGACTTGGGTCAAGGTATTGTCCGCAATCTTAGCTTCGATTCCCTTGGCAATGTTACATCGGTGGAAACTTTTACTACGAATGCTCAAATTGTGGTGCAGATCAATATGGGGCCAGACGGCAATTTATACTTCGTTGATTTAGATAATGGTTCAGTTGGTCGCTGGCGATTTGCCTAAGGGAATACCAAAAATTAACAATTCAAAATTCGTTCCCCTTTATACCAATTCACGAAAACCTGATACCGTAGGGGCATGGCATTGCCATGCCCTTACCAACGTATTTGTATCATGATTAAAGTGAAATGGTATTAGGTGTTCCCGCAGGGTAGCAGCCGCTCCGACTTCTCTCAAAATTCAAGATGAAAGACATTTTCTGTCGGAGAGCAGCGCCTTGCGGGGGTTCCCCCCCGCAAGGCGCTGCGGAGGATTTAAACCCCAACTGAAAATCTGCTACGTGTAGATTTTTAGATTTTACAAAAGTGTGATGCTCCCGGATATGGGTTAATTAGCCGCATCAAAAATCTGTTGTGCGGTTAAATTTAATTGCGGAAAAGTAGGTGATGAAATCGCGGTATTGCCTTGAAACGGTGTCATTTGATATTCACCATCAACTAATTCGCATATAAAAATAGTAGGTTGTTTGGGATTGCCGATGAACTTTCTTGCACCCAATGCAGCATAATCAGCAATCCAATATTCGGGAATGCCCATTTCTTCATAGTTTCTCAGCTTGTCATAGTAATCATCGCGCCAATTAGTCGATACAACCTCTACTACCAAAGGAATTGATGCAGCTTGGCTGACTGTTGATTGTTTTTGAAAAAGTGGTTCGTTGCTGAGGTTGTCAAGATTTAATAATAATATATCGGGCGAATAAGCAGATTCAGCAGATGGGGTTTTGACGAGTGCAGTTTTGGGAATTCCGTAGGGTAAATTAAGACGATCAAATTCCACGGTTAATTTCCGCGACAAAAAAGCAATAACTTTCTCATGTTCTCCGGTTGGGGGTGGCATTTCAATAATTACTCCCTTGTGCAATTCATAGCGTTTCCCATCATTGGGATACCATTCGATAAATTCATTGCAGGTGAGTATTTTGGGCAAGGCTTGAGTCATAATCTTACCTCCACATCTGTTTTACTTTATCAAAACTATTTATCTAAAACATTGAGCGCAACAACTGATATCGTCCAAAAACTCTGGAATCTCTGCGACTTCCGTTGAAGTGCGGAATGCCGATTAAGACAACTTGGTGAGGAATCCCAAAAGGCGTTTGGTATTTTCTGTAAGCAATGTCCGCCGATAACCATCAGCTGCTTTCTTAATTGCTTCTGCCTGAGTCGGATAGGGATGAATGACACTGCTTAACTTATTTAAACCTAGTTTACCGACAATTGCCGTAGTCACTTCCGAAATCATCTCACCAGCATGACGAGCGACAATTGTTGCACCGAGAATTTCATCAGAGCCTTTTTTGTGATGGATTTTCAGAAAACCTGACTCTTCACCATCTGCGATCGCGCGGTCTACACTACTAAAAGGAATTTTGATTGTCTCAACATTCCAGCCTTTGTCTTTAGCTTCTTGTTCCGACAATCCTACATGAGCAATTTCTGGGTCAGTATACGTTACCCAAGGCATAACTAAACTACTGAGTTTGGTACGGCTTAAACCAAAAGGCGAAAACAGAGTATTTTTAATGACAATGCGTGCGGCTGCATCAGCTGCATGGGTAAATTTCCAATTCATGCAGATATCGCCAGCTGCATAAATCTTGGGATTCGTTGTTTGCAGGTAATCGTTGACTTTGACACCGTGCTGCTTGTCGTACTCGACCCCAACTGCTTCTAAATTTAAACTCTCTACATTAGGAGCGCGTCCCGCACCGACTAAAATTTCATCTACAGTTACAGAATCTCGATGACCATTTGAGGAAAAGTACAGCCGCTTACCTTCGGTGACAGTTACCACCTCTTCTAATTTAGAATTTAGTACTAAGCGAATTCCTTCTTTAATCAAAACTTTTTGCAGAATTTCCGCAGCTTCCGCATCTTCTTTATTGAGAATATGAGAACTGCGATGGAAAAGCACCACCTCAGAACCTAAGCGTCGAAAAGCTTGCGCTAATTCGCAACCGATAGGGCCACCCCCAATCACTGCTAAACGTTCCGGTCGTTGAATTAGGGAAAAAACCGACTCATTAGTCAAATAACCAGCTTTTTCAATTCCCGGAATCCCAGGTTGTGCGGCTCTGGCTCCCGTAGCAATTACTGCTTTTTTAAACCGCAGAGTTTGGTCACTCACTTCCACAGTATTTTTACTGACAAACCGACCGCTACCTAAGAATACATCGACCCCTAACTTTTGAAAGCGTTCAGCCGAGTCATGGGGACTGATACCAGCTCGAATGCGGCGCATCCTAGCCATAACTGTGGAAAAATCTACATCAATGTTTTTGGGAATATTAATTCCTAATTCCTTTCCATCCCACAGTTCGCCAACCACACGAGCCGAGCGAATAATAGTTTTAGATGGAACGCAACCCACATTTAAGCAATCTCCACCCATGAGATGCTTTTCAATCAAAGCTACTTTTAAACCCAAATCCAAACCCGCCGCACCCGCAGCTACGACTAATCCCGCCGTTCCCGCGCCAATCACTACCAAGTCATAAACATCAACAGGTTTTGGATTCACCCAATCCGGTGGATGGACGTGAGATACCAAAGTTTGGTTATACTCATCCATTGGGCGGACTGTAACTCTCTCAAATTCTGAATTAGACATTATTTATATCTCCTGGAAAGTCTGAAGTCTAATGAAATTTTTATCTTGATTCAGAATGCTTAATTTACTGGATATAAATAAATATAAGCTTGATTAAGGTGTGTAATGCCGTAGTTTAAGGTACCGTGAATTGCTAAGTACAACTTTGCCTGAATTCGTAGCTTTTTAAATGCAGAGGGACACAGAGTTTTTTGAAATTGTAAAAACGGCAATAATCAAACCGTTTTACCCCAAATCCTTACCTGATTTCAACGATAATTATTTACGCCAAACTACTTACTTACCTCATCTTCTAAAGCTTTCCGTGCTATCCGGGTGATATAAATTGTTACAGCGACTGTAGCGATCAAACCAATAATCCTAATTGCCCATTGTATTGTAGGGTTGGTAGGTTGAGTTTCAGTGCCAATTCTGGCAAGATTACCAGCTAAAGAACCAATATAAACGTACATGATTGTTCCGGGAATCATCCCTACAGAACCAATAAAATAGTCGTTGAGAGACACTCCTGTAATTCCAAAGGCGTAGTTTAATAAATTAAACGGAAATATTGGAGAAAGTCGCGTCAATAAGACAATTTTTAATCCGGCTTTACCTACAGCATTATCAATAGCCGCAAATTTTTTGTTATCTGCAATTTTATTAGCAACCCAACCCCTTGCTAAATAACGTCCGACAAGAAAAGCTGCAGTCGCGCCTAAAGTTGCACCAAGAAATACGTAAAGGGAACCCCAAACTACGCCAAAGACAACACCAGCGCCCAAAGTCAGAATAGAACCTGGTAAAAAAGCGACGGTAGCAACAATATATAGTGCAATAAAAGCTATAGCTCCTAGAGAACCGAGACTATCAATCCATTGCAAAGCATCTCGTAAAATTGTTTGAGGATTGAGAGCAGCCGTAGATTGCTGTGCTAAAGCAAGGTCTATATTGAAAAAGAAGACAATATTTAGTGCTAGCAATGTTAATATGGTTAGTTTTTTTATATGCTGAGAATACATGATTTTTTGTAATTAACTGCCAAAACGCAGAGAATCCCAAGGATAAAAGACGTAGGTAGTTTTAAAAACTGCTTAATTGTGGGTATTTTTATCATGGGTAATTTCGGCTGTCGCCACACTTTCTTTGAGAGCCTTTTGAGCTACTCTGGTTACATATATAGTCATAGCCACAGTAGCAATCAACCCCAATATTTGTATAGCCCATTCTCCTATTTGAGCTTGTAGATTGTTGGATTGATGAGGTGTATTCAGCATCGCCAGATTAGTAGCTAAAGAGCCGATGTAAACGTACATCACAGTACCCGGAATGATGCCAATAGAACCTAAGATATAATCTTTGAGGGAAACTTGTGTCACCCCAAAAGCATAATTTAACAGGTTGAAAGGAAAGATAGGAGAAAGGCGAGTTAGTAGTACAATTTTCCATCCTTCTTTAGCAACCGCCAAATCAATTGCTTTAAATTTAGGATGTTTGTCAAGTTGTTGAGCAACCCAATCCCGTGACAGGTAGCGCCCAATGCAGAAAGCTAAGGTAGCGCCAATAGTTGCGGCAATTATGACATATACAGAACCCCAAAAAACGCCAAATAAACAGCCTCCTTTCAAGGTCAAAATAGAACCTGGTATAAATAATAAAGTAGCTAAGTTATAAATTGCAATGAAAGCAATCGGTCCAAAATAACCAAGACTGTTGACCCATATTACTAATCTATGTAAAATTTCTTGAATGTTGAGATGCCTGCTGGCAATTATCACTGTGGCAATTAGACAACTTAATAGTAAAAACTTGATTTGGTTATGTAGTCGTTGCTTAGGCATTTTCAGTTATCAGAGAATACTCTTTGGTTATTTATATTTGCTTGCTGGAGAAGCAACTTATTTGAACCGTATTGATTTACCTGCCTGTTTACTGTTCACTATAGACAAAGTTAACTGCTGAGTATAAGAAAGTGCTGAAAATCAAAATTTTTCTCTTACTCAGAACTCAGCACTTTTCAACCAAGATATTCTACTTTTATTAAATTCAGCTTAAATTTTCCTAAATTTTTCCTGGCGATACCAGCTACGAATTCGCTCAGGTGATACGCCAAGCAAATACGCCATAATTATTATTTGATTAATCAGGGTGGTTTTAAAAATTCCTTTTTTCAACCATCGACGAGCAGAGGTAATAACTGGCACTGAAATAATCGCAATTTTACCAACACGTTTTAAATTGCGGATGAGTTCAAAGTCTTCCATAATTGGCAATTCAGGAAAATAGCCAATTTGCTCAAATACCACTTTGGTGATAAAAATACCTTGATCGCCATAGGGCATTTGCAAAAAATGCGATCGCCAATTTACTCCCCATTCCACTAATCTGATACCCCAAGACGGTGCATCAATCCGCAACTTAAAAGCACCTGCCACTGTTATTGGTTGTGATAGTGCAGTGCGAATCATCACATCAAAGCCAGCAGGTAACCGGGTATCTGCGTGGAGAAACAAAAGAATCTCGCCGCTAGCAGCTACAGCACCAGCATTCATTTGCACCGCCCGCCCAGGAGATGACAAGATAACTTTTACACCGAATGACTGTGCTATTGCTACAGTGTCATCTTGAGAGCCACCATCCACCACAATTACTTCTATATTTGTACTGCTTTGGGTACTGGCTAACGTATCTTTAATATTTCCCGCTTCATTCAGCGTCGGAATAATAATCGAAAGTCTGCGAATATTGATACAGATAGTTTCATGATCTGACAATTTGAGTCTTGCTCCTTCCTGAGTGCTTTATCCATAGAGTAATACGATGTTTCACTAAAATATAGATGCACAAAGGAAGTGGAATTATGAGGCAGATGATCAATGATTCTTCAGTTTTGCGATCGCAGACTGGATTGCTGTCGTCAGCGAACCCTCTGGAAAAGCAGCTATAATTTGCTGTTCCTGTTGAATCAAAAATTGCTTCAATATGACATCCTTCTGTGCCTCAGCTAAAATCATCTGCTGCATCAACTCTGCCTGTGTTTCTATATCTGTGGCGACACTCAGACGTGCCACGCAAGTCTGCATTTTGCATATCTACACCACTCAAATCGTTATCTGTAAAATTAAACCGCCGCATCTGGGCATTTTGCAAAAATGCTCCGCGTAGGTTCAAGCTGCTAAAGTCTATATCTTCTGGATAATTTTGAAGTTTAGTTAAAAATTTCTGGACTTTAATTTTCCACTCAAAGGAAACTTATGGAGTTTTTTCCGAGGAGCAATTTCAGAAGTTCGTTTTTGGAAGAAAGTCCAATGGTAAACCAAGTAAAAATTATGGTGCGCTCCCTTAGTCGCCTGTAGAAATTGAGAGTGGAAATACAAAAGTAGATCAATCAACTAGTTGAGTTATTTCCCTATGTTGTTAGCTTGACTTTTTATTCAAAATAGGTGTCAAGTGTTCTGCAATTCCTGCCATGCGAATGCTGCTACAGCCAAATTTGTAGGCAAACTCAACGGATTCCCCTGCACCCAAAGCATCATAAAATCCTACGGCAAATTCAATAGCTGCTCGATCGCCAATGGCTTTGTTCATACCAATTACGTAAGGAATGTGGTGAATAATTGCCTCTGCTTGAACTTCAGAGTAGCAGGCATTGAGAATCACACATTCTACTTGCAAAGAAAACAATTCAAACAATCCTGCTAATGCTTGTGCATCTACAAACTTGATATTTCCAGTTTTATTCTCCAGTACCAAGCCTTCTTCTCCTCCACCATGTCCAGAGAAATGGACAATCTGGGGTTTGAAGTCTAGCATAGCTCGCTGGATATCCCTGGCACGTACAGCCCATTTCTGCTCTAGCACAAATTGATCGCGCCGTTTAGCCCTTTGCAATCCAGCGTCAATCTCGCGTGCTTCTTCTTGTAAGCGAAGTTGAGAAGTACCTTGAGGATTGGCAGCTAGGAATAGGATGGTTTTTACTACAGATGCTTTATCAGAAGCAGGTTCAGGAATAAGTTGCTGACTAGAAGCTTGAGAACTCTGCTTTTGGGCTTCAATAATTGCCTCGTTATAATAAATTGAACCAGAGCCAGTCAAGTTTGTAATAGAACTGCCTGAAATGTTGAAGTTATTCTGTGTTGAAGAAGGTTCTGATTGGGACATATAAATACTGGCAAATAAACTTAAATATAATACAATACAGTAAAGTTAACCTATTGCCTGTTCTAAATTCTCTAAAGTAATCAGCAATGAATCTGTTTCCTAATTATTAATGCCATGATTATTGACCCTAAAGAAGTACCTAGCGAAACAGGTACGAATTACCCTGATAAATTTAAGCCAATGGTTGCAGGTAGAATACGGCAACGATTAGGCAACTTTGCAGGATTGAAGAACTTTGGGGTAAATCTGGTAAAGTTAGAGCCTGGAAGCTTTTCTGCTTTGAGGCACTGGCATTCTCATCAAGATGAGTTCATCTATATCCTGGAAGGTGAATTGATATTAGTTACAGATGCAGGTGAAGAAATACTCACTCCAGGAATGGCAGCAGGATTTCCCGCAGGAGAGGCAAATGGGCATCATTTAGTCAATCGCTCATCAACAATTGCTATTTATTTAGAAGCAGGCGATCGCACTCCCAATGATCGGGCTACTTACCCTGATGAAGAAAATTTAACTACAACAGCCAGCCCTGATGGTAAGTCCAGAGAATTTATTTATCAGGATGGGACTCCCTATTTAAATGATTCGTAATTTATAATTTGTAATTTAATTACATCCCTTAATTTCAATTATGGGGATTTCCCTGTTATTTGTTGCCCGTTAAGATTTGCCTTTTAGAGGTTGTTTGAACAGATATGAGATTACGAATTGCTCTAGATAATTTATTAATCCCACATTCCGCACTTCATATTTTTAAAATTTATTGATTTTAAATTAATTATTGTATGTCTAGTGTTCATGGTTCTATTTTAAATCTTTTTATTAAACAGAAGCATGGTTCAGCAATGACAGAAGTTGAGTCAATCAACTTAAAACTAGGTCATGGTATAGAAGGAGATATTAATGCTAACCCCATTAGTCCTAGACAAGTTTTAATTATTAGGTATGAAGATATTATAGACTTCGCAATTCCACCAGGAGAATTACGAGAAAATATTGTCATAGCAGGGCTAGAATCTGAAAATTTTACCCCTGGCTCTCTCATAAGTTTTGATAGTGGTGCTGCTATTCGTTTAACCTTCCATTGTGAACCCTGCAAGCGCATAGCCCATTTAGTTGCTTCTTTAAAAAGTATTCAAGCTAAAAGAGGCATTTTAGGTGTAATTATCAATTCAGGTATACTTCGTATAGGAAATAATGTTCAGATTCAGACTGAGAAATTTCCTGCATTATCTGAAAAACCTTATGAACGCTTTCTAGATTTTATAGTAAAAGTACCATCAGGCAAAGTAGTAACATACAAACAGATAATTGCAGCAATTGGATTAGATAACAGCTATATTCGAGCTATTCCTACATATCTAAAAAAAACATCCGCTGATGATTATCCAATCCACCGAATATTAGATTCTCAAGGCTATTTAATAAGATATGTTCCTAATCAAAGTGATAAATTAGATTCCGAAAATGTTGAAATTTTAAATGGCTCAGATTTATGTAGTAATAAAAATATCTATTTTGTAAATCTTAATAAATATTTATATCAAAATGAGAGCCTGTATTTAAATTAAAAATTTATTTGTTGAAGCAAGCAGGGTGCTGGGGGAGACAAAGACACAAGTGTATTCAAGGTAGTTAAAGTAATAGTAAGAGGCACTAAAAATTACTCTTGTCTCCCCCAGTTTCCCCAGCCTATCTACTTACTTAAACTTAATTTGATTTGCTTCAAGGTAAATAACTTGGTTTTTTAGTCCTTGAGATTCAGTAGCAGTTAAACCCTTCCACTGCTGCTGTGCTTGTTTTACACTGGGCACTGGTTTGAGCACACCTGCTAAATCTAGGGTCTGTCCTTTTTTCACAACAATTTTATTTTCAACAGTTCCCGCATCTAGATTGGGAGCCAAAACCACAAATACTCGTTGAGTATTACTTGAACCTACCCAGAAAGTGCGATCGCCTACTACACTTTGAACATTTACATTTGTAAACTGCACTGGTCTATTTATAAGTGTCTGTTTATTGGCATTGGTAATTACTAATACGTCTGTGATTGGTTCAGTCTGAACAATAGTTGTTACTTGTGGAGTAGGTGTGATAACAACGGTAGTTGTTGGCTGTGGTGTAGCGGTGACGGTAACCGTTGCTTGTGGCGTAGGAACGACAACAACATCAGGTTGCTTTGGTTCGGGAGTACAAGCAGTCATCCCAGTTACAAACAGTGTTAAAAGCGTTGCTTTACTCAGCCATGACTTTGTGCTGACAAGATTACCATCAGTTTGTATGTTGCTTAAACCGTATTTATGACTATACATTTGGCTATTAATATGCTTAATACTGAGTTTATTTGGCATTAAAGCGTCTACCATTTGAGACTTATGAAAATCTCACACCGACATATTACAGGCGCATCAACAAAAGTAGTATTACCTTAATATAGTTACTTTAAATTATTAGAAGATAATTTCGCTTCTACCTAATGGAATATTATCAGGCAGAGGCGATCCCGGTATTTTATTGTGGTGCGATCGCGGTAATATATTTTAATAATTAATTAAAATAGGGGCACAAAAACTTTGTGCCCCCGTGGTCGTTCTATCTTAGAAACGAATTACAACAGCTATATAGTCCTCCTAAATGATTAACGAAGTCTCTTGTATTCTGTGTGATTTTGGTTCGTTAGCAATAGCTTATGGCAAGTAGTTCAGGCTCTAAGCTATTCACAGATATACTTCACAAATCAGATAGGATTGCTATAGAACTCATTTTATGCCTCATTAAATGAAGATTGCATTTCCATTTAATGGTGAGAATGCGTCTGCAATTACAGATGATTTACCATTACTGTTAACAACTACATCCAAAAGTCCATTGCCGTTGGTATCAATGAGTTGTTTGTTAACAAAGTTGGGTAGGATTCCTGTAATTCTTTGGTCTGAAACTGAAATGAGATTCGTAATTTCTCCGCCAATAGAAACTTTAGTATTGTCCAAGTTACCAAAGTTTTTGCCACCAATCACAAATGTATTACCACCTGCTGCTGGTGCCCGCCAAGGGAAGATATCATAAGCAGTCGTACCGATTGCGGACGGATCGTTAGGAATCGCAACGGTAATTACATTGTCAGCATAGTCTATACCGACAATTGCACCTCCATACCCAGTTACTACACTCAAACCATCTGCAACAGGAGAATCAGCATTGAGAACTGTATTTTTGACTACTTTTGTCCCATCTGCTGATAAAGCTACGCTGTAAAGTTTTTGATTCCATTGCTGTGCAATTAAATTCCCACGCAATTGGCTTTGGAACGTTGTCGCACGATATTCATCAATGCCATTAGTTGAAGAAGCAAAAGTTGTGAGTGGCGCTGTATAAACACCGGGAATACTTGCTTCAGATGGCGCATGAAAAACATTTTGTCGGTCATCAGTGCGTCCACGATTGCGATTAGCTGAACCATAGTATTCACCTTGTTTGATTAGGTTCAGTTCATCTGGCGCACCAGTTGCAGGTATAGAAGTTGTAGCTGAGGTAGAAATTTCTCCAAAGCCTTCGTTATGACCATTATCGGTGGCATAAAGCAATCCTTTAGTAGTATAAACTGCCCCAAAGGGATTACGAAGTCCACTAGCATAGACAGACACATCAGCGCCTGGTTTGACATTAGCAACATCACCAAATGCTTGACTATCTGCGGGATCAAAAGTTAATCCATTTGGGATTTTATAACCAGGTGGCAGCGGATTTTGGAGAACATATTTGATATTGCCATTGAAGCCGGGTTTAGAAATCTCAGCTTTTAGGATAGCGGCAGACAAAGGAGACTCTGGTAAACCACCTATGTTGCTGTTGATTACACCTGCGTTGGTATTGCTACCAACATTGATGTATAAATCGCCTGTTTGATCAAACGTTAAGGCATTAATTCCGTGGTCTTGATTGGAAGTTGGTAGCCCTGTTACTAAAGGTGTCAAGTTAGAAAAATTAGACCCGTCTAGTATGGAAACTTGACCACTATAAAAGGACTGTTCTGTTTTGGGAAATTCACTTCCACCGTTGCCATAAAGCCTTGTATGAGCGACGTAAATGCTTGGAGAACTAGATTGATCGTAAGGATTAAAAGCAATACCCAAGATGTTTGGTTGGTTGCCAGCTTTGTCTTGAATTGTGGTTATTATTTGGGTATTGATAACATTGTAGTTTTGATCAAAGGTATAGGCTCTGATTTCACCACTGTAAGTACCTACATATAATCTGCCATCTGGCCCCCAAGCGCCGGTTGATGGAGCATCTATTGAAGCTACTGTTTTCTTAGTGAAGCTGATAGCAACAATATCATTATCGTTGACACTCACAGGAAGATTTGGAATGGTGAGATTTTGATAGTTGCTATCTGTGGTGGTAATAGTATGGCTAATGCTGAGATTTTGGGCACCCTGCGCTATTTGATCATCAACTGCATTGACAGTTACTGTTTGGGGAATATTCCAGTTACTAGAAGTAAACGTCAGGCTAGTCTTGTTTGTGGTTAAGCGATCGCCTGTGCCCAGATTAATCTTCACATCCGCAGTCGGTTGTTTATTGAGGACTACTGAATAACTATCATTATTTCCCCCTTCTGTAACCTCAGTTTTGCCCTCTGTTTGTTGCAAAATTACCTGGGGTCCAGTTAGTGGTAGTATTTCAATCGCTGAGATTGTAGCATTGTTAACGCTGGCATCTAAATTAATATTCAGCTTGCCATCAGTTACACTCTGCGTAGGAACAGATAGTACTAACGCTGAGTTATTACCTGTAAAGAAGGCATTTTTGGATTGTTTGAAAATGTCCACGTTAGAGAACACTTTCTGACCTTCTAAAGAAACATCAAATATGCGTTTATTGAAGTCAGTCCAGTAATTCTCAGCGAAGTGCAGATTTACTGTATAGTTACCTGCTGCTACTGGAATTTCGTAAGCCAGGTTTTTTGCATACCGATCATTTTGATATAGAGGATCATCTTCCGTCTTGCCAATTTCCGCAGTACTAGTATAGAAGTTACTGTTGCCAACTAAGTATTGCGGTTGATCTGCATCCCACTTATTACCTTTGGTATCAGTGTAAGCTGCACCGCCGACATTGATCCGAATGGCTCCTGGTGCGGGGGTTGGTGTCGGTGTAGGCGTTGGTGTAGGCGTTGGTGTAGGCGTTGGTGTGGGTGTTGGTGTCGTGGCGACAGAAGTGACTTCAATTGCCGCAATTTTGGCATTGTTCGCACTGGCCAAGAAATTTAAATTCAATGTGCCATCAGCGACTTTGACATTAAAAGACTTGTCCAAAGCGGTGTTATTACCACCAGCCGCTTGAAAAATATCCAAGTCATCAATCACTAGCTGATTTTCCGCACTGACATCAAAGACACGTTTTCCAGTATCAGTCCAGAAGAGTTCTGCAAACTTGAGTTTGACGGTGTACTCGCCGTTATCGACTGGTATTGCATAGGAAAGGTTATTCAGCCAACGTTCGCTTTGATAAAGGGGGTCTTCAATCGTATTGGCGATCGCAGCAGTTGTAGTATAAGTATTACCGCCAGAAAAATAATTATCTGCACTCCAGACATTACCTTGGCTATCAGTGTAAGCTTGACCACCTGCATTAATGCGAATAGTTTTGCCTGTGGGTGTGGGTGTGGGTGCAGTATCGTTATCGGTAATCGTGACGGCAACATTGCCAACAGTAAGATTTTTATATGCTGGATCGTCAGTAGTAACAGTGTGAATAATATTGACTGTTTGAGTAGCTTCAACACCAGTATCATCAACGGCTGTGACTGTGACTATTTGTGCCTGATTCCAATTAGCAGGGGTAAAGGTGAGAGTGGGTTTATCAAGAGTGATTTGATCACCAGGTGCGGCTAGGTTAACTACAACGTTTGTCGTTGGTTGAATACTCAGAACTAATGAGTAAGTATCAGCCGTTCCCCCTTCTGTTACCGCAGTACCCGCAGCAGTCTCTTGCACAATTACCCGTGGAGTTGGTGTAGGTGTCGGCGTTGGTGTTGTGCCTACAGGAATGACTTCAATCGCCGCAATTTTGGCATTGTTCGCACTAGCCAAGAACTTTAAATTCAGTGTGCCATCAGCGACTTTGACTTTAAAAGACTTGTCTAAAGCGGTGTTATTACCACCAGCCGCTTGAAAAATATCTAAGTCATCAATCACTAGCTGATTTTCTGCATTCACGTCAAAGACACGTTCCCCAGTAGCAGTCCAAAAGAGTTCGGCAAACTTGAGGTTAACGGTGTACTCGCCGTTATCGACTGGTATTGCATAGGAAAGGTTGTCTAGCCAACGTTCGCTTTGATAAAGAGGGTCTTCAATCGTATTGGCGATCGCAGCACTTGTACTATAGACGTTACCACCGACAAAATAATTATCGGCATCCCACAGATTACCCTGACTATCTGTGTAAGCTGCACCACCTGTATTGATCCGGAGTATCTTGGTAACCATTGTTTTCATTTCCAAACAATTTCTTACTTAATTTCCCGGAAAAGATAAACCTAATACAAGGCGCTATGTAAACTTTTTATGTGTTTTTTTTAAAGATTAAAACAAGCACTACAGATGATGATCATAATTTTAAATAATTTATAAATTTTCTCTACATACATGAGCAAATATTTATAAATTTTAGATAAAGATATATAATTTACTGATGGGTTTAATTCTTACCTAATAGGGTGAGTTATTAATTTTCAAAATCTCGTATGAGCTTGCCGCAAAGCAATTATTAATGTTGTGGAATTAATAGGAGATTGCTCGCAAAAGTTATTCTAGAAATGAAATCAATCAATTCCCATTACTAAACCTTGAGGTCTTAACTATGGTTGCTTCACCTGAAATCTACTTCACCCCTGAAGAATACCTGCAAATGGAAGAACACAGCGACATCAAACATGAATACATCGACGGTTACATCTACGCAATGGCTGGAGCGCTCGACTCCCATGTTACCATTGCTCTCAACCTTGCTAGCCTTGTCCGTAATCATGTACGCGGTTCAGGCTGTCGTGTTTACATCGCCGATATGAAAGCACGTATCGAATCTCTAAATCGATATTACTATCCCGATGTGATGGTGACTTGTGACAAACGAGATCAGGAAACTCCTGCTGATAAAAGATTTCCCTGTTTAATTGTTGAAGTTTTATCTAACTCTACGGAAGCCTTTGACCGAGGAGACAAATTCGCTGATTACCAAACTTTAGAAAGTCTGCAAGAGTACGTTTTAATTAACACCAAACGTCAGCGAGTGGAGTGCTTTCGACGCAATGATGAAGGGCTATGGGTTTTGCAATCTTACAAAGCCGAAGATAAATTATTTCGATTACATAGTATTAAATTTGAGGACACAATAGCCAACCTTTACGAAGATGTAGTTTTTGAATAAGAGAAAAGCAAATTTAATGTTAGCTAAATAGGTTGGCACAAGTAAAGATAACTATCTTACGAATGATAATGGGAAAAGGGAAAACCGTTATTATAGAAAACTTTATATCTTTCGCTTTAATCGCACTTACTTAATTTACGTACCCATAAAAATTAATTTGGTAGAATACTAGCTATAGGACTAGTATTTAATTTTTGAAATTACTCGTAGAAATAGGCAACTTTTAACAAGAAAGAAGGAAATTAGAGGTGTATAGATTTTTTGCAGAAATCAAACCAGATTTCTATAGATTATTTGGGATTTTATAGCAAAAAAGCTCGACATTAGGTATAAAAAGTCGCTGACTAAGTTAGCTGGAACTTGCCTTAGTTTAACACAAGAGTCAAGCAAATAAGCGATCGCTCTTCAAAGAAGAACTAAAAGAGGGATAGTGCGTCTAAATTTTTTGTGAGACTATGACTATAGTCATGACTATGGTCATTATGAAATCCATTTCTAAAAGTAAACTCAAAGCTCAACTACTAGAGTTCCTACGACTTGTAGAGTCAGAAGGCGAAGAAATTGTAGTTACCGATCGCGGTAAGCCTGTGGTCAAAATTTCCAAATACGCACAGACACTTTCAACAGAGGAGTTATTCGAGGAGATGCGCGGTAAAGTCAAGTACTTTGAAGATTTAACTACACCAACCACTGAGGAATGGGCAGAATTGTGAAGATAGTTCTCGATACTTGCGCCCTCATCTGGTGGAGTTTAGACCCAGAAAAACTTTCTAAACTAGCCAGTCAAGCGTGCAATCAGATGGAACGCGATCAAAATGGTCTTGTGCCGTCTATAGCAATATGGGAAATTTCGATCAAAATCAAAAATAAAAAACTAGATTTAGGAGTCAATCTTAACGAATATGTAGCAACGCTGAAAAAGTCCAGTGTTGTTCAGATTGTACCCATTGATGAAAATATCTGGCTGGAAAGTGTCCGGTTAGAATGGAGTCACCGCGATCCAGTAGATCGAGTAGTTGTAGCACTAGCTCAAAGTCACCAAGCTGCAATAATTACAGCAGATAAAGAGATAGCAGACTTCTACTCAGAGGTAATTTGGTAGATTGCTGGAGACAAGGGAAAGAACTGTAAATCATTAGATGCCTTTGGCACTCAGCAAAGATAGTAGCAGGAGAAACGCTCTCATGACAGTCTCCACCCAACGCATGACCCTAGAAGAATTTCTTAACTATGACAACGGGACAGACACCCGGTATGAATTAGTGAATGGAGAATTGGTAGAAATGCCCTCGGAAAGCGACCTCAACCAGCGAATTGTGATGCTGCTACTCGCTTATTTTCTGCGTTCTGGCATTCCTTACTACTATTTGAGAATTGGCTTAGAGATTGCAGTTAGTGGTGCTTTAGCTACGGTTCGCCTTCCTGATTTGGTCGTACTTTCAGAAGCAGCTGCAACAGCCCTGGAGGGTGCGAGTAGATCGATCATCACCCATGATATGCCGCCACCGCGCTTAGTTGTTGAAGTTGTGAGTCCTAACCAGGAGAATCGAGACTATCGTCATAAACGTTCAGAGTACGCTGCACGCGGGATTGTCGAATACTGGATTGTAGACGCGATTCAGCAGCAGGTAACAATTATGACATGGGTTGATGGATTATATGAAGATCAGGTCTATCAGGGAAGCAACCACATCATTTCCCCAGAGTTAGGAACCCTGGAACTAACCGCAGAACAGATAGTGAAAGGAGGCTGAAGCTGACGGAATAAGGCAAAAGTTAAAAGTTAAAAGGTAAAACAAAGAAATATTGAATTCATCTTTCTTTTTACTTCAGGACTTACGCAACTGGCACATCTATCTTCTCGTATAAGAGTCAAGGGTCAAGAGTCAAGGGGAGCCAGCGCTGTGGTGTTAGCGTAGCGGTAGCGAGGTACGAGCGTAGGCAACGCGGTCTTCTCCCAAAGGGAGAGGCTAGCGCCAAGGGGGTCTCCCCCATGAGCGATTGCCGTTAGCGTAGCGTAAAGCCTGCGGCATAGCTTCGCTTAGAGCGAGTCTTCTCCTGTCGGAGACGCTACGCGAACGAGCGTCAAGGGTTTCCCGACTTGTCCCTTGCGCGTCTCCCCTTCTCCCAAAGCTATCCATTAGTCACATCTTTCTTTACAATCTTGAAACGCCTGTTTTGTAAGCATCTTGAACACCGAGGTGTCAGACATACTTGACAAATTAGCTCTTAATATTCTCGCTAAAATTAGGTTTTTAGTGAGAATAAATGACGAACTAATCAGGGTTATAAAAAACGTGAGTGAATACTCTCGCAAATGTTGAGAAAGATCTGGGTAATGGATAGCTCCCAAAGGGAGAGGCTAGCGCCAAGGGAGAAGCGACTGGCTCTCAAAGATCAGGGTTTTTTGGACTTTGGACTTTTGACTCTGGACAGCCTAGACGAAAAAAATATGACACACAGCTTTAGTCCTATACTTGTTAAATTATTCCATAGCTTTAATTTGCTTGTTAGCTTCTGTTTGCGCTCTTTGCATGGCCTGCTTTAATGGTTGCTGCCCCAACAAAGCGCTAATAAACTGGTTATCAAAATTATTGACAATTGCAGCGGGATATTTACCTGCTTGCCAAGGTGTAGCGTAAGACACACCACTGACAAATGGCGATCGCAAAGGATCTTTGTCGTAACCTAATTTCTCGGCTACTGATTTTCTGGTTGGGAGTGCAAACCCTGTTCCTGTCCATTTTTGCATCCCTTGTTTGCCTGTGAGATAAGAAATTAATTCCCAAGCTTCAGCTTTGTGTTTTGCTTGTTTATTCATCACATAGGCAACGGTAAATACCATAGTATGTTTTTTATCGTTAATTCTAGGTATCTCTGCGGTGGCAAACTCCAACTTGGGAAAGGTTTCCTGTAAATAAGGAATTGCCCAATTGCCTTCAATTACCATTGCTACCTTACTCTGACCAAACATTTCACTACCTGAGTTCGTCCCTACATCAGACTTTTGGGCAGAGGAACGGTCTTTTTGATACTGATCTACTACTAACTGCAATCCCTGCAAACCTGGTTCACTAGCAAAGCTGGCGTAATCATTTTGACTAATAACTTTTCCGCCAAAAGCTTTAATTTTATATGCTTGACGTGCCAATTCGGGAATTTCCCCAAAGCCGTATTTGTTGAGTTTGCCTGTTAATTGCCGAGAGTAGCTGCGTAATTCCTCCCAAGTCGTTGGCGGATTACTCAAGCCTGTGGTGGCGAAGGCTTTTTTGTTGTAAAACAGCGACAGGGTGGAATAATCTTTGGGGAAGCCGTAAATTTGCTTCTGGTACTTGAAGCTATTGAGTAGGTTAGGTTCAAAGTCTGCTAGGTCAAATTCGGGAGTAATATAAGCATCTAACGGTTCTAGGACGTTTTGACTCATAAAGAAAGGAGCCTCCAGCGCATCCAGATAGAAAACATCAGGTGCGGCTTCTCCAACCAAGCGAGTTTTGATTACGTCCATGTATTGGTCTGAGATTACCTCATACTTGACTTTAATCTTGGGGTGCTGTGCTTCAAAGTCTTGTAGTACCTGTTGTAGGAGTTTTTGCTCAATGGGATTACCTCCCCAACCACTAAGTTTGACAGTAACTCTTGTGGATGGGTTTGGTAGTGTTAGACTGTGGCAACTAATAATGGCGATCGCGATCGCTATTGCCAGTCCAAAAAACTTAAATAAGCTGCTTTTAATCACTAAAAAGAATAAACGATGAAAAAAGCCAATAAATTCGCTATTATCTCTCAAATTTAGCTGTTGATAAAAATTGCCTGATCTGTATCCTAATCATGAATGGCTTAAATTGATTATTGAGTTTACTTCATACTTCATTTACTAATCTCTCTGTCTCTACTTATATCGTCTCTAACTGCTCACTGAATCTTTCCGAATCTGAAATTTTTGTTGAGAAAGGCAAGATAGAATGACGAGAAATTATCGGCAACGAGACTCATCTATGGTATGTCATCCGTAAATACTAATTTATGACTTCTGTTCCGATTGAAACAGCTGCGCCTGTAACTCTGGAAATTACCCAGATTACTACGCCACAATTAGCACTTACTTCTACCAGCAAACCCCATCCGCCAGCTTATAAGGATGCTATTCGCACCAGCTTGAGGGCCTCAACTCTTGATGCTGTTTTTGCCGCAGTTTTCGGTGTAGCAACTGGTGGTATTTTACTCAGCAATTTCCTGCTAGAGTTGGGTGCTAGTCCAGTGGTTTTTGGGATGCTGTCATCTATCCCCATGCTGGTGAATTTAGTTCAGCCGTTGGGTGCGTACTTATCAGAACGCAGCAGCAGCCGTTTCTACTATTCTTTGAGAACTCATGGAATTGCTCGGTTACTGTGGCTGATTCTCGGCATTAGTATTATCGCTTCAACCTGGATCGGAGTAACTTCTGGGCAGTTAGTCACATTAACACTGTTGGTTGTCCTCGGGAGCAGTCTTTTAGGAGGACTAGGAAGTGCATCATGGTTGAGCTGGCTGGCGATGATAGTTCCTCGGCAGTTGCGGGGTAGGTATTTCGGCATCCGCAATAGTGCAGCTAGCTTGACTAATTTGCTGTGCGTACCTTTGGCGGGGCTAGCTGTATCACATTGGTATGCTGGAACTTTACAAGGTTATGGAGTAATTCTGTTTGCAGGTATCGTATTCGGGCTAATTAGCTTGGGGTGTCAGTACTTCCAGATGGACATAAATCCAGCATTGCAAAACACTAGTCTTGTAAAGTACCAGCAAATTAGTGAATCTCCTGCTACTGAAGAGAAAGGAACTTGTGCCCTAAATCAAACCCCAACAAACGAGTTTGCTAGTATTTGGAGTAACTCTAACTTTTTAAAATTTCTGCTCTATTTTGGTTTCTGGATGCTGGCTGTTAATATTAGCGCTCCTTTTTTCAACTTCTATATGCTCTATCAGCTGCATCTAGATGTGAGTTACGTGACGCTCTACGGTAGCCTTCAAGCTGGAGCCAATATGCTTTTGATTGTTCTGTGGGGTAAGTTGGCGGACAAAATAGGTAATCGTCGAATTCTGATCTTGATTGGAATTTTGGTTGCACTTACACCGTTGTGGTGGATAGGTGTGAATGCTAATAGCTGGAATATTTGGCTGTGGTTACCGCTATTACACATTTTTACAGGCGGGACTTGGGCGGCAATTGATCTGTGCAATAACAATATGCAACTGGGGATAGTACCAGTAAAAAATCAGTCTATCTATTTTGCGATCGCATCTGCTGTGGCTGGAGTGAGTGGTGCTTTAGGTACAACTATTGGTAGCTTCATCGCTCAATTTGCCGAACAGGGAGGCTTACTAGGATTGTTTGCTCTGTCTAGTGTGTGTCGCTTACTAGCAATTGTACCCCTGATGTTTGTCAAAGAACCGCATCAGTGAGGAGGTTGAGATGAGGGAGTAGAGGGAGCATTTTCTTCATTGTCCCTCCGAAGTTCTGAGCGTCGGCTTCCGGCGATCAGACTTCTCTCCTTGTCCTCCTTGTCCCCTTGTCCCCTTGCATTTCTCTTATTCAGCAGCAGTAGAACTCAAGCTCATTGTTTCCCACAAAACCATATGGGGTGCGGTGGGTACGGGTTGATGTAAGGAAATCAGCTGGGCGAGGGTACTCTTTAACTGGGTACGGGGAACGATGTCATCAATAAAGCCATGCTTGAGCAAATCTTCTGCACTTTGAAAGTCTTCTGGCAGTTTTTCACGGATGGTTTGCTCAATCACTCGCCGACCGGCAAATCCAATGGTGGCTTTTGGTTCTGCGAGGATGATATCGCCCAACATGGCGAAACTGGCTGTAACACCACCAGTAGTGGGATGAGTCAAAATAGGAATATATAAAAGTTTGGCATCACGATGGCGTTGTAGTGCGGCGGAGATTTTCGCCATCTGCATTAAGGAGAGCATACCTTCTTGCATTCTGGCTCCACCAGAAGCACAGACGATTATTACAGGATAGCGTCGCTGAGTGGCTTGCTCAATCATGCGGGTGAGTTTTTCGCCCACAACTGAACCCATGCTACCACCCATGAAGCGGAAGTCCATCACTCCTAAAGCCACGGGCAAACCATTGATTTCGCCCAAACCAGTTTTTACTGCATCGATTAACCCGATTTTGTCCTGCATTTCCCGCAGGCGATCGCTGTAGGGTTTGCGATCGCGAAATTGCAGGGGATCGGTGGGACGCAGATGCTCGTCCAGAGGTCTCCAGGTGTTTTGGTCGATCAATTGGCGGATACGTTCATCGCTATCAACACGATTATGATGATCGCACTCAACGCAAACCATTTGATTTGCTCTCAGGTCTTTTGTATATGCCAATACACCACACTTAGAGCATTTATGCCATAACCCATCAGCAATTTCACGTTCTTGACGTTCCTGGCTGGTGGTTCCTGATTTCCGTCGATTTGCAAACCAATCCAATAGAGACTTTAAACCGCGTGATTCTTCGTTGTTTGCCATTTTTATCTTATTAAGTGGATAATGAGGTCGAAAACAAGTCACGATGGGGATGACAAAATTGAGTGCTGAGTACTAAGGGTTGAGTACTGAGTAAAGTAATCAACAGTTCAGCAACTCAATAGGTGCCGCGCCTTTGTGGGCGAAATATTTTGCCCAGATAGAAATTTAATATCCCATTCTTGTGGAGCCACTGTTAGGCAAGCGTTTCCTAGTATAAAGCCAGTGGCGTGGCTGTCTTTTAACTCAGCACTCTTCATTACATCGTCAAATTACGCTTGTAAGCAATTGAGACCTTATTTTGCATCTTTGGTTGCCAGCTTAACGAAAATGCTTATGCCAACACAAGCCTGTTGTTCGTTTTATCTTGTGATGGTATCAGCAAAAGCGTTGGCAGATTAACCCCCAAACGAGATGCTCTTTCCCAACCCCGCCAGGGGATACTTGCTCCCAAATCAAGAATTAGTGTTATAAGGTTATGAGCAATCAGTTTTTTAAGAGGGTAATACAGGTCACAGGATGATATTACCAAAATCTCAAGGGACGATGGCGTAATTGAGGTTACAGTCATAAGGGGTAGAAATTTCTTATGATGGGTTAATGGGTTGTTAAGGGAAGCGGGAGAAAATGGAATATGAAGATTTTGGATGGTAAATTAGTTTTCGACTCCTCTATTCAGGTTACTGGAAAAAACAACCGCAGGTAAATCGATAAAATTGCTTCGCCGCCAAATAGAGCGATCACAGCTCCCAAAGCCAGAAAAGGGCCAAAAGGCATTTTTTGCCCAAATCGTCGCTGGGATAGGGTTATCGCCAAACCACCTACTAAGGCTCCCACTGCACAGGCCATAAATCCAGCTAAGAGCAAATACTTCCAACCTAACCAAGCTCCCATCATCGCCGCTAATTTGGCATCTCCTGCTCCCATTGCAGTTTTACCTAGAGCCAGTGAACCAAAAAAAGCGATCGCATCAAATAGCCATAAGCCCAGCACAGCGCCTACAATCCCCATCATTAGGTGTTTGATTGCTCCCACCCAGCTACCCTCTGGGAAAAACCCAATCGCCATTTGAAATATAATTCCCAAAACTAAACCCGACTGAGTAAGTTGGTTGGGTAAAGTCATCGTATCTAAGTCAATTAGTGATAGGGCCAATAACCAGCTACAAAAAGCCCAATATCCAATTGTCAAAATAGAAACTTTAAATAGTAAAAAAACTAGTACAAAAATTAAGCCCGTTACCGCTTCTACCACAGGGTAACGGACAGAAATTTTACTTTTACAATAACGGCACCGACCTCTTAACCACAGCCAACCGAACACGGGTACATTATCATAAGCTTTTAGCTGGTTGAGGCAATGAGGACAACGGGAGGGAGGCCAAAGAATAGACAATCCTGCCGGTAGCCGATAAACCACAACATTTAGAAAGCTGCCAATAGATGCACCCAAAATGAAGACGAGCAAACTCGCCGGGACAATCATCAAAATGTCCATATAGTCCTTTGTCATTTGTCATGTGTCATTTGTCGTTTATCTTTTGCCCTTTGTCGAGAGTGCATATACATTAACTCTTGACTCTTGACTCTTGACTTTTGACTCTTGACTCTTGACTTTTGACTCTTGACTCTTGACTTTTGACTAATACATATGAGATTCAATTTGGCTCAGTGGTACAAAACATTCTTGCGGCAAGAGGACTGGTTGGTTCGTAAAAATCACTTTGCCGCGATGGGTTGTGCGATTAATGGCTACTCCTGTGGCTTGCCCAGTTACTTCAGGATGTGCTTCACAGAGAGTGTAGTAAATTTCACCAGCAGCCCTGATGACAGCAGGATCAACCAAAGGAGGCTGGGAATGCTGGTTTTTGGGAGCGGTATAGTTTTCGTTTCCTTGTCGTAAAGCGTACACTATTAAGTTATTTGCTTTCTAGATTTGTCTCTAGTTTATATGAAAGTTTCCGCAACGGTTGCCAAAATGATCCAGTTCTGTATTGAAAGTGGGGATTGGGGGCTGGGTAATGGGTAATGGGGACAAGGTATAGATAAATTTTGACTTTTGAGTACAGACGCGATCAATCGCGTCTCTCCGACTCTTGCCCCATGCAAATTTTTACGCTTGAATAGCTTTAATTAGTGCATCACCCATTGCACGGCAACCTAAAAGCTTGGTTCCGGGTGAGAGAATATCACCAGTGCGATCGCCTTGTTCTAAAACTTGTAATACAGCGTTTTCAATGGAGTCTGCTGCTGCTGGCTGGTCTAAACCGTAGCGTAACATCATCGCTGCACTCAATATCTGGGCTAGAGGATTGGCTTTATCCTGTCCAGCGATATCAGGGGCAGAACCGTGAACTGGTTCAAACACACCAGGGCCAGAAGCGCCTAAACTAGCTGATGGTAGCATCCCAATACTACCTGTGAGCATAGCAGCCGCATCAGAGAGAATATCGCCAAATAAATTACCTGTGACAATTGTATCGAACTGCTTAGGGGCGCGGACTAACTGCATTGCTGCATTATCAACATAGAGGTGAGATAGTTCGATATCGGGATATTCTTGGGAGAGTTGAGTGATGCGATCGCGCCACAGTTGAGATACTTCTAAAACGTTCGCCTTATCCACAGAGCAAAGTTTCTTGCCACGTTTGCGTGCTGCTTCAAAAGCTACTCTGCCAATGCGATCTATTTCTGATTCGGTGTAAACCATTGTATTTACACCGCGTTTCTCTCCAGTCTCAGTTTCAAAAATTCCCTTGGGTTTACCGAAGTAAATCCCCCCAGTGAGTTCGCGCACCACCATAATATCAACGCCTTCCACAACTTCTCTTTTCAAAGTTGAGGCATCAATCAACTGGGGCAAAATTTTCGCTGGGCGTAAATTAGCAAATAATCCCAAACCTGCCCGCAATCCTAACAAACCTGCTTCTGGGCGGACATTCGATGGTAGGGAATCCCACTTGTAACCACCGATAGCCGCAAGTAAGACAGCATCGCTATTGCGACAAGTATCCAAGGTAGCAGCTGGTAAAGGTTCGCCTGTAGCGTCAATTGCCGCACCACCAATGAGGGCTTCTTGAAAATCAAACTTCAGATCAAATTGCTGCCCGACGATTTTCAGCACATCTACCGCTATGGCCATAATTTCGGGGCCAATGCCATCGCCGGGAAGTAGGGTAATGCGGTAGTTTTGGGTCATAGCTGGTGTTTACTGGGTAGATGTTGAATTGTGCAAGAATTCTCACAGATTAAATATCATACCGAGCAATATGCACCAATGGAGCTTTCAATTTATTTAGATGTATGTTGTCTTAATCGCCCTTTCGATGACCAGACACAAGAACGCATTCGTTTAGAAGCCGAGACTGTACAAATAATTTTGGCTCGTTGTCAAAGTGGTGAATGGCAATTACTAGGAAGCCAAGTTATTGACGTTGAACTGAGACGTACCCCCGATGGCTCAAGAAAAGAGCAAATGCGATTGTGGACGGCCTTTGCAACAAGCAAAATCATTATTAACGAACAAATCGAGTCTCGTGGTTCAGAACTTGCTCATCAAGGGTTTAAAACCTACGATGCATTACATATCGCTTGTGCAGAAGCAGGAAATGCCGATATTTTTTTAACAACTGATGACAGAATGTTGCGTTTAGCTGCGAGGTACAGGAACTTGCTACAAGTAAGAGTAGAAAACCCACTTCAGTGGGTAATGGAGGTGACAAATGATAGACGTAACTAAGCTGACTCAATCGGAGATTAGGCGACTGGGAATCGAAGCTCTAACTAAAGCTCTTGGCCCTGCTGGAATGGCGCGATTTATGCAGCAATTTGAAATAGGTAGTGGGGATTACACGCGAGATAGAGAGCAAATTTTAGGAAATCCTACTATTCAAGAAATTGTTGCTGAAATTAAGGAGATGGAAACAGAACAGCAACACTAATGTGAAATTTAGAGCGAGCAGATCACTTTTATCACCGACACCCTCAAGGATGGTCTACACACCCATTCTTGGAATTGTTACGGTTTGTCTCTCTCTTCAGTTTTATGGTGTTCGGTCATACCAGATGCATTTACTGCATCTGGTATGACCACGTTTTACGCGAATCTTCAACAGAATATTGCGAAAGCTGCGGTGTTACATCCTGTTATATTCATAGGCACGAAATAGCATCTTAAAATTGCCAATTGAACAGCATTTACGCTGATTTGTGAATCTGAATGATTCAATAATTTTAAATTTTCAGTAATAATTTTAGATTAAATATCACATTAATGCTAAGTGAATATAACAACCATTTTTAAAAGTTTTCTATTTGGCTATACAGTAAACTAAGAAAATTAAAAAAAAACTATTTATAAACATTTTGCAGTCAATTACCTGTATGTTTGTTGTGTTTAAGAACTCACAAACGAAAAAAATTATGAATTTTAATCAAATAGGTCAGCTTACGATCGCACTGCTAACGCAGTTCGGGTTAAAGCTTATAGGCGCAATCCTTCTCTGGGTGGTCGCTCAACGGTTGATAGACTTTGGAATGAAGCTATTGCGGCGCGCTTTCAGAAACCAACACGTTGATCCGACACTGATTAACTATCTGATAAATATCATTTCCGTCACACTGAGAATTGTTCTAGTTGTGGCAATTCTTGGATTCTTCGGCATTGAAACTACCTCCTTTGCAGCATTGTTAGCAGCAGCTGGTATTGCAATTGGTGCCGCATGGGGTGGACTATTAGCGAACTTTGCGGCGGGCGCTTTTTTAGTTTTTTTTCGCCCATTTAAAATTGGTGATTTCATTACCGCAGCAGGCGTTACTGGAACTGTTACAGAAATTGGACTGTTCACAACTAATATCACTACACCTGATAACGTGCTGACAATTGTCGCCAATAACAAAATCTTTTCTGACAATATCCAGAATTTCTCTGCCAATCCCTACCGCCGGGTTGACCTACTAGCACAACTGCATCATTCTGTAAATCATGAAGATGCGATCGCACTCTTGAAAGCCAAAATCAGCCAAATCCCGAATGTTATCCAAAATCCCGCACCAGATGTAGAAATTTTGGATTTCAATTTGGCAGGCCCCGTACTAGCAGTACGTCCTTATTGCAGTAATGAAAATTACTGGCAGGTTTACTTCGACACTAATAAAGCTATACGTGAAACCTTTGGTGAGGCTGGGTATCCCGTTCCCGAACATCATTATTCAATCAGCAGTTCATCACCCAATGGAATTGATCCTGTAATCCCTGCATCTATGATGAGCTAAGACTGCGGCACTAAGCTAAGTAATGCAACGGTAAAAGTAGGTAGGGCAGATGCCTTACCTATTTTGCTATTTGATGGAATTTCTTTAGACACGAAGACAATTTTATATGCATCAACCAAATAGTCTTCAATTTTCAACACTCGCTATCTGTATCAGACCCTTCATAATCCGCATAACATCGTATAATTCATTACCTGGATTACGCATAAAAAATCCCTTTGATAAAGCGTAACAGCTTGGATTTGTTTTAACTAATTTAACGAAAATAAACTCGCTACCTGTAGCAATCATACCAAAACAGGGTTTGTCTGAATTAGAACTACCTAACATATAAGCAAGAATTTGTGCTAGTCCTTCTTCAATGGAAAATGAGGCTTTTTTAGATTCAATAATCATTACCCATAATTGGTCTTTAAAAACTAATGTATCAATTCGACCTTTGATGATGACATCTTCATCTGGTACTGCAATATCTACAGATTCTTCTGATTTAACATAAAAAGGATTAAGGTAAAAATCGCCAATAAAGCGCAAAGTCAGAGCGGAGGCTTCCTCCGCTCTGAACTTTGTAAGAGAAAGTATGGGGTCGATAATTGCCATTCTGACAACATCTTCTAGCAATGGCGGATAGTTAAGCAGATTAAAATAACCCGCTTTGACTTTATCTAAAAGTTGTTTATCTAAATCTGTAAGTTCTGGTAAATTTTCTTGCCATTCGCGGAAAAATTGCTCATCTAAAACTAACTGAATCCCAAAATTATCAATTAAATAGCGTAAATCGATATCTTTTGCTTGTATTGTTTGGGTCATTTTTTTGCGAGTATAAAATTGACTACAACAAAATTAATTCACCAATGCGTTTTAATACAATTAGTACCTGTTGGAATTCTGCATCGCGTTCAATTGATAGTGCATAAGAACGAGCATATTTTGGCTTTTCTTGCTGAACAAGCTTGATAAAAACAAACTCTCTACCGTTGACAAGTAACCCAAAAGTTGGTTGTTTAAGATTGGGAGTATCAAGCATATAAGCAAGTGCTTGGGGCAATGCGGTTAAAACATCAAATTTAGTGCTTTTAGATTCAATAACTAGTACCCAAAAACGTTTTTGAATTACCAAAACATCAATATTACCTTTGACTATCATGCTTTCATCTTCAGCAGAAATATCAGTAGATTTTTCTGTTTCAATTTCAAAGGGTGACTGATAAAACCCTGCTAAATCTAACAGTGGAGATAGCACTACCATCTTCACTGCTTCTTCTGACATTGGACGACGTTGAGTTAAATTTAAATAGTTGCTTTTAACTCGTTCTAATGATAAATTTTCTGCATCATTCAACAATGGCAAATCTTTTGTCCATTCTGTGAAAAACGCAGCATTTGTAACCAATTGCAAACCAAATTTTTCTTCTAGTTCGTAAAGACTGATATCCCGCGCTTGTATTGTTTGCACCATAATTAATTGGGGAATTATAAATACATAAGTATTATAAATGATGGCGAAAAATTTAGCTGTTAGCGCCCACTCACCAATCTCCTGATATCTCGTCAGCAGTGTATGGAATAATAAATAATACTATCAACCTAAGTATTGTACGCAATAATATTAAGTTTGTGTAAACCTGGTTTCCATTTCTGAAACGAACCTGACAAAGACTGTAGAGACAGGTTAGGTTAACTTATAATCACAAGCCGCACCAAAGCAGGTATGGTCAAAGAATTAGCAATTCGTACCTCTGGACTAACTAAGCAATTTGATCGTCATATTGCCGTCAATGATGTTGATTTAGAGATCCAAGCAGGTGAAGTATACGGACTGATTGGGCCGAATGGCGCAGGTAAAACAACTCTCATCCGCATGTTAGCAGCCGCAGAGGAGGCAACGACGGGTGAGATTTATATTAATGGCGATCGCTTGCTGCGTGACAAAAGCAATCCTACTCTCAAACGTCGTCTTGGCTACTTACCTGATGACTATCCACTCTATGAGGATTTGACAGTCTGGGATTACCTTGATTATTTTGCGCGGCTGTATCGCTTGCGGGAACCACGCCGCACTCAACGCCTGCATGAAGTACTGGAACTGATACAACTCGGTAATAAGCGCAATAGCTTGATTTCTACGCTATCGCGGGGGATGAAGCAGCGCTTGAGTTTAGCGCGCACGATTATTCATGAACCGATTTTACTGCTGTTAGATGAGCCTGTTTCCGGTCTTGACCCGATCGCCAGAATGCAGTTCCGGGAAATCATCAAGGCTTTGCAAGAAGCTGGGATGACAATCTTGATTTCCTCCCACGTCCTCAGTGATTTAGCGGAACTGTGTACTTCGGTGGGAATTATGGAACTTGGCTTTTTAGTAGAAAGCGCTTCCCTGCAACAACTTTACCAGCGACTATCCCGTCAACAAATTGTGTTATCTACGCTGGGGAATCTAGAGACACTGTTGCGGGAATTGAAAAATCATCCATTGGTGGAAGAGTGGGAAGTAATCTCAGGCAGAAACAGTGTCAGAGTCAACTTTTCCGGTAAACAGGAAGATTGTGCTGAGTTATTGCGATCGCTGGTTCATATTGGCATTCCTCTAACTGATTTTCACTGCACCCAAGAAGATTTAGAAACTATCTTCCTAAAACTAGGTCACAAGCAAGCATCTTAATTAGTCAATAATTATTACTTCCCCTCGTAGGAGATTTTTCTATGATGCTCAATTTGTTAGACAAAATCGGAGATTGGAATCCGCAACTTTTGCGAGAAATTAAAGGCCGCCTAAAAGTTTTTAACGTGTTAATTGCCTTGGCAATATCGCTAGTTACTCAACTGGGAATTTACGTATATCAAATTAGCGACTTGCCTAGTAAAACATATTCCATGTCGGGGACATACTGCAATCTGAGTCAAGGTTATCAAAAACAACTAAATTTTCTCAATCAGAGCATTTACCAAGTTCAGCAAAAAATCAATTTATATAGTGGTAATAAAAACTATGACCTGACGAAAGTCCAAGAACTAAAAGTCCAACTAGCATCACTGAAGTTTGAAAATTCAGATCTTAATAAGCTTTTCTATCAAGGTTTTTGTCCGACAGAGCAAATAAATATGCAATTGTGGTGGCAAGACCATTGGAGATATATATTTATGACGCTGAGTGTGATGTTTATATTCACACTTTTAGTGGCTGGTACTTATTTGCTCATCAATAACTTAGCTCAAGAAGAGCGTCGCGGTACATTAAATTTTTTGCGTCTTAGTCCGCAGTCAGAGGCAAGTATTTTAACTGGCAAAATGCTAGGAGTGCCAATTGTCATCTATCTGATGGTTTTAGCAGCATTACCTTTCCATTTATTAGCTGGTATTTCTGCTCAAATTTCCTTCACTTCTATTTTGAGTTTTGATATAGTTCTGGTTGCTAGCTGTGCTTTCTTCTACAGTAATGCACTGCTATTTGGCTTAATTAGTCGTTGGTTTAGCGGTTTCCAACCTTGGTTAGGAAGTGGCTTAGTTCTCCTCTTCTTATTCATAACTGTGCAGACGTTATTTCATAATGCAGATTTTCATAACTCAGCTGCTTGGTTAAGCTTGTTAAGCCCTGCCAATATGCTTGGATATCTGACACCTCGAAATAACGAACCACCGCTGCAAGAAGTGCAGTTTTTTTACATACCATTGGGCAAAAGTATTTTTGGTTTAGTTAGCTTGCATTTGTTTAATTATGGTGTAGGCAGCTACTGGGCTTGGCAAGCAATGACACGCCGCTTTCGTAATCCAGAAGGAGTAATTTTTACCAAAGTTCAGAGTTATCTTTTAGTAGCGAGTTCTCAAGTCATATATTGGGGATTTACTCTGCAATACTATCAAAATTATTGCCCTAATTACAGAGGTGACAAATCTAATCCTTGTTATTATGACTTGAATTATCAAATAGGCGAAAATTGGGGATTTATCGCATTTTTTAATATAGTTCTCTTGTTTTTTTTGCTTGTAGTTTTGTCACCTCACAGGCAAACTATACAAGATTGGGCAAGATATCGACATCAAAAAATTTCAAATTTTAAGGGTTTTGGGCGTAAATTTGGGCTAAAAGATTGGATTGTGGATGAAAAAAGTCCAGCACTAGTGGCAATGTTCATTAATTTGGCGATCGCAACTACCCCAATATTAATTTGGATTGTACTTGCACCTATTTTAAATACTCACCACAATAACGCCATAAATTGGGTAAATAACATTGGCAGATTGAAGGCAATTTTGGCTGTGGCTTTATTTATTAGCCTCATGATGATTTACGCCACTTTAGCCCAACTAATGCTGTTGATGAAAACTCCCAAGCGTTCATTTTGGGCAATTGGCACTGTAGGCGCAGCAATCATTCTCCCACCAATATTTTTGGGACTGCTGAACATTACACCTAAAGAAAATCCTGTAGCTTGGCTATTTTCTACTTATCCTTGGGCTGGTTTAGAACACTCAGCAACAATTGCAGTTTTTCAGGCACTTATAGTTGACTTGAGCGTCATAATATTGTTGAACATCCAATTAACAAAGCAGGTGAAATTAGCCGGGGAGTCTGCTACCAAAGCATTGTTAGCAGGACGCTAGTAGTCCGCCAAGTTCCCTTGGCAGGGTAAAGGGGAAGGTGGGGCCCCCTCTGGGGATAAGGGGCGGGGGTAAAGGGCACCCCTTTCACCTTTCACCTTTCCCCAATCCTCACCAAGCATTGTTGACTAAGAGACTACTAGTCAACTGAAGGCCCAAGTGTAAAGTCTGAAATATGAAATCCCCTGATTTTAATTATGGGGATTTCCCTGTTAAGAGTTGCCTTAACCTTGTTCCCTTTTAAGTTAATTAGGATTTAGGGCGTGTAAGTCTTATCCACAACAGCTAATACATAGAGAGTTTTTACTATGAATCTGAACTGGATTAATCAAATAGGAGACTGGAATCCCCAACTGTTGCGCGAACTGAAAGGACGGCTAAAATCACGCAACTTAATACTTTCTAGTGCTATCTCTTTGCTGGGTCAATTTATACTATTTATGTATTTTCAAACCCAGCTGCCTACAAAGCAAGAACTTGTATACAATTCCTTTGACAAATATTGCACGGGTAGGCTGCAATATGATTCACGAAAATGCCTTGTAGATGGATTTGGTAATATTCTTATCAACTGGCAAGCGTGGTCTTTGGACGTATTTACTTGGCTGAGTATTATTGGCTGTTTCACGCTTTTAGTTGCCGGAACTTATCTAATCATTAATGATTTAGCTGGTGAGGAACGGCGTGAAACACTCAATTTTATTCGCCTGAGTCCCCAATCGCCTCAAAGTATTTTATCGGGCAAAATGTTAGGCGTGCCAATTTTACTTTATATTGGGGTACTCTTAACTGTTCCTTTGCATTTATGGTTAGGTCTAGCTGGTTCAATTCCGTTGCCTGAGATTTTCAGCTTTTACATAGTAGTCGTTGCTGCTTGCTTTTTATACTATAGTGGCGCACTGCTATTTGGCTTAGTTGGTTCTTGGTTAGGAGGTTTTCAAGCTTGGTTGGGTGGTGGTGTGATTTTAGGTTTTCTCCTAGTCACTATGCGAGTAGCTGTCACAGACATATCAGATGATTATCCATTAGTTTTTGCTAGGCTGATTAATCCTTGTTTCTTAATTCCAGCTACTGCAATTAGTTCTGCATTTAGATCGGCAAGTTCAAGGTTTACCAATTTTCACTGGTTTGCTTTTCCTTTGGGAGATAGCCTAGTTACAACACTTGGCTTTGCTTTATTAATTTACGGTTTAGGAACATACTTTATTTGGCAATCCTTACAACGCTGCTTTCGCGATCCTAATACCACTATGTTAAGCAAGCGGCAGAGTTATTTATTGACTGCTTGTTTTGCATTTATGACTTTAGGATGTGCAAATTGGCAAAGATTAGTTTTGGAAAATAAGCCAGGCACATATCTATTAGCTGAAAATATTATGTGCCTCTTGTTCCTAGATTTTTGGCTGTTTCTATATTTAATTGCTGCACTCAATCCCCATCGCCAATCACTCCAAGATTGGGCACGTTACCGTCGAACTTCCATTTCTCAGGGATTGCTGGATCGCAAGCTGGTACAGGACTTAATTTGGGGTGAAAAAAGCCCGGGACTGTTAGCGATCGCGATCAATGCCATGATTGCTATCATTGCTATCTGTGGATTAATATTCATCTCTCAAGCCCAACTGAATGACAAAATCAAGGCTATTTTCGCTTTGGCTTTATCTGGTAGTTTAGCTATGCTTTATGCATCCATAGCTCAACTATTTTTATTCACCAAAAATCAGCATAGAATATTTTGGGCTGCGGCTACTGTCGGTGCTGTAATGGTACTACCAATGATCGTTTTAGCCATATTTTCCTCATACATCAGGGACTACAATTCTCTCTACCTGCTTTCCATAATTGGGCCGATTTTTGCCATCTCTCCTGGGACAAACTCAATATCGCCCATCACAGCATTGCTATCAATTTTTGGTTATTGGAGCGCTGTTGGATTATTGGTGTTCCAACTCAAGCGGAAGTTAGTAAAAGCTGGTGAGTCTGCTACTAAAGCATTAATGGCAAGCAATTAATGGGACTTTCAGCTAAAAGTAAGCAAGGGAGGAAGAATCTTTAGAATAGGATATTTTGATTTTTGGAATTACCTAAGGCTTCTGATCTGTTGTTTGAATTTATGGCGATCGCTTTTTTATGGTAGATTCTACCGATGATGAATTGCGATGGTACTCCAAAACAAAAACCCAGTGAGAACCACTGGGTTTTTTTTAGGGTTTATCCCCAAACTTTCGGTATAAAACTTCGTTATAGTTGCTTGTCTAATAATAATGACAATAATACGCCCTAAACGCTTCCGGAGAAATACTGAATTTGCTAAGGCAATCAATTTTTGGTGGTTGATTCTACTGATGATGAATTGCGATACCTGAGGCAAACCCTTCGGGTAACGCATTCCAAAACAAAAACCCAGTGGTTGTCACTGGGTTTTTGTTGGGGTTTATCCCCAAACTTTCGGTATAAAACTTCGTTATAGTTGCTTGTCTAATAATAATGACAATAATACGCCCTAAACGCTTCCGGAGAAATACTGAATTTGCTAAGGCAATCAATTTTTGGTAGTTGATTCTACCGATGATGAATTGCGATACCTGCGGCAAACCTTCTTGTAACGCACTTCAAAACAAAAACCCAGTGGTTGCCACTGGGTTTTTGTTGAGGTTTATCCCCAAACTTTCAGTATAAAACTTCGTTATAGTTGCTTGTCTAATAATGATTACAAGAGTGCCCGAACCGCTTCCGGAGAAATACTGAATTTGCTAAGGCAATCAATTTTTGGTAGTTGATTCCACTGAGGATGAGTTGCGATACCTGAGGCAAACCCTTCGGGTAACGCACTCCAAAACAAAAACCCAGTGGTTATCACTGGGTTTTTGTTGAGGTATGTCCCCGCACTTTTCGGTATATAGCTTCGTTATAGTTGCTTGCCTAGTGATAATTACAATGGTGGGCTGGGCGATTCCGGAGAACTACTCAAATTCCTGACGCTGATAGCATGATGAAGAGAAGAATCTGACAAATACATGAGGTAGGAGTGCAAAGCTGCCCCTAAAGATGATTGCGGTACTAGCCTTCAATAAAGTAAATCATGCCAGAAAATAACCAAATCGCCGTTGAATTCCGTGATGTCACCTTTAGCCGCAACCTTCGCCCTTTGGTGTCTCACCTGAGTTTCTCCATTCGCCAGGGAGAAGCACTGGTATTGCTGGGGCGCAGTGGGAGTGGTAAAACCACGACGATGAAATTAATTAATCGCCTGTTCACGCCTACAGCCGGGGAAGTATTATTTGATGGTGTTCCGACAACCCAATGGGATGAAATTAAACTGCGGCGCAAGATTGGTTATGTAATTCAAGAAACTGGTTTATTTCCCCATTTCACCGTGGAACGCAATGTAGGTTTAGTCCCAGCTTTAGAAGGTTGGAAGCCAAAACAAATTAAAACACGGGTTTATGAGTTGTTGCAATTGGTGGGTTTAGAACCAGAACAATTTGCTAGGCGTTATCCCCATGAACTTTCGGGAGGGCAAAGACAAAGGGTTGGTGTAGCTAGAGCGCTGGCAGCCGATCCGCCTGTATTATTGATGGATGAACCATTTGGCGCACTCGATCCGATTACACGCCTGGAAATTCAGCAGGAGTTTCGACGGTTACAACGAGAATTGGGTAAAACTGTTGTATTTGTCACTCACGATATTCAAGAAGCATTTGTGTTGGCATCGAGAATTGGTTTAATGTATGGGGGAGAATTGGTAGTATTAGGGACAAAGGATGAATTTATGTTATCCCAACATCCCGAAAGTTTAGCTTTTCTCGAATGTCTGCATTCTCTGCAAGACAATTTATGAAAGATTTCTTTTTGATCAAGTACGCCCCGGAAATTTTTCAGCATACGCTGGAACATTTATTTATGGTGGGCATTGCCATTGGAATTGCCATATTAATCGGCATTCCTCTAGGTATTTTAATTACACGCCAAACCCAACTCCGCCAACCAATTTTAGGTATTGCCAATATTTTGCAAACTATTCCAAGCTTGGCGTTATTTGGCTTACTAATTCCTGTACCCGTAATTGGGGGTATTGGCGCAGTACCAGCAATTGTGGCGCTAACTTTATATTCTTTATTACCGATAATTCGCAATACTTATACTGGCATTACTAGCGTCGATCCAGCAATCCGGGAAGCGGGACGAGGTATGGGGATGACGGATAGACAATTGTTATTACAGGTAGAAATTCCTTTAGCAATGGGAGTGATTTTAGCTGGGGTGCGCGTCGCAACTGTAATTGCCATTGGGATTGCAACTATTGCCGCAGCAATTGGTGCTGGTGGTTTAGGTGTATTTATTTTTCGCGGAATTGCGGTGGTGAATAATCAGTTAATTTTAGCTGGTGCAGTTCCGGCAGCATTAATTGCTTTAATTGCTGATTTCGTAATTGGTTGGATTGAAGGAAAGTTGAAAGTTAAAAATTAACAAAGTTTGAAGAATCAAAGTTCAAAAGCCAAAAGCAATCTTTATTAACATGAAAAAATTTGTGGCTTTATGCCTGTTAACGGTTGCTTTAGTAGTTGCGATCGCTAGTTGTAGCCCTAATACAAATACAAGTAGTAGTGGCGATATTATTGTCGCTTCTAAAGATTTTACAGAACAAGATATTTTAGGTGAACTTTTAGCCCAACAAATAGAAGCAACAACTAATTTAAAAGTAGATCGTCGCCCTCGATTGGGTGGGTCTTTTGTTTGCCATAGTGCAATTACATTTGGTAAAATAGATGCATATATTGAGTATACAGGTACAGCTTTTACAGGTATTTTAAAGCAGAAAGTAGTTAACGAACCCAAAATAGTTTACGAAAAACTCAAACAAGCCTACGCTCAACAATTTAATTTGGAAGTAATGCCAAGTGTGGGTTTTGAAAACACTTTTGCAATAATTATTCGGGGTGAAGATGCTAAACGCTACAATCTGCAAACTCTCTCGGAAGCTACTAAATATACTCCCCAATGGCGTGGCGGTTTTGGCTATGAATTTTTGGAACGTGAAGATGGTTTGCCGGGGTTAGCGAAAACCTACGACTTACGCTTTGCGAAACCACCGCAAATCATGGATTTGGGTTTGATTTATCGGGCGTTAATTCAAAAACAGGTAGATATGGTAGCGGGTAATTCCACAGATGGGCAGATTTCTCGCTTGGGTTTAGTGGTTTTGAAGGATGATAAGCAGTATTTTCCTCCTTATGAAGCTACGCCGATTGTCCGAAAAGCCACATTAGCAAAATATCCGCAATTGAGAAATGCGATCGCTCAACTTGCTGGTAAAATTTCCCCAGATGAAATGCGGCAATTAAATTATTTAGTTGAGGGGGAATTACAAGATATTAAAGATGTTGTGCGGGAGTTTCGTAAATCTAAAGGTTTGTAGTAAGTAGTTGGACAAAAATATTTACAGTCATTGCGAGCGGAGCGTAAAGCCTTCTCTACGAGAGGCTGCGCCAACGGCATAGCTTCGCTTCGCGCGTAGCGTCTCGTTCGCGGTAGCGTTGCGTAGCAAAGAGAAGCAATCCCAACCCTTGCGATTGCTTCATTACGCTTCCCTTCGGGACGCTTCCCTTCGGGACGCTTCATTCGCAATGACATTGTGTAATTAATTCTGTCCAAGTACTTAAAAGTACGAAAATGAGTATGAGGGCTGAGATGAGGGGGACAAGGGGGATGAGGGAGATGAAAATCTTGACCCTTGACCCTTGACCCTTGACCCTTAACTTACCAAATCAGGAAATACTTCCTGTACACCAGGATGGACTAAGCGATGATTCTGCACATTCAAACCCTTAGCCAATGCAGGGTTAACATCCAGCGCCTTGAGTCCTAGATTTGCCAACTGCACAACGTAAGGTAATGTACTGTTGTTGAGCGCTTGGGTGGCTGTCCAAGGTACTGCGCCTGGCATATTAGGAACGCCATAATGCACCACACCCTCTTCAATGTAAATTGGATTAGTGTGGGAAGTAGTGCGTAAAGTTTCCACACAACCGCCTTGGTCAACTGCAACATCCACAATTACAGAACCAGGATGCATTTGTTGTACCAATTCGCGAGATACTAATATTGGTGCCCTACGTCCAGGCACCAAAACCGCACCGACAAGTAAGTCAGCTTCTTTCACGGCGGCTTCGACATGGGCAGAGTTGCTATAAAGCAATTCAACTCTAGAGCCAAATAGAGTTTCTAGGTAGGATAAGCGCTCGACATTCACATCCAAAATTTGTACGATCGCGCCCATACCTACGGCGATTTTAGCAGCTTCTGTCCCAACCACGCCGCCGCCTAAAATCACGACTTTGCCCGGTTTAACACCTGGAACACCACCTAAAAGAACGCCTTTACCACCTTGGTGGCGTTCTAAATACCTTGCGCCGAATTGTACGGATAGCCGACCAGCAATAATGCTCATAGGAGAGAGCAAAGGTAATTTGTTCGCACCAGGTTGTTCTACAGTTTCATAGGCGATCGCACTTGTGCCACAATCAATTAAACTCTCAGCCAATTTGCGATCGGCTGCTAGATGCAGATAAGCAAATAATATTTGCCCTTTCTGCAAAAATTTATACTCAGTCGCTAGGGGTTCTTTGACTTTAACAACCAGTTCCCGATTCCAAACCGCTTCTGGTGTGGGGACAATCTCTGCCCCAGCACTTATGTACTCATCATCGGTAAAACCAGCACCAGTACCTGCTTGTGTTTGAACGAAAATCCCATGACCATTTTCGCGCAACACCCGCACACTCGAAGGACTCAACCCTACACGAAACTCTTGATCCTTAGTTTCCTTGGGAACGCCGATTTCCATTTACAGCCTCTAATGAATTTTTGTTTAACTTTAGCCTGCCAGTCTCAGAGTGGCTACGTCCGTATTAGGGATAGCTAATAATTGCTCTGAGTTTCTCCACTTCCTTTGTGATGCTGCTAACCTTTACCCTTGACTATTGCCTTAGTCCTCATAAAATATATAAAGAATAATAAATAATTGTAAACAACCGTTTACATAGGTTCAGTTCAAGAAGCCTCTGCTGGATTTCTGAAGCTGTCTTGCTTGAGATTCAAGCATAGCAACTCAGTCCAACATCAAAAGAAGTGCTGATGTCTCACCTCTGCCTTAAGTCGCAGAGTCTACAGACATCTGACAATTAAATTTCGGTTGCCGATAAATAAGAGAGGAATTGTTGATGATGACACAACCAAAGCCCACTATTACTCCCAAACTAGAAGAGCCGAAATTAGGCTTTAATGAATATGCCGAACGATTGAACGGTCGAGCCGCCATGATTGGCTTCATTTTAATGGTGCTAATTGAATACCTCACCAATCAAGGTGTGCTATCATGGCTCGGTCTCAAGTAGTACTGCGGTAAAAGCACAGACTTTCAAGTTGTAAGCTAGTAATTAGAGAGTTTTAACCAGCTGGAATAATCGGCTGGTTTTAACTTAAGCAATTAATAGCGAAACTACCTCTCACGACTTAGCGTCTATAGCTATAAGACATACTAGATGAAAGGGATTGGGTACTAGGGACTAAGGACTGGTATTTTTACTCAGAACTCAGAACTCAGCACTCAGCACTTTCAAATCCTACCAAAACTGATGCTGTTACCTTAGACTGGCAATTACTATATGCAAGAGGGTAAATTACTACACTTCCTCTCCTACTTAATAAAATTATAATACTTTAGATGCCTTGACATCAGAAGGGCCAATCAAAGCCCGATAGCAGGTTAGGGATTTTCGGTATATTGACATATAAAGCTAAACTGGATCAAACCAAGCTGTGATGAACGTTGTCTTACCTCGTTTTTTGAAGTCATCCTACCGCAAAGAACCACTAATTAGTGTCTTAATTACTATGGGCGTAGTTGATGCGCTGATTGGTGGATTAGATGATAGCTGGTCATTATTTACTTTTGGCTTAGGGATAGCAGGCATAAGCCTTGTCTGGAAGCTGTGGCGTATCCAGCAAAGCCGCCCCTTGCCCGAAGAGCCTCTGGTGCAACATTACTTACCCTCACGCTCATCTAGTCCGACTTTACCCATGCTGACTGTGACAAAGAAAAAACCTCCGCAGTAAAGAGTGCTGAGTGCTTACCCCAAATTTTTTAGGGTGGGCAATGTTTTCTGTTCTCTAACAACTTCTAGATTCTCACCGAATAACTAGTAGACCCTCGGAGGGCACCTTCCCCAAGAGTAGAGTAGGGTAGCAACAGGCGTTAGAAAGTGAGAAAAACTGTGAGCAGTGAGGGAAAAGTTAGGGGCTATTTTGTGCTGCGCCCACATATCATACTGGCGTTTATGGCTTCTATTATTCTTCCAGTCACAATCTGGGAAGGGTTTCATCTTAAATCTGCTCATGCTGCTATAGAAGCCGCAGCCACCTCACAAGCTAAAACAAACTTTGCCAATCCCCAGTTACTTTATACACTCCAGGGACATGGGGGAACTGTTAAATCCTTAGCTTTCAGTCCAGATAGCAAAACTCTTGCTAGTGGCGGTGCGGAAAATGAAGGTGTAATTCGCTTGTGGAGTCTCACAACAGGCAAACGGGTGGGGACTATCCGCAAAGCACATAAAACAGCCGTCGAATCTTTGGTGATTTCACCCGATGGACAAACTCTGGCTAGCTGTAGCAGTGACTATACAATTAACCTGTGGAATCTCAAAAATCAGCAATTTAAACGCTCTTTTGTGGGACATAGTACAAACGTCCTGTCTTTAGCCGTATCCCCTGACAGTAAAGTTCTTGTCAGTGGCGGGATAGATGGAATTCGGTTATGGGATTTACCACAGCAACGTCCCCTAGGGACTTTAGTCAACTTTGATAACTTGATTTATACCCTAGCAATTAGCCCTGATGGTAAAACCCTAGCTAGTGGTGACTATAAAGGTGTAGTGAAACTGTGGGAGTTGAGTACAGGAAAATTAATTCGTGCATTTGTAGGACATTACGATTTAGTCAGTACTGTAGCTTTTACACCCGATGGCGAAACCCTAATTACGGCTAGCCACGATCGCACAATTAAAATTTGGAATATACATAGTGGCGAACTCATCCATACCTTAACAGGGCACAACAACTGGGTAAATGCGATCGCTGTCAACCCTGATGGCAAAACCCTCGCCAGCGCGGGTAAAGATGGGATTAAATTGTGGGATTTGACTACAGGTGAGTTGATCAATACACTGAACAGCCATAGTGACTGGGTGAGTGCGATCGCTTTTAGCCCTAATGGGCAAATGCTAGCCAGTGGTAGCTTTGATAAACAAATTAAGATTTGGGGAATTGCACCAAAACGCAATTAGCTTATACTTCAATATTTGTCGGTTAAGGGGGAAAGGGGCAAGGGTAAAGATTTGAATTTACCCTCTGAACAGTATTCAAATTACATTAATTATCTTTTAGCCCACCTTCCGCACCCTAACTGTCACACATCAACAAAAAGCTGACAAAGTAGTACACAGGAACTAAGTTCAATTCAAAAGTCAAGAGGCTTAATGATAATAAATAGCATTAAGCCTCTTGACTGTTCAGAAAATGAAGTTTTGTGATGAAGATAGAAAAAAGGAAAAACTTTATAGTGAAAAAAATTAATTGATCATAAAAAGATAAATGAGAGAATTGCAACAGAAGATGTGGAGAATACTGTTGTGATTTTGAATACCAAAGACATTGAAATTCAGAACATAGACCATTTAGGGATAGTAGCAGGAATCATAGATGCGGTAGGATTAGTAGAAACAATAAATGAATTAATAGGAGAGGAAAAAGGAGAAAAAGTCAGTCCTGGTCATGTAGTCAAAGCTATGATATTGAACGGCTTAGGATTTGTATCGAAGCCACTATATATGTTTCCCCAATATTTTAAAACAATAGCCTGTGAGCATTTAATAGGACCAGGAGTAAAACCAGAGTATCTAAATGATGATAAACTGGGGAGAGTCATGGATAAACTATTTATAAAAGGGCTAGATACAAGATTTTTAAAAATCGCCTTAAATGCGGTTAAAAAATTTAACATATCCCTGTTAACATCACACTTAGATTCGTCATCAATGCACGTACATGGGGAATATAATACCAGCTTACCAGAAGTAATATTTGAGAATCAAAAAGTAGGAAATAACCAAGAGTTAGAAAAATTAGAAGTAAAATCACCAAAAGAAATTACCATCACCTACGGTTATTCCCGTGACCACAGACCAGATTTAAAACAATTTATCATAGAACTAATATGTTCAGGGGATGGAGACATACCAATATTTTTGAAATTAGCATCAGGAAATCAAGCAGATTCATCATGCTTTGGTCAAATAGCAGTTGAGTATCAAAAACAAATAGAAGTTAACAGTCTGATAGTTGCAGACTGTGCTTTATATACAGAATCGAATCTGAAATTAATGTCAAAATTGCACTGGCTGTGTCGAGTGCCATTAAGCATAAAATCAGCACAAACATTAATATCAACATTACCAGAATCAGAATTTATTGAGAGTAACTTGCTAGGATACAAGTTGACGACAAAAACAGTAAATTATGCAGGAATAGAACAAAGATGGTTAGTTGTACAGAGTCAAGATAGAAGAGAATCAGACCTACGTAAACTCTCACAAAAAATTATCAAGGCAGAGTCAAAAGCTGTTCAGGAGTTGAGAAAGTTATCACAAGATAAATTTGCTTGTGAAACTGATGCCATCAAAGCATTATCAAAACTATCAAAACAATTTAAATATCACCAAATTCAGGAGAATAAAGTTACGGAAATCATATCTAATAAAAAAGATAATCAAGCAGGAAAATCTTACCAAATTTCTGCCACATTATCTAAGAATGAAAGTAAAATTAATACAGAAATTCTGAGTGCAGGGCGTTTCATTATTGCCACAAATATTTTAGAGTCAAAGCAGCTAGGTGACGATTTAATGCTGAGTGAATATAAAGCCCAGCAGTCCTGTGAGAGAGGATTTGGTTTTCTGAAAGACCCATTATTTTTTGCCGATAGTATTTTCCTCAAAAGCCCTGAGAGAATAGAGTCATTAGGAATGATTATGGGCTTATGTTTGCTGGTCTATACATTGGCTCAACGTCAAATCAGAGCCGCACTTAGAGAGTCTAAATCAACGATTAAAAATCAATTAGGTAAAGCAACTGACCGCCCCACATTACGTTGGATATTTCAACGCTTTCAGTGTATTCATTTCGTTGAATTTAACAACGAAAAACACGTCTCTAATTTGACTCAAGATAGAGATTTTATTCTGAATCTTTTACCAGATGATTGTCTTCGTTATTATCAATTAATCACGTAATTATTATCTCTATTAATTTCATATAGACGTTACCTGAAGCTCATCGTTTTGATTCATAGCTCTAATTTACTATGTCAAAAATCTAGTTTTGCCACTTCAATTGATTATGATAATTTATGATTTCAGTCTTTAACATCTTCTTTTATTTATCTCATACGAATCTATCTGCCATCAGTTCTTATTGCTCTTTATTGACAATAGGTTTTAATGCCATTTTTGGTGATTTATGTCGGCTCTTATGTCTTTTTTATCAAAATATGTCTGTTTTTATTCCTGTTTGCCTTTTTTATTTCAGTAATTTCCGTTTGTGACACTTGGGGTGCGGAAGGTGGGTTCAAGTCCTTAGCGATACACTTGAATGCGAAATTAAGACTTTAGGTTATCCCCGAGCCGCTTTATTCAGCTTTTGTATGGCATTAGTTGCCTACAATATTTTATCTGTGATTAAAGCTGCATTGCGTAGCGTTCA
>JAVRCF010000029.1:0-83464 GCA_034530935.1 Aulosira sp. DedQUE10 | reverse complement strand
AGAAAACGCTTGCATCAGGTCTTGATAAGGGTTTCACGTTAAATTGACACCAATGAGCAATGCTGTGCCCTAATTCTGCTGTATATGTCTTATTTGATTTCCAAAAAATGCGACCGCTCCAGCAACGTCCTAATTTATGAAGAAAAACAATAGAAAGATTTTATAATTTCTGAAGAATAGATCAATATTTATGGCGAAAACTTCAGAGCAGACATTTTTTAAATTTATCAAATCTCCTCTCAAATACCCAGTTAGTGTATATTTCGCACTTGGCATTATCTTTGCTGTGTTAATCCGGTGGGTTTGTGTTCCAAATAAATCGGTAGATTATAAATATTTTTTAGCTCCTTGGTATGATTTCATCGCCTCTCATGGGGGATTTAGTGCTTTAAAATATGGTTTTGCCGACTATACACCCCCCTACCTCTACTGGATTTTGATTGCGGCTACCTTGCTGTCTGGATTGCCCAAAATTTTGGCAATCAAGCTTTTCGCTATGTCTATCGATTTTGTTTGTGCCTTTTTAACTTACAAAATTGTCAGATTAAAATATCCACAAGGGAGAATGGCAATATTTGCTTTTTTAGCAGTTATCTTAAGTCCTACAGTTATTTATAACAGTGCCCTTTGGGGTCAATGTGACGGGATATATACAACAGGATTAATCGCTTGTGTTTACTTTTTATCTATTCACAAGCAAATTCCAGCATTAGTAAGCTTTGGTGTAGCACTTTCTTTTAAATTCCAAGCTATGTTTTTAGCACCTTTGTTATTAATAATGGTACTAAAAAAAAGAATCTCTTGGTATTTTTTACCTTTAATTCCCTTGGTATATATAGTTTTAATGCTACCAGCTTGGTTTGCAGGCAGACCCATATCAGACTTACTATTAATCTACTTTAATCAAGCTAATAAATATAAGGAAATAGCTAAAGGCTCTCCCAATCTTTATCAATGGATTCCTAATAATTTTTATAATATTGTTGTACCCATAGGTTTAATTTTAACGGTAGCTGCAATATGCTTATTAGCATATCTTGTTTATAAAAGTAGGCTAGAAATTACTCAAGACAGACTGATATATTTGGCTACAATATCAGTTTTGTTTATGCCATATATCCTACCAAAAATGCACGAAAGATATTTCTATCCTGCGGATATATTATCAATTATCTTTGCCTTTTACTTTCCCCAATATCGTTGGGTAGCCATTGTGGTGCAAATGTCTTCATTATTCGGTTATCTGGGAACTCCAATATTTATTCAATTGTTTTCTGTTCCTTTAGGTTTTACGCTTTGGTTTATTGTCAAAAATTGTGATATGATTTATCCCAAATTAAAAACTAAAGTTTCCTAGAAAATCCATAACAAATTCTAGTGGAAAAATTTTTCCGAAAATTGAATACCGTTGGTGTAATCATTTGTATTAGCACCGTCATTTTATTTATATCTAGTAGCCTGAGACACGAGTTATTTAACTCATCTGGGGATTTAGCATTTTTTGACCAAGGTATTTACTTAATTAGTCAGGTAAAACCGCCAATTTCTTCTATAATCGGTTTTCACGCTTTGGCTGATCATGCTGCTTGGATTTTATATTTCTTAGCTTTACTGTACAAAATTTACCCTAGCGTTTATTGGCTGTTTGCAGTGCAATCTTTCGCATTGGCTTTAGGTGCTTTACCTACATATTTACTTGCACTTCAAGCAGGTTTGCAAAAAAGTCAAGCAGTAGTAATGATGGCTGTGTACTTACTATATCCAGTAGTGTATAACAGCAATTTATGTGATTTTCACCCAGATGTCATCGCTGTTCCCGCGCTGTTAACAGCAGTTTTAGCAGCTAGATTAAAAAGAATAGCTTGGTTTTGCATCAGTATTCTTTTGGTGTTGGGTTGTAAAGCTGTACTTTCCTTGACTGTAGTGGCTATGGGGATTTGGTTACTATTTTTTGAGAAGCGACGTTTATATAGTGCGATCGCACTTTTTAGCGGTACAGCTTGGTTTGTAATTGCTAACAACGTTATTATCCCCTTTTTTGGAGGAGAAGCAGCATTACTCAACCGCCATCTTTATCGTTATAGCTATTTAGGAAACTCTTTTTCCGAAATGGTACAAATTTTACTATTCCACCCAGAAGTTATTTTAAAAAATATTTTTTCATCTATCAACTTAGAATATTTATTATTTTTATTAGCACCTGTATTATGGGGGTTGAAACCACAATATATGATACCCTTAATAAGTGCAATTCCTTGTGTGGTATTGAATCTACTTGCCGATCAGGCATCGCAAAAAAATCTGGTTTTGCATTACTCTTTACCTGCACTGCCATTTCTAATTTTATCTGTGATTGCCAGCATAGCGAGTGGTAAAGCCTGGATAAAACAAAACAGAATAATTATTTTGTGGTCTTTAGTTGTGTTTTTAGCTTTAGGTAAATGGGTGTTCTTTACCTCAAGATATCTCAAAAATTTGGATAATTGGCAAGCTACAAAAGATGCGATCTCTTTAATTAAAACTAAAGATAGTGTTTTCACTACAGATATAATTACCCCACATTTAACCCATAGGCAGTTAATTAGCTTCAAATATAATCTCAATGATTTGCCTAATTTTCACTATATATTGCTGAATCTTCGTAACCCTGGTTGGGCTGTAAGCGCGGCAGATTATCAGAATTTGGTTAAGAATTTGCAAACTCAGTCAGAATTTAAATTGCAATATCAGCGTGATCATGTATATTTATTTGTAAAAAATATTAAGTAAAAGTAAAGCGAACGAATAGCTATTTGTTAATTAAACAGTAATTTTTTTAACTCTTGAAATGAACAAATTTACAAATATTATTCAACATCCTAATTCCTTACTGTTTCCTATAACAATGTGGCTAGCTAGTAGGCTGATAATAGCCATCGCTATGTTAGTAATTGCCCCATTAGTTTCGACTCCATCACCTGGCGTTGATATCACATTCGGTTGGGATGTTTTCTTTGCTTGGGATAGCAATTTTTATAAAATAATTGCAACTTCAGGTTATGAATATTCTCTGGAAAAAAAGCAATATTTAACTGCATTTTTTCCTTTGTTTTCCTTGTTATGCCGTGCTTTTATGAGCTTTGGTTTGACTTTTGAAATTGCAGCTACATTGGTAAATAATTTTGCCTTTTTAGTAACCTTGATCGTACTTTACTTTTGGATAGAGGAGCGTTACGGTACAAGCGCATCACGGTGGTCAGTAGCTGTTTTAGCTTGGTGTCCTTATTCCATTTTCGGAACTGTAATTTATACAGAAGGACTGTTTTTATTATGTAGCACAGCTGCCTTGAGAGCTTTTGATAAACAACAACATATCTGGGCAGGTTTCTGGGGAGCATTATCAACAGCAGTTCGATTACCTGGAATTGCACTCATACCTGCTTTTCTGTTTGTGAGTTGGAAAGAACGTCGGGGATTCAAAGCCTACATTGCAAGTTTGGCTGTTGGACTAGGTGTGTTTTTTTATAGCCTTTATTGCCAAATTAAATTTAATGATGCTTTAGCTTTCGTTCATGCACAGAAAGGTTGGCGTGATTCAGCAGGGTTTGCTTGGCAGGGTTGGCTGAAGATGTTAATGGAAATTACTGTGGGTAAAGCTAATTCCAAGTATGGTTATATTCAAGATCCCTCCTATCCATTGTTATTTCTAATAATTATTGCTAGTGGTTATTTGTTATGGCATTTCCGGTTTTATTTAGGTTCTATTAAATTCCGCTATGGATTGTGTATTTTATGGTTATTACTTTGGATATTAGTAGGCGATGAATTGATTAAAAGTGTGCTGATTTTTGGTGGGGTTTATTTGTTGTGGTTCTCACGAGCTAAAATTCCCCTTGTTACAGTTATTTATGGGTTTTGTTCCTACGCCTTAATTTTTAACACTGGAATAACCGCTTCTGCCGAACGCTACACTTATGGTATTGTTTCGTTGTCGATTGCATTCGGTTTATTGTTAGATCGTTTTCCTCGCTGGGGATACATAATTCTGGGCTTCTTTGCCATTCTGCTAGTAACTTTTTCTCTGCGATTTTCACAAAATCAGTGGATAGCATGAATGACCAAGAAATTCAAAATAAAGCCAGCATAATTAGCTTTAAACAATGAAAAATTCTTAACTAATCGGCGGTGAAATCAAAGTAAAATTTTCAGATGTACCGAGCACTTTACTCCCAGATAAATTTATTTTTTGTATGGTTTCCTTATCTAACAGCAAATAAGATTTCTTCGTCAACATTTGTTGTAAAACAGACGAAGGTACAGCAGTAACCTTGCAATCACTATAAAAATCTAAACTAGGACGACTATAAGCAAAAGAAGTGTAAATTTGCGTTCCGGCTGGCACATTTGCCCGAATTAATGCACTCACTGGCTTAACTGGGAAAGCTTCATTTAACTCCCAAATCCAAGATTGTGAACTCATTAATAGAGCTAAAACTAAATATATCCCTGAAAATAACACGGGAATAAACTGACGGTTACGCTGCTTAATCAGCCATGCTGTTATACCCATACTTATTGCCAAAACAATACTCATAGCAATTAAAACAGGCTGTGGATCGGCAATAAAAAAGTAAACGCAACCTCCTAAACCCGCCACACATAGTATGCTGAACAATACAGCTAAAACTTTCACTTTTAACTTATCTTGTTGCCAAATTTCGTTTAATTTAGCTCCAATTGCTAAAGCTAAAAAAGGATATACAGGCATAACATACCAAGGTAGTTTTGTTCTCATGAAGGAAATAATTACTAAATAAGCAATTGTGCCAATGAGAATTAAACATCCCCAAGCAGTCTGGCGTTTTTTCCAACTTAAATATAAACCTCCTGGTAAGAAAAATAGCCAGGGAAAACCATATTTGAGTATCTCAATTAAATAGTACCAAGGCGGACCACTATGCCCTTCAACAGCTTGTCCTAGTCTATCTAAAGATTGGGCTTGAAAATGCACTTGTAAGAAAGTATCGCCATAATGTTGCCATTGAGAAACATACCAAGCGATCGCAGGTACATTTCCTAACAACATTCCTGTCCATAGATAAGGATTTTTCAATAAAGCTAATTGTCTATTTAGCAGGAGAAATAAGCCAGCCATTCCCCCCAAAACTAAAACTAATACTCCCTTTGTGAGAGTAATCAGCCCTAAACAAAAACCCACACCCAAAGCATACTTTTGATTATGACGCGCCTTCAATAGACAAAACAACAACACCAAAAAAACCGAAATTGTCATACCATCCAACATTGCCAATCTGCCATGACGCACCACAGGTAGCATTGTTAAGTAAACTAAAGCTGAAAACAGCGCTGGTAAACTTTCTAGAAAAACCAAACGCCCTACCAAGTAAAGTAAAGGTACTCCCAAGGCTGTTAACACCGCACCAGGAAACCTGGTAGTAAATTCTTGCACTCCTCCTACGTGGTAGCAAAGTGCAATTAACCACTGCATCAAGGGTGGTTTTAACAAAAATGGTTCCCCCTGAAGAGTAGGGTAAAGCCAGTTACCAGTGCGATAAATTTCTCTGGCGACAATAGCATAAGTACCTTCATCCCAATCTCTCAAGGGTACATTGCCCAAAAACATCAGCCATAAAGCTAGAGAAGCTACTAACAAGCCCAGTAGCCATTGTTTTTCTGTGAATGGGCGCATTTTAAAATCCAAACTCATATTTTAGAAATGGATTAACGGTAGAAATTTCATGATCTTTGTTACTGTTTTTAAAGTTTTTAATTCTGGTACATCCGGGTTTAGTTTTTCTGCGATCGCTAATCTTGGTTCTGCTTGTGCAGGTTGAAAATTATATAAATAAACAAAAGCTAGGTAAAGCCATGCATAGGGATTTTTAGCATCATATTTAGTTATTTCTGTTAAATTTTGGATTAACGCTGGAACTTGGCGCTGTAAAAGTTGTGATAGGGCTAAAGTATAACGCCAATTGAGGTTGTTTGGTTCGTTTTGCAGATGATAATTAGCCGCAAATTCAATTTGTTTTAAATAATCTTGAGTAGGGTCATATTGATTAAAATTATCTATTTGAGCAAAGATATTATCTAATTTTCCCTGTTGGAACTCTAGGGCTAATTGTGACATTCTGGAAACTAGGTCTAATGCTGGTGATTTTTCTATATTTCCTTTGTTTGTCACATTCACCGTAATATTAGAAATATTTAAAGGTGTGATTTTGCTATTTCTTCTATCTAAATACAGAGCTGATAGTTGATATTTTCCTATTGGTAGTGTTTTAGGAACAAATGTAGCCAGCGTCTCTGTTACCTGAAAATTACCTTGGGGATGGCATTTAAGACCACAGTATAAATTTCCTAAAGCAATAGCATGATCGTGATACCAGGACGATTGGCTATTTTGCCATTTTAAAAGTAGTAAGCCATTTTGCAAATCATCCCATGAACCTGTTATTTTATAAGTAACTGAGTTGTTTTGCTCTACTATTAACTGATTAGCAGTTATCACCTCTTTGAGAGTAATTGGAGAATGAGTATTATTTAATTTTTCAATGACTACATTCGGATTTATGCGATGATATATTCGTAATTTATCTCCATTAGGTAATAACCACTGACCCTGTAATTTTAAATCAGGAGAAGATTCCACTAAAGATTTTAATTTGCGTTTAGTTTCACCTCTTTCCCCAGGTTCATCTGGCTCATTATCTTTAGTAACATACCAAGAAAAATATTGTAAATCTTGCTCTATTTGAGATAATTTAGTAGTTAATTTTCTGCCATATACGCGAAAATCTGCTAATGTGCCAAAATAATCTAAAGTAAACTCATTAACTTGAGGAGTAGAAACTGGAATCACCCCTAAAGTTGACCTTAAATATGGATTTGTTTGATTAATTTTATCGATTAATTGAGCAAGAGGATATTTTTTACCCTCATCATTAGGTAAATGTTTTCCTCCCCAGGGTTGAATTATGGGTAAAGGTAATAAATTATTGAGTAAAATTATTATACTTAAGCCAATAGTTGCTAATCTGATTTTATCAAACCATATATTGTCAATTAAATTAAAAAAGTAAGCCAAAATTAAGCTAATGCTAGGAAAGCAGGGTAAAATAAATCTAATATCTTTATTTGTGCCCAGCGAACAAATAATATAGCTACTAAATAAGAAAATTAATAACCAATTTAAACCTGGTTTATACCACTTAGCTTTAATTGCATTATTATTAAATTTATCTTTAATAAGATAAACCAATAAAATGCCGATGCTTACAAATAATATTGGGAAACTAACGCTTTCAGGTATCATTTGTGAATAAACTAGCCATCCTGCAATAGTTGTGGGTGGCGGATCACCCTCTGCCTTTCCGACTAGGTTAGCATTTAATGCAGATGTAATAATCGTTAACCAATTTAAACCATACCAAAAACTACAAATTAACCAAGCTAGAATTAAAGATAAACTAGTTTGAAGTAGCTTAATATATTTACGTTTTTTTATAAATCCGATTAATGTCCAAATAGCAGGGATTAAAATAAAAATAACCCCTGTAGGTTTAGCCAGCATTATCAACCCTATCCCTAATCCTAAGCTTAGGGTTAATATCCAGGATAAAAAACGAGTATAACTATCTTTCCAAATTGTTAAAATTGTGAAAGTCAGTATAACAAGTGCCGTTAAACCATAATCTAATAAATAATCTGTCCGCATAATTCCTAATATAGGAAATAATAGACAAAATATACTGGCAGTTATGGCAATTTTTCGGTCTTCAAATAAATAATTACCTAAATGATATACTGATATGATAATGATTGCCGTAAACAATAAATTAACTAAACTCGCTTGATCGTATCCTAGACCAAACAATAATAAAAAAGGTACGGTACAGACATAGACAAAAGGAGCGCGGTAACTAGGTGTTAGTTGCCACAAAGATAACCACCAATCACCTGATAAAATATTAAAATTTTGAAAAATTCGATAATGATGTAATGCTGTTGTTAAATGGGCGCTTTGGTCATATAAAGGAATAGATTCATCTAAGAAAAACCATGTCCTATCTATAACTAATCCGATCAACCAAATTATTAATAATATTAAATAATCTTTCCTTATTCTAGAATAATTTGAATAATTCATACTTATTTTAAAAAAAACAAAATTTTAACAAATTTTATCATCTGACCCAAACAATAGATAGTTCAATACCAAAAACTAAAAAACCTATAAATTTATAGTCTAAGCTGCAAATAATAGTATTACTATCCGATTTATTTAAGAATATTCGTACTCAGGACTTTATTCCTGCCTTTTTAAGCGCTGTAGGCGCGTAGCGACTACTCTAATGATTTCTCCGCAGGAGTACCCGGATGTTAGTTCTTGCTACCAACTTATCAAAATTTTCGTTTAGCATTAACTCCTGGCATTTCTCCTCTGGAGGGTATTGTAGTACTCAAGTGACACATGAGTGGCGATCGCATCACATAATTAGTGCGACTGAGCAAAAGTTTCTGAGCAGTCAGGATATTAGTAGGGAGTGCTGAGTTTTATTTGTGACTCAAAATAGATTTTGCCAGACTATACTGGTAACTTGGGTTTCATGCTGTTTACACTGGTGCTATACTTTTTCTCATTTCTCAATTATTGATGGCTAGCTTAGACACTCAGGTTAAGTGCTAACCCACCATCTACCAGGTAAGAGAAAATTTTATCTGTGCGTAGGCTTAGCCCGTCGTAGCGAAAAGTCGGAGCGGCGGTTTCCGCCGCTCCGACTTTTCAAGACAGACATCACAATCGATTTTAATTAACGCAGTATAATAAGAAACTATCTATTAAATAAAATTACTATGGAACTGCTGATGACAGTTGTTTAAGTGGAATTTATATTTGAATTTATCCAAAGTTATGATATGATTACAGCCAACTAACGCAGTCTACTAAGTAAATTTGCGGTAATACATCATTTTTTTTCATAAAAATATATAGTGAAATCTAACATAAATGAATTAATAAGCTGGAAAAAATACTGGTTAATCTAACTTTTTGCCATTCAAATTAATTAATAGGTACTTAATCACTCAAGTATCAGCATCCAAATCTCAAACTTAGATGCTAAAAAAATTTTTTTTGGTGTCATGAGTAAAGAGTATCTAGGTTAACTACTAAGTTTCTTTAAGTAATGAGAAACTATATTCTATCGAATATAGTCTCTTTACTTAAAGCAATGTCCGACTAACAGTCAAAAAATTGAAAATTTAACTTTTTCTTAAAAAAGGAAAAATCACTGTAAGCAGTACAATATACTTGATGAACTATGAAACTTAATAATCCATTAGATGCTTTAAGGGTAGATACATCGCCCTAGATTGCTAAATTAAATAGCTTACCTCTTGCACAAATGCACGATCAAAGCTTATTACTAAGAGGTAGAGAGTTTGCATATTAATCAACTGATTAGGACAGGCATCTGAATCAATTCAGTAATCCTACTAACATATAGCTTTAAAGATGCAGTCAATCATCGGATTGTCTTGTTTCTTAAAGTTAACTATTAATAGAGTGCAGATCTTTATCCTTGTGGATTAGGTATTAGGCATTCTACAGTACCAAATGTCGTATAGATAGTTGTTCTCGTGAAGCCAGAAATTTAGGTTTCATTGAAACCTTTTATATCTATATGGCTGACTGCTAAATTCCTGTTAATCTTGATTCAAATTTCAGGATTACCAGTAAATATATTTGTATCTAAGTATCTAGAAAAAATGTGTTATAACGTACCGTCAGGTACTTAACTGATGGTTCGTCCCTTGAAGGAGCTATTTCTAAGTGGAAAACAGTAAGTCGTTTTTTTGGCCGCAAGGAATATTGATTGCACTAGTTGCCTTAGTTGGGACTTTCAGTCTTGGCTTGATGATGCTTGTCAAACCAAATGCCTCTGATGCTCAAAGCCAGTCTAGTATAAATGAAACCACCGTATCTGCTAAAGCAGGGACTCAACAGCGTATTGAGAGCTTAAAAGCGACGATGCTGACAAGCTGGCAACAACAAGCCCAAGCTAAGGGTCTGGCTTATCCTTTACCAGCAAATGTTCTAGGGGCAACCATCAAAGCAGCAAAACTCAGTCCAGGTCAGAAAGTTATTGCGCTGACTTTTGATGATGGTCCTTGGCCTGAAAGTACTGCAAAAGTGCTAGATATCCTCAAAAAAAATGATATCAAAGCGACATTTTTTGTCGTGGGGCAGAACGTGAAAAATTTCCCCGATCTTTTGAAACGAGTAGTGGCTGAAGGTCACACTGTTGCCAACCATACGTGGCATCACTGGTATCATTTTATGAATCCACAAACAGCTGCTTATGAAATTGACCACACAACAGACATAATTTTTCAAACTACCGGTGTCAAAACAAATATGTTTCGTCCACCAGGAGGAATGATGCATAATGGTGTGGCTGCTTACGCTAAAAATAGTAAGTACGCGCTCATCATGTGGTCTTCTGACTCTATGGATTACTCCCGTCCTAGCGTGCCACGGTTAATCAATAATGTATTTAGAGAAGCAAAACCTGGTGGAATTGTGCTGATGCATGATGGCGGTGGCAATCGTTCTCAAACTGTAGAAGCTTTACCAACCATTATTGCCAACTTTCGCAAGCAGGGCTATAGCTTTGTTACTATTCCTGAACTTTTAGAATTGCAAGATAAAGATCAAAAATTAATTGCAAATAAAAAGCAATAGTTAGTTACTAATAACTCACAATTAAATTAAGTTACAAAAGTAAAAAACCCCACCTAAGGCTCAAGAAGCTTAAGTGGGGTTTTATATACAGCAGATTGCAACTTCTCTACGAGAGGCTACGCCAAGGTGAGGTACAGATAATCGTAGGGAACATGGCTGTGCTCCTACCCTTGTACTTCATTTACCTGAAATACGCTGTATGTTATTTGTTTCGCACACAAGCGCAACAAGTAATACCAAGGAAAAAAAGAATTTGGGCGGGCAAGATGCCCACCCTACAAGAAGTAGTTACATGTTGATTTTATTAGGAAATTCCTAATAACTAAACTGTACTCAACTGTTTGATTTGGGGATTGGCTTCTGGACTATCAACCTCGGAAGGTGGAACTAGTTGCCAGAATTTAGGCAAGAATTCTTGCCAGTTTTGCAGAATCAACTTCGCTTTTGGCGAACCAGTGCGATCGCAATGGGTTTGAATTAATTCTTGCAATTGTTTCTCACCTGCTTCTGAACTCACCTGCTGAATTTTCACAATGTCCTTGTTCACTAACTCAGGGAAAGAACCATCTTCATCTAAGAAATATGCCAATCCACCAGTCATCCCTGCGGCAACGTTGCGTCCGACTTTACCGAGGACGACAATCACGCCACCAGTCATATATTCACAGCAGTGATCCCCAGCACCTTCAATGACTGCTAGCCCTTTGGAGTTACGCACCGCAAAGCGTTCTCCTGCTAAACCGTTAGCAAATAACACCCCACCAGTAGCACCGTAGAGGCAGGTATTGCCAACTATGACATTTTGTGATGGGTCATAGGTTGCAGTAGCTGGGGGTTTGATGATGATTTCACCACCATGCATCCCCTTACCTACATAGTCGTTGGCTTCTCCTTCCAGTCTAAGAATCATACCGGGGAGGTTGAAGGCACCAAAACTTTGTCCTGCACTACCTTGGAAATTGAGATGAATTTGTCCGGCAAAGCCGTTATCGCCATATTGAGAAGCGATCGCACCTGCTAATCTCGCGCCGACTGTTCTGTCGGTATTGACGATTTTCAAGGTTTTAGCGATCGTAGACTGGTGAAGAATTGCAGCTTGAATATCTGGATCAGCAAGTAGTTGATCATCTACAACTGCACCGTTGCTGTGAACTTCTTCATGCACCAACCAGCTACGGTGATCTTTGGTATTTGGTAGCTGAAGTAAGCAGTTGAGATTGAGTGATTGGGTTTTGGTAATTTTGACATCCTCGCGCAGCGTTAACAAATCTGCACGTCCAACCACTTCCGATAGTGAACGATAGCCAAGGCGCGCTAACAGACTACGCACTTCCTCCGCTACAAAGTAGAAGAAATTAACTACGTGTTCTGGCATACCTGTAAACCGCTTCCGTAGTTCTTCTTTTTGGGAAGCGACACCTACAGGGCAGTTATTTGTATGGCAGATCCGCGCCATAATACAGCCTTCGGCAATCATGGCGATGGAACCAAAACCGAATTCTTCGCCGCCCATTAATGCACCAATTAGCACATCCCAGCCACTCTTAAGACCACCATCTACACGCAGAACGACGCGATCGCGCAGGCTGTTTTGCATGAGGACACGATGTACTTCGCTTAAACCGAGTTCCCACGGTGAACCTGCGTGTTTGATGGAACTAAGTGGCGACGCACCTGTACCACCGTCATGTCCAGAAATTTGGATGATATCAGCGTTAGCTTTGGCTACCCCAGCTGCGATCGTCCCGATGCCGATTTCTGCAACTAGCTTCACAGATACCTGGGCTTTGGGGTTAATTTGGTGCAGGTCAAAAATTAACTGGGCGAGGTCTTCAATGGAATAGATATCATGGTGTGGTGGGGGAGAAATCAAAGTTACACCAGGCTTAGACCGTCTCAACATTGCAATATATGGACTTACCTTCGGCCCTGGTAGTTGTCCACCTTCCCCAGGCTTGGCACCTTGGGCAATTTTGATTTCAATTTGCTTGGCGCTGGCTAAGTAGCCTGGTGTGACACCAAAGCGTCCTGATGCGACTTGTTTAATGGCGCTGGAAGCTGTGTCACCATTCCGTAATCCTTTGAGGTGCGGGAGGGTGGGTGAGTGACCAGACTCATCGACATCATCCAAAACTTTATAACGGACTGGATCTTCGCCACCTTCCCCAGAGTTAGATTTACCGCCAATGCGATTCATGGCGATCGCTAAAGTTTCGTGCGCTTCTCTTGATAAAGCACCTAAAGACATACCACCGGTGCAGAAGCGTTGGACAATCTCACTGATTGACTCCACTTCGTCTAAAGAAATTGCTGTGCGATCGCTTTGGAAGTCTAGCAAATCGCGCAAGGCTGTGACTGGTCGATTTTTTAGATGCTGTTTGTAGACTTCGTAGTGGTCGTATTGCTTCCCATCCACAGCTTTATGCAGTGCTTTTGCCAGTTCTGGGCTGTTCATATGGTATTCGCCGCCGCGACGGTACTGCACAAAGCCCAAATTCTCTAACTTTTTCATCGTCAGTTCTGGGAAAGCTTTGTGATGGAAGGAAAGTATCTCAGTTGCTAGTTCGCTGACACTTAACCCACCAATGCGGGAGGTTGTCCCACGGAATCCCAGTTCTAACAGATCTCCACCAATTCCAATTGCTTCAAATATTTGTGCTGCTTGATAGCTGGAGAGTAAAGAAATTCCCATTTTGGAGAGAATCTTCAGTAAACCAGATTCTACAGCTTTGCGATAATTGGCGATCGCTTGCTCTAGGGTAAGGGTGGCAATTTGCCCCCTAGTCATAAACTGTTGGGTTTTGGGATCAGACCACCAATCGCGTACAGTATCTAAAGCCATATAAGGGCAAACAGCCGCAACACCATAGCCAATTAGACAAGCAAAATGATGGGTACTCCAACATTGGGCAGTATTGACCACTAAAGAGGCTTTCATCCGCAACCCTTCATGGATCAGGTGATGGTGTACAGCACCGACTGCCAACATGGGGGGAATATAGCTGTATTCTGTGCCTAGTTTGGAGCTATCGCTCAATATCAGAATCTTCGCACCCGCTCGCACTGATTCAGCGGCTTTGGCTTGTAAAGATTCAACGGCTACTTTTAAGCCGTCTGGGCCTGTGGCAATTTCAAATAAAGTTGACAATTGGGCAGTGGCGAATCCTGAGAGTTTAATCGCCTCTAATTCTGCCTCAGTTAGTACTGGCGATTCTAGCTTGATTCTCTTGGCATACTCTGGCTTCGCTTCTAATAAGTTACCCCGTTCGCCTAGTTCCACTTTCAGAGACATGACTAGCTTTTCTCTTAAGGGGTCGATGGCTGGGTTCGTTACTTGAGCAAAGCGCTGCTTGAAATAGTCATACAACAAGTGGGGTTTTTCTGACAACACTGCTAAGGGAATATCATCCCCCATACAGAAAGTCGGCTCTGAACCTTGCATAGCCATCGGTTGAATCACCATTTCCACATCTTCTGTGGTGTAACCAAAAGCCACTTGATGTTGCAGCAAGGTTTGTCTGTCAATTTTGTCTGTTGTTATGTGTCCGTTGTTAGTTGCAGAATGCCCGTTACCGTTGGTGTATGTTGCCCCATTTCCATTGCCATTGGTCGTTGGAGAATGGCTATTTACCAAATCTTTCAGGTTTTGGCGATGCTTTTGCAACCATTCCCCATAGGGGTGTTGCTTGGCAATGCGCTGTTTAATTTCCCAATTTTTTAGCACCTCGTTGGTAGTTAAATCCACGGCAATCATTTGCCCTGGGCCTAGTCTACCTTTTTCCACGATGTTAGCTTCTGGGAAGTCCACTACACCTGCTTCGGAAGCAACAACTATGTAGTCGTCTTTGGTGATCGCATAACGAGCTGGTCTTAAACCATTACGATCTAATGTGGCACCAACTCTTAACCCATCGCTAAATACTAAAAGTGCTGGGCCGTCCCACGCTTCTTGCAAGCCACTGTAATACTCGTAGAAATCGGTAATCTCGGGATAATTCTGTAAAGAAGGCTGATTTTGGTAGGCTTCTGGAACCAGCATCATTAAGCCTTCCAAGGGGCTGCGTCCAGAACGTACCAATAATTCTAGGACGTTATCTAGGGTGGCAGAGTCGCTATTGTCAATATGAACTAATGGCTTGAGTTGATCAATGCGATCGCCCCAGACTGAATTAGCTAAACTTGCTTCCCGCGCCATCATCCAGTTGATATTACCCAACAAAGTGTTAATTTCGCCGTTATGACCCAACAACCGCATTGGTTGAGCTAATGGCCATTTGGGCATAGTGTTGGTACTAAACCGACGGTGATAAACAACAAAGGCGCTTTTGTAAGCGGGATTTTTTAAATCGAGATAAAAATCTCCCAACACCGCAGAACGCACCATGCCTTTGTAGACAATTGTCCGGCTCGACAAGGAGCAGGTGTAAAAGTCTTCGGAGATATTTTTGGCTGCTTTAAAAATGCGTCGGCGGGTAATATAGAGTTCCCGTTCTAGTTCTTCACCGCTTTTGTTTGCAGACGCTAGAAAAATTTGCTCAATTTGGGGTTGATTTTCTTTCGCTTGTACCCCTAATGAATCAGGCTGCACTGGTACTACTCGCCAACCCAGGACAGTGAATTTTTCCGACTCCGCAATTTCCTCAACCATTGCTCGCGATTTTGCTGCTGCTTGGGGGTCTTGCGGTAAAAAGATCATGCCTACCGCCAAATTTTCTGTGGATAACGATTCAATCCCTCTTTGGATATACTCTTGCTGGAACAACTCCCAAGGTATTGCAGTCAATATCCCTGCACCATCTCCTGAGTCTTGGTCAGCACTACAACCACCCCGGTGTTCTAAGCAAGTTAAAGCAGTTAAGGCTTTGGCGACAATTTCATGACTGGCAGAATTCTGGCGATGGGCGATAAACCCTACACCACAAGCATCTCTTTCCTCAACTAACCACCTTTGCCCCTGGTAACTATCCCTTGATTCCGTATCTGCAAATGACATTTTCTGCACTTGATTCCTTGGTGTGTTATTCATAGCCTAATCCTGAAATGCTGAGTTACGAATTTTGCCGCCGCCGATGAAAAAAATTTCTAAGATTTAGCAGTGGAGAATATAGACATTCAGCGAAATTTAGGGAAAAAAAATTTTAACTTCGGTCTGTTGTTTTTGTTCTCCCGTGTTAAAATAATCGCGTTATTTTTTTATGTGTTTATGCTGAGTTAGACAAATTACTTTTGCCCTAAAATTCTTTTATTTACGTCCTGCGTGAAGCTAAGTATTTTCTCAATTCTTTCTTTTCCAGATGGTAGCTATTTTTCAGGTAAAGCTAGTTATAGCCAACCTGAAACGAAAATCAATCTGAACGCTTCAGCAATTTTGTTGCCGAAATTACCTGATTGCGGTAACAAAATCAGCCTATTACACTATATGCCCATTTGACAATTCCTAAATATTTCTGTTGTTATCTAGATTTTGGTTAATTATCGATTGCCACTTGCGTCGCTACTAGCTATACCTCACTTAAGTAGCAACAGTAGCAAACATCAGTGAGGACGGAATATTTGAATCCAGCGCTGATTTCTAAGACTACCGTCCTAGACTACTGGAAGTGCCAGTTCAAACACTTAATTGCAGTGGTTTTTAGGAAAAAATGCTTGTTTATTTCTACAAGAGATAACAAGCCATCTTGTATATTATCACCTTTTTTCTAAGCTCATATCATTATTTTTTTAGATTTCTGAATCATCAGTAAACTGACATTTTGGGTGATAGCTTTCAAAAGTACCAGCAAATTATGTTAAAAATGCCACATTATTATCGACAAAACTCCTGCACTGCTCTGATCAAAACAGGTCATAGCAGGTTTTTTTTGATTAATATATCGCCCCTAATTGCTACAGCACTGTGTTTATATACTACCAGTGCTACAAGGGCCCAGCAGTTACCCACAACTAATATTCCAACACCATTATTAACGCCTCAGCCGTCTCAAGCTTCTTTCTCTAGGGTAATCGCCTCTGGTAATCAAATTTCGCTTAATGGTCGTACTTTATCAGGAGCTTGGTTGCTGCAACCAGGAAGTGCCGATCAACTGACAACTTATCTTAGTGACGGCGTACTTAGGCAATTAATTGGCGTAGATTTATTGAGCAGCAATAATCCAGCCAGACAACCTATAGATTGGTTTTCGTCAAGTACAACACCATTAATTTTAGGCGCTTGGCTGCAAAGAGGATATCGCTATTTAGATATTACTAATTTTGCCCAAACAGCAGGATGGCAGATCCAAGCTAATGGCAACATCCTAGTGATTTCCACACCTGCTGCGAAAATAACAGAAATTGTCCAGAATCAAGAAAGTTTTGGCAATCGCATCGCTATAAATTTAGACCGCCCAACTCCTTGGCAAGTTACACAAGAATTACCAGTTAAAAGTCCTCAAGACCCTGACACCGCAACGTCTAAACCCCCTAAAATCCCTAATAGAATCTGGAAAATTACCATAGATGGAATAGCTGACCCCGCTTTGATACAACGGTATACTCCACTTCCGACTGCGCCGTTACCCACACCCCTACCAAATCTGCTCAAACAATTATTACCAGCACCAGTTTCACCAGCACCAACTCCAGAACCTTTAATTAAGCAAGTGGAGGTAGTTAACAACCAAACAGTAATTAATTTGAGCATTCCTTTTGGGATGTCTCCCCGAATTAATACTATTGCTAAACCCAATCGCCTGATTATCGAAGTTCGACCCGATGCGCTGGTAGAGAAGAATATTTCTTGGGCAAGGGGATTGCGCTGGCGGCAGCAGATAGTCAATTTAGGCACAGAACGCTTTCCAGTTGTTTGGTTAGAAATTAATCCCCGCGCCTTTGATCTAACACTGAAACCTATTCGAGGTAATGCTAATGCTGTAGCGGGAACTGCTCCTTTAATTCAAATAGCACCTAAGTACTCAGCAGCAGCAGCAATTAATGGTGGTTATTTTAACCGCAATAATCGCTTGCCTCTAGGTGCGATTCGCCAAGATGGTCAGTGGGTGTCAGGGCCAATATTAAACCGAGGTGCGATCGCCTGGAATGATGCCGGACAATTTTACTTTGATCGTCTCAGCTTACAAGAAACTTTAATTGCTCCAAATAACTTGCGTTCACGAAGTGACTCTGTAAGAGTATCGCCAATTCTCTTTCTCAATAGTGCTTATGTCCAGAGTGGTATTGCCCGTTACACCCCGCTTTGGGGAGCATCTTACACCCCCCTCACAGATAACGAAATCATCTTGACTGTCCAGAAAGACCAAGTTATCAATCAGTTACCAGGTGGTAAAGCTGGTCAAACTAACTTTCCCATTCCCACAGATGGCTACCTGCTAACTTTACGGGGTAACGCTGTAAATACTGCTGCTCAATTACCTCTTGGTACTGCACTCAACATTACTGGCGGCACAGTTCCTAATGAATTTAGTCGTTATCCCAACATCATCGGTGCAGGGCCTCTATTAATAAAAAACCGTCAAATTGTCCTCAATGCTAAAAGCGAAAAATTCAGTAATGCTTTTATTGCCGAAAAAGCAATTCGCAGTGGCATTTGCACAACTGCCACAGGTAATTTGATGATTGCTGCTGTACATAATCGCGCTGGCGGACCTGGGCCAACCTTAGCGGAACACGCGCAACTAATGCAACTTCTAGGTTGTGTAGATGCCCTAAATTTAGACGGTGGTAGTTCTACCAGTCTTTACCTAGGAGGGCAACTACTTGATCGTTCCCCTAGTACTGCTGCACGTGTCCACAACGGCATTGGTATTTTCTTGGAACAAAAGTAACTAGCTAGGCATTTGTCATTTGTCATTTGGCATTTGTCATTTGTCCCCCTCATCTCCCTCATCTCCCTAGTACAGCACGGCGTAAATAGCGCAAAGTTGAGCCAGTCGTGTGCGGGGGTTCCAAGAGTTGAGCGAACTGGCGTTGGCGGTGTCGGTTTCCGTGCCGCCAAACTTTGTAAGACAACCTACCATCTAAAAAGGTAAAAAGCTTGAAGTATAAGTATTCTTTCTTTTTACTTTTTACTTTTGCCTTGTTGTACTAGTCCCTAGTCCCCAGTCCCTTGCTCCTTTCCCCAATCCCTTCTTAAAGTTAAGAATAAGCAGCCATTGTGTTTGATGAAGAATTGGTATAGACGCAGTAGTTTGAGTAGAAGTCTTTTACAGGCTCAAGATTGGTTTTGTTATCTTTGGCAAGGTGCGACTCAATTCTTAATTTTCGCTACTGCACGGTAATACCAGAATTTTCATCACTGGTTCATAGAGTACAAACGGTTTGTTAAGTCTTTCAATGAGGTAACTATGGTTCAAATTTCAGAAACAACACAAACTAACACTCTGCCCTTACCGCCAGCCATTACTTCCAGAGGCGTTGCAGCAACAGAGTTGCGCCCTTGGGGTTCCTTTACAGTTTTGGAAGAAGGGCGGGGATACAAAATTAAACGCATCGAAGTTAAGCCTGGACACCGCCTCAGCCTCCAAATGCACCATCACCGCAGCGAACACTGGATTGTGGTTTCTGGTACAGCTAGGGTAGTTTGTGGCGACAGAGAAGTTTTGTTGAGCAATAATCAGTCAACCTATGTACCTCAGTGTACAGCCCACCGCCTAGAGAATCCTGGCGTAATTCCCTTAGTCTTGATTGAAGTACAGAATGGCGAATACTTGGGTGAAGACGATATTATCCGCTATCAAGATGATTATGCCCGGACTGGTGAAAAAAGTCGGTAAATCGCGATCGCTTATTTAGCCGTCTTCTCGCATCATTAAGTTTTTTAAAGCTCATCCCACCTCCTTTTCAGGTGGGATTCTGCATCAAGAGTCGGAGAGACGCGATTAATCGCGTCTGTACTCAAGAGTCAAAAATTATTAGTTATTTATCCCCCTTCCCTTATCCCGAAACCCTAATCTCCAATCCCATTCTGTAATAATGTAAAGATGGGGTTTGAAATTTCTACACTAAATTCCATGATTCAATTGAGTCCAGCAGCTGCAAGTGAAATCGGGCGATTAAAGTTAAAGCAGCCGCACACAGTTTTATTTCGCTTAGCAATCAAACCTGGAGGATGTTCCGGGTGGTTTTATGATATGTCTTTTGATGAAACGGTAAAAGTTGGCGATCGCGTTTTTGACTTGAAAGGCATCCAGTTAGTTGTAGATGCAACAAGTCTAAAATACATTCATGGATTAACAGTGGATTATTCCGAAGATCTAATGGGTGGTGGCTTTCGCTTCCAAAATCCCCAAGCGATCGCTACCTGCGGTTGTGGTAATTCTTTCGACTTGAGTCAAGATTTATTAGTTAATAATCAGTAGTAAAAACAACTATTCTTGAGCAACTGAAGCAAATAACCAATAATAATTGACATGAATCCTTGAAAAAAGTTATAATTAGGATTTGTTAAAACTTAGACACTAAGCAGCTAACGCGCTGTAACTCATGCCAACAATACAGCAGCTCATCCGTAATGAACGCGAAAAAGCGCGTCAGAAAACGAAATCTCCGGCTCTGAAGCAATGCCCCCAACGTCGGGGGGTGTGTACCAGAGTATACACGACTACGCCTAAAAAGCCTAACTCAGCACTCCGGAAAGTGGCAAGAGTCAGGCTGACTTCTGGATTTGAAGTTACAGCTTACATTCCAGGTATTGGCCACAACTTGCAAGAACACTCAGTTGTGATGATTCGTGGCGGTCGGGTTAAAGACCTACCTGGCGTGAGATACCACATCATCCGTGGCACGTTAGATACAGCCGGAGTCAAAGACCGTAAGCAAGGTCGTTCCAAGTATGGAACCAAGCGTCCAAAAGCAGCGAAAAAATAGGTTGGAGGCGGTTAATCGCATGAAAGTCCGATTAATCGTCTCACCTTGAATAGCTTAAGGACAGAAAAAACTGGCATTTGCGATCGCAGCATTAGTTATAGTTCTTGTGTCTGTGTCAACAAATCAAGATCCTGCACTAAGCGAGCAAGTGTAGGAAATTTTGAGCCGAATCGTATAAAGTGACAGCAACGCTTTAATGTAGATATTAAGGTTTATTAATGTTGTCGCCTTGTCTATCTGGTGGCAGGTAACAAGTAAAGTAAGTTTGCCTGGCTGCATCTGTACAAGAAAAATTGAGGAAGTTTGAGCGGCGTTTCCTACCGCTTTTAGTTTCCGGTGTCTGATAGCATATAATTTCGTTGCCAAAACCGAATTAAGGATGAAGTATGTCTCGTCGTGGTGTTAGTCAAAGGCGCCCAGTTCCGCCTGACTCAGTTTATAATAGCCGCCTAGTTAGCATGATCATGCGGCGAATAATGCGTCATGGGAAGAAATCTCTGGCCGGACGCATTGTTTATGATGCCTTAAAAACAATTGAGGAACGCACAGGTAATCCGGCGTTAGAAACCTTTGAAAGAGCGGTGCGGAATGCAACGCCTTTAGTGGAGGTAAAAGCTCGCCGAGTTGGTGGAGCCACTTACCAAGTACCAATGGAAGTGCGTTCAGAACGGGGTACTACCCTAGCATTACGTTGGCTGGTACAATTTTCTCGTTCCAGACCCGGACGGACAATGGCTGGCAAATTAGCCAATGAGTTAATGGATGCTGCCAACGAAACCGGAAATGCCATTCGCAAGCGGGAAGAAACACACCGCATGGCAGAAGCCAACAAAGCCTTTGCTCACTATCGTTACTAAGTTTAGAAGCGGTATATCGTCTAGATGACAGCGATATATCGCAGATTTTCAAAAAAAGACGGTTTTCCGTAAAAGTATAGAATCTTAACAAAGAGTAATATACAAGATATCATGAGGCAAAAACTATAGGAGGCTACTGTGGCACGTACGATCCCGCTAGAGAAAGTACGCAATATCGGTATTGCGGCGCATATAGATGCGGGCAAGACAACAACAACAGAGAGAATATTGTTTTACTCTGGGATAATTCATAAGATTGGCGAAGTTCATGAAGGAACTGCCGTCACAGACTGGATGGAGCAGGAGCGGGAGAGAGGAATTACCATCACTGCGGCTGCTATTAGCACCAGCTGGAAAGATCATCAAATAAACATTATCGATACTCCAGGTCACGTTGACTTCACAATTGAAGTTGAACGATCCATGCGTGTGTTGGATGGTGTAATCGCCGTATTCTGTTCTGTAGGTGGTGTACAACCCCAATCAGAGACAGTATGGCGACAAGCAGACCGCTATAAAGTGCCGCGAATTGCCTTTATCAACAAAATGGATCGCACAGGCGCGAACTTCTACAGAGTTCACGAGCAAATGCGCGATCGCTTGCGAGCTAATGCTATTGCCATTCAACTGCCAATTGGTAGTGAAACCGAGTTTAAGGGCATCGTTGACCTGGTACGGATGCGTGCCTATATTTACAACAACGATCAGGGAACAGATATCGAGGAAACTGATATCCCCGCCGAACTGCAAGAGCAGTCAGCAGAATTCCGCACCAAACTTATAGAAGCGGTATCAGAAACAGATGACGAACTGATGACTAAGTACTTCGAGGGCGAAGAACTTACAGAAGCTGAAATTCAGGCTGCTCTGCGGAAAGGAACAGTCGCGGGTACGATTGTACCAGTGCTTTGTGGCTCGGCATTCAAAAATAAGGGTGTGCAGCTGATGCTGGATGCGGTAGTAGATTACCTGCCAGCACCAATAGATGTACCCCCAATTCAAGGCACATTGCCCAACGGTGATACCGTTGAGCGTCGGGCTGATGATAGCGAACCCTTATCTGCTCTGGCATTCAAGATCATGGCTGACCCATATGGTCGCCTAACCTTTGTGCGTGTTTATTCTGGTGTCCTGAAAAAGGGCAGCTACGTTCTCAACGCTACCAAGAATAAGAAAGAACGAATCTCCCGCCTAGTTATTTTGAAAGCAGATGAACGACAAGATGTCGAAGAAATGCGGGCTGGTGATCTAGGCGCAGCGTTGGGTTTGAAAGATACCTTGACAGGTGACACCATTACTGATGAAGGAGCGCCAGTCATTCTGGAATCTCTATTCATCCCTGAGCCTGTAATCTCGGTGGCGGTTGAACCCAAAACCAAGAACGACATGGATAAACTATCGAAGGCACTGCAATCTCTCTCAGAAGAAGACCCAACCTTCCGCGTCCACGTCGATCCAGAAACTAACCAAACTGTGATTGCAGGTATGGGAGAACTACACCTAGAGATTCTTGTAGACCGGATGTTACGTGAATTTAAAGTGGAAGCAAATGTCGGTGCGCCGCAAGTAGCTTACCGCGAAACAATTCGTAAAGCAGTCTCTAGAGTAGAAGGTAAATTTATCCGCCAAAGTGGTGGTAAGGGTCAATACGGTCACGTTGTCATCGATTTGGAGCCAGGAGAACCAGGCACCGGCTTTGAATTTGTTTCTAAGATTGTTGGTGGTGTTGTACCTAAAGAGTACATCGGTCCAGCAGAACAGGGAATGAAAGAATGCTGCGAATCGGGTATTTTAGCTGGCTATCCACTAATTGATGTGAAAGCGACTTTAGTTGATGGCTCTTACCATGATGTAGACTCTTCAGAAATGGCTTTCAAAATCGCCGGATCTATGGCGTTGAAAGAGGCGGTAGCGAAAGCTGCGCCCGTCCTTTTAGAGCCTATGATGAAAGTCGAGGTTGAAGTTCCAGAAAACTACCTTGGCGATGTCATGGGTGACCTCAATTCCCGTCGTGGGCAAATTGAGGGTATGGGGTCTGAGCAGGGTCTTGCTAAAGTGACTGCTAAAGTCCCATTAGCAGAAATGTTTGGCTACGCCACCGATATCCGGTCAAAGACTCAGGGTCGGGGCATCTTCACAATGGAGTTTAGCCACTACGAAGAAGTGCCTCGCAACGTGGCTGAGGCAATCATCGCTAAAAGCAAAGGGAACGCTTAATTAAAAAAGGAAACGAGCATTCATGGCACGCGCAAAGTTTGAAAGGAATAAACCCCACGTTAACATTGGTACTGTTGGCCACGTTGACCACGGTAAAACAACATTAACAGCAGCCATTACTATGACCTTGGCGGCTAATGGTCAGGCTATAGCTAAAGGCTACGACCAAATCGATAACGCCCCAGAAGAAAAGGCGCGGGGTATTACCATCAATACCGCTCACGTTGAGTATGAAACTAGCAATCGGCACTATGCTCACGTAGACTGTCCTGGACACGCTGACTACGTGAAAAACATGATCACTGGTGCAGCCCAAATGGATGGAGCCATTCTTGTAGTGGCTGCTACTGATGGCCCTATGCCCCAAACCCGCGAACACATCCTGCTAGCAAAGCAGGTAGGTGTACCCAGTTTGGTTGTCTTCTTGAATAAAGAAGATATGATGGATGACCCCGAACTGCTGGAGTTGGTGGAACTAGAACTTAGAGAATTACTGAGCAACTACGATTTTGATGGTGATAATATTCCCATTATCAAAGGCTCCGGTCTCAAAGCCCTAGAAAAAATGACTGCTAGCCCCAAAACCCAAAGGGGTGAAGATCAGTGGGTAGATAAAATCTACGAACTGATGGATGCTGTAGATTCCTACATTCCTACCCCTGAGCGCGATATAGACAAACCCTTCCTGATGGCTGTAGAAGACGTGTTCTCAATCACAGGTCGTGGTACCGTTGCTACAGGTCGGATTGAGCGCGGTAAAGTCAAAGTCGGCGATGTTGTTGAACTGGTAGGAATTAGAGATACCCGCAACACTACCGTTACTGGTATCGAGATGTTCAAGAAGAGTCTCGATGAAGGTATGGCTGGGGATAATGCAGGTGTACTACTGCGGGGTATCCAGAAGGTAGATATTGAACGGGGTATGGTGCTTGCCAAGCCAGGTTCAATTACACCTCACACACAATTTGAGGGTGAAGTGTACGTTCTCAAAGAACAAGAAGGCGGTCGTAAGACTCCCTTTTTCCCTGGCTATCGTCCTCAGTTCTATGTGCGGACAACAGATGTAACAGGCACCATCAAAGCTTTCACCTCCGATGATGGTAGTGAAGCAGAAATGGTCATGCCAGGCGATCGCATCAAGATGACTGTAGAATTGATCAACCCGATCGCAATTGAGCAAGGAATGCGCTTTGCGATTCGTGAAGGTGGTCGGACTATCGGTGCTGGTGTAGTTTCTAAAATCCTCAAATAGTCCTTTTGAGTAAATTAAAAAGGAGCAGAGATGGCAAAATCTTCTCTGCTCCTTTCTCTTCCTGCGATGAAAGCAATTTATGATTGAAGATTGGGATTTTATATTTCAGTCCCCAGTCCCTTGGAGTTCTTAGTCCCTTAATTAATCAGAACCTAGAAAACTAAAAATGGCAACTCTACAGCAGCAGAAAATTAGAATCCGCTTACAAGCTTTTGATCGTCGCTTATTGGATACATCTTGCGAGAAGATTGTAGACACAGCTAACCGCACTAACGCTACAGCTATCGGGCCAATTCCTTTACCAACAAAACGTAAGATCTATTGTGTATTGCGATCGCCTCACGTAGATAAAGATTCCCGCGAACACTTTGAAACTCGCACCCATCGCCGGATTATTGACATTTATCAACCTTCTTCTAAAACTATTGATGCTCTAATGAAGCTGGATCTGCCATCTGGTGTGGACATCGAAGTAAAACTTTAATGTTAAGTCAAGTGGTGTTCAAAAGTCCACCTTTGACTCTTGAGAGCCAGTCGCCTCTCCCTTGGCGCTAGCCTCTCCCTTTGGGAGAAGGGGAGACGCGCAAGGGATAAGTCGGGAAACCCTTGACGCTCGTTCGCGTAGCGTCTCCGACAGGAGAAGACTCGCTCTAAGCGAAGCTATGCCGCAGGCTTTACGCTACGCTAACGGCAATCGCTCATGGGGGAGACCCCCTTGGCGCTAGCCTCTCCCTTTGGGAGAAGACCGCGTAGCCTCTCCGTCAGGAGAGGCTACGCGAACACCACGGCGCTGGCTCCCCTTGACCTTTGACTCTAGTATGAATACTTACATCGCCCTGAAGAAATATCTCTCAGGGCTTTTTCTGAGCTAGAAAACAAATGATAGAATGTAAACAGAGTACGGGAGAAGCAGAGACTCATAAATTTTAACGATTAAATTTATACCAGAGTAACTATGACATCCTCTTCTAGAATTGCAGTTCGCGAACTACCTCTGTTCCCGTTACCGGAAGTAGTTCTTTTTCCTAGTAGACCATTACCCCTGCATATATTTGAATTTCGCTACCGAATCATGATGAACACGATTTTAGAGAGCGATCGCAGGTTTGGTGTATTGATGGTCGATCCGGTCAAAGGCACAATTGCTAACGTTGGCTGCTGTGCAGAGATTATTCATTACCAGCGACTGCCAGATGACAGGATGAAAATGTTAACTTTAGGTCAGCAAAGATTTCGAGTTTTAGAGTATACCCGCGAAAAACCCTACCGTGTGGCTTTGGTTGAATGGATTGAAGACCAACCACCAACAAAAGATTTGCGACCTTTAGCTTCTGAGGTAGAACAACTACTGCGAGATGTTGTACGTCTTTCAGCGAAGCTAACTGAACAAAATATTGAACTACCAGAAGATGTACCTGATTTAGCGACAGAGCTATCTTATTGGGTGGCAAGTAACCTTTATGGTGTGGCCGCAGAGCAGCAGTCATTGCTAGAAATGCGCGACACTGCGGCTCGGCTAGAAAGAGAATCGGAAATTTTGACTTCTACTCGAAATCACTTGGCAGCTCGTACCGTTCTCAAAGACACCTTTAATCAAAAGTTATAAGTTAATCAATTCAGCCCACTGACTGTGGAATTGTCATAGGTAGGATACTGTAGCTGCCAAAAATTTTTAAAATTTCTGTGTAAGTGCTTAATTCTGCCAAAGCAGATTGCATTTTTGGTGAAGTGCTATCTGCTTCGAGATCGATAAAAAATAAATATTCTCCCAACGAGCGCTTTGTGGGACGAGATTCAATCCGACTGAGGTTAATTCCTAGTTGGGCAAATATTTGTAGGGGTTTCACAAGTGCGCCTGGGAGATTAGCCGCTAAACTGAAAGCCAGCGAGGTATAGGTATAGGTATTTGTTGTTGAAGATATCTGTTGTGCAACCTCTGTTTGAGCTTGACTAATTACCCAAAAGCGTGTGCAGTTTTCTGGATAGTCGTTGATACCAGTGGCTAATGTCGGCAAGTTGTATAGTTCAGCTGCTCTCATAGATGCGATCGCCGCAGCAGTTAAATCTTGCTTTAATAGCTGTAATGCTTCGGTTGTGGAATTACTGGGAATCACCTGCACATTAGGGAGAAACCGCCCCAACCATTCTTGACATTGCGCTAAAGCCTGTGGGTGAGAATAAACAATTTTAATGTTATCTAAACTTGTGGCGCAGGAAATTAAAGTATGGGAGATTGGGAGAATCAAAGCTAACTGAATTTGCAAAGTTTCCAACAGCCACAGCGTATCCATTGTCATGGTGACACTGCCTTCTATCGAATTTTCCACTGGCACAACAGCTAACTGAGTCTGTCCTTGGGTAACAGCTTGAAGTGACTGGGCAATACTGGGATAAGGACATAAAATGGCTTCCTGTCCTGTTGCTTGAGCCAGCCAGTTGGCATAAAAAACTGCCGCTTGCTCTGCGTAAGTGCCAGGGGGGCCTAAATGTGCGATCGATAATCTCATGCCTTTAGCCTTGAGGTGTGAGTTTGATTTGTTTACAGATGGAGTAAACTACATATTTTTAAACGCCGTTTTCTTAAATAAATTGCGTTGATTAACCTATATTTAAATTCCTCAAAGGACTAATAAAAAATTGTATTATGTAATCCTGTTTTTGACTACATAACTTGTTTAACTTGTCAATCATTAATTTTGATGATTCCTAATATATTTCTCTAACTAAAGATAGTAATCAGATTATCAAGTTCTTACTCATTATGTGTAGGTTATGAGTAACAATAATTTTTATAATCAATAAAGTCTCAACTTTATCTAGAAATCAATCTAATATTTAAAAAAATATTAAAATTAAACAAGATATATATTCATTTACTCATGGCTATTCGGTTTACGGCTTCTCAATCAGTTGAAATTGCTGTTCCAAAGCAGCCTATTCCCATTCAGCACTACTTGCGTCAACCCCAACGTCTGGTTCATGCTTTGGTTGACAACAATCGCATTCAGCAACTTTCAGAAGAAGTATTCCGCTTAAAAATGCGTCCTCTGACTTTTATGTCTCTCAGCCTTCAACCAACTGTAGACATGAGAGTATGGGCAGAATCGAATGGAATTATTTATTTGCGATCGGTAGGCTGTGAAATTCTCGGTGTTGAGTATATTAACCAGCGTTTTGCTTTGAATTTAAAAGGCTATCTATCACCATCACAACTCAGCACAGGAACTTACCTGCAAGGCAAAGCAGATTTAGAAGTACAGGTAGAGCTACCACCGCCATTTTGCTTTGCTCCTCAACCAATTTTAGAAGCCACTGGTAATAGCTTGCTCAAGAGTGTGCTGTTGACGGTGAAACAACGGCTACTACATCAGCTCTTAACAGATTATCGTCGTTGGGTGATTTCTCAAACCAATGTTCAAAGGCTTAACGATGATAGTGCAGAATTACCAATTTTGAATGTAGAGTAAATCTACTCGCTACTGATAATTTTGCTCTTAGTCGTTCTGGAAGAAGCTTATAAGCTAAGTGTCATTAGCCTAATTTCAAACATCTTCTGAGCCTCTCTGCACGCCTCTGCGTTTCAATTTTGCTTCAAATGTGAATTTGGCAAGAACGGAAAGACTTACGGTGTAGGGGCGAAGGCCCATATTGTTGCAGAGCTAGCAAATGCTTTTGGCTACCATAACCCTTGTTACGTGCTAGGTCGTACATGGGATACTTGGATGCCAAGCGCAGCACTAGCTCGTCACGCCAAACCTTAGCCACAATGCTAGCTGCGGCAATATTGAGCGATCGCTCATCTCCTTTGACTATTGTTTGTTGGGGTAATAATAAGTCTTTTACCGACTGATTACCATCTATTAAGCAGAGTGCAGGCTGTACTTTCAGTTTTAGCACAGCCCGCTTCATTGCCAATAGTGTTGCTTGCAATATGTTGATTTGATCAATTTCAGCAGTGGAAGCAAAGCCAATTTTCCAGTCTATTGCTAATGCACAAATTTGCTGTGCTAGTTTCGTTCTGCGAGAGCTAGACAGCTTTTTACTATCTTTAATTTTAGCTGCCATCAATTCTGGCCAAGCACGCTCTGGTAGCATGACTGCTGCCGCAACTACAGGGCCAAACAAAGCACCTCGCCCGACTTCATCCACACCAGCCATACCCGCAGTACCCGCTAAAGCTGACAACTCTAGCCAAAGAAGTTCACTTTGAGGTACTACAGACTCAATATTTGCGGCAATTTGCTCTGGCTCTACCATCATGACAGTTAACTTTCTTCAGTGTTGTCATCTAGGGCCGAGGAGCGACGACGACGGCGACGGCTAGCAGCAGAGGCGCTATTAGCTTCACTGGCTTCACTTTCTTCTGCGATCGCAGCGAATCCTGATGGTTCAATTACTGGTTGGGGTGATGGTTTTTGTTCTAGCTCAACTTGTGGTGTAGGTACTGGTTTTTGTTCTAGCTCAACTTGTGGTGTAGGTACTTTGATGGTGCTGACTGCACTGCTGGTTTTCTCTGTGGGGGTTGAATCAGAGGCAGATTCTGTAGGCGGAGTGGGAAGTTGTCCTGGTTGCACAATATTAATAATCACAGATTTGGGATTTTTAACTTCCCGATCTAACTTCACCAACGGAGAGACACCCATCAAGGCGAAAACATCTTGTTCCTCTAGGCTCATTTCTACAGTCCTAATCTCCGGTGGTTCTACCACTGGCTTGACTGGTTCTACCTTGGTAACTTTAGTCCGTTCTGCTCTTTCACTCCAACCTTGTTTGCTCAAGCTTGGTGGCGGAATCTCTGGTGTTGGAGCTAGTTCATTATCAGCATCCATGTCTAAGTCTGGGTCGTTGACAAAAGCGAGTGGATTGTTCACAATCCGACCTTCATCTTTGCCATTTGGCCCACCAATACCAATCCGACTACGGCGAGTGCGGGTACGGCGCTTGTTATGATCGCTCAGCTCTTGATAGCTGGGATGATTCATTAAATGCAAGGCACCCAAGTCCGAATCGGTATCATATGCTTCCCCAAACCCATCGTAGGTTTCCCTTGGCTCTGGAATGCGGGCAACTGGCAGACGAGGTTCTCGTGCTTCGCGTGGTTCTCTTGGCTCTCTTGGCTCTCTTGGTTCCCTATTAGGCAGAGATATAAAGCGTTCTGGTAGCTCTGTTGGTGTAGGCAATCTGCTTTCATTTTCTCCTGGCAGACGCACGGTATGCCCCAAGCCTCCACAAGTAGGGCAAGTTTCACCAAATAATTCGTAAATATTTTGACCTTGACGCTTGCGGGTAAGTTCTACCAAACCCAGCTCGGTGAGTTGAGCAATTTGGGGACGGGCTTTGTCTGCTTTGAGTGCTTTGTTAAAATGCTCCAAAACTTGCAGTTGATCGCGTCGTGATTCCATATCAATGAAATCTACAACGATTACCCCGGCGATATTCCGCAGACGCATCTGACGGGCAATTTCTGTAGCGGCTTCACAATTAGTCCACAGTACTGTTTCTCTGGCTGTTGCCGAACGTGTAAAGGAGCCGGAGTTAACATCTATGACCGTTAATGCTTCGGTCGGCTCAATGATAATATAGCCACCAGAAGGTAAGTCTACTCTTGGTTTTAGGGCTTCTCGAACCGCGGCGTTAATCCGGAAGTATTCTAAAATCGGCGAGCGATCGCGATGATGGTCAATTAACAATCCCTGCGGTGTTTGACCCCCACTCCAGTTTTGCAAATACTGCTTGACTCGCTTCAAACCAGTACTAGAATCGACCACAATGCGATTCACATCCGCGCCGTACATATCTCGCAACACACGCTGGATAAAGTCATCATCTCGATTGAGCAATGCAGGAGCACGCGTGGATTGGGCTTCCTGTTGAATTGCTTCCCATTGCTTTTGCAATACTTCTAAATCTTCGATAATTGCTTCTTCTGGTTTACCTTCGGCTTCTGTGCGTACCAGTAAACCCATCCCTGCTGGTTTGATCAGAATTGCCAGCGCCCGCAGGCGGTTACGCTCACTTTCACTTTTAATCCGCCGTGATAAATTTACACCTCTACCATAGGGCATCAGCACTACGTAGCGTCCAGGCATGGTGATGTTACCTGTGAGCCTTGGTCCTTTTGTCCCCGTAGGCTCTTTCATCACCTGCACCAATACTTTTTGCTGTGGTGCTAATAATTCTGTAATTGCTGCTGCTGTACGTTTCAGCTTTAATGGTCCCAAGTCAGTGACGTGAATAAAGCCGTTACGCTCTGGGTCACCAATATTTACAAAAGCTGCATCAATACCAGGTAGTACATTTTCTACTACTCCTAAGTAAATATCCCCAATTTGGTGATGACCTGTGGCTACAACCAGTTCTTGTATTTGATCTTCCGAAAACACAGCAGCAATTTGATGCTGTTCCGCGATGATAATTTGCTTTGGCATTCAATTCCCTCAAAAATTCGCTGCACCGATGGGTAAAGGAGGTTTGTTAAGCCTCTCTCCCCTGCAAGCCCCACAAGGTGCAGATGATAATAATAATTGTGAATTTAAGCTCAGAGTTAAAGAGCTATGGATACTGTGATTGCGTTTACACGCCTGATTATTCCAGAAAGGCTGCATATGTTTAAGCAATTGAATCAACCATCTATGGTTGATTTTTGATGCTATACCTTCATCATTGAAAGATTAGGTATTCAGCAGTTGTTTTAAAAAGCATAGAGGAAGAGTTGCCGACGGAGCCTATTGTTAGTTACTGATTCACACGGTAGCGATAGAGAGTGTGTTCTTTAACCTGCCTCAGTTTGTCTGGGATAAAATCCTAGAAGTTGCACTCTAAATATCTTTGCTTTTGCCCCCTGAGTATCAGGGTAGTGAACCAGCTGATTCAATGCAGCGCCAGAAAATTTCTCTTCACCCCATTCTAACGCAACCTTGCCAAAAATCAATTCCCACGATGTATGATGTCAGGGCAACTACTAGCCAGTTGCCCTTGACGGATTATATACCCAAAATGAGCCGATTGCGCTGGATATGCCAGAGATGAAATTCTCTTTTAGCCACCTTTTCTAGCATAAATAGGATTTGTTCGGGACGCAACAGCACACCATCGTGGCGACAGCTACCTAAATAACGCAGGGTAACCGTAGGCTCAACTTGGGTGTTGTTGGTTGCGACTAACTCTAGTTCAAACAAGCGATCGCGCAGATTTACTATTTTGCTTTTACCTGACTTAGTAATTTGCTCCCAAAGAATTTCTGTTTGGGCTTGAATTTGCTCAATCCAGTTTTGCCATTGTGCAGGTGTTGTTTCTCCAATTGCGGAGACAGTAATTAAATATTCTGCCGCCTCCATGACTTGGCTAGCTGCGGGAGCTTTTAAATCCAACTCAACTACATCATATATAGGTATGTCTGTGGGTAACTCCCTTGCTAAATTTTCCCGGAACGTATTCACATCTACTGATACAGTTAACTCAAAATCCACAATTTCACCTTTGCTTGTAGCTCCTAAAGCTAAAGCATTAGCTACAGAGATTCGGGGATTTGGATGAAAACCACCCGTAAAAGCCACTGGCAAGCTGGCTCTTCGCAACACTCTGTCAAATAAACGCATCAGGTCTAAATGGCTCACCAAAGCCATGTCTCCCTGCTTGCCAAACCAGACTCGTAAGCGTTGTACTTTGGTGGTATTTGGCACAAAGTTGCCAGCAAATTCTGGGATAGCAGGTGGCTCAATGACGATATTGTGACCAAAATCTGTGCCACAGACACCACAATGAGAACAACCCTCAAAAGAGCAGTCGGGAACGATTGCGGCTTCTAAGGCACGTTGCAAGTCTTCTTTGAGCCAATTTTTGTCAATTCCTGTATCAATGTGGTCCCAGGGTAAGGGAGCATTGAGGGAGGGGGATAAGGGAGATGAGGAGGATACTACTTCCCCATCTCCCCCATCTCCCCCTACTGCGCTGCTTTGCTCCTTGACTGTGGTAAATAAATTCCATTCACCTTGTTCCACTTGACGGTATTTCCAATCTAAACCTGCTTGGGCGATCGCAGTTCCCCAAGCTGCAAACGTCTGATCTATACTTTCATACCAGGAATCCATGCCTGCACCTAATTCCCACGCACGGCGAACTACTTTCCCTAAATTGCGATCGCCTCTACCAATAAAGTCTTCCATTGCCGAAAGGCGGACATCAGTAAAATTTGCTTTTACTCCCTTCATGCGGCGGAATTCTTGTCTAAGTAACTTTTGTTTGCGCTCAAATTCAGCAGTAGAAACCGAGTGCCATTGAAATGGTGTATGGGGCTTAGGTGTAAAGTTAGAAATTGTCAAGTTAAAGTTTAGCGGTCTTCTGCTCTGATCGCGACACTCCCGGTGTAACCAGCTGACTGTTTCGGCAATACCGATAACATCGGCATCAGTCTCACCTGGTAAGCCAATCATAAAATACAACTTGATTTTATCCCAGCCTTTGTCCCAAGCTGTTTTCACACCTCTAAGCAGTTCTTCATTAGTCAAACCCTTATTGACAATGTCCCGCATTCGCTGGGTTCCCGCTTCTGGGGCAAAGGTTAACCCTGCTTGTCTTGTACCGCCTAGAATGTTGGCAATATTTTCATCAAATCTGTCTACTCGTTGACTAGGGAGAGACAGAGAGATATTTTCATTTTTTAAACGATTTTTAATTTCCATCCCCACTGCTGGTAGGGATAAATAATCAGAACAACTGAGGGATAGTAGGGAAAACTCATTGTAACCAGTCGCCCGCATTCCCTGTTCAATGGCTTCTACTACCTTCTCTGGTGCTACATCTCTTGCAGGTCTAGTGAGCATTCCTGGTTGACAAAAGCGACATCCGCGAGTACAACCACGGCGAATCTCAATTGTTAAGCGATCATGTACTGTCTCTACATAAGGAACTAGCCCAATGGAATAAGCCGGTATGGGTGTAGCCACCCGGCGAAGAATTCGTTTGGGGACATTTGCAATCGCAGGATGAACTGAACCATCCTCTGCCATTTGATAAAACTGAGGTACATATACCCCTGGGATTTGCGCCAAGTCCAACAACAACTCTTTCCGGCTCAAAAGAGCTTGTTTACCTTCTTCCAGAACTAAGCCAATTTCTGGCAATAGTTCCTCGCCATCGCCGAGGGCAACAAAGTCGAAGAAGTCAGCGTAAGGTTCCGGATTAGAGGTTGCTGTCTGTCCACCCGCAAAAATTAGGGGGTAATTACCCTCTGTGCGTTCTTGCCATGTTAAGGGTATTCCAGCCAAATCCAACATCTCTAAAATATTGGTGGCTCCCAGTTCATAACTGAGACTAAACCCCAAAACGTCAAATTCTGTCAGCGAGCGCTTAGACTCTACTGCAAACAAAGGTGTATTTGTTGCACGGAGTTTAGCTGACAGATCTGCTCCAGGGAGGTATGCGCGATCGCATAACTGCCGTGGCTGGGCGTTCAAGATGTTATAGAGAATGATATGCCCTAAGTTGGAGGCACCGACTTCATATACTTCTGGGTAGGTTATCACCCAACGTATTGATGCCGTTTCCCAAGGTTTATGTACTGCTAAGCGTTCATTACCTAAGTAACGCGCTGGTTTTAAAATATCCGGTGTGATTAACTTTTCAACTGCAACAGCCACTGTGCTATCTTCTAGCTACCTTAATTACAGCTACTCACCTCCAACCTTAGCATTGATTAAGTCTTTCTAGAGAATTATTCACGACAACTTACAACTCTGTTACAAACCTGTCTGTCGGGGCTAGCCTAAACAGCAGCATTGCTTATCTATTCTGAAGTCACGTTGCTGCCCAATCAGGTTTACTTCAAATCATCTCAAACACCTGATCGAGTTGTGTCAACTCAAAAATTATTCTGATTGAGGGAGAAACAGATCCCAGCCGGAGACTTCGTCCTAAACTCCCAGCTAGTTTCAGCGCAGATACCAATGCCATCAAACCTGCACTGTCTAAGGATTCTACTGCTGCCAAATCCACTAACAAGATAGAAATATCATCTTGTGTCAACGCTTTAGTTAGATCCCGCTCAAATTCTAAAGCGTTTGCGGCATTTAGGCAGCCTTGGGGACGAATAACTGTAATTTTTGGACATTTAAGTACCGCTTGCATAATGAAATCCTAATTAAAGTTATTGAACCTGAAAGCTTAGATGTATTTGAACATAAACTTTTTTTCAGAACATCGACCATTTGTATTATCTTTCTTTGCTAAATCTTTATAGGTTTCATACCTCTATTTAAAGATTGTCATAATTACTAGTTAAAATGTATGTTTATATACTTTTTTTTTAGCCAAGTTAAAAAACAATCGACATAGCAATCCCGAGAGCAGAATCAATCTCCGTAGCTATGCTGAGACAGATAATTTTATCTATAGCTCAGGAGTATTTACACTAAGTTTGGTCGTAAGTAAAAGCCCCTAGATTTCAACCTTGTCCGTGGCAGATACTAACTTTAATAGTGTATTCTTTGTCCAACTGTATTGTGATCTAGATCACAGCAAAATAGATACTTGGATCACTTTTTATACCAAACTTTATCTTGGATAATTAACAGCAAATACAAATTGGCTGATTCTTTATGAGAACTAGACATGCTATTCGTCAATTGGTAGAAAAAGCTCTTTATATTAAAAAATTAACTCCGGAAATTGAAAATGAAATCAATTCGGAATTGACAGAAATGGGCCACATATCTGATGTTGATTATGAAGCATTGGAATTATTAATGGCAGAGATGGATGCAGGTCGAATTAAATTGGTTCCTAGCTTAGGTTAGTAACAACCATCGCTAATGATTGCAGTTTTTGCCTCTATCTAGAGCTATATAAATTTAGGATATTTAACATAATTGCTAAGACCGCAGCGTCGATCACTGATACAGCTTGGCAGGAATTAAGCTACCATACCCTGCCCTAGGGAAACGCCTAACTGCGAAGGTAAGCATATCCGCAGCGAGAAAATTCCGGAAAAGCTTTATTTTTCAAATTTTTGACTTGGCTTTTGGTTTCCACAGCAGCGATACTCGCATGATGCCATTGTCGTTATTTTTGTGTAAGTTGAAGATTTAGTTCCCTCGCCTGGCGTAAACTGTGCTAATGAGCATCAACAATTTGCATTAGTAGTAAGTCGCCATGCATTTCGCTAAACGCCTAGAAAAAATTCCTCCCTATCTGTTCGCTGAAATTAACCGCAAACGGAATGAACTCGAAGCCAAGGGAGTTGATATTATCAATTTGGCGGTGGGCGATCCAGATAGACCAACTCCGACTCATATCCTCCAGGCAATGCATGAGGCGATAGATGATGCTTCCACACACAACTATCCACCATATCAAGGTACTCAAGACTTTCGGGAAGCAGCAGCTCAGTGGATGGAACGTCGGTTTGGCGTGGGTGGATTGAATCCAAATACAGAGGTTCTTTCTTCTATAGGTTCCAAAGAAGCGATTCACAATACCTTTTTAGCCTTTGTAGAAGCGGGAGACTATACGCTAATACCAGATCCTGGCTATCCTGTGTACCAAACTGCAACATTATTTGCTGGTGGTGAGCCGTTTACAATGCCTCTAAAGGCAGAAAATAAATTTTTGCCTGACTTGAATACGATTCCCGAAGAAGTGGCCCATAAAGCAAAACTCTTATGGGTTAACTATCCTAATAATCCTACCGGGGCACTAGCAACACTAGAGTTTTTTGGGGAATTGGTAGCTTTTTGCAAGCAGTACAATATTTTGCTGTGTCATGACAACGCTTACTCAGAAATGGCATACGATGGCTACAAACCGCCTAGCGTACTACAGGTTCCAGGTGCCAAAGAAGTAGCGATCGAGTTTCACAGTCTGTCTAAGTCTTACAACATGACGGGTTGGCGGATTGGTTTTGTGGTTGGCAATCCTATTGGTATTCAAGGCTTAACACAGGTCAAAAGTAACGTCGATTCAGGGGTATTTAAAGCAATTCAACGGTGTGCGATCGCAGCCTATTCTACCAATGAAGCAGAACTCCAATCTCTAATTTCTGTGTACCAACATCGCCGAGACATCATCGTTAAAGGGCTGCAATCTCTAGGCTGGCCGATAGAACTCCCACAAGCGACTCTTTATGTCTGGGTTCCAGTTCCCCCAGGATACACTTCTACAGAATTTGTGACGCTTTTACTTGACAAATGTGGCATTCTTGTGCCTCCAGGCAACGGTTACGGTGCGTTCGGAGAAGGCTTTTTCCGCATAGCTTTGACTCTATCTGATGAGCGGATGCACGAAGCAATTCAACGCCTTAAGGATGCTGGGATTCGCTATGACGCATAAGGGGAATGGGCGTTGGGCATTGCTGATGTCCCCTAATCCCTAATCCCTAATCCCTCTTGATATTCCTGCCAGGCTAAGTTAATAAACTGATGTAGTTGCTGCTTAGCTACTGAGTCAGGTTCTGTTTTAGGCTCTTTCGCCAAAACCTGGCTCAATATTGTAATGACTTCTGTGTCTAAGGCTGGTCGAAATAAATTTATAGGCCATAGCAAATCAGACGCATCTCGCAAGTCAGTTATCTGCGGCGGTTCTGGGATGAAATCGACCAGTACTAAAGGACGTACCCAGCACAAATGGCGGGAAACCACGACTTGAATGACTTCTGCATACAAATTCATGTCGCTATGCTTTAAAGACACAATTTGTCCAGGTTGAAAGTCTAGGCTCATCTCCATAATCACGCAGCTTAGGGCCGCAAGGATAATATTGTAGTTTCCTTAATGGTAAAACTTACATGGTCATATCTGAGGGAAAACAGCAGCAACATTCAGACAACACTATTAACACCTACAATTTTTTCGACATCCATTTCGCAATCAACCCTAGGCAGTAAAATTTTTCCTGCCACGGCATCTGGATATAAATGTTATAAAATAGGTGAATAACTGTTAAGCGATCGCTAGACAGATACTCTGTTGTAGTAAATCAACGAAGAAAGAGCAAAGAGCCGTGTCAGTCGAAACCATTGAGAAGCGTTCCACATCCCGCAAGCTCGCGCCTCAGTATCGCGTTTTGCTCCATAATGACGACTACAACCCTATGGAGTACGTGGTACAGGTACTAATGACCACAGTGCCGAGCATCACTCAGCCCCAGGCTATTAGCATTATGATGGAAGCCCATACTAACGGGCTAGCTTTAGTGATTACTTGCGCTCAGGAACACGCTGAGTTCTACTGTGAAACTTTGAAAAGTCATGGTTTGAGTAGTACCATTGAACCTGATGAATGATCATGCGTCATCAGTTATGAGTCTCAATTTAGAATGTTGATTTGTAACTGTTGACTAAATTTTACATGAAAATTAACCTTATCCATCTAGCTCAACGCCCTGCCCCTATGAGGCTGGGTTGTTTTATTTTGGCTTTGTTATTGCTATGGTTGCCTTTTGCAATACCAATTTACTTACTATTGCATGATTCTAATTTAGTAAGTATATTAACAATGGTATTGCTATATGTAGATTTTATTTTTCTACTAAGGTTATGGGGTAAATATGTTTATCAAGAACCTCACTTACTGCGGCATTATGGCTTAGAATTTTCCAGGCAAAACGGTGTTGATTTGCTGCGTGGCTTGGCTATAGGAATAATTACTACATTAATATTATTTGGATTACAAGGTGCTTTTGGTTGGTTAGTGTGGCAACAACCTCATGTTTTCTTATTAAAAATTATTTTAGAAGGTTTAATCGTCGGTTTTGGTGTAGGTTTTGCTGAGGAATTATTATTCCGAGGTTGGCTGTTGAATGAATTGCAACGGAATTATAGTCCACGTATTTCCTTGTGGACAGATGCGATTTTATTTGCCGGATTACACTTTATTAAGCCATTAGAAGCAATTATTCATACATTACCGCAATTCCCTGCTTTAGTTTTATTGGGGTTAACGCAGGTATGGGGAAAAAGCTGGCGTAGAGGAAGGCTTGGCTTACCAATTGGGTTGCACGGTGGTTTAGTTTGGGGCTATTATATTATTAATATTGGGGGATTAATTAAATATTCTGGTCAAGTTCCTGATTGGGTTACGGGGGTAAATAATAATCCCTTGCAGGGCGCAATGGGGGTGTTCTTTATGAGTATATTAGCCTTGTGGATGCGGGGGAGAACAACAAATTCATTGTCGCCAAATGGTGTTAACACTCCATAGTTGAATTTTGCTGTCCCGACTAAATACTGGTACTCCGAGATATAAGGCAGTAGCGGCAATAAGCTACAGCACGCAGCACTAAATATCCTCCCGTGGGAAGTTAATCAATTCTTGACTACGGAATTCATCAATTTCCTCTGTGCTAGGGGCTTGGACTAAATCAGCACACAAGCCCCACAATGATTTGCGAGGAATCTGTGATCTATACATTAACTCGCGTTCTAAATCGGGGGCAATTTCCTGAATCAATCGCAACTTATCCACGCTAGAAAGCTGCTTTGCTAGCTTTATTACATCCTTGAGGCTCACAACTTTTCACCTGCTTCATCTGCAAACATTCTAATAATGCATAAGTCCTAATTACTTTTTAAACTTAATGATATTTAATAGGTTGCAAAATTTATAGGAAACAATTGAGATAAAAAGCGATATCAAGATGAAAAAATTAATTCACAACTCAAGCTTGACCGCCCTGTCAGGTGGGCGATCGCCTTTACCAATTTTTCTATATCAACAGGCTTCAATAACCATTGGTCAAACCAGACTTGCGACCTCGAAAATCGAGTCTCTGGCTCATTGAGTGCCGTGAAAGCCGAATGAACTTCAATTCCATATAACTCAAGCGCATAAGTTAGCCAGACACAGGTATCGAGGTCATCATCGACCACTAATACTCGTAAACCGCTCAGTATCGATGCGTCAGGAATGGTCATAACCGAAAGCTTCGCTTGAAGTGTAATGATAGATTATCTAATTAGAATTTAAGAATTAGTACATTCTTCAGAAAAAAATTAGATTTCTCTCACTTTACTTAATATTTAGCAACGTAGTTTCTCAGTATTTAGCTGACCAAAGAAAGGCAGAGGGCAGAAGGGAAGAGATCATTTGGATGTGCCCTCTACGAAAGGGTTTGAAGCCACTCTCTTACAAAGTCTGAGCGCCGGCTTCCGGCGCTCAGACTTTGCGCTAAATTTATGTTGTGAACAAAAACAGAAATATGTATGTAGAGACGCATAGCGCAAGAAATACTGCGTCCTTATTAAATCCCCGCGCATTTATTTATAGGAATTCTTCTGCCCTCTGCCTTCTCCTTCCCTTCGGGACGCTACGCGTAACTTGCTTAAGAGTAGGGTACGGAGCATTGGTGTCAACTTAAGCTCAAACGCTTATCCCACAGGCGTTTTACCCCACCCCTTAATCCCCTCCCCGCCTGCTCTGAGGGGACGTTTTGGCTTTAGACAAAACTCTTGTGGGGTGACGCGGATCTTGATGGTACGTGAGTAAATGTAAAATCACGCCTGGATAGGGGTTTCACGTTAAGTTGACACGTATGGGTACGGAGACGCTCCGCGAACGTCCTCCTGCCTCCTTAACCTAATTTATAGTTTTTATTAAAGTCACAAAAAACTTAAACTTTTTTAGATATAAATTAATATTTATTAACATTATTTTTAATATTCTCAGTTTTCAGGGTTTTAGAGTCGAGTGAGAAATTTCATTGTCCAGGGGCAGGGTGACGGTGAATGTTGTGCCAACGTTAATTTCGCTCTTTACCGTAATCGTTCCGCCATGTCGCTCAACTGCTTGTCTAACAATCATCAACCCCAATCCAGTTCCTGGAATTTTGCCCACGTTACTAGCACGATAAAAAGATTCAAACAGTCGTTGTTGATCTGCTGGAGCAATGCCGATGCCTTCATCCTGCACTTGAAATATCACGGCTTCAGATTGACATTCCAGCCTCACTTGAATGGTGCTATCGGGTGCGGAGTATTTGATAGCATTAGATAATAGATTAATCAAAATGTGCCGCAGTAAGGCTTCGTCCATATCAACGGTGACACATTCATCCTCGCAATTGAAATCAATCGTGTGATTAGTGGCTGTGCTGAACTTGATTTCTTCGATGAGTTTGCGGCAGAAAGGCTCAAGTGCAAGTTTAACGGGATTAGATGCCAGACTACCCGCTTCTGATTTTCCCAGGAGCAAAACGTTATCCAGTAGGGCAACCATGCGACTAACGGCAGATTGGATGCGTTGAAAAAAGTCATCTCGCTGTTGTTTAGAAAAGTCGTGCTGTTGTAGCAAACGAATGAAACCATTAATGACATTTAATGGGTTGCGAAATTCATGGGAAACAATTGAGATAAAACGCGATTTTTGTTCTTTTAGTTCGCGTTCTCGCTCTAGCGTATTCTGAAGCTGTAGTGAGAACCGCCGCGATCGCAATAGCATTTCTACTCGTGCCTGCAACTCTAGCTTTTCAAGCGGTTTTGTAATTAGCTCATCGATAGTTTGCCACAAATGCCGTGTCAATAGTTTCACATCAGCACGGATTGTAATGAACAAAAAGGGCAAAAAAACAGGTTGCTCTTTGTGTTTCCTTGCTTGCACCCATTCCCAGAGATGATCCAGTGCTGGCCCGTCGAGAATGCATAAATCAAACGGCTCATCTAAAAGCGGCACGGCTTTTCCTGCTTGCACAACTGAATCAGCGATCGCCACCTCGTAATATATACTCAACCAATCTGCTAACAGGCGGCGATTCTCAGATTGTTCTATAACAATTAAAATTCGACTCATTGCTCATTCTCTTGGTCATTGGCAATGCTGCCTGTAAGGTTTTTCACTGGTGGCTGAATCAATATAGGTACGCTATCATAATTCATCCACAAGCATTTCAGGCACTCCAGTCAACACGCCTCGCATCTGTGTGAGTGGCTTGCCGACTTTAATTCCGTAGCGACTAATTTCAAATTCGCGCAGGGTTTTCTCAAAGTCAGTCATCCGCTTTTTGAGAACGCCAATCGTTCGCCGCAGTTCGCCTTGCATTTCTAAGTAGCGCAGAAATATAATTGTGTCTGCTAAATAGCTAATTCCAATTTCTGTAACGCGGAATTCTCCTGTAATCGTTTCAATCTCGTTGATCAACAGCACAGCAACACCCATGTTTTGCAAATACTTACACAGTGCATGAAGGTGGCTAATTAAGTCTTTCCCGCGCACCGAAAGCCGATAGCCGGAAACACTATCGATCATTACAATCTGCGCCTGTTGTTGCTCTACTTCTTGACGCACGAGGTTAGCAAATTCATCGGGTGTATAATATAGCGGCTCTACTTGCACGACTGAAAGTGTCCCCTTATTCTGCATCGCACCAACCGCAATGTTGATGCCTTCAGCACGGTGCAGCAGCGTTTCCTTTCTTTCCTCGAAGGTGTAAATCACTGAACGTTCGCCTCGTCCAGCGGCCTCTTTCATAAACTGAAGTCCCAATGTGCTTTTACCAACACCGCTAGGGCCGCTGATAATAGTAATCGTGCTGCGCTCAATCCCACCGTGCAGCAACTCGTCGATTTCGGGGATGCCAGAGGAAACTACTTCAGTATTAAAATCTTCTTGTGCATAATCTTGGGGTACTAACCGGGGGAAGAGCCGCATTCCCGTGCTGGTTAAGCGGATTGCATGTTCGCCATCTTGAAAGTTACTCCCCCGAAACTTAGAAATACAGAGTGTGCGCTCATCTTGACTAAAGTCGAGATTGATTACTCCATCACTCATGAACTGTAAATCATCATCGGGCGCTTCTTGACTACTCTCTGAGGTGAATAACACAGTTGTGTTTTGCTCTACCAAAAATCTCAGAAACGACAGCACTTGCTTGCGAAACTGAAACGTGTCGCTTGCCAAGTAGCGAAACTGCGTCATCGAATCAATAAAAATGCGTTGTGGCTTGAGGGCTTCTACTTGCTCTACAATTCGGCGCGTTGTAGGTTCGCGTTCCACCTCTGCTGGCGAGAAAATATCGTAAGTCTGAACTTGGGCAAAAAATTCCGGTGTGGGGCTAAGGTCAAGAAAGGTGACACCTTCTAAGTTAAATCCCAGCACTTCGGCAGTTCGCCTTAATTGTGCGACGGTTTCTGCTAGGGTAATGAACAAAACCTGTTCGCCATTTGTCGCCCCTGTTGTTAAGAAATGCATTCCTAGTGTTGTTTTGCCAGCCCCAGGCCCACCCCGGATTAAATAGGCGCGACCGGAAACATAACCGCCGTAGAGAACTTCGTCTAAACCCGAAATTCCCGAAGACAAACGATTTTCTGACATTTGCGAACAGTCTTCCTTTACCTATTGACTCAACTTAATTCCAGCATGGCGTGCTTTTTTTGCTGCATAGGTTTTAAGCACAAATCAGAGGTCAGAAAATTCGGGCTTGTATTTGAGCGCAAAGTGTAACCCTCGTGCGGCATATTTTTTAAGCAATCAGGAGCTAGAAAGTTTCAGCTTGCATTTACAGAGAATTAGGATAACATCAACCTAGCACTGGTTAGACGCAAAACTTTGAAAGATTCGTAAATTTCTTCTCACCTTCCACTAAACTTTCTCCACAACTGTTCCGACTACACAAGCGCTATCCAAATTCACGCCGTTCAAATTTGCTCCTTCTAACTCAGCACACAATAAATTTGTGCCCGTAAAATTTGCCCCGGCTAAGTTCGCCCCACGCAAGTCGGCTTCTTCAAGATTTGCTTCACTCAACAACGCCCCTTGCAAATCAGCACGGGTTAAATCTGCACCTTTGAGATTTGCGCCTGTCAGGTTAGCACCACGTAGGTCAGCACTCCGTAAATCAACACCTTGTAAATTTACGTTCATTAAATTAGCACCACTCAAAAAAGCACCTGCCAAAGATACATCACTAAGTGTCGCACCCATAAAGTTAGCACCGCGCAAATTGCTACCGCGTAAGTCAGCACCAGTCAAATCTGCTTGCATCAAATTTGCTCCCATGAGGTTTGCCCGCAAATCGGTGGCTTGGAGGTTTGCTCCCATCAAATTCGCACCTTCTAAATGCCCACCTTCGAGTTTTGAACCACTAAAATTGGTGCCAACAAGGGTAGCGCCGGCAAGATTGATCCGGCTTAAATCAAGTTGACAGAGTTTCTCGTCTTCTAAATCTGCCCCTGGGAGTTGTTTGAGGTTTCCTAATCTAATAGCTTCAATATTCATTGCGGGTAACTACCAATCTCCTCACTGATCTTGCTTTGACTATCCCATCGGGAATCAATTAGCCACATTCCGGCACTGACTTTGGTTTCTATTAGGGGTAAGTCGAGTCCCTGTTGCAAACCCATGACTAATAAAGCTAGGGTATCTATCAGTTTAGGGTCAAAGCGAGTTGATTGTTTTTGTCTACACTCATCTAAAGCTTGAGTAAAAATTTCTTCGCGACTTGCTGAGGATGATTTTTGCTGATTGACTCGCCATTGAAAGTCTGCCACTAAGGCCAAGATTCTCGACTCTAGGGGAATTTCATCTCCAGCTAAACCGGCTGGTTCTCCTGTACCATTCCACCACTCGGTTTGATGAGTAATTATTTGAGCTACTGCTCGCAACCTTGGCATGGTTCGCAATACTTGTGCACCTGGTACTAAGGGACAACTGGGGGCTTCTTCTTGGTAACGTGTAGAACTACCAGGTACAAGAACGCTTTCTGCTGTCTGTAACGGATCTATGCGGTGCAGCAACCCAGCTAGGCGCAATCTTTTAATTTGCCATGCGGGGAGATTCAATAGCTGCCCAATTGTTTCTGCTAGAGCTACGACTTCCGCCGCTGCCATTGGGTTGTTAATATCAGCTAAATCCATCAATTGTGCCATCCGCAAGAATGCTTGGATTTCGTTGGAAACCAAGTTGCGATCTAACACTTGTTGACGCAGTGCTGTGGGAACCGATAAATTTTCCTGCCCTGTCTGGAGATAATCTACGACAAGGGAGACAACTGCACTCAAGTCTTCTGGTGTCACAAGACTAGGCTGAATCGAATCTTTATGGGCAGTCAGCTTGTTCGCTAATTCTGGATTGTATGGTTTAATGTGAGCGATCGCTAATTCTGCTGTTTCTCTGACTAACTCTGGTTCAAATGTCCATAAGCCATAGAATTTACGCTCTAAGTCTGATGCAGGTAGCCCACCACTGCCATAATCAGCTTCTGATAATTCTTGACAAATTACCATTGCTGTGTACTTTGGTGAGAGAATAATTAAATGCCACTCTTGAGCCACTGCATCGGCTGGATCTAAAGCCACTAAGTCTACATTGGGTAGTAAGCTTGTAGGATGTTGGGCAAAGCCAGCATCAGAGGCAGCCATAATCACAATCTCTTTGCTCTGCTTGGCGATGTCTGCGTATCGTTCTGCTTCTTGGATATACCATTTACCCCGTTGGAAAGCAGTGATCACTAAGGGTTTACCATCGCCTTTAAGAATATGGTCTTCCAATGCATGGCACAGGGCAACTAGGGTATTTTTGTAGTACACCCCAAATCGAATTGGTCTAGCACTACGGCGATGAATACTATCTAATTGTTGGAGTATAGAGCCTTCTAACATGGGGTTTAATTAAATGAACCGCAGACGCAAACAAGAAGATAAAGAATCTTTAATTTTTGCCTATAACTCTTTAAGTTTACTTTTTGGAGGACGAATTACGCTACAGAGCAGAAGTACTGATGTTTATGAATTACTGGATTAATTTGCCGAAATAAGACCAGAAAACCCGTATTTACGACAATTAGCAAAATTTACCTCTTGATATCAGCAACTTAAAAGAAAAAACTCCGAACAGCTTAAAGCTATAAGCAGACCTTGAGTATGCCAAAGATTTATGAACCAGAACTCCCAGCAGAAAGATTTTACAAAAAGGCACTAGAACAATTTAATTGCTCAAAATCCGAAGCACGCATTGATAGTTTACAGCAAGCGATCGCTATTCAGCAAAATTATCTGGAAGCTTAGTATCTTCGGGGTTTGAGCTACGCAAAATTAAACTGGGATGTACTGGATTGGGATGATGATTATTTTGAAGATGCGATCGCCTGTTTTGAGCGCGTGATCGCAATTGCTCCGGAAAACTGTGATGCCTGTTTTGAGTGATCGCCATTCCTCAAACCCTGATAACGTTACAATGAAGCTGTGATTAGCTTGGACGAAGCCAAGAAAATTGAGCCAAAGGACTTATGAATCTGGCGCGAACGCTATCATGATATGATCGCCAGTTTTGGCCTAGCTTTGCTTTGGCAACGTCGAGCTTCTATTCTATTTAACTTGCACCAGTATAAAACAGCGATCGCTAGCAAAGTCTAATTAGGCATTGAGTATTTTGCTTTAAAGGTACTCTTGCTCACTTGTCAGGATCAAAAAATATACCATTTTGATAGCAAATATTATCAGGTAGGGGGCAAAGCATTGCCCCCCTACAAATGATTGATGTGTTACGAAGATTTTTTGAATTGGGATTATTTGAGAATCCCGATCAGATTTTGGTTTTTTTAACCACCTTCACAGGAGTAGGTTTTTTGCCTACCCCTGATGAGTTATCAAACACCTACCAATTGTTTTTCGTTATTCTCGATTGGTGCAGATAGTGCTGACTCTAAATCAGCACACCCCAATTTCTCTTCTAAGATTTTCATGACTTCACGTCCAAAATCATTAGGGTTTTGTTGCCATGCTTGCAAGCATACTTCGCCAAAGAATGAACCAAGGGGTTCCGGATTCCACAAGAGTTTTTTAGCTGTCCACGGCATCAAGCTCATGGGATTATACCCTGGTTTGAGGATACCTTGTTTGAAGGCATATTCTTCTAAGTGGGTATGAGGTTGCAGCCCAATAAAGAAAATAGCAGGTTCAACTTTATCCGCGCCAAAAATGCGTTCGAGTTCGCGGTGGTAGGCGATGGTTTGGCGTATGGTTTCGGGACGTTCGTCAATCACGTTAAAAGAGTAGTTGACGGAAACTAAGTCATTAAAACCAGCAGCTTTTAAATCGCGACAGTTTTGCAACACATTTCGTAGGTTGTACCCCATCCGCATTTTCCGCACGAGTTCTTGAGAACCACTGGTAATCCCAATTTCAAAGTAGTTCATCCCGGTTTTTGCCATCAAGTCGCACAACTGGGGTGTCAGGTTGTCGGCTCTGATGTATGCTGCCCAGTGGATGTCTGTCATCCCAGAATCGACGATTTTTTGTAACAGTTCTACTGCATCATCAATAAATTTTCTGGCAGGGATGAATTGGGCATCGGTAAACCAGAAGTTGCGAATGCCGCGATCGTATAATTGACGCATTTCAGCCACTACTTCATCTGCTGGGTTGATGCGTACCTGTTTGCCTTCAACCACAGTGTAAACACAATAACAGCAGTTATGAGGACATCCACGTTTAGTTTGGACACCAACATAAAAATCTTGCCCTTGTAGGTAGTAGTTAAATTCTGGCCAGATGCTTTCGATATATTCGTAGTTACAGGCAGTTTTTTCTAAGGGCGTAGGTTGTTCGTGAATTAAGCGCTGTCGTGGTTCAGTTTCTCCAACTACATAGCAGCGTTCATCGCGAAACTCTTCACCACTTAAAAATTTTTCTAACAGGGTTTCGCCTTCACCTACAGAGATAATTGTCCCTAGGGGTAAGCTTTTGCCCAACTGTTCGTAAAAAACGCTAACTGCACCACCACCCACAACTGCACGCGCAGCTTTTTCATACTTCTGGGCACGTTTTAAACCACGTTTAATTAATCCCAGATTCCGCCATAATTCTACGTAGTAAGCGATGAAAATTCGCAAGCCACCAAAAGCCCCGCGTAATTTTATCAGTGGATTCTTTGCGTAGTAAAATTCAAAGGCGTTTTGTAACGGGTTTCCGCCACGACCACCAACTGGGGCATATATTTGGATATCTCGCCAAGAAAATACTAGCAGTGTGGGTTTAAATTCATCAATACAGCGCTCTAGGGCCTGAGCATAGTCTAAAGGTGGTACGCATCCGAGGTCAAAGAGGCGCTGTTCAATATTGGCAAACTGTTTGTGAACATGATCGCTTAGGTAGACAACCCCAATAGGAAAGATGGGGTTACAGGGAAGGCGAACGTAAAGAATTCGATTTTCCATTGTGCTTGCTTTAACTACCATCTTGCCGTTCTTCTGGGGAAAGTAAGTGAAAAAAACATACAGTTGAAGACTGGATGTATTGATTTTGGCTGCGTTGTGCGTTGGGCAAAGCCCTTGCCGTACCCCTATGGGGAAGCAAGCTACGCTGTAGCGTCTCTAAAAGAGAAGGCATCGCGATCGCGCTTAACATTTCATCTGAGTCTCGATCAAAGTGAATCTCCTCGTGTTAAACGTGGAAATACCTAAAATTGCTTTGCATACCATTAGGTATGGTATCCGTAAGCTCAGTTTATGAAGATTTTTTGCTTATAGCTTTACCATAACATTGAGTTTGTTCCTTCAGCGATGATCCCCATCTCTAACTCCTGGGATAGATCATCCAACAAAACTCTCTTCTGAGATTGAGGATACCTCAGGGGATCATTGCCATGCTCTACCCATAATTTCCTCAATTCAGTAAGTTATTTTACAGTTTATTTATCAAGGAATGAATATAAAAACTTTCTTTTATAATGTATAATTTCTATGAAAAACATAGATGTTTACAAAATTTTTATAACTTATACATATCTTTAGATAGAAATAATGCAGAAATGTGCAGTTGGTAGTCGGAGTTACAGCTTATGGGGATCGCCCAGTGTTACTTTTGCATATGTAATGTAAAATTGTGGCGTAAAGCTCCTCAGCAGTTATGGCTCAAATACTAGATCCTTTACCACCTGAGCAATCGGGGACAATTCTCTGCTGCTACGTAAATGCCACGAGCAAAATCCAGGTTGCCCGCATCTCCAATATTCCTAATTGGTACTTTGAAAGGGTTGTTTTTCCTGGACAACGTCTCGTGTTTGAAGCCCCTAAAGAAGCTCAAATGGAAATTCATACGGGGATGATGGCAAGTGCAATTTTATCAGATACAATTCCGTGTGTTCGTCTTGCAATCAATGAGCAAGGTACTTATGAGTTGGGTAGCAACTCACAAGTAGCAATAGACTCTATCAATAAAACACCAATGGTGCAGCCAATTAATACAAAAACTGAAGATACAACAAAACCTTTAAAAATAGCTGGTTTCGCGTCCGTTGATTAAAAAAATTTTCTCAAATTTAGGGGGTTGCTGAAGTCAGCAGCCTTTTTTGTTGGTTTGTCAAGGGTAAAATGTTAAGAGTAAATAAATAATAGCAAGGATAATTTAGTTATTTATTACCCAATACCCAGTACACTTTGTCTTCTACAATCAATGTATGAATTTGCCATCTTTTCTGTGGTTGTGGAAAATAGCTGCTTGGTCAATGGGGTTATCCTTGCTGGCATATATAATGTTAGCGACCACCGGCTTTTGGATGTTTAAAGCCAGAACTTCGCAACACCCCCCTAATTTCCCTTTCTTGAATCGCGGAAATGCGGGGATGCGATCGCTCCACTATACAATCGGCATTAGCATGGTCGGTTTAGTGCTATTACTACTGGCAATTGGTATTATTGGCACTTTTGGCCATTTTGGTTCACTAGGACAATCATCACACTTGGTTGCAGGATTGATAGTAGTAGCATTGGTTTTGCTATCTGCTTTCAGTACTACCCAAATCAGCGCTGAAAAACCTTGGTTTAGAACTTTACACGTCAGTTTAAATCTTATTCTGTTTATAGGTTTTGCTTGGGTATCACTCACTGGTTGGAGTGTAGTACAAAAATATTTACCTTAATCTTTAGCTGATAGGTACATAGGTAGTATAGGGTATGCGATCGCAAAAGTAACCCGGAACGTAGTAAGCACTTTAGTGCTTAAAATAGCGCTAAAGTGCTTACTAAATTTGTTCGACAGTACCCCAAGCAAAAATGAACGGCTCACCCAGTTCCTAGTTAGGATGAAGTAAAAGCAAATGATTGTAATTGAGCCGTGGCAGCAAACTTAGTCAACACTTCAACTTCCGTCTTTCGCCTTGCGCCGTTAATTCGGATAACACTGTTGAATTTATATTTAGCACTCACAGTCCCATTACCCTTTTTAGCCCAGGTAACAGCTGCACCTATACCACCAGCATTATTGTGGTTAGGAATTAGCATTGGTTTTCTTGCTTTGTATGCAGTGTTAACCGAACAAGTCATTTTAGATGACCAAGGAATTCAGGTGACTTATCCCGTCTGGGTACCGCGATTTTTTCGTAAAAGTTGGTTTTTGGCCTGGACTGAGGTCAAAGAGTTAAAACCTCGCACCACTGGACAAGGAGGTATAGTATATTATTTTCTGAGTCAGTCAGGAAAAGCTTATTTATTACCAGTGCGTGTAGCTGGATTTGCTCAATTTGTAAAGCAAGTACAGGCAAAAACAGGTATAGATACTACAGATGTTCGCCCTTTAGCACAGCCTTGGATGTATCTAATTTTGTTAGGTTTCACGTTATTATTGCTGTTAGTGGATGGTTGGACTATCTCCACAGCCTTAACTATTGGATAATTAAAATACAATTATCAAGTGGTATTGGGGATTACGTACTGGTTACTAAGGAATGTGGATTAAATAAATTGCAAAACTTGGTTTAAAGACTTTTAAATACCAGGTTAGCCGATGAACAAAAATTGTAAGTTAATAAATCCACATTCCTAAAGATCAGGAAAATTTTTTCCCATTCACTATTCACCATTCTCCCCAGCAAGTTGAACTTGGATAATGTCACCCCTAAAGCCACACTCCTATTAGAGCAAGTCAATCTGTTTACGAAGCTCAAAACCCAACTCTCAGGTAATCATCAAGGATACCCTGTGTTGCAGGATATTGCTTTTGAGGTATTCCCAGGAGAACGCATTGCCATTGTAGGACTATCGGGCGCTGGTAAAACGGCTTTACTCAAGCTGATTAACCGCCTGATTGAGCCAACTAATGGCAAAGTATTTCTGGAAAATCAGGAATATCGCCAAATTCCTGTAATCAAGTTACGCCAGGTGGTGACACTTGTATCGCAAGAGTCTAAGCTTTTGGGGATGACAGTTGAGCAAGCTTTAGCTTATCCACTGGTTTTGCGTGGTTTATCCAAACAGACAATTCAGCAACGAGTAAGTGATTGGATAGAACAACTGCATATTCCTAGTGACTGGTTAGGACGGACTGAAGTGCAACTTTCTGCTGGACAACGACAGCAAGTTGCGATCGCACGTGCCTTAGTCATCCAACCGAAAATATTATTATTAGATGAGCCAACCTCTGCCTTGGATTTTGGTACAGCTTCCCATCTCATAGAAGTTTTAACTCAGGTGACTACCACACATCACACCACGATTCTGATGGTAAATCACCAGCTTGAACTAGCACAGAAATTTTGCACCCGACTTTTGCACCTACAACAAGGTCGGTTGTTGGCAAATCAAACAGAGTCTGACATAGACTGGTTAAATTTACGGGCAAGCTTGATGCACGCAGAAGCTCTAGCATCTGAGGAATGGGGCTAATTAAGAGTCAAAAGTCAAAAGTTCATGAAATTTCTTAATTTTGAATTTTGAATTTTGAATTGTTTCTCTTGCCCTACACACTTTGAGTACTAAGGGTTGAACGTTGATTACTAAATCTTTCTTTAGCCAATTTTGTTGTTGATTGGGGAATATTGGAATTCAAAATTTCCATGTTAAATCGGTATCCCACATTGCGGATGGTTTGAATTAGACTAGGTTGGCGGGGATCAAGTTCAACTTTTTTCCGCAGCGATAAAACATGAGTATCAATAGTGCGGGGATTGTCAATAGCGTCAGGCCAAGCGCGACGCAGCAATTCTGACCTAGAAAGAGGCACTCCTCCAGCTTGTGCTAAAACGTATAATAAACTAAATTCTTGAGGTGTTAAGTCAATAAACTCCCCTTGAAATCTGACCCGGCGTTGCACTAAATCAATTTGCAGCGCACCATAGTCCAGATAAGCTGGTGCAACAGGCGTGCGGTTGCGGCGAATTAGTGCTTCAACCCTGGCGAGAAACTCTTGCATTCCAAAAGGTTTACTCAAGTAATCATCTGCTCCCGCTCTTAAACCGACAACGATATCGGCTTCATTGCTACGAGCAGATAGCATTAAAATTAAAGGCTGTTGCTGACGATGCAACCAACGGCAAAACTCAATGCCATCACCATCAGGCAAATCAGCATCCAGAATTACCAGGGTTGGTTGCTGGCTTAAAAACACTTCCCTAGCTTGATAAATGCTGGCGGCTTGGTGTACCCGATATTCCAACTGTTGTAAGTGCCAACCTAGCAACGACCTGAGATGGGGATTCCCCTCAACGATTTCAATACAAACCGAACCCACGGTGGCAAGACCCCTTAGCGTTGATGAATTTCAAAGTAACAAGCCCAGTCCCAAGGTTTTGTAGCCTTTGTTACTCCTATTACTATTACCTTTACATTTCCTGATAAGAATAGTGGCTAAAAGTTTAACTTATGCTTTGCTCCTAGCCAATTAGTAATATTGTTAAATTTTTGTTATAATTATTTAAATTAGTCCTACTTGGATATCCTAGCTCCTAAAACGAGGTAATGCATCAAAACAGTATCACCAAACAAACTAAACTTAGCAAATTTATCTTTCAGCTTGATGGTGAAAAAGGATTACACCTTGCAGAAGTTAGTTTTGACATCCACCTGTGAAGCGGAGATGTTCCAGAACAGGAAATTATAAAAATAGCTTACCAAATAATCTTATTCCTGATTTTCTGGAATAGGATCTAAATACCTTGTAGCTGCTGGAGGGTATTGCCCAAAACAGAGATATTGATTTTGACTCCTTGCTAGGGGGAAAGTGACACTTCACATTTGTGCGTGAATCATTTACAATTCTCATTCCAAAGAGATTAATTCAGCAGTTATGCTCCAAGACACACAAACCATCCGCTATTACCAAAGAATTACCGACGCCTTCGTCGAGCTGTGGAATCGTGGTTATCGCATGGATGATATGCGGATGTATTTGGATGGATATCTCGCCGCTCTGCGGCAAAGTAACGTAATTGAGCCTTTTCTGATTCATCGTTTAGAAGAGGAAGCCAGCCGCTACCTGTACGACGCATCCAACTTTGTAATGACTCAACCAGAACCGGAACCACAACACGATTACTACTAATGCCTTAGCCCGGTCATTGATAGTAACCATTAATCAACGCAGATGATTATAGCACATTACCTGCATTGATCAAGGGGTTAAGTGGTGTGAAATATTGGAGATATTTTTTTGATAAAAAGTATCCCCTTAGTGATATCTGGTTTTTCCCATGTCACTAAGGGGATTTTTAACGCATTAGGGACTGGGGACAAGGGGGATGAGGGAGATGAGGAAGCAGAGGAGAAATTATAAATTACTCTTGCCCCATGCCCCATGCCCATTTTCAGAATTGGTTGATAAATGTAAATTTCTGGTTTAGCTGCATAAAATTTTAATTAACCCCTGAGAATTTAATGCAGCTTTAAAGTAGGAACATGTTATGTGACAGGCGTAGAATTAACTTTTGAGCAAGCAATGCTGGTTTTAGATAGCGTGTTGCAAAAAAAGCATTTAAGTAATATTCAAGAGTTAGTATTCAGATTGTGCTGGAAAGGGTACACCTATGCAGAAATTGCCGAAAACTCAGGTTATGACGATGATTACATCCGAGATGTAGGCTTTAGATTATGGCAGACACTGTCAAAAGCATTGGGAGAAAACATCGCTAAAAGTAACGTCAAAACCGTTTTGCGAAGGTATTATGCCAACCTCGCACCAGCAGAATCAGCAGTATTTAACACTACAGCATTTCCAATCCCTAAAATCAAACAGCAGCAAGACTGGGGAGAAGCGATTGATGTTTCGATCTTTTATGGACGCAAAGTAGAACAAGCTTTGCTGGAAAAGTGGATTATCCAAGAAAAATGCCGCTTAGTGATGCTGCTTGGGATGGGGGGAATTGGCAAAACAGCTTTGTCTGTAAAGGTAGCAGAACAGTTACAGGGTAAGTTTGATTTTGTAATTTGGCGTAGTCTCCGGAATACTCCACCCATTTCTGACTTGATGCGGGAGTTAATTTTGTTTCTCTCGCCAGAGACACAAGTAAATTTGCCAGAAACCATAGATGGTCAAATCTCTTGCCTGATCAAGTATTTACGCTCCCAACGCTGCCTGATCCTACTAGATAATCTCGAATCTGTTTTTCAGGGAGGGGAAACCTCAGGGCACTACTGTCCTGGATATGAAGGATATGGTCAACTTCTTCGACGTGTGGGAGACGAAGTACATCAAAGTTGCCTAATCTTTACTACTAGGGAGACCCCTAGTGGGTTTACAGCTAGGGAAGGTAAAACTCTGCCAGTGCGATCGCTACAATTAACTGGTTTACCACAAGTAGAATCACAGCAAATCCTCACCAGCAAAGGATTAGTCAATTCATCTGCTGAATCTAAGCAGCTAATTCAGTCCTATACAGGTAATCCCCTGGCTTTGAAAATTGCCGCAACGACAATCCAGAGCCTATTTGATGGTAATATTTCCCAATTTTTGCAGCAAGGTTTAGTTGTCTTTGGTGACATTTGGGTGATATTAGAGCAGCAGTTTCATCGCCTGTCGGCTAACGAAAAGCAAGTAATGTACTCGCTAGCTGTCAAGCAAAAGTGGGTAACACTAACGGAATTGCAACAGGATGTCTTACCACAAATCTCTGAGGGAGAATTGCTAGAAGCACTCTTGTCTTTACAAAGGCGATCGCTCCTTGAACAGCAATCAGGCCGCTATACCCAACAGCCTGTAGTTATGGAATACGTGACTAACAACCTCATGGGCCAGGTGAGCTGTGTGCTAAGTTGAAATTGCTTCTTGACTCAGCACTCATTTTGGTGCCCTAAAAAATGCCTGAATGGAAACTAGTAACAGAATTTACATTTGATAGCGCTCACTACATCAAAGATTACGATGGTCCTTGTGGTCGGATGCATGGGCATACCTATAAAGTCAGGATGGAGGCAACATCATCACAACTCCACTCTTCAGAATATTGCCCACATCCAGTCATGGTGGCTGACTTTAGAACTTTGCGTTGGGCTAAACAAGATGTAACTAAAGGAGGACTCGATCACTGTGTTTTGAATGAAGTCTTACCTCCAGAATATGAAACAACTGCTGAGATGATTGCCAAGTATATTTATGACCAAACCAAGAAGCAGTTACCATCGAATGTGCAACTAAAAGTAAGGGTTTCAGAAACAGCTAATAGCTGGGTCGAGTATCAAGAGTAAGAGGGATTGGGGAATAAGAAGTTCGTTCATGGAAACAGTTGATTATTATACTCTCTGGACTTCTTTGCCTATGCGTGAGATTTTAAATTTATTGTGTTCACAACCGAATATCAGTAATTTTTACTTTTGATTAAAAACTAGTAAAATTAAGCATATATACTGTATAATTTTAGGCAAATATTCAAATAATTAGTCAATTTTAATATTCAATTCTTAATCTTCATAAAGAAATAAATCAGTTTATTAAGCTTTTGATAATACTTATCTCAGGTTGTACATTCATGGCATGATTTGCTGCTTGAATTGTGTAATCTGAAGACAGCTAAGCTAATAATGAAATTGAGGTCTGATGACTCCTACGATTATGCGTCAGCTTTGGTCTGTGGTTGAAACCGCCCACACCAAGACCCTATTGCAGCTAGATGATGCTAATTTAGTGCAGTGGTTGGTAAAACAAACTAACACCCAAGCGCTCTTAGAACCTAGTGAAACTGATTTTCTCTGTGATTACATTCAATCTCGGCTCTCCCTGATTCGTGATTTGGCTTATGAACGACACTGTTAGTAGGGGAGCAAGTCACAATATCTTAGTCTGTAGTTAAGAGCAGGAACTTTGGGCTATTCACTTTGTCGGGGCAAATAACCTTCTACCAAGCAATCAGAACCTACTACGCGCCAACGAACATTTTCTAGAGTCAAAGCTTCAGGCATAGTGGTAAAACCCAAATCGCCTACGGGCGTGGGAGCATTACTACCACCAATGATTTTAGGAGCAATAAAGGCGAGAATTTTTTGTACAGATTTTTGAGCGATCGCGCTAGCAGCTAAAGTACCACCACATTCCCATAAAACGCTACAAAAACCCCGTTCATACAAGTGCGCCATGACATTATCTGGTGTGAGTGACGTGAACTCCACCACTTCCACCCCCTGTTGCCGTAAGAATTCTTGAACATTAGGGTTAGCGCCTACCTCCGTCAACACAACAGTAGGAGCTTCCCCTGTTTGCCACAGGTGAGCATTTTCTGGCAAGTTGAGATGGCGACTCATCACTACTCGCAAGGGATTATGGGCCCCTACCTGATGGCTGGTTAAGTAAGGATTGTCCTGTCGCACAGTATTACCGCCCACAATTACTGCATCGCAAGCAGCCCGTAGTTGATGTACTTCACTGCGGGCGGCTTGATTTGTTACCCAAGCACTGTGTCCGGAAGTTGTAGCAATTTTGCCATCTAAAGTCATGGCATACTTCAAAATACCTAAAGGGCGTTTGTAGAGAATCCGATGTACAAAAGCTTCGTTGAGTTTTTGGCAGGCTGCTTCTTCCACTCCCACTAACACTTCTATACCTGCGGCACGTAAACGAGCAATACCACCGCCCGCTACAAGTGGATTCGGGTCTACCATACCCACCACCACCTTTGCTACCCCTGCATTGATCAAACCTTGCGAACAAGGCGGAGTCCGCCCATAGTGGTTGCAAGGTTCCAGACTGACATAGACTGTAGCACCACGAGCGCTTTCTCCTGCTGCTCTGAGGGCAAAAACTTCTGCATGAGGTTCACCAGCACGGGGATGAAACCCTTCCCCCACAATTTCCCCATCCTTGACAACCACCGCACCCACTAACGGATTTGGTGAAGTGCGTCCCAAAGCGCGACGGGCGAGTTCCAAACACCGTCGCATCATGCGGGAATCAAAATCACTGCCTATCATTTTCTCAGTTGAATCCACTGGCAGCGTATTTTCTGGAGTGTAGTTAGGTAGAGATGCATCTGCTTGAGTGACCACAGGGGAATTATCCATAAATTTGGGTAACACTCTAAATATTTTCTACGCTAGCTGGTCTTTTGGGCGATTTTTTAATAGTAATATTTTAGGTTTTACTTTTGGTTATCTTAACTTACAGGGGTTTTTGGCATTGCTGATTGATGGGATGAGTCTCACGCAAAGGCGCAGCGAAAAGTCGGAGCGGAGGTTTCCTCCGATCTGAACTTTTCAAGACAAAGGCGCAAAGAATCGTTTCTCCTCCTTGTCCTCCTTGTCCCCCTTGTCCCTTTCTCCATTCCCCACTCTTCCGAAAATCCAGCTAACACAGCAGTAGCTTATTTACAATCGAATCATCCCTACACTCAAGCCGCAATTGCCCTGAATATGGAATTAAATTTGCGTTTCCCGGAGATTAATCAAGTTATTGTCAGACTTGACGACCTAGAAACCGACAGACTAAATTTTACATCTCCCTTAGCAGCGGAAGATTTGGAAGATATTCGCTGGTATTTTGAAGTCTATGCCACAAATTACACTGCTGATGTGGATGATGAACGGGCAAAGCGGATTGAAGACAACTTTCAATGCTGGGGCGATCGCTTATTTGAGGCTGTTTTCCAGAATCGCTCCGCCCAGAGGATATTTAATGATTTTCAAGATGCGGCTGAACCAGGACGTTTATTAACCATTAGCGCCAGTCATCCGGCAATTTTATCTCTACCTTGGGAATTATTACGCGATCCGGCATCAGATATCTATTTATTTAACGAAAATCCCCGAATTTCTGTGCGTCGTCGTTTGGCGGGGGCGGGGGGTGGACGTAGACCGTTTAAAGTTCAGCCAAAAGAGAGTTTGCGGTTGCTGTTTGTGGTGAGTCGTCCCAGTGATGCGGGGTTTATTGATCCCCGTGGGGAAGCCAAGGCGGTGTTAGATGCTGTTGCCCAAGAAGCAGCCGGAAAAATCGAGGTAGAATTTTTGCGTCCCGCGACTTTGGATAATTTAGTCTCCCGTTTAGAAGACTCACGCCTACCACCGATTGATATTGTCCACTTTGATGGGCATGGCGTATATGACCCCGATGGGCGATTCCACGAACAGGCGAAATCCAGTGACCCTGAAGGAGCGACGAAAGGGGAAAATGGCAATGGCAGCAATATGGGTTATCTGTTCTTTGAGAATCCAGAAGGCAAAATGGCGTTGATTAGCGCCGAAACCTTAGGAGAAATGCTGCACCGTCAAAAAGTCGGGTTAATTGTTCTGTCTGCTTGTCAGTCAGCAAAAGTCGCGGGTGAAGATGCTATGGGTTGCGTCGCCGCTAGGTTAACCCATGCAGGAATTCCGGCGGTATTAGCGATGACCTATTCAGTATTAGTAGTCACCGCCCATCAATTGTTTGCCAAATTTTATCAACGCCTAGTGCGGGCTGAAGGTATCGGCGCAGCCTTAGATAATGGGCGACGGGACTTGTACCTCAACAAAGAACGCGGCGAAAGGCGAAGAGGAGACAAGCAAATCACCTTCAAATTACAAGACTGGTTTATCCCCGCCTTGTATCAAGCCGCCACAGACACCGCCCTATTAACCTCATCCCCCTCATCCCCCCGTGGACTGAGCGAAGTCGAAGTCCATCCCCCCATCCCCCCCTCCTCTTCAACCAACCTCCCCGAACTCCAAGAAGCTGGTTTCTTCGGTCGCAGTCGAGAATTATGGGACATAGAACGCTGGTTTGTCCAAGGAACGCGGCGCATTAGCATATCCGGCTTTGGTGGACAGGGAAAAACCTATTTAGCAGCCGAGGCGGGGCGGTGGTTGTCCCGCACGGGGATGTTTGAGAAAGTATGTTTTGTGAATTATGCCGCGTTTCAGGGTGTGGATGCTGTGGGGTTAGCGGTGAGTACCTTGGCGACGGTGTTGGGACAGAATTTAATTGATGTAGCTGCGGCGACTACTGCGTTGGGACAAACACTGACGTTATTAATTTTAGATAACTTGGAAACCTTTGAGCAAGAAGCATTGCAAGAATTGTTAACTGTGGCAAAACAATGGTCTGAGGTGGGGCAATGTCGCTTATTACTCACCAGCCGCACACCGAATTTTCATCATTCAGATTATCGCACCGAAGGCAGTTTGAAACATCGCTCATTGCCATTGTCGGGCTTAGAGTGGGAAGATGCTTTGGCTTACATCCAGAGTTTGTGGAAGCTACCGCCATCACCTGTATATAAACTGCCAGAACGAAATGAGTTGAGGCGATTATTGAGATTGGTAGATTTTCATCCCCTTTCCCTCGGCTTATTGGCGCGACAGTTGAAAATTCGCCCTGTGGCAGAGTTGGGGGAACGGTTGGCAGCGTTAATTGAGGAAACACCTGATAATCCCTTGTTAGCGTCCTTGAATTTGTCCTTGGAACGCTTGGATGATGAGGTGCGGGAGTGGTTGCCGAAGTTGGGCGTGTTTCAGGGAGGGGGGTTGGAAACTGCCTTGTTGGCAATTACCGAATGTTCTAAGTCACAGTGGCAACAGCTACGCCCAGCACTGGAAAACACAGGTTTGATACAACCGGAAAATCTGCCGAGTGTCAGTGTTCCTTTCCTGAAATTTCACCCCTCCTTAGCCCCTGTCCTCTGGTCGCACCTGTCACCGGAAGTCCAGGGGGAACTCGTTGCCCGTCATCGCCTGCGGTATTGTCAATTATCTGGGTATTTGTATTTGAGGGATACAAAAAATCCCTATTTTGCCCGTGCTATTGCCCAAAGAGAAATGCCGAATTTGCTTTGTGCAGTCCACGGTGCGTTGGATGCAGGTGAAACAGGGGCAACGGTGTTTGTTGAAACCGTAAACTGGTTTCTCAACTTCTTTGGACTCAACAGAGATAGGGATGTACTCACCCAACGACTTGAACAGGTGCAGGGGGAAGTGGGTTCCCAGACATGGTATCACGCCCGAATTCATATAGGTACACAATTATTTAACACCGGACACTATCAAGAAGCGGCACAGGTGTTTAATGAGATACTTGCTGGTTTGGGAGAGGAACTGAGTTATCAACGCTGTCTGGCTTTAAATCAGCTAGGGCGATGCTTTGCAGAACAAGGACAAGCAGCACAGGCAGCAACATACTACCGTCAAGCTTTGACAGTCGCAATGCAATTAGAACAGTCTAATGATCTCAAGCTGATAATGGCAACCTTGCAGACTAATTTGGCGGATGTACTGACGGATATGGGCGCTTATGATGAAGCGCAAAAAGCTTATGAGGCTTCATCAGCTATTGACAAAGAACTTGACGACCTTCGTGGTGCTGCGGTGGCAAAAGGGCAACTCGGCAGCCTCGCCTTACTACAAGACAATCTCCCAGAAGCTGAAAAACTCTACCGTGAAGCCTTAGCTACTTTCCAGCAACTGAATGAACCCGCAATGGAAGCTGCGATTTGGCATAATCTGGGTAGGGTGTACGAAAAAGGTAAGCAGTGGGACGCAGCCGAACATGCCTGCCGAGAAGCAGCACGTATTCAGGAATCTCAAGGTAATCTCGGAGGTGCTGCAACGACTTGGAATGAATTAGCTATGGTCAATCACTACACTGGCAAACTGGAGGACGCGGAGGCTTGGTATTGCAAAGCAATTGTAGGTGCAAAAACTACGGGAGATAGGTTACTAACATCAATATCACTCAACAACCTCGCCAATCTCCTGCAAAACCAACCCCAGCGTCTGCTAGAAGCACGGCAATTAGCAGAAGAAGCATTGGCTATCAAGCAAACTTTAGACCCTGCTGCGGCTCAGATTTGGATAACCTACGATATTTTGGCAGATATTACTGACAAACTGAGCGACTTTACCCAAGCTAAAGCATATCGTCGCTTGTCGCGGCAGGCAAAGGCAGCATTTGCAGGAACGCGCTATGAGTTACGGCAGAATGGGCAGTTTATTACTGCGGTGGTTGCGGCTGTGGATGATGTACAACAGAGGCAACAGTTAGAACCTACGCTGGAAAATGAGGTGAAAAATGGTCGGGGTAATTTCGTAGCTGCCATTCGCCTAGTATTAGCCGATGAGAGAGATGAGGATGTGCTATGCGAGTCTTTGAATTTGGCAGAGTCGATGATTATCAATACTATCCTGCGGGGTATTGCCGATCGCAACACGCTAAACGAGTTGTTAGAGGAGCAAGGTTAAATAACTATTCGGATAAATTAATTACACAATGTCCGCAGCGAATGTATCGTTCGCGCAGCGTCCCGAAGGGAAGCGAAATGAAGCAATCCCAGCCCTTGCGATCGCTACCCTTCGCTCACAATGACTGTAAATATTTTTGCCCATTGACTTAATTTGTAATTAAAAGCGATCGCACATCGCAATTTAGACACAAAAATTACGCATGGTTCAGCACAATGGAGTAAAAGCACAATAATATTATCTGCCCATGTATCAAATATAGCGGTTCTCAGTTGGATGGAATACAAAATTATATCGTCGCGTGTAGGGGCACGGCACTGCCGTGTCCTCTTCCGTAGACTTTAGCTATTAGCCTTAGAATTGATTCCAAGGCAGGACAACAACGAAGCGGGAGATTTAAAAAATGTGGGCAACAATAAAGAGTTAAAAATGGAGTTCTGGGTATAACAAAATATCAAAAGATAAATTATCCCGTCTGTAGGGGCACGGCATCCAAAAACTTTCGGTAAAACAGACATTTTATCGGTGCCGTGCCCTTTCTATTTGATTATTTTGTTAATTACACTCGTCCAAAGGTGCATAATTTGAGTTCAGAAGGCGAAAGTTGAAGCTAAAAGCACGAACGTTGGACTTCAGAACGAGAATGTTCGAGTTCAAAACAAGAACGTTGCACTTAAAAGCTTGAATGTTGCTGAAAAATCAAAAGGACACAACATTGTTGTGCCCCTACCTTAGTTTATTTAACTGCAAAATGGTGTTTTCCCTAATCCCAGCTACATCTGAAAACTAATTGGCGAAGCAAATTTAAGATTGCTCAAACAATTTCATTTCTTGCCACCAACGATTTAGGGGATAGTAAACTACTGGTGCCCAAAGACTGCTGAGGATGGCAGAAGCTAAGGCGACGCGCTGATAATATGTCCAAATATATTCCGTTTTGCGATCGCCCATCAAACTCAATTCCAACCCAAAAATAGTTTCTGCCACAAACGCCATTGCAAAGACTATTAAGGCAATAGAAATAAAGTCTTCCTCAATAAAACGCTGTTTCTGAATAAAACCAGTCAACATCCCCACTATCCCCAGCGACAAGGCATGAGTAGGGTTAGGCGATGTCATGCCATCCTGAAGCAGCCCCAGAACTATACCTGCAAATGCCCCAGACCAAACTGTGCGTTTGACACTCCAAGCCACTACCCAAATTAATAACCAGTTTGGGCCAATATCCAATAATTCCATCCCTGGTAAGCGGGCTGGTAACATTAGCAAACATAACAACACTGACCCTACTGTCACCGCCCAATCTACAAACTGACGTGTGCGCGGATTCCAACGCGCCATCGGCGGGATTTTAATTTTGGATTTTCGGGCTGGCTGATTTGACTTTTTTTGTCGTCGACCAGTAAATGCAAGGATCTTCATGGTGGTGCAACAGTTCTGGGAAATGTAACAATTAATCACTAGTTCGTAACATGGCTTAGTGCAGTAGAGTGCGGGACTACCGAAGTCAAAAGGTGGCAGTCGGTGTCGAAATCATCGTTTGAAACTGTCTTTAATTACAAACTAAGAATTACGTTAGCGTAGCGGGGCGCAGCCCATTACGAATTGATTTAATTAGACTTTTGCGGTTGTGGGTTTGTTGGCTGGGGATTTTCACCCTCTGGGATTGGGTTTTCTGGTTTTGGGTAAATAGATACCCAATCTAGTGACCGAATTGGTGGGAAAAGTTCCACTTTCGCCACTGATGCGGGAAGTTTCTTTAAATCCAAAGATTTAATTCTTCCTACTGCTACTCCAGAAGGAAACTTTTGACTATAAGTGGATGTCGAAACAAAATCGCCCACCTTCACATTGGGAACTTTTTCATAAAATTCCAGCACTGCATCCGCCGAAGAATCTCCGCGCAAAACTCCTTTGGCTGATGTGCGACCAATTGTGACACCAACTTGGCTTTTAAGATCACTAATTAGTAACACGCGGCTCGTGTTAGGGGTGACGCTTTCTACCAACCCTACCAATCCGCCTTCTGCCCTAACTATAAAGCCTTCTTGTATTCCCGAATTAGCACCACGATCGAGGGTAATTTGCTGCCACCAATGGTCAGCACTGCGTCCTACTACTCGCGATGTAATCGGACGGGATGTAATTGGCTCCTTGTCTACGTATCCTAATAAGTTTTGTAACTTTTTATTTTGACTTTCTAGATCTGTGATCCGCGTTTGCAACTCCATTGTCCGAGCATCTTTGAGACGTTCCTCCGGAGTTGGCCCGGTCTGTAACATTTGCAACGGACGGGTAATCGATTGGTAAATCTCCAGCAGCAGTGTTCCTTGGGTTTGTCGTAATATCCAAGCACTGCTTAAAACTAGAGCGATTAATCCAATTTGTAGACCTTTGCGTTCCCACCAACGACGTAAGATAACCATCTATCCATACCTGATTTTTATATTTTTGAATATTTTGAGAAATCTTGGGTTCTATTTATATGAAACCCAATATCAGATAGTGATTTCTAGGTATGTAGCAATCACTATCTGATATTTTTACTACATATTGCGAGAACGCCCGCTGAATACCCGTTCCAGTTGTTTAAAGTTTTCCAACACACGACCTGTTCCCAAAACTACGCAACATAAAGGATCGGCAGCAATGTGTGTGACAATACCTGTCTCATGGCTAATGAGAGTATCTAATCCTTTCAGTAAAGCCCCACCACCAGCCAGCATAATTCCCCGATCAATAATGTCTGCTGCTAGTTCGGGAGGTGTACGTTCTAATGTCCGCTTAACCGCTTCAATAATTACTGATAGCGGTTCCAACATACTTTCACGAATTTCTGGGCCTTTGATAGTAACAGTTCGAGGTAGACCAGAAAGTAAATGTAAGCCTCGGACTTCCATAATGGCATCATTATCATCATTGGTTGGATAGGCAGAGCCAATGCGAATTTTGATGTCTTCAGCAGTACGTTCTCCAATCACCAAGTTATGAACTTTCTTCATGTATTGCAGGATTGCTTCGGTAAGTTCATCCCCTGCAATGCGTACTGATTCACTGATTACTGTGCCTTGGAGGCTAAGTACTGCTACTTCTGTGGTGCCACCACCAATATCAATGATCATGTTGCCAGTAGGTTCAGCAACTGGTAAGCCTGCGCCAATAGCCGCAGCTACTGGTTCGTCAATTAAATAAACTTCTCTAGCACCGGCTTGGGTAGCTGCATCCATGACTGCCCGTCTTTCTACCCCTGTAACGCCACTGGGAATGCCAATGACAATGCGGGGTAAAATCAAGGATCTGCCTTCATTAACACGTTGAATAAAGCTTTTCAACATCAGCTCAGCCGTATCGAAGTCAGCGATTACACCATCGCGCAAAGGGCGGAGGGCAATCACATTTCCTGGTGTGCGACCGAGCATTTTTTTGGCTTCTTCTCCTACCGCCAGTGCCACCTTTTCGTTTTGATCGATGGCTACTACTGAAGGCTCTTGAAGTACAATACCTTTACCAGATACATAAACGAGGGTATTAGCAGTACCGAGGTCGATACCCATATCCCACGATGAGCGAAAGTTCCTGAAAAGACCCACGCGTCCTACGCCCCCTATTTGCGATACTTGATGACTAAAACGGTAAGGTTAATCGTGCTGGATTCTATTACGTTTTTGCGCCTGAGTCCAGTAAAGTCGGCTATTTTTTTCAATAACTTTTGGCAATCTTTACAACAACTCAGTGTTCTAATTTCTGATCTTCTCTGATTGGCTCAGTATATCCGTAAACTTTTCTACAATCTTCTGAGTAATTTGTATCATTTTTAGACGCAACTATATTGCTAAATCTTTAACATATTTTCAACACTTTCACAATTCGCTATGATGGAATTCAGGATCAATAAGTACGTATGTACTGAAAGGTAACGCACATGAGCATCAATGTTGTCACCCTTGTTGGCCGTGTAGGCAGCGACCCAGATATTAAATATTTCGAGTCAGGTAGTGTCAAGTGTAGATTGACACTAGCAGTTAACAGGCGATCGCGAAACAGAGATGAACCTGATTGGTTCACCTTAGAGCTATGGGATAAGACGGCGGAGGTTGCGGGTAATTATGTTAAAAAAGGTAGCCTCATTGGTATCAAAGGCTCCCTCAAGTTTGACACATGGAGCGATCGCCAAACCGGAGCCAGCCGATCTACACCAATTATCCGGGTAGACCAACTAGAGTTGTTAGGTTCTAAACGTGATAGTGAGGCGGGAATGGCAGATATGTCTTCGGAAAATTTCTAAATCGAGTCAAAGGTCAAAAGTCCAGGGTCAAGAGCATTTGACCTTGGACTTTTGACTATGCCAATTTTAGATTGCCGATTTTAGATTGAAAGATTCTCATAATCCAAAATCCGTCTTGAAAAGTTTGCTCAACGGGGGGAACCCTCCGAAGTTTTGTGGACGGAGACCGTCCCCACAAACTTCTCTCCGCACGCAACTTTTGTCTCCGACACGCTACGCGAACGCAAAATTTAAAATCCAAAATTGATTGACTAATAACTAATTTGTAATGTCACCGAAGCTTCTACTTGCTGTTCACCACCAACTACAGGAGTAGAGTAATTAGTGTTACTCACCTTGGCGACCTCAGCACGTAATTCATTTGGTGCTGGTGGAGGCGGACTAGCACCGTTGACTTGAATACTCACCACTTCTTTAGATTTGAAACCCAAGGAACTGAAAACAGCTTCTGCTTGTGCTTGCGCGTCTTGGGTAGCTTCTTTGAGTGCTTGCTTTTGAGCAGATGCGATCGCTTCATCAGTCGCAACAAAACTAATACCATTAATTTGTGTTGCACCAGCTTTCACAGCTTCATCTAATAATGCGCCAGCTTTGTCTGTAGCAATGCGAAAACTGACGGTGTTGCTGGCAGCATACCCAGTAATTCGCTGCACATTATTTGTATAACTATAAACTGGATTGAGACGGATGCCTGTGGTTTGTAACTTCTCTACATTACGGCTCTTGAGTAGAGCCACCACTGCTGTTGACCTACGGGCGGCTTCTTCCTGTACCTCCTTGGCTGTTTTACCTTGAATTTCTACTCCTAAGCTGACTAGAGAAATGGTAGTAGGAATTGATTCCATACCGCGACCACTAACAGTAAGTGTTCGCCACAATTTTTCTTTTTCTTGGGCTAACCCTGGCTGCATAAAAGTTACACAGACAAGCATTGCTAAAGGTAAAGTTTTACAAAAATTGCCAAAATTAAACCGTGAACCGGATAATAAAGCGGCTCTCAACATAAAATTTGCACTCCTCAGAAAAATTATCTCGGATGTTTGTCATAGAGCATATCTAACAATCCACAATTAACGGTCAACTGTGCATAGTCAACCGCCACCATAAAGTTTTCACAATTCTTATGGGATTGAAATAGATACGATTTATATGTTTATACTTTGGCACTGTTAAAGTCAAAAACGGAAATGGTTTCATTTTTTGAAACTGAAAAAATTACACCTGGCTGTGGAGATTTTGATGGCGTATTGGCTGCTGAAAACTGAACCCGATAATTATTCCTACTCTGACTTAGAACGCGATCGCAGTACAGTTTGGGATGGAGTGAACAATCCTCTGGCGTTGAAACATCTGCGGACAATGCTAATTGGTGACTTGGCTTTGATTTACCACACAGGTAAAGAACGGCAAATTGTAGGTATGGCAGAGATAGTTAGTCAACCTTACGCTGATCCAGCATTGGATGATGCCAAACGCGCAGTTGTGGATCTGCGAGCAGTGCAGAGAGTAGAACAGCCCGTCACCTTAGCCCAAATTAAGCAGGACGGCTTCTTTACAGACTTTGACTTACTACGACTCCCTAGACTGTCTGTCGTCCCAGTTTCGGAATTATATTGGCAACGCTTGATGAAACTGGGGAATATTAAAAAATAAATTATTTGGGCACCCTGGAATAGGCGGTACAAAAGCGTATTGACACTCCTAAGAATTTTGAATTCCTTAATTGCTTTTCACGCAGGAGTAAAGTAAGGGATTTGCAATTGCTGCCTAAAGTTCCGTTAATCTAGAAATATAGCGGAAGCCTTTTGATGGAAACAGGTAAAAATAAAGAGAAGGATTTTCGCAGAACCAATGCAGTTTTTAAATGCAATCAACTCCTCTGTTCCCCTGTTGGCCAGCGCAACAGAAACAGTAGACAGTTCAATGGTAATGGCAGCAGTGCTGCTGAGTTTAGTGGTAATTTACCTCGCTAGCAAAGTTGGCGGGGAGTTATCCAACAGAGTAGGTTTACCGCCTGTTTTAGGCGAACTCGTAGGTGGTGTTGTAGTCGGCATCTCTGTTTTGCACCTTTTAGTGTTTCCTGAAGGTGGTACAGACAGTTCTAGTTCTTTGATTATCGCGTTCCTGCAAACCACTGCCGGGTTAACTCCACAGGCTGCTGATGGCGTTTTTGCAGCGCAGTCAGAAGTAATTTCTGTTTTAGCAGAACTGGGTGTGATTATCCTGCTATTTGAAATTGGCTTGGAGTCAAACTTAAAAGACTTAATGGCAGTTGGTATCCAGGCCACGATTGTCGCAGTGGTAGGGGTGGTAGCACCCTTTGCTGCGGGGACTGTTGGATTGATGATGTTGTTTGGTATCGATGCTGTACCTGCAATTTTTGCTGGAGCGGCTTTGACTGCTACTAGTATTGGGATTACGTCCAAGGTGCTATCAGAACTAGGGCGACTCAATTCTAAAGAAGGGCAGATTATTCTCGGTGCTGCCGTAATTGATGATGTACTAGGAATTATCGTCTTAGCAGTGGTTGCTAGCTTGGCTAAAGATGGTGAAGTAGATGTCACTAAAGTCATTTATCTAATTATCAGCGCCACTACTTTCCTGCTTGGTGCGATTTTGCTAGGCAATTTTTTCAATAAGTCTTTTGTGGCGATTGTCAACAAACTGAAAACGCGGGGTGAGTTGGTAATTCCAGCATTCATTTTCGCTTTTGTGATGGCATATCTCGCTGCTGTGATTCAGTTAGAAGCAATCTTGGGAGCTTTTGCTGCTGGTTTAGTTTTGGAAGAGACAGATAAGCGCAAAGAACTGCAAAGGCAAGTCATTCCCATTGCTGATATGTTTGTGCCAATTTTCTTTGTAGTTGTCGGTGCAAAAACTGATTTGGGTGTATTAAACCCAGCTATTCCCAGCAATCGGGAAGGTCTAATTATGGCTAGTTTCCTGATCATAGTAGCCATTCTTGGTAAAGTAATCACAGGCTTAACGGTATTTGGTCAACCAGAAATCAACCGATTGGCGATTGGTGTGGGAATGATTCCCAGAGGTGAAGTTGGATTGGTGTTTGCTGGTGTTGGTGCTGCTAGTGGGGCACTCTCCAAACCACTGGGGGCAGCAATTATCATGATGGTTATCTTGACAACCTTTTTAGCTCCACCATTGTTACGCTTTGTTTTTCCAGACCCAACAATCGTTGCAACAGATACAGAGCCATTGATTTTAGATGGTGCGGCGGCTACATCCTTGGCAATCGAACAACCTCAGCTAATTGCTTCAACATCTACTGATGTAGCTAATCTAGAGTCGGCTCCCGATTCTTCGGAGAGCTAATTTCATTTCTTAAGTAGAAACACCCTGTTGATAGCCTACTGACGTAGATTAAGACTGTGTTCTGAGTTGGAATTATTCAGAACTCAGTAACGCCAACTGCGATCGCTCTAGGTGTTGGTTACGTAGCATTCCCTGGTCATGATTCTCAATGCACTTTGGGAATTTTTCTATGACCACGGGAAACTTATAGCTTTGACTGTCCGTCCCCTAAGATTATCAATTTTAGTTTTTTCCCATTCCAACCGGCATTTGGAATGTTATCGGTTGCTAGCTTTTTCCTGTTTTCCCATCTTTATTGGGTCATTTTTTCAGCAGTGAGGGAGTAAGTATTAGTCATGAACGCCATACACGAGCAAGTATGAGCCAGGGGCTAAAGACTAGTATTTTTTACTTAGGATTCAGTACGGGCTAAACGCCCCACTACCGCTCTAAGCGCAGCCATGCCCGCAGGGCTTTAGAGAACTTTTGCCAGCGATCGCAAAACTTGAATTCAATTCCTGACTAACTCAAGTTTTACTGACGGGGATTTACTGGTTAAAGTTAATTCTGGTAATTTTTTATGGTTGTGACCTGATGCGATCGCAGCATAGCAAAGTCAAAGCAGCGTGTAAAATTTTACGCCCTTATTTATGTCTTAATGCCAATACAAAAAGTCAAATAGGCATAAAAGTTAATTTTAGGTGATGCAAGTGTGACGATTTACCCATATGTTGAAATATTAACTACTCCCATGAATGTGAATCAGCAGAAATGACTTTGAAATTACACTGGTTAATACCTGGTACGTTAGCGACTACCTTGTTGCTAGCATCACCAACGTTGGCAGCAAGACTAGACTCTTGGCGTTTTGATGCCAATCAAAACCAGTTAGAAATTAACACTGTGGGTGCTGTGCAACCGAAGGCACAACTGGTCTTCAATCCCACTCGTTTGGTAATTGATTTACCACAAACTGTATTTGGCCGTCCCCAAGTCACGCAATCTGTGGGTGGAGTAATTCGGTCGATTCGCGTGGGGCAGTTTGACCAAGAAACAACCCGCATCGTTGTCGAAATCACTCCAGGTTATACTCTAGACCCCCAGCAGGTGCAATTTACGAGTCTTACTGCCAGCCGTTGGGTAGTAAAATTACCCAAGCCTGAAATAGTTAAATCACCGTCTGGTGATAGTAATGTTTACAGCGCAGGCACCATAGACTCTGCGCCTAAACCTGAATTATCCCCACTGGTCAACACCACAGCAGGAGTTACTCAAATTGAGAGGTTACGAGTCACAGGTGATGGATTTTTCATCCTTACCAGTGGTGGTAACCCAAAGACTCAGGTGAATCGGACTGAGGATAAAAAGTTAATTAATATTGACATCTCCGAAGCTGCTTTATCACCAAAACTAGAGCAACGGGATGTATTAATTAACCGCTATGGCGTGAATCGCGTCCTATTGAGCCAATTACAAACTCAACCGCCTGTGGTGCGAATGACTTTACAGGTAGATAGTAATAGCCCAGATTGGCGGGTAATTAGTAGCAGAGTTGGTGAGTTAGTAGTTTTGCCCAATAACAGTGGGTTGGCATTAGCAGAAGGTGATAATCGACCTCCGATAACATCTGTTAGCAACTCCCCAGCAACAATTCAATCTGTAGAATTAGCGGGGAATGGCACACAATTGCTGATTCGCGGTGACCAAGCTTTATCTGCTACGGGTGGTTGGGATAGATCCTCTGGTCTGTTCCGCATGACAATTCCTAACGCTAGGGTATCTCCCAGGGTAACTGGACCAGCGTTGGATGCCACTAGCCCGATTTTGCGCGTCAAACTCCAACCCCAAGAACCGAATACAGTAGTTGTCTTTGTGCAACCAGCAACCGGAGTCCAAATTGGCGAACTCAACCAAGTTGGTAGTAAGCTGATAGCTCTACAATTACAACGCTATTCCCAAGCCAGACCTCCTGTGGGTTTACCACCGCTATCACTTCCAGATCAAGCGACATTGCCGGATAGCAATCTTCCCCAACCAGGTTCACGTTCCTCAATTCCCAATGGGCGAATGGTAGTGATCATTGACCCTGGACATGGGGGTAAAGACCCTGGAGCCATTGGTATTGGTGGAGTACGTGAGAAAGATATCATCCTACCCATTGGCAGCAGGGTGGCAGAGATTTTGCAGCAAAATGGCGTGCAAGTGATTATGACACGCAATTCTGATTATTTCGTCAGCTTGGAAGGGCGAGTCTCTATGGCAGAACGAGCTAAAGCTGATGTCTTTGTCAGCATTCATGCTAATTCAGCAGGTGCAGGTCGTCCTGATGTGAGTGGTTTGGAAACGTATTATTACGACAGTGGTCTTAGTTTAGCTCGCATTGTTCATAGCAGCATTCTCCAAAGTTTAAATGTCAGAGACCGAGGAGTGCGCCGGGCTAGGTTTTATGTCCTCAGAAAAAGTTCTATGCCTTCTATTTTGGTAGAAACTGGCTATTTAACTGGTCGAGTTGATGTTTCCAACTTACAAAGCTCAGGTTATCAAAATCAAATGGCAGAAGCGATCGCTCGTGGTATCCTCCAGTACCTTAAACAAAGATAATGAAATCGCAAAAGTTGAGTTATTACAATTTTCAAAACAGCTAATCACGGTGAAATCCCACAAAAAATTATGAAAATCTCTCTTCTCTAGTCTCTAGCCCCTATTTTTAAAACAATCATGCTGAACAATTTATAAACCACAGCTCCCTTATAAAGGCAATTAATCTCATCTGTACAGTTGGACACACCGATCTATAAAATATTTTTCTAAATATTAAAGAGTGGCTGTCACCAGCCTCGGTACACAAGTTAAAAGTAGTTAGATTTTTACACTCGGTGCATTAATTACCAGCAATCAAAGAGTTAACTGAAGGATGAAGTGTGAATTATGAAGGATCAAGTGAAGACCTTACAGATAAATCTGCTGACTGAAAACAAGATACCTTATTTCAGGGCCACTTGCTGCTCGAAATACATCTTTCTTGTTCGACTTAATTAAATTCACTTACTCTGTACAATACCTTTTTTTCATCTTTTATCCTTCTCCTTCCCTACGGGATGCTACGCGAACATACTTTGATGGTCAGGTCAATTCTAATTATCTTTTTTCGGTGTACCCTAATGCTTTGCAAGTGGAATTTTGCAGCGCCTAGAGCATGGCAAAATTACAAACGTATGCTAAAATTGCACGCCATTAGCTGTGTCATTAATTCCAGCGCAAAATATTTTTGCTGCATGAAAGCTAAAGTTTGGGCGGTGACGGTGTGAGGATTTATTAATATTTTGAAAGCTTAACGGCTCCCATGAATGCCAATCAGGAGAAAGGACTGTGAAATTACACTGGTTACTACCCGGTACTTTTGGAACTATCTTCATACTGTCGTCGCCGGCTTTTGCAGCGAGACTAGAATCTTGGCATTTTGATGCCAATCGAAATCAATTAGAAATTACCACTGCGGGTGGTGTGCAACCGAAGGCGCAACTAATCTTCAACCCCACTCGTTTGGTAATTGATTTACCACAAACCGTATTCGGCCGTCCCCAAGTAACGAAACCTGTGGGTGGAACAATTCGCTCGATTCGTGTGGGACAGTTTGACCCAGAAACAACTCGCATCGTTGTCGAACTTAATCCAGGTTACACCCTAGACCCTCAACAAGTAAAATTTACAGGTATCACTGCTAACCGTTGGTCTGTAAAATTACCTAACCCAAAAATGGAGCAGGTGGCTGCGTCAAATGTCACTACAGGGCTGCAAACAGCAGTGCCCAGAACTGTAGTTCCTACTAGACCATCTCCAACAGTCTTGCCTCCTAGAAATGTTTACAACGTAGTCAGAACCGGCCCTGTTACGCCAATCGATAATCGAACTGCGGTTAACTCTACATTGGGAGGAACTCAAATTGAGAAGTTACAAATCACAGGTGATGGATTTTTCATCCGTACTAGTGGTGGTAACCCCAAGATTCAAGTCAACCGCACTGATGACAAAAAGGCAATTAATATTGATATTGCTGGGGCTGCTTTATCATCACAATTCGAGCAACAGGATATATTAGTTAATCGCTATGGGGTGAATCGCATCCTATTCAGCCAATTACAATCACAACCACCTTTAGTACGAATGACGCTGCGGGTAGATAGCAACAGCCCTGACTGGCGGGCAAGTAATAGCAGTGTGGGTGGGTTTGTACTTTTACCCAATAGTGGTGGAGTGAGATTACCTTCTGGGAATAGTGCCAATGTTGTCATCCCTAGTACCGAGTCTCCAGCAACAATTCAATCTGTAGAATTAGCCGGGAATGGCACACAATTACTGATTCGCGGTGACCAAGCTTTATCTGCTACAGGTGGTTGGGATAGATCCTCTGGTCTGTTCCGCATTACAATTCCTAATGCTAAGTTAGCTCCTAGGGTTAATGGGCCAGCCTTAAATGCTACTAGCCCGATTCTGCGCGTCAAACTCCAACCCCAAGAACCAAATACAGTGGTTGTCTTTGTCCAACCAGCAGCCGGAGTACAAATTGGCGAACTTAACCAAATTGGTACTCAGCTAATAGCTCTACAATTACAACGCTCTCGTTCAGTGACATCGCCCAGAATCCCCCCTGTGGCTTTACCGCCCCTACCACTACCAACCCAAGGGCAATTGCCAGATCCCACAATAGACAATCCCCGAACTGTACCGCAGCCAGCAACACGTCCGGCAGTTCCTAGAGGCAAATTACTTGTAGTTATTGACCCTGGACATGGTGGTAAGGATTCTGGCGCACCAGGTTTAGGTGGATTGCTTGAAAAAGATGTTGTCTTACCTATTGGAAAAAGAATAGCCACGATTTTGCAGCAAAATGGCGTACAAGCAGTACTAACAAGGGATGCTGACTTTTTTGTTGAACTTCAGGGGCGGGTAGATATCTCAGAGCGAGTTAACGCGACTTTATTTGTCAGTATTCACGCTAATTCGGTTGATCGTCGCCCTGATGTTAATGGATTAGAAGTATATTATTACGACAGCGGTTATGGTCTAGCCGAAGCGGTACGCAGTACCATTCTCCAGAATATCGGCACCATCAAAGACCGAGGAACACGTAAAGCTCGATTCTACGTCCTGAGAAAAAGTTCTATGCCTTCAATTTTGGTGGAAACAGGCTATATGAGTGGTCGAGAGGACAATCCCAGATTAGGTAACTCAGATTACCAAAATCGGATGGCAGAAGCGATCGCTAATGGAATTCTCAAGTACTTACAAAGAAGGTAAAAATGTAGTAGAAATTACTAGTTAAAGAGGTGATATCAGACTTCTTTTGCGTACAGGATTTATGAGTCTTAGCAAATTGGCTACTAAATCCTGTATCTTAAATCAAAAAACCTCAACCCATATCTGCCTGTGTATTCATCTTCCATCTTTGAAGGCAATCTTTATAATTTTTCCGCTCAAGAACCTCAACGTGCGCCAATTGGTATATTTGATAGTGGCGTGGGTGGTCTGACGGTATTGCGACAAGTTTATCGGCAAATCCCTAACGAATCTGTTATTTATTTTGGTGATACAGCTCGACTGCCCTATGGCATTCGTTCACAAGCAGAAATTTTACAGTATGTGCGCGAAATTCTGACCTGGATGCAACAGCAACAGGTCAAAATGGTGATTATGGCTTGTAATACAAGTTCGGCTTTAGCTCTCGAAGTAGTCCGCGAGGAATTTAATCTCCCGATTCTCGGCGTTATCCTTCCAGGGGCCAGAGCAGCAGTGCAGCATGGCAAGCGCATTGGTGTGATTGCTACCCCCGCAACTGCCAAAAGTAATGCTTATAAGCAAGCTATACTAGAAATCGATCCCAACGTCCAAGTCTGGCAAGTTGGTTGTCCAGAATTTGTGCCGCTCATTGAGCAAAACCGCATTCATGACCCCTACACTATAGAAGTGGCACGCTCATATCTAGAACCGTTAATCAAGCAGGAAATTGATACTCTAGTTTACGGCTGTACCCATTATCCCCACCTTGCCCCTGTTGTGCGATCGCTTCTTCCTGCTCATGTAAAGCTGGTTGATCCGGCTGTTAGTGTTGTAGCAGCTTGTATCCAAGATTTAGACCTGTTAGGTTTAAGGAATACCCACCCCCCATTACCTACGCGCTTTGCTGTTAGCGGCTGTGCCCAACAGTTTGCCCAATCCGGATTGCAATGGTTAGGTTATACTCCATTAGTTGAGGAAGTCAGCTTCACTGAAGCTAAAGCCTCTCATCTCTAACAAAACTTTGTTGGTTAAGTAATTACGAGTCAAGAGTCTACAGTCTAAAGCAATTTCTTTGACTATTGACCCTTGACCCTTGACTATTGACTATTAACTGCTTCAGTCACCTTTGGTGCTACTGATAGCTCTTGTGTATGTTTCCTTTGTCCTGCCAAACTTATATTTGTAGAATCACCGTTTTTTCCTGTGCGCTTTGCTAGTGCCAAAAGTAGGTAAACTGTGAACAAATATCCAGCAGCTAAAATAAAAATCATCATAGGCATATTTCCGTAAATCATCGTTCTACCAGCACCTTTGTCAAACGAATATGCACTTACAAAACATAAGTAAAACTTCCACCAACCAAGCTAATTCTTGATGGCTGTAGTTTGCTATGCTAGACTACTCCGTAGAGATAGAATGCTCTACGAACAACGGATTTATTATTTAACTTAATTTTTCGCGGACTATACATTCCAGAGCAGTTAAATTGCTAAACAGCAACCCCTAACTGCGCTCTTCAGCAGTCTACCTAGTCCACGTTATTGCTGCTCACACCGCTTTCACAGGAGTAACGCCAAAGCTCAATGTTAAATAAAACTGAGCTGTTCCCTGTACGGGTAGCGTGTAACTCCAACCCAAGAGGTTTGCAGGCCGCAGTTATAAAATCAGGAATTACTCCCTTGACTTAACCGCGACAACAATTTATTGACTCACAACTCCTAAAGAGTATAATCACCTAGTGGCAATTTACTTTTGGCGAGTGAATATCTGAAAAATTTAAAATCCCTAGATCTTAGCGTAACACAAGGTTCCTGACTTTTAAGCGAACTTTGTGGCTAAATTTTAAATTTTCTCAAGGACTTAAACAAGCGAGAAAAATTTAGCTTTATACTTAAAAATCACAGTATTTAATTACACGAATTAATAATAAATATTAAATATTTAATAATGTAGCAAACTTAACTAAGTAAATTGCTTCTTAGTAATAAATTTTTTATAGAAAGAAATATGCTCATAATCAAGGGGTTTTTAGCTCCAGAAATTATTGAAAGCATCAAAAGCAACCATCTTACATAAAAATACGGAATTACTTAAGTAATTTCTTTGATTTGCCTGTAAAGATATTGTGAACACATACAAGAGGTCTATAAACCAGATGGATGTGAAATTATGCTTTGGAAAGAGGATGCAAATAATTATAGCCTTTTTCAGTAGCTTAAAATACATTTTGCTAGCGAAGTCAAATAATAAGTCAGCACTTTGAGTCCAGCACTGCAACAGGAGAGCCACTACCGTTGGCAAGGCACGAGTGTTCGCTCAAGTCTGAGGTTAAAGAGCTCCTAGGATTTTTATTGTGCAAGCCTAATCTCTAATTCCCAATCCCTAATTCCTAATCCCCAGTCACTTTTACATCTTCTGCATAGAGGCTGACTTCTATCGTTTAGTAAAATCCTCAGTCTAAATTTAGCTTTCTAGACAAAAATATGAGAATTTTGCTGCTGTTGAGCACAGCTAACTGCCCTATGCTGACTATTTATAATCAACCTGAAACTGCAAATAAATAAGCTATAGCAACACTTTCGGCTCTGAGTGAGGATTCATCGGTGAGGTATTCCCAGATCAAAACTTTGCGCTGGCCCTGGGTTATCTTAAAATGAGTATAGGATATGTAAACTTTCGTAACCTAAGCCAGAGTCCGCCCATCCATGACCCCAGCCACCTCCCTGTTTACCCCTGTGGAAGCAGACCTGCGAATACTAGCAGATAATCTCAAACAGCTAGTTGGAAATCGCCACCCCATACTTTATGCAGCAGCCGAACACCTATTTGGAGCTGGGGGAAAGCGCATTAGACCAGCTATAGTTCTGCTGATAGCGCGAGCAACCATGTTAGAACAAGACATTACATCCCGTCACCGACGCTTAGCTGAGATCACAGAAATGATCCACACAGCAAGCTTGGTGCATGATGATGTAGTTGACGAATCACAGATACGACGTGGTGTTCCAACTGTTCATAGTTTATTTGGTAACCGCATAGCCGTATTAGCAGGAGACTTTCTCTTTGCCCAATCGTCCTGGTATTTAGCAAACTTGGATAATTTGGAAGTTGTGAAACTGCTTTCCGAAGTGATTATGGATTTGGCGGCTGGAGAAATCCAGCAGGGACTAAATCGCTTTGATACTAATATCTCGATAGAGACTTACTTAAAAAAGAGCTATTACAAAACTGCTTCATTAATTGCCAACAGTTCTAAAGCAGCTGGGTTACTCAGTGATGTATCCCCAGAAATTGCTGATCATTTGTATAACTATGGTCAACATCTGGGTTTAGCATTCCAGATTGTGGATGATATTTTAGATTTCACGAGTTCAATAGATACCTTGGGTAAACCAGTGGGATCTGATCTCAAAAGTGGCAATCTCACTGCACCAGTTTTATTCGCTTTAGGAGAAAAACCATTTTTAGAGGTATTGATTGAAAGAGAGTTTGCCCAAGAAGGAGATTTAGAGCAAGCGCTAGGGCTGATTCAAGAAAGTCAGGGAATACAACAGGCGCGAGAATTAGCAGATCACCACGCTAAAGTCGCAACTGAGCATATTGCAGTTCTGCCACCCTCAGAACCTCGTCAAGCCTTAATTAACATGGCTAACTATGTATTGAGTCGGCTGTATTAGGGGCTGAGGACTGGGTAGTAGTATATAAATACGCAATACCCAATGCCCGATGCCCCATACCTCATGCCCTTTAAGCAATATCAGGTGGTACTTGTTTTGGTGATCGCTTTTGCTGTAGTTGTTGCTGAATCCGGTTTTGTAAATCAGATCGCTGCACCTCAACTGCGTTTGTACTCATGCCAGGAGTTTCAAAAAAAACTATACTATCTACGGATTCTAATGCTACCAATTGGAACAAAATGTGAGTTACAGAAATTTCTGTAGCTATTACTTGCAAGTCCAGCCCAGTAGATAAGGTCAGCGTGGCATCCTTTAAGGTAGGAAATGCGTAAATAACACGTTTTTCTAATCCTGGGTTTGTTCGATTGCTCAGTGTAGTTACAACCCACTCAGACTCCACGCTTTGGAGAATATAATACTGAGGGTGACGTAACTGATGAGCGATCGCCTTCAAAGCAGGGGCAATTGCTGTAACAAGTTGTGGTGTTATACCATCGTGAGGTGCATTATCAATCAACAATTGAATTTGTGCTTCTAAATCCATAATGACTTGTCAACGGCTCCTGGGTAATGGCCATAACATCAAAACAGAGTGTGATCATCCCAATAAAGTTGGGAATAATAAACTAAACCAAATTCTCAACGCAGGATTGGTCTGCGTTTAGCTTATACGCAAAATCATCAAGCCAACACCCACGGTCGTACAGGTTGTGTTTAAGTATGTTAGGGTCTTTTAAAAACAGAGACTATGAATTCAGCCGCAACCGCAACTATTCAGGGAGAAGATTCTATCGGCGTGGAGGTGATATTTCAACTCCTATTTAAGGAGCTTCAACAGTTAACCAAAGCTTCGGAACGGAATTGCCATGATGTGGCAACACGAATTGCCGCCGAAGTCTACCGGATTTGCAACGAGAGTAAACGTATTCAAGCTTCCGGTGCTATAGAAAATTCAGCAATGACCTTAGCCCGGCATCGGCTGCAACAGTGTATTAGATACTATCAGTTAGGTTCAAATCGGGGTAGGGTCGAATTACATAGCACTTTAAGTGCCATCATTTATCGTTACATTAACCCGCCTCAGAAGCAATTAAGTTATCAAGGGCGGTTAACTATAATTGAAGATTTTTTACAGAGCTTTTATCTAGAGGCTTTGAACGCTTTCCGGCGAGAGAATCAATTGGGTGCTGCCTATCGCCCCCAAACGCTACTGGAATTGGCAGAGTATATGGCATTTACCGAGCGCTATGGTAAGCGCCGGATACCCTTACCCGGCCGTCAGCAGCAGCTAATTATTCTTAGAGCGCAAACCTTCTCGCAACAGCAACCTCCAGAAACCAGCGTAGATATCGAACAAGCATCAGAAGGTAGTGCCAACGAAGCTGACGGTTCTTGGGAAGAGCCAGCAGTACAACAATTGCGTTCGGCTATGGCAACGCAAGCAGAACCAGAACCGGAAGAAGATACTTTGCGCTCTGTGGTGATTACAGAATTATTAACTTATCTTGAACAACGGCAACAAAACGACTGTGCTGATTACTTTAGCCTCCGCCTCCAGGATCTCTCAGCGCAGGAAATAGAGTCGATTTTGGGTTTAACCCCTCGCCAGAGGGATTACTTACAGCAGCGTTTTAAATATCATTTAATTCGGTTTGCCTTGTTGCATCGTTGGGAATTGGTTCACGAATGGTTAGAGGCTTCCTTGCCTACTAATTTAGGCTTGACTCCCCAGCAGTGGCAAGAATATACAGCAGAGCTAGATGATAAACAGCGGTCTCTACTAGACATGAAGCAACAAGGAGAAGCTGACGAAAAAATTGCCAAAACCTTAGGTTTGTCTATGGCACAACTGCAAAAACGCTGGTTTAAAATTCTTGAACAAGCTTGGGAAATTCGTAACTCTTTAGTGTCCGGATCAGGTGCATCTACTCATGAATAGTGACTCAGAATCCTTTCATCACCAGTTACTTGGTTTGGTGTTGGCAGATAATGTCACCACCGCTAAGTTGTCTTCGGTAGATTGTCAGGAAATTAACGGGGTGGAAAACCCACTTAAGCAAACCGCCGCATTTAAAGGTGGAGAGCAAGAGGTGGGTGGGACACCCCAAACCTTTCTATTGGGAGAAATTCCTACTGTGCAAGAACGTTTTCAAGCCGTCATTAAACATCGGTTACAAATCCAAATTCAAAATCATCCACCCTTATTCCCTTGGGAAACACAATTACTAGAGTATCCCGATTACGCCGACGAGCCATCGATAGCTTTAGTTCCCGCCTGGGGTTGGATAGCACAACAGTCAAGGCTGAATTTGCCGATTGCCCTGCCGGAAAGCATTTTCCGTCAATTGTTAGAAAAATGTCAAGTATTGCTGACATCTTCCCTGCCTTTGGGGGCAAAATTAGTTCAGGCCGTGGAAGAGTTATTCCCTAACGACACCCAAACCATTAATGACATAGCGGGATTAGTTCTGAGAAGTCCTTCTCGATCTGTAGACTCACTGGAGACGATGCCTAATCTTCAGAGCGATTACTCAGATTTAAGAGAACCTCAACAAATAGCGTTATCCCTACTCACAGTTAAACAACTGTTAGAGAATCTGACTATACCCATCTCACTAACCAATCCAGTGGTAGAAAGAGAATGGCTAACTACTGCAGGTGTTCTGAAGCTGAAAATAGAATATCAGTCTCAGAGGGGAAAACTGCGTGTTCAAGGTGAGTTACCCACGAGAGGGATTTTCCAACTTCAAGGTAAGGGTACCCAAGCAGTAGCGCAGTCGTCGAGTCTGGGAAGCCTGAGTGTAGAATTACCCTGTCAGCAACTCAACCAGAGTTATACCTTAGAAGTGGATTTCCCAGAAATAGACCAACAGCCACTTTTATTTGTGATTAATCCTACTTAGGCGAAATGGTCACTACTAGCACCCAAGTTTGATAAGCGTCAATAGATAATTGAAGATTATCCTGGTTTTGAAATTTATCTTTTTTTTCAACAAGCGGTATTGAGGGAGCCTACGCAAACATATATTGATTGGTAGAACCTAGCACAAGACGCGTAGATTTACATAGACGCGGTTTAAAATTTGCCACCACTTTACTTAGGGAATTCCCATTCGCTAAAGGCGTTTTCATAGAGTAGGGTAGGGTAGTAGCTGGAGGCAGGTTAGTTAATTTCCATACCCAGCATTGTGTCTTAGCGTCTACATCATCGCTTGGCTCGTACTTTAAATGTTTAACTTATCCAGGATAAATCGGTTTTGGCGTCTACCTATAGGACATGACTACTGGCGGCAAAATAAGCAGAAGTCGCCTTTTATGGAAGTGGAAGATTCAATTTCCTTACGGGTGCTAGTGATAGCTTTGGTAATTACGGGAATTGTGGCGACGGATATTGCCGCCGAGACTAAATTGAGTCTTTGGGCTATTCCTGTAAGTGTCATGGGTGCAATTTGGAGTTACCGCTGTCGCCGCAATGCCAATATTACAGTCAAGTTTTGCATTGCCATAGGAATGTTAATAGCACTGGGTGCTTTCTTTGGGCGCTTATTAGGGGAATTAAATGATACGCGCCTAGGTTTAGCAGAGTTGTTGATTCAACTTCAGATACTCCACAGCTTTGATATGCCCCGTCGTAAGGACTTGGGCTATTCAATTGTCATTGGGCTAATTTTACTAGGTGTGGCAGCAACGCTGAGTCAAACTTTAGCATTTGCGCCTGTGCTGCTGTTATTTTTAGCGATCGCATTGCCAACTTTAGTCCAAGATTATCGCTCAAGACTTGGCTTGGAGAAGCTAAACCTCAAAAAACCAAAGGTAAAAGAGAAAAAATTATCTGCTCTTTTACCTTTTTATTTTTTACTATTTATATTAATTGTGGCTCTAGGGCTGGCTATTTTTGCCGTTTTACCTAGGTTTCCTGGTTATCAATTACGTACCTTTCCTGTAAGTTCCTCTATTGCAATCAAAGGCAATTTTACAGGGCGGAGCATTATTAATCCTGGTTATGTCCGCCAAGGTAATAAAAAAAATCAAGGCAATGGTAGCAATGGTGATGGCCAAGGCGCAAACGGCAAGCCAGGCAACGTAGATAAGAATTTTTATTACGGTTTTAATAGCCAAATGAACCAGAACCTGCGAGGCGAGATGAAGCCCAAGGTGGTGATGCGGGTGCGATCGCAGGCTGAGGGTTTTTGGCGAGTATTGGCATTTGATCGTTATACAGGTAAGGGATGGGAGGTATCTCGTAATGAAGATGTTACCACCCTGAGGCGATCGCCTTGGTCTTACCAAATTTTTCTCCCTCGTCCGGCTATTAGTGGGAAAACTCAAGAGGTAGTACAAACTTATACGGTAGTCGCGGATTTACCTAACTTGATTCCAGCGCTGGCTGATCCCAAGGAAATTTACTTTCCCACAGCGATGATCGCTATTGATCAAGAAAATGGCTTGCGATCGCCTGTGGAACTATCAGAAGATCTTACCTATACAGTAATTTCGGAAGTACCATACCGCGATCGCATTAAGTTAGGGCAAGCTGCTTCTAAATATCCGCAAAGTATCAAAAATCATTATCTGCAAATTCCACCGGAAATTGCCGAAAAAGTCAGGCAACGTACCGAAGATATCCTCGCTAACTACAATCGGGAACGGGTAGGAAAGTCATATAAAACCCTAGATTCCGCCTATGAAAAAACTCTTTACCTAGCCCAGTACTTAAAGCAAAACTATTCTATTCCCGATAATCCCTTAGGACTGCCTTATTTAGGTGACAAAGAAGACTTGGTTGAAGCTTTTTTGTTTAAGTATAAAGGAGGCTACCCAGACCACTTCTCCACAGTACTCACGGTTATGCTGCGTTCTATTGGCATTCCCGCAAGGTTGGTAGCAGGATTTAGCCCAGGAGAGTTTAATCCCTTCACGGGGATGTATGTTGTCCGGAATACTGATGCCTATGCCATGACGGAAGTTTACTTTCCTAAATATGGCTGGTTTGCCTTTGATCCAATTCCCAACCATCCCCTCATACCTCCTTCAGTAGAAGATACTCAGACCTTTAGTGTGCTGCACCAACTGTGGCGCTGGGTGGCTGGATGGTTACCTTCTCCAGTTAAAGGCTGGCTTGATTATCTATTTGGGACGATATTTAGCTGGGTGATTAAAGCGATCGCTTGGTTTTTTGCTTTATTCTCTCAAGGTTGGCTGGGTGTCTTGACTGGCTTAATTTTGTCCACTACCACTGCTTTCTTTACTTGGCTAGGTTGGTTGCAGTGGCGCGAGTGGCTTAACCGTCGCTGGTTAAATAAATTATCCCCAATGGAAAACCTTTATCAACAAATGCTGCAATGGACAGCTAAAAAAGGTTTAGGTAAACATCCTGCACAAACACCCTTAGAGTATGCCAAAGTAGCTTACCAGCATCATTCCCCAGCAAACGCTCAGATAATAGACGAAATCTGTCAAGCCTATGTGAAATGGCGTTATGGTAGCCATGCTCCTAATTTGCAGCAACTACGACAACGATGGCAAGAAGTGAAAACGACTACCACGGCACCAAATTCAAAAAATGGATGATTTAGGCTTTGTGTCTATTTGAGAAACTTTAGTTAGGGCTTGCTGAAAAAGTCGTGAAAAAACAACAGAAGAATTGAGTAGGTAATC